>NZ_PREX01000049.1 GCF_009935905.1 Alkalibacterium sp. MB6 | reverse complement strand
ACTAGTAAAGAGAATGCAACAAAAACCTTAAAGTTTAACTACATTTTTTCCCGAACGTTCGGGTTTATGCCAAATAGGCTCCTGCAACCACTGTTATAGGAGCCTATAATGATAGTATTCAACTGTGCGACTTCTTATTTCATTGTGACAAACTCTTCGGCAGCAGTAGGGTGGATAGCGATGGTCCGGTCAAAATCTCTTTTGGTCGCTCCCATTTGGATAGCTACTGCAAACCCTTGAAGGATTTCATCCATCCCTTTTCCTATTCCATGTAAGCCAACGACTTTTTCGTCTTTACCTAAACAAACAAGTTTCATATACGCCTTTTGTCGATTTTCTGTAATTGAACTATGCATAGACGTAAAGGATGTTTGATAAATTTTTATTTCTTCCTCTGGGTACAAATCTCTCACTTGCTCTTCTGTCATTCCGATTGTTCCTATAGGAGGATGTGTGAAAATAACTGTCGGTATATTTTGATAATCCAGGTACTCATCTTCTTGACCGTTGAATAACCGTTCAGATAATCGTCTACCCGCAGCAATTGCGACTGGTGTTAACTCTACCCTACCTGTGACATCTCCAACAGAATATATGTTTTCTGCTGTTGTATTTTGGTATTTATCTACTTCGATATAACCGCCCGGGTACACATTAACTCCGGCTGATTCTAAATTCAAGCCTTTTGTGTTCGGTGTTCTTCCCGTTGCCCATACGACCAATTCAGTATCATGTACGGATCCATCTTCAAAAACAATTTGGTAATGTTTATCACCAAGCTCTTTCACTTCAATGATAGATTTATTTGTATGAACAGCTCGCCCTTCTTTTTCAGCTAACTCCATAAACCCTTTTTTGATAATGGAATCAAAACTGTTTAAAGGAGCAGGCTTACGAACAAACAAATGGGTATCGGCACCCATCGCATGGTATATTTGACTCATTTCAACACCAATGTAACCTCCACCGATGACTGCCACACTCTTAGGCAGCTTAGTCAAAGCAAATACGCCATCTGAGACAATTCCCAAGTCACCACCGGGTATGTCTAAGCGTTTTGGTTGACCACCTGTAGCGATAAGTATGTGTTTGGCAGTTAAGGTTTGATCATTCACTTTAACGGTAGACTTATTCACAAACGTGGCTCGTCCTTTAATCAACTCTACCTTATTATTATCTAACCCTCTTTTATATGCCTTGTGTAGAAACGATATATACGATTCTCTGTTTTCAACCATTTTTTTGAAGTTTAATGTTGGTTTTTCTGACCATTCCAAGCCATATCCCTCACCATAATGAGTAATGCTCTCCATCATTTCAGCGACATACCACATCACTTTCTTAGGCACACAACCTAAGTTGACACATGTACCCCCAAGGTTATTTTCTTCTATTAAGGCTACTTTTGCTCCATGCATACCTGCACGATTCGCAGATGCAATACCTCCGCTTCCTCCGCCGATAACTAAATAATCGTAATCATATGAACTGGTCATTTAATTCTTCCTTTCTTATCTTCCACAGCTACATCATACCGAGGATAGACTGTTTTTTCTACATCAAAAAAATATTTTCCTAGAGCATGCTTGTATTTCTCTCTCAGGACCCATGGTTTTTGTTTGCCAGAATAATGAATAAACACGACATTTTCTTCAATATCTTCCAATGTGTATTTACTCGGAAACAATATTCTCAACTTATCAAATACTCTTGGATCCATATTATATATACGCCAATCCTCTTCCAGTATATCATTTACATAGAGGAGATTGAAGATATCTTGGTCTGGTAAAATCAAAACTGGTTTATTCTCTCTAATGGCTTCCACTATTTCTTTCGCGTTAGCAGTTTGTCTGAGTTTTTTTATATTCATTAATACAACGCCTGAGTTAAAGTAATTATCCGATTCAAAATTACGTAATCTCAAATTATTAAAAGGCTGGAGCCACTTGGTTTTATACTTATAGTTTGTCGCAATAAATGAATGACCTTTAAACTCTTTATTATAAAAGGACTTGATATCGTTAATAGCGACTATATCAGGATCTAAATACAACACGCGATCAATCTCTTCTGGTAATAGATACGGTGCAAACATCCACAAATACATCTCTATAGCATAATAACGAGTGATGGCTACTTTATCAGCCGACTCAAAGAAATTCTTACTGTAAATGGGGTGAAATTCATGTCCATGAATTTCAATGCTTTCTCTAAGCTCTTGTAATGTTTCTTCTCTTATCCCGGCGTGCAATAGAAATAGGCGAAAAGTATCATTTGGATGCAAATCAACTATAGATTTTATAAGAACATTCAATGGATAGACATAAGTTTCATTAAGTGAAAACAATAAATTTATCATTATAATTCCTCCAGCATCAATAAACAGTTAGGAGCATAGGCTCTCTCAATATATTATAACCTTTAAAAACACTAGTGTTGCATTAAAATTTTAAACTGTTCCATCGTATAAAAAAATCCTTTATACTAGTACTCGGATGACTTATCCA
>NZ_PREX01000048.1 GCF_009935905.1 Alkalibacterium sp. MB6 | reverse complement strand
AAATAATTGAACTAAAAGTGGTTGGCAAAGTTCTTAACTTTTCATTGCAATTTTCTAAACATTTATCTTGCAAAACACAGGTGTAGTAAGGAAGCGAGAGGGGCAGTTGGTCAACTAACAACTTTTCAATCACTAACTGGATAAAAAGATTTTCGATAGTAGCCAAAAGTCAATCATAATCAAAGAACAGGCTCCCTGTTTCATTGTGATCTACCAAAGGGATATAGATAATGCCGTATCACTTCTTTCGAAGATAAAGAACTGCCCCTCTATCTTCTTATAGTTAAATAAGGCGAATAGGATATCGTATAAACATGCCTCTCGCTATCAAGCTAAACAGAGTTTCCTGAAACTTGGGGAACTCTGTTTGGTGTTGTTTTGGTGATTATTAGCTAAAAGAGAAGCCTCTAAAAGGAGAAAATCATGAAGCTAACTATGAAATATATCATTTTGTACGTTTCAGATTTAAATCAATCACTCATCTTTTACCGTGACCTCTTGGGCTTACCAGTGATTATGCAGCAAGGTACTTACATTGAATTTAAAACGGGGGAGACCATCTTATCTATTAATACTCGCGAAGATGTAAAAGAAATCACAGGACTTAGCGTGCCAGTTAAAAATGTCTCATCTCAAACCTTTGAGCTTGGTTTTGTCGTTGAAGACGTGGCATTAACCATTGATTTTTTACGTCAGAGGGGTGTGACTATATTAAAAAAGCCAGTTGTTAAACCATGGGGGCAGACGGTTGCTTACGTTGAAGATCCAGATGGACACTTTATAGAAATTTGCACTACCGTATAGGCATGTTATGCTATTGGACGACAGAGTCATGTATGTTATTATAAATAAACAAATTAAATAAACACCTTATCAAGAGAAGTGGAGGGATTTGGCCCTATGAAGCTTCAGCAACCGACTCAATGAGCACGGTGCTCCATCCAACAAGTCATCTTGACAGATAAGTCCACCTTTTTTCAGCGCGACTTATTTCATAGTGGTGCTTTTTTTAATTTAAAAAATGAAGGAGTTGGAAAAATGACAGTAAAAGAATTGATTGACCAAATCACAGCAATTAATGGGACAAGAGTCATGTTTAAACCAATGGAAAAAGATAGGGTGCTTATTTTTTGGAAAGGGCACAGCCCTATCGCCAGCGTGTTTCTAGAAGATGATGAATACAGAATAGACTACCCTAAACTCTATGAGATGACATACGATGAGATAACCCAAATTGTTGATTCCCTTGATGCTTATGTCGCTACTGAGCTGGTTCTAAGACAACTAGATTGATTCAACACAATTTTCTGTTTTTGATACCGATTTCATTTCTCGTTGACTTACTTATCTTTACACTTTAAACTGAAAATAACGTTAAAAGAAAGGGTTTGATTGATCGTGTCTAATAATGACTTTCCCAAGTCTAAAGCTAAAGTTCTTGGAATGAAAACAATCATGGCAGACTTTAACCATGTTCGAGCAAGAGTCGAGCCAGTAGATTACGTCTATACCCGTAAGAATGGCCAGAACCTTCATGTCCGTTTAATCTATCCGGATCAAGGTGATGACACAAGAGTGTATCCACTAGTGGTCCATATTCAAGGGTCTGGCTGGTTCAAGCAGAATCTATACGATCACATGTATGATTTCCAGGACATCGTGACTAGCGGCTACATACTCGCTATCGTAGAATACTTACCTATACCCGGACCAACTTTTCCGAGTCATGTAGAGGATGCGAAAACTGCCGTTCGGTACTTGGCGAAACATGCCAAGGAATTAAGAATTGATTTGAATAACCTATTTGTATCTGGTGATTCAAGTGGCGGCCATACGGCTTTAATGTGTTGGGCGACATGGAACAGTCAGCAATTAGACGCCGAACCATCCGAACCCTTACCCGAAGTGAAAGCTTTTATCAACTACTATGGCGTGGCCGATTTTACAAGCATTGCGGATTACGCGTCAACTGTTCCTCATGATAGTCCAAGCAGCCCAGAGAATCTGTTGCTCGGTGATTTCTTAACGCTTAATGACCGTGAGAAAGCCTTACGGGCATCCGTTCGCTATTACTTGAAAAAAGAGACTGACTATGCGCCTTTACTCATTATGCACGGCAATAAAGACAGAATCGTACCGTTTGAGCAGAGCGTGGAGTTACAAACCTATTGCCAAGAACTTGGGTTGGACACTTCGTTTTACTGCATTGACGAGGCAGATCATGGTGGTCCAGCATTTTATCATGAAGACACACTTAATATAATCATTGACTTCCTAAAAAAGCACACTCAAACTAATCGATAGCCCTTATACTGAGGAGGAAGAGCAGACATGATAAATCAATTAAAAGAAAAACTGAATACAGAATATGAATCATTCAAGATAGAAATGATGACTAAATCAAAAGAAGATATTTTCGAGAATAGTTATAAAATTTCTGCTTATGAAGAAATAAAGTTTCTATTCATGAATGTATTAACATCCACTAATATGTTTAGTGATGAAACACTAGACACTCTTTTTCATACAGACGATTTGATTGGGTTGGTTTATTTGGAAACATTAAATAATGAAGTTGTTTTTCCAACCATTGATGAATTATCTATTTTTATAGGAAAGTATGCTGATACCACCATTTAAGTTAGAAGTTTAGATTATTTGTGACCACTAACTAGGAATTAACCGGTCTGGAGTAAGTACCGAACTTAACTAAATTGGACCTGTGCTGACGTGGCATAGTTATTTTGACTTTGTAAATAACTAGTATAGGTTTGCTTATTGTATCTTGAAATGTACCAGGCGATGGTGGAAGAAAATGCATGCTCTACGCATAAAATAATGATAAAAGTAATAAATATAGTAAAGTCATAGTATTACACATTAGAAGTGATAAAGTCCATATAATTGTGTAAAAGCAAAAAGGCCATGTAAGGTCCTTTTACGGTACAATGTTTTTAACCACAAAAA
>NZ_PREX01000047.1 GCF_009935905.1 Alkalibacterium sp. MB6 | reverse complement strand
AAAGAGCTGCACGGCAACGTCCTGCTTTCACAAGGGGAAACCCCTCACTATCCTCGGCGCTGGGAAGCTTAACGGCTGTGTTCGAAATGGGAACAGGTGGGTCCTTCCCGCCATCGTCACCGCACAGATACTCTTTTTCATCTTTTTGATTGAAAGAATCTTATTCTCTCAAAACTGGATAGTTAATACAACACGATTCAACACCACTACTATTATTGCCCTTAACCACTTGCGTGGTTAAGTCCTCGACCGATTAGTACTGGTCCGCTACACATATCACTATGCTTCCACTTCCAGCCTATCTACCTGATCATCTTTCAGGGGTCTTACTTCCTTAAAGGAATGGGAGATCTCATCTTGAAGGGGGCTTCACGCTTAGATGCTTTCAGCGTTTATCCTTTCCACACATAGCTACCCAGCGATGCCAATGGCTTGACAACTGGTACACCAGCGGTGTGTCCATCCCGGTCCTCTCGTACTAAGGATAGCTCTTCTCAAATCTCCAACGCCCGCGACGGATAGGGACCGAACTGTCTCACGACGTTCTGAACCCAGCTCGCGTACCGCTTTAATGGGCGAACAGCCCAACCCTTGGGACCGACTACAGCCCCAGGATGCGATGAGCCGACATCGAGGTGCCAAACCTCCCCGTCGATGTGAACTCTTGGGGGAGATAAGCCTGTTATCCCCAGGGTAGCTTTTATCCGTTGAGCGATGGCCCTTCCATATGGTACCACCGGATCACTAAGCCCGACTTTCGTCCCTGCTCGACTTGTAGGTCTCGCAGTCAAGCTCCCTTCTGCCTTTGCACTCTACGAATGATTTCCAACCATTCTGAGGGAACCTTTGGGCGCCTCCGTTACATTTTAGGAGGCGACCGCCCCAGTCAAACTGCCCGTCTGACACTGTCTCCCAACCGGATAACGGTTGAGGGTTAGAGTGGCCATACAGCTAGGGTAGTATCCCACCATTGCCTCCACCAAGACTGGCGTCCTGGCTTCATTGGCTCCTACCTATCCTGTACAAGCTGTACAGACACTCAATATCAAACTACAGTAAAGCTCCATGGGGTCTTTCCGTCCTGTCGCGGGTAACCTGCATTTTCACAGGTACTATAATTTCACCGAGTCTCTCGTTGAGACAGTGCCCAAATCGTTACACCTTTCGTGCGGGTCGGAACTTACCCGACAAGGAATTTCGCTACCTTAGGACCGTTATAGTTACGGCCGCCGTTTACTGGGGCTTCAATTCAGAGCTTCGCCGAAGCTAACCCTTCCTCTTAACCTTCCAGCACCGGGCAGGTGTCAGCCCCTATACATCTTCTTTCGAATTAGCAGAGACCTGTGTTTTTGGTAAACAGTCGCTTGGGCCTATTCACTGCGGCTGACCATGTGGTCAGCACCCCTTCTCCCGAAGTTACGGGGTCATTTTGCCGAGTTCCTTAACGAGAGTTCTCTCGATCACCTTAGGATTCTCTCCTCGACTACCTGTGTCGGTTTGCGGTACGGGCAGCCTACTTCTCACTAGAAGCTTTTCTCGGCAGTGTGACATCAGATGCTTCGGTACTAAATTTCCCTCCCCATCACAACTTGTCCTTAAGGGGAAAAACATTTGACTCTTCCCCAGACTTGTTGCTTGGACGCGCTATTCCATCAGCGCGCTCATCTTAGCCTCCTGCGTCCCTCCATCGTTCAAACAAAGCAGACTGGTACAGGAATCTCTACCTGTTGTCCATCGCCTACGCCTATCGGCCTCGGCTTAGGTCCCGACTAACCCTGGGAGGACGAGCCTTCCCCAGGAAACCTTAGTCATTCGGTGCACGGGATTCTCACCCGTGTTTCGCTACTTATACCGGCATTCTCACTTCTAAGCGCTCCACAAGTCCTCACGATCTTGCTTCAACGCCCTTAGAACGCTCTCCTACCATAGAACCAATGGTTCTATCCGTGGTTTCGGCATCTTGTTTAGCCCCGGTAAATTTTCGGCGCAGGGCCACTCGACTAGTGAGCTATTACGCACTCTTTAAATGATGGCTGCTTCTAAGCCAACATCCTAGTTGTCTGAGCAGCCCCACATCCTTTTCCACTTAACAAGAATTTTGGGGCCTTAACCGACGGTCTGGGCTGTTTCCCTTTCCACTACGGATCTTATCACTCGCAGTGTGACTCCCGGATCTACATCTGTGGCATTCGGAGTTTATCAGGATTCGGTAACCCGATAAGGGCCCCTAGTCCAAACAGTCGCTCTACCTCCACGATGCATATTATCCGAGGCTAGCCCTAAAGCTATTTCGGAGAGAACCAGCTATCTCCAAGTTCGATTGGAATTTCTCCGCTACCCACACCTCATCCCCGCACTTTTCAACGTACGTGGGTTCGGGCCTCCAGTGCGTTTCACCGCACCTTCACCCTGGACATGGGTAGGTCACTTGGTTTCGGGTCGACGACGGCATACTCTACGCCCTATTCAGACTCGCTTTCGCTGCGGCTCCACCTCTTCGGTTTAACCTTGCATGACATCGTCACTCGCCGGTCCATTCTACAAAAGGTACGCCATCACCCATTAACGGGCTCTGACTACTTGTAAGCACACGGTTTCAGGTGCTGTTTCACTCCCCTTCCGGGGTTCTTTTCACCTTTCCCTCACGGTACTGGTTCACTATCGGTCACTAGGGAGTATTTAGGCTTGGGAGATGGTCCTCCCGGATTCCGACGGAATTTCTCGTGTTCCGCCGTACTCAGGATACCAGCTAGGCAGGTTTAGATGTCGCATACGGGGCTTTCACCCTGTCTCGCATGACTTTCCAGTCATTTCTGCTATCTATTCCAGTCCATATCGCCGGTCCTACAACCCCAAAAGGCAAGCCTTTTGGTTTGGCCTCTTCCCGTTTCGCTCGCCGCTACTTGGGGAATCGCATTTGCTTTCTCTTCCTGCAGGTACTTAGATGTTTCAGTTCCCCACGTCTACCTTCCTACCAGCTATGTATTCACTGATAAGATATCACTTGATGAAAAGTGATGGGTTCCCCCATTCGGAAATCTCCGGATCAAAGCATACTTACAGCTCCCCGGAGCATATCGGTGTTCGTCCCGTCCTTCTTCGGCTCCTAGTGCCAAGGCATCCACCGTGCGCCCTTATTCACTTAACCATTAGGTTAAGGGTATTATAGCGTTGAGAGTGTTCTCTAAGAACACTTCTGTTCTCTTTGTCTATCTCTCGGTGTTGTTTCTTAACATTTTATTACTAAAATTGTGTTGTTGTATCAACTATCCAGTTTTCAAAGAACAA
>NZ_PREX01000046.1 GCF_009935905.1 Alkalibacterium sp. MB6 | reverse complement strand
ACCTTAATCGACAGAAATCATCATACGAGCAACGAGAAATTTGGGAAACATAATTTTTCATAGATTATTGGGAGTTACCTAATCAATAGACTTATTCTAACTGATGTTTCTGGATAAGTGAAGAAAAAACGGGTACAATGAGTATAATTTATTTGTAAGCATTTTAATATTGGGGAGAGATGACATATGTCAAATGCACTAAACTGGAATATGGACAGAGTCTTTGAAGGGGGAAGCCACTCTGTCGAATTACAAGATAAACTGACTTCTATCGAAAAAGCGATTCAAGAAGCAAAAGAGTTGGTTGAAAACTGGTCTGTGGATCAGGATGAAGTTGGGTTTCCTAAGTTGAAGGACTTTCTTGAAAAAAGAGAATTCATCACAAATGGTTTATCTGAAGCAGGAACCTTTGCTAGAGGACTCGCTTCTGCCGATGCAAAAGATGCTCAAGCGTCTAAAGTAGTGAATCAATTGGGGAGCATTGCTAGTCAGATGAATGCTGTTGAAACACGCTTTATGAAGCAATTAAAAGACAGTTCTGATGAGGCTTGGAATAAGCTTTTGTCAGATGACTCCTTTAAGGATGTATCGTTTGCTTTAAATGAAAAACGCGAGCAAGGTAGAAAATTACTATCTGAAAACGAAGAACGCGTGATCCAAAAATTATCTCTTGATGGCTTACATGGTTTTGGAAATATGTACCAGTCATTGGTCAACAGCATCAAGATTCCTGTTAAAGAAGACGGCAAAGTCAAGGTTCTATCTGCTGGTCAAGCTGCTAATAAACTTTCTGGCGACTCAGATCCTAAAGCCCGCCACACCATGCTTCACCTTTGGGAAAAAGCGTGGCAAGCTAAATCGCCACTATTCGCAGATACGTTAAATCACTTGGCTGGTTTCAGACTGCAAACGTATCAACTCCGTAGCGAAGATGATTTTATGAACCCACCTTTAGAGTATAACCGCATGAAAGAAGACACCTTAAACGTGATGTGGGATACCATTACAGAAAACAAACCGCGTGTCGTTGATTTCTTGAACCGCAAAGCAAAATTAATGAATTTAGAAAAGTTATCTTGGCCAGATGTAGCTGCACCTGTTTCTGTAGGGACATTTACTCCGAAGACCTACTCTTTTGAAGAAGCTCAAGATTTTATCGTGAAACACTTCGGCTCATTTAGTACCGAAATGAGTGGCATGGCTCAACGTGCCTTTGAAAACAACTGGGTCGAAGCGGAAGACAGAGAAGGCAAACGGCCTGGTGCTTATTGCGCCAATTTGCCGGAAAGTAAAGAGTCTCGAATTTTTATGACCTTTTCTGGAAGTGCCAATAATGTCTCTACCCTAGCTCATGAGTTGGGCCACGCCTTCCATAGTCATGTGATGCGAGATTTGCCACAATTAAATCGCCGCTACGCCATGAACGTCGCAGAAACGGCTTCTACTTTTGCAGAAACATTAATCTCGAATGCCACGATTGAAGCCGCTTCGTCTGTCGAGGAAAAAATTGCTTTACTCGACAGTAAAATTTCACGAGCCGCTATCATGTTTATGGATATTCATAGCCGTTTCATCTTTGAAAAACGATTTTATGAGAAACGTCAAAACGGACTCGTAAACGAAAAAGAGTTACGTGACTTAATGGAAGAAGCTCAAAAAGAAGCGTTCCAAGATTCTTTAGAAACGTATCACCCCATGTTTTGGGCGAGTAAACTTCATTTTTATAGTACGTCTGTATCATTTTATAACTTCCCATACACTTTCGGCTTCTTGTTTAGCTTGGGTATTTACTCTAAAGCAAAAGAAGTTGGACCATCTTTTGAGGGGAATTACCGTAACTTATTAAGAGATACGGCTAGCATGACGACGGAAGAGTTAGCTGAGAAACACTTAAACGTGGACTTGACTCAATCAACCTTCTGGCAGTCAGCCATCGATGAAGTCTTAGAAGATATTGATTTGTACATGTCACTGACCGAAAATTATAGTTAATTTTCTTATCAGCATCCCCGTTCCTGGTTTATTCCATGAGTGGGGATGTTTTATTGTTATGTCGTTGAACCTTATGCTCGTAGGTAGGCCATTAAATTTAGTTGATTGACTACTCATTAATGGATTCTTTTTGAGTGGGCAGTTAACCCCATTTAATTGACTACTCACTAGTGGATTCTTTCTGAGTGGGCGGTTAAACCCATTTAATTGACTACTCGCAGCCAATTCTGGTTTGAATCGACAGTATGTGGCTCTTTAGTGTCGATTCGGGAATAATGTCGTCGCTGAGTCGGCATTATCTGCGTTTAATCTTTTATTTTGCAATCGATATTTCTAAATTCTCAAAAAAAGGCCCACTCATCATTTAAGATGAGCGAGCCTTCTTCAATTTAATTATATTAATATCTTCCGTATCCAACGACTCTACTTGCCCAGTAGCCTGTGTTTAAGCTAGCATATGCTACACCGGTACTTGATTGAGAACCGATGAACTGGCCCCCTCCTACATAAATACCGACGTGAGAGACTCCGCTACCTTGACTAAAGAATACTAAGTCACCAGGACGTGGATTACTTACTTTTTTAGATCCTGCATATTGAGCTGCCGCAGATCTTGGTAATGTAATACCTGCTTTTCTAAAGACATAGCTTGTAAAGCCTGAACAGTCAAAGCCTGAAGGTGTGGTTCCCGTGAAAAAATAAGGAGTGCCTAATAGACTATTTGCTGTTCCGCTTAATGCTCTCCAGCTTGTACCACTTGGTGCAGGTGCCGGAGCAGGCTTTGGTTTCGGTTTAGGAGCTGGTGTCGCAGCCGGCTGACTCACTGCTGGCGTTGATGTTTGGCTTCCAGAACCAGCATTGCTGGAATTTGAATTGTTTGAGTTTCCTGAATTAGACTGACTGCTTGAGTTATTAGCAGTTGAGCTTTCAGTACTGGATGCACTCGTTTCTGTTGAACGATTGGACGATGCTTCAGGAGCACTTGTCTCTGTTTCACTTTGAGTGACTGCCGTTTCTTCTACTATTTCTCTTTGTGAAGAAGCAGTTGACACTTCTTGTGCTTCTTCAGCAGCTGCTAATTCTGCTTCTTGTGCTGCACTTTCTTCAGCACGACGTTGTTCTTCTGCTGCTCTTACAGCTTGAATAGCTTCTTCACGGGCTACAACCAATTCCGTTACCGCCTGTTCTGCTGAAGCTTTTTGAGCTAAGAATCGTTCACGATCTGATTCAGCTGATGCACGTTCAAATGCCAATTGAGCGACTAGAACTTCTTTTTCCAAACGTTGTTGTTCCAAATCTTCGGAAATCAATTCTAATTCGCCAGCTAACGCATTTTGCTGAACGATCGTTTGCTCTGTAAGCTCTGTCTTTTCGACAACCGCTTCTTTATCGCTCAATTGTGCTTGAACTAATTTACGATTAGATTGAACAAGACTAGTAACAATATCTATACGACCGATGATATCAGTCAGTGACTCTGCATCGATAATAAATTCAATATAATTAGTCGTTTGTCCATTGACTTGAACCGTTCTCGCTTGGTTTTCAAGTTGTTCTGTTCGTTTAGCGATGTTATCTTCTAGTACTGCAATTTCTTCTTGTAAAACAGTCATTTCAGTTTGGGCGTCTTCAAGACGTTGAACAACCTCTTCTATCCGGTTTTCGTTAGAGGTAATGTCTCCATTGATTGTTTTTAGTTGATCTTCAGTATTTTGTACTTCTGCTTGCAAGGATTCAATTGTTTCTTCCAATGTATGTACTTTGTTTTCAGATTCTTGTATTTTATTTAAATTCTGTTGGATTTGCTCATCATACTCCGTTGCGAATACTTGTGGCGTGAACGCTAGTGAGCTCAGTAAGAGTGTTGACGTAATCGTTGATAAGATAAATGTCTTTTTCAAAGGTTTTTCCCTCCATATAGTGTTAGCCTATAATGTGGTCGCTTCGTTCTCGTTTACTGTTCTTAAGTGATAAGTTATTTGCATAAGGCTTCAAAGCCTTTTCCGGGTAGAATGTTTATTTATTAATCTAACCTGAGCCAAGTATAGCACTCTTTTTCTGTTTTATCGTTTCAGTTTGATTACACTTCTATTTCACTTATTTATCTGTTTGATGAATAAAAGCCCCGTTAGTGTAAAATAAACCTCGGTATTTGATATAATTGGACAAAAAGAAACGAGACCTTTAATCTTAAAGTTACCACACA
>NZ_PREX01000045.1 GCF_009935905.1 Alkalibacterium sp. MB6 | reverse complement strand
ATAAGATATAACTAGACGCTGTCTAGTTATATTTTATTCTCTAAGAGCTTGAGAACTTGTCATTAGGAGGCTTGTAGATGTAGTTTATTTATTTCTTAAAGGTGTTAATGCCATTAGAGAACCTCTAGTTACAGTTCAGTCTTTTATAAATGGAACAATCTATTGCTAGATTCTCTTTAGTTACAGTTAACTGGTCAATTATTTTAATAAAGTCTCGTTAAATCATCCACTAACAGCAGTTCGGCCCTTCCTGAATTAAAGGAAATGCCGTTACAGCATCTCTAATCTGAAAACCCCCACTGATTTAAGCAATTCTGCCTATAGTTGATCGATATCCTTTACATCCATATGCATGTAAAAAGCAGCTCGTATTACTCTGAGCTGCCTTCCCGTTAATCAAATTCTTCATACTCATTCCAACTCAATTTCATTAATCTTTAAACACCACAAGTTTCTGGATGCGATAATTGACCAGAAAAAAGACCAGATCGACCCCAGCTTTTAGAAAGACCACTCTAAACCCAGTCAGCCGAAACAATAAATAGACGGACAGGCCAGATATAACTGCTTCTGTTAGAGCTAATGAATAATATCCTATGATTGTCTTGTTCCATTTACGCTTGCTCTTGAAAACCACTGAGCGATTCATACAGTAATTAAATAGCGACGATCCTGCTCTTGCCAGAATGGTCGAAATTAGAATCCGTCTTCTCGCAAAGGTAAAACCAAGGATCAGCATGAACAGTTGAAATAGCGTGATATCAATAATAAAGGACGTCAGGGAAACGCCCATAAACTTAAAAAAATTTTTGAAGAGCACCCAATAAATTTCTGCGGAGTCCTTGAACGGGTTGAAATGAGAGCTTTCATTCTCATTGATGTAGACCGTTTCGATCGGACATTCCTCTATCATCAGCTTCTGACTGACTGCAGCAATCAGCATATTCGTTTCATAACTGAAGCGCTCTCCTTCAAGGTCTGTAAAATGATGTAAACTGTCCATAGCTATGCCGCGCAATCCTGTCTGGGTATCAGATATGCGTTTGCCGTACAGCAGTCTAAACACATGTCGAGTAATAATATTGCCCGTTTTGTTGGATAAAGGAACATTTTCAGAGTCAAAAGATCGGACTCCGAGGACCAGTTTACTCTGATTTTTAGATAAGGACTGATATATAGTCATAACATCGCTCAGTTTGTGCTGACCATCTGCATCAGCCGTAATAACTCCTTTCGCTTTGCTCATCTGCTCGTCATCCAATATGTACGCAAACGCATTTTTCAGTGCTCTTCCTTTTCCTTTGTTTTCGGAGTGCCGTATAACTTTTACATTATGATATGAGCTGCACCGGTCAAAAATTGACTGACAGGCATGCTCGCTTCCGTCATCAATGATGAGAATCGAAAGGAAACGCTCTTCACTCAATAAACGGACATATTCACAAAGCTTTTCGTTAGGATTTAATGCTGGAATCACAATCACACAGTTTTTCATACCCTACCCTCATTTACACTAGCTATAGTCGATCCTTATCAAAAAACATCCATATTCTGTTCATCATTTGTTCACAATTAATCATAGCACATTTGTGTAGAAAAGCAAAATAATCCAGCCAGTAAATGTCACTTTATTCCGGCAGTTTTTTTAAGAAAATGGGTCAATTAAGCGACAGAATCTGTTTATTCCAGCACGTTTGTCAGTTTAGACCAGCGGATTGTCTTCTACAATAGTTACTAAAAAAAGTCCGAAGAGCATTGGGAACGTATGCTCCTTTCTCTTCGGACTTTCTTTCTGTTTTCCATTAAAATGAGACATCCTGATCTTCCATAAATCCATTGGATTCAAAAGACGACGGAACTCTCTCTTCCTGCTGTATGGCTGTTTCAATTAATTGCTTGGTCTGTGAATAGGAAAACAAATACGCTTCCTCGCTGGAAATTTTATACGCCTGAACGAGTTGTTGGATATAAAGTTTCAATGTGGGAGAATACGTTTGTTCAAAATAACAGGTTTCGATCTCTTGCCATATTTCTTGCTCTTCCATTAGACACGCTCCTTATACCGATCAAAATAAGATTTCGGCCGTTGCCGATTCAATTAAAGACAGGGTGATTTGAACCTGTTGCTGTTTTACACCTATTTCTAAAACCTTTGTTGTTAAAAGATCCAACCGCCTTAAACTGCCTTGGGCATGGCTGATTAAGGACGTGAGTGCGTTCTCATCAAAGATACGAAGACTGCCTTCGGCACTCTTGAGTTTTGCCTCCACGTATTGTCTCGCTTCATCTTGCTGAATACCCGTACAGTGATAAATAGAAATAACCCGTTGCCTTAAGGCCTCTAAGGACGCATACCGTAATTTATCCAGCAGACTGGCAGTGCCAATAAGTAAGACCACTGTGTTTGAGACCGTATCTCGTTGAAAATTCAATAAAAGAAGCAGTTCTTCAAAGATGTCCATTGACAAAAATTGGGCTTCATCCAGGACAATGACTGGCGTGATACGCTGACTCTCTAATTGGCGAATGCGTTCCTGGATGTTGCGAAAATTGACGACCTTTTTGTGGCTCGGTTCCAGTCCCAGTTCAATGGCTAATTCCTGATAAAAATCACGACTGGATAACCGTGTCTCCTTGATTTCACAACAGGTATACAGATTCGTATTTAAGCCGTTAAGAAAGTGATGAACGATACGGCTTTTCCCTACGCCAGAGGCTCCTGTATAGAGACCGATACCCTTTTGAGAGACCACTTGGTCTAAACGGGCGTGCATCTCCAGGTAATCCGTACTTTTAAAGGTATAAGGGTGGTCTTTTGTGAACGGATTGGTGGTTAATCCGTAATAAGAAAAGGCTGACTGACTCATTTGATTCCTCCTTCTGTCATCCAATACTGCTTGCGCTTGATCTGGCTGTTGCTGATTTTATCGACCGGTTCAACCGGGTGAAGCTGATCTTTTTCATAGAGGTAAAAGCGGCTCAGATCTGCCGTGTATTTGAGGGTCACTCGCTGACCAATGTACGCATAACCGACTTCGATTTCTTTTCCCTTCAGTTTGACAATCCCGGTTTTATCCACCCTGTATTCCTTCGTATGCAAGAAAGCCTGCTCGATGGCTTCTTCACTCTTTCGACGAATATGCATCTGGTCTTCTCTAAACCGCTGCCAGGGACTCTGGCCTAAAGACCGGTGGTCTTTTATGTTCTTCTGCCTGATATAGTCAGTGAGGGAGTCGTTGAAAGCGGTCAGGGACTCAAATTCTTTATAGTCGATGGCCGGCATCCAGTCATCCTTTAAGGTACGAAAGGTCCGTTCGATTTTTGCTTTTGATGCACCTGAACGTACACGTGCATGGATTAAGTCAATGCCTAGTTGGGCAAGTATAAGGGCTAATTGCTTGTTTTTATAGGGAGACCCGTTATCGACGAAGATTTTCTTAGGTAAGCCATACCGTTTCATCGCCTGCTTCAACACCTCCTGCACATGGATAGCCGTGTCTTCTAAAAATAGACCCTGTCTAACAATCAGGCGACTGGCATCATCAATGGCCGCAATGATATACAGCCTTTTCGGATTTTTCCCCTTTTCATCATACAAATAAGGCCCATAGGACGTGTCGATCTGCCACATATCATTGGCATGAGCCATTTCAAATGACCGTCGGTCTTCTGGTGATCGCCAGCGATACTGTTCATTTTGTTGACGCATGAACCGTTGAACCGTGGTTAAAGAAACCGCCTGCGGGTTGAGTTCACCGTTTTCGCTCAAATAATGATACAGATTCGTCACTGTTCGACGAGGACGTTCTTCTTTTAAGGCAATCAGGCGCTGTTTTTGATCATCTGTCAGCCTTTTCGTACTGGTCTCTGTGCGTACTTTTGGTTTTAAGCCATCAAACCCATACTTGCGATACAAATAGACCCAGTCACGAATACCCCCAGGCTTTACTCGCCACTCACTTCCATCGACTCGTTTTAAGGGCTCTTGACTAAGGCGTTCGTAGTACGCTTGTTGGCTGGCATCAGGAAAATCCTTGTTTAAGATGGGCGCAATCACTTGAAATTTCGCTAATGCCACTTCTTCACGCTGTTTTTCATTCATTTCTTTGTCTTCCTCTCTTATATAGACTACTGCCACCTTACTACAGTCGTCTGCTTTCCAGCAGAGGGAAAAGTCGGTGAAATGAGAAAAAGAATCGATGATGGATCAGCGTGCTGTGAGAACTTGCATGAAGGCATACCCATAGCTTTCTTTATAGCTCTGTAAAAATACCGGATACTCTTCCAATGGAAGGTGACCCATTAACGCCTGCAGCCCTACCTCATGCCATTTCTTGTACTGCGTCCGCCAATACCGGATCAGTTTTGTGGATAGGGCCGTTCGATTTGACACACTCCTCACGGATTGGGTAACGTCCAGGGCGAGACAAATAAGGCCGACAACATAGCGTTTATGGGGAATGACATAATCCGGAAGGATCCGTGATAGACAAGAACAGTTAGCGTAACGTACGCGAGCGATCTGTAATGTAAATGAGTAGGTGTGATTAAGGTATACTTCTCTTGAACATACATCATAAAAGACGATGGCTGTATGATTACATTTGGGGCAGCTGGGATGCATAGATAAGAAATCATTGAAGAAACGGTCGTAGGCCGTTTGAAGACCTTGATAAAAACGGGTACTGCCTAAGTGCGACAAGGCGAGAAGAAAGTCTTTATTATTTGGGGAGAGTAAGGTATAATTCATTATGTATTGGTGAGAGAGAAAAGAAGACAGGGGAGCGTGAACTCCAATGCTGTCGCCTTTTCTCTCTTTCTTTCTGTCAGATTTGTATACGTTTCCTTATCTTACCTTTGCTGGAGACATTTGACAAGAAAAAAAGCAATGTGATCCAGCAGTGTATTCACGTCTGCTGGATCACATTGCCTTTTTTCGCCTCTTTTTTATCGGTATAGAATGCTTTTCTACACCTTCGTAACCTTTTGTCATAGAATAGAGATTTTGCTTCTCTTTCCTGGACAGTATCATGCGTTTATTCAATGCTTCCATTACTAA
>NZ_PREX01000044.1 GCF_009935905.1 Alkalibacterium sp. MB6 | reverse complement strand
GGGTGAAGATGAAAAAGTAATTGTAAGCTGCCGTGAGGCAGTTTCACATGGTTTTAATTAAAAGTATGAATTATTCAGGAGCTTTTATCATTTGTAAATTTTAATGATAAAACTCAAAAAGCCGCTGAAAAAATTCAGACGACTTTTTTTATATTTTATAAATTCTTTAAAATTTGTTCGTATTCCCCTTTATCTATTTCTCCTTGTACATATCGGAGCTTTAACACTTCTATGGGATTATTGTTACCTTTTGTCTCTTGTTTCTCTTTTTTTAAGCTAACAAGAAAGTCATGGAATAATTTTTTTCCAGTTCTTATTAATTTGAATAGGTCTCCAGTTTTTACCAAATAATACATTACTATTATTGATAGTATTAGGTTTAACACGATTCCACCTCATTAAAACTTAATTGTTTTTAATATCGTTTGAAATTCTTCATGTGTTATTTCACCACGGGCATAGCGTAATTTTGCAACTTCTTCAGCTTCAATAACTGTTGAATTTCCCATATTTGATGAAACTGAATTTTGTTGTTTCTTGTTTTTAAAAATGAGATATAGCGTAAAAGCAATAAGCCCAAATACAAGCATCGTCATCAAAGACCCACCTGCCATCATATCAAACGAATTAATTCCTTGCTGCATTCCATTGTATCCATAAAATCCACCATTTCCAAAGGAACCCATATGTCCTCCATTCATCATGTTGATTTCTCCCTTCTATAATCGAATTTCGTATTATAATAATGCTTTTAATTTGTTATATTCATCTGCAGAAATTTGACCGGATGCATATCTATAATCAATCACTTCTTTAAGTTCATTTGGATTATTATTTACTTTTGCTTGATTATTCCCAAACCACTTTTGCAATTCACCTGTTTTATACAGATAAAAACCCATAGCTAAAATAAGTAATAAAAACATAACTTCACTCCTCTATTCATACTATTTTCGAATTTTTGTAGTAGCAGGCCAAAGTTAATTGACCTGCTCATCATTTTTTAATACATGCTGCCCATCCCTCTAAAATTACTACTTTGAGATGCACCACCTGTTCCATGCATACTTTTATACAGTTCTTCTAATTCTTGGTTATCTAAATTGGGATGCATTTCACTCATATATGGTTTCATTTGTCCAAAGTTCACATTACCTTCTTCCATAAACTTTTGCATCTCATCAAAGTTCACGTTGCCTTCTTCCATGAACTTTTGCATCTCATCGAAGTTCACGTTGCCTTCTTCCATGAACTTTTGCATACTTTCAAAATCGCCTGTACCCATCACATCTACCATTTGATCATATCTAACATCTTGCTCTTGGATCACTGTATTTTGATTCGGAGCATCCTCTTCAGAAAATAGATTAGTTAATCCTGCCCCGCCTGTAAACGCTAAAGTTGCTGCTAAAATTCCATTAAGTATATTCATGTCTAATCAATCTCCTTTTAATAGTTTTTTATTAATTATTTATTATCTTTATAAAATATTTTTCTTGATTTGCTCAAACTCTTCAAAAGATATTTCACCTTTTGCAAGTCTAGATTTGGCAATTTCTATTGCATTTGAACTTGCTACAGGTTGGTTTCTATTTACGGCACCCCGATTTTGACTATTAATTCCTAAATAGATAAGGTAGCCGATGAGTATAAATACCAAGATCATCATGAATGATCCACCTCCAAATCCATACATTCCAAATCCATGCCCTAATCCCATCATTGCTTTATCTCTCCTTTCTTAAATCCATAATACTTTTTACTAATGGGGATTTTATGAGTAACTTATGTGAAAGTTATGGAGAATTAACTTATATAACTTTTACTTTTCAATCTCCATACTATAACACTGGTAATTTCCATCCATATCCATTTTTATCAATGTTATATCCTCACTTTCATATCTAAACAATCCTTCACCTAACTCCCAAGAATGACAATGTCCTGTAAGAAAAGGATTTGTATTGATAATGCTTTGATATTGTTTAGTTATATCTTGATCCATTTTTTTAAACATAGGATAATCCCTCCTTGATCCTTTCTTATTTTGTTTTGTCGATACACGTTATAAGGCGCTGTTCAATTTCGGCTGCTTTACTATCTATGTTGGTATCACCCAAGATACTTATTAATGCAGTTGGTTTGACCATTCCAACTTTGGTAGTGCCATCCTCTTCATACACGACAATTTTACAAGGTAAGAAATAACCTACTTGACTTGTAATCGATAGTACTTCCTTCGCTTCAAAAGGATTGCAAACTTCTAACACATAATAATCTTGATTGTAAGTTAACCCTTTTTCATTTAATTTATCTTTAATATTAAAGCTCCACAAAACACCGAACTTTTCTTTTGATAAATTCTCCTCCAAATCATTAAGAATTTGACTAATTGGCTTTTCAGTTACAACTGTATAATGAAACATTTTATCTCCTCCTTAAATTTTTACTTGTAAAGTTTCATTTGTTTTCTTTACTTGTCCTTATCATAAGCAAAACTTGTATAGATCTTATGGGCAAGTTATGTGGAAGTTATGTGGATTCAAACACTTCATGAATTGACGCAAAAACAAAAAGGGATTAAGTCCGTCTAGTGGCTTAATCCCTTACTTTTAATATTATTTTTGTTCTACTTTAATCGGCCTTTTTATTAGGTTTAACTACAAACTTTCTTACAATGCTATAAAATAAATCCTCTTTCTGTTCAATTAGTAAACCTGCCTTATTAATATTATTTAATGTTCTTCGGTTAATATTCGCTCCCCACATGCTAACCGTAATAGGATTTAATAGATCCATCATTATCCCTATTACTTCATTCTCACTTCTCATATGTTCTAACAGAATAATTTTCCCATCCGGTTTACAGACTCTGCCCATTTCTTTAAGTCCTTTTACAGGGTCAGGCACAGAACAATAAACACAAGTGGCTACGACATAATCAAAAGTATTGTCTGGAAATTCCATTTGCTGCGCATCCATTTCAAGTAGAGTTGGTTGATAGGGTAGAGTTAGAGTATTTGCCTTTTTCCTTGCATGCTTTAACATACCTGGACTAAAATCTATACCTGTCAAATAAATATCGCTAGGATAAAACGGAAGATTCGCACCGGTACCTACCCCTACTTCTAAAACGTTTCCTTTTACATTTTTGAGCACATCTTTTCTCCAGCTCTCCTTTATCATTTTATCCATGGAATCGTATATCCTTGACACCCGATTGTAACGATTCTTGATCTTTTCAGTCAATCTCTTTTCCACGTTAAATCTCTCCCAAAAATATATTGGATTAATTAACTTATCAAATATAAAACACTCAAAATAGTGAGTGACCATATAATAATAGTAAACCCAGCGGTATTCAGCCTTACTCCTTTGGTAATTGTACCTCTACAGTTGTACCAACATTTAATTGACTATCTATCTTTATTTCTCCTTGATGAGCTTCTACCAATGCTTTTACAATCGACAACCCAATTCCAACTCCACCTGTTTCTCGATCGCGTGATTTATCACCTCGATAGAACCTTTCAAATAGAAACGGAAGATCATCTTCACTAATTCCTTCACCTTCATCTTTCACTATGAAAGAAATTTGATCATTTTTTTCTTCTATATAAACAGAAACTCTTTTCCCTTGCGGTGTATATTGCAAGGCATTATTAACGATATTGGTTAAAATTTGAATGATTTTATCACGATCACCATTAAACCAATGTTGTTCTTCGGTATTTTGCACTTCTAAATTCACCCCTTTTTTCATAAACAATGGGTTGAACTGCTCTTTTATGAAGGACAATAGTTTGCCGGTTTCGAGCCTTGTCTTATCCAATCTAATCTGAGGGTTTTCTGCCGCAATTAATTTTTCTAGTTCTTTTACTAACCTAACCAGGCGCATTAGTTCTTCATGACATTGCTCTAATCTCTTTGAATCCGGTTCCCATATCCCATCTTGAAAAGCTTCAATATGACTCCTTAGCGTTGCAAGAGGTGTTCTAAGTTCATGTGCAAAATTAGCTGTAAACTCTTTTCGTAGCCTTTCTTCTTTTGCTAAGGATGCTGCAAGCTGATTAAACGACTCTCCTAAAGGTTTCATCTCATCCGTTAATTCTTTAACCGGAATTCTTGTTCGCCATTGATGATTACGTAACTCTGCAATCGCATTTATTAACTTTTTAAAACCTGAGGTTAAACGATTTGAAAATAATAAACTAAATAAAATCGATAATATAACAGTAACCATTACCGCAAGGAGAATATTTCGCTTTATTGATTTTAAAAAGATAAAATCCTCACCCATTAATTGTTCTGGGTAAAACACGGTCAAGTTCCCGATGACTTCATTATTATTTTTTAATTGGTATGAAGTTGACTGATAGTCATTAGGGTCTATTGAGGATTGCGTCCCATTCATCATTCCCATCATTGAGCGCAAAGATGTTGAATCAATTAATAATTCACCGTTACTATCATAAAGTTTAAAGTATAAGTTCTCTGTCATCGCCTGCTGATGCAGCATATTATTTAATTGTTCGTTTGTTAACTCACCCGTCTCATCATATTGTTGAAGTACTTCCTTTTTAATTGTCTCAATACGTTCTTCTCTATTTTTTTTGAGGTAATCAGTAAATTGATTTTCCACGCCAAAAAAAATAGTGAAACTAGTGATAAAAACGCCACTTAAAGAGACCACTAAAAGATATAACAATATCCTTGTCCTAAGTGTTAGATTCATCCTTTTCTCCTCCAAACTTATACCCCATTCCAAATACAGTAATGATAAACTCAGGATGACGATTATCGGTTTCCATTTTTTTGCGCAAATTTTTTATATGTGTATCAATATTTCTTTCGTATCCCTCGAAATAAGCGCCGTCTTCTTGTAACTTTTCTAATAAATCAGCCCTACTGTACACTCTCCCGGGATAGCTTGCCATCGTAATTAAAATCCTATATTCATTTGGAGTAAGAGCAAGAATCTCATCATTCAGCCTTACTTCCTTTTTAACATGATCAATCTTAAGTTTATGATGGTTAAAACTCATTTGGTTATCGTTTACCATCTGCTGTGTTCTTCTTAATAAAGCTTTTACTCTCACAACCACTTCTCTTGGACTAAATGGTTTTGTCACATAGTCATCTGCACCAATGACAATCCCATTAATTAAATCATCTTCAGCAGACTTAGCGGTAAGCATGATAATCGGTACATTACTATCCTTTCTTACCAACCTACATATCTCCTCACCGGAAATATCCGGTAACATCAAATCTAATATGATAAGATCCGGACTCTGTTCTTTTACCTTTTTTAAAGCGTCAATTCCATTTGAAGCAAAAAGAACTTCCCATCCTTCTTTTTCAAAATAAGCTTCTAATACTTCTAGTATTACTTTTTCATCATCAACCACAAGAATTTTCGTCATAAAAATCACCTCTTATATGCATAATAGCATCTTCTTTATTAAAAAAAATAATCTCCATAACTTCCACATAACTTTATCATATGAATTGATTACCTGAATAATTCATACCTCCAACTTTAGAGGCGTTTTTCTTTTTTCAATCGATCATTTCTATAATTCCACTGTTTTATATGGTAGTTATTCTATTTTTATGATTACAACGAACAGGATTGAAAGTTTCCCATTTTAAATCGGAATTTTGGACACACTTCTCCCGAGGTCT
>NZ_PREX01000043.1 GCF_009935905.1 Alkalibacterium sp. MB6 | reverse complement strand
AAATAATTGAACTAAAAGTGGTTGGCAAAGTTCTTAACTTTTCATTGCAATTTTCTAAACATTTATCTTGCAAAACACAATCGAGTCACTCTTCTTAGTAAATAGCGTTATTAAAAGACTTTTATTGTTTGCAATAGAGCAAACTTTATATAAAATTAACTACCAAAAAAATATGAATTGTGGTATCGTTCTGAGAGTGTTGTATCGGAAAAAAACAAGAAATATAAACAGAATTCATTGGAGGATTTTGTTATAGTAGGAGACACGAATCATGAAATTGTTAAAAAATATTTTTAGAGTCGCACTTGCTAATATCGCTAATTTTGGAAGCAGCTTTTTAGTAGGCTTTATCTTACCGGCGGTATTAACTGTAGCGGCATACGGACACTACAAAGAATATACTCTTTATCTTAGCTTTGTTTACATATTTAACTTAGGTTTTAATGATGGGGTATATATTAAATACGGAGGAAAAGATCCTGAAAGTGTGAATCGAGAAGAACTTCATGAAGAGCATAACTTTATTACGGTCTTTCAGTTCATCATTTTCATTGGGATGATGGCAGTCTCTCTATTTCTTCAAGATCCAATATTAATTCTCTTTTCCATTGTTACTTTCTTTAGGGTTCTGACAACCTATCACCAAAACTTTGCTCAGGCAACAGGTGATTTCAAGTTATTCTCAAACGGTAACATCTTAAAAAGCATCATTTATATAGGTACATTGCTTTTCGCTATGTTCGTATTAAGAAGCGACAATTACCTTGTCTATGTCTTAATGAGTGTGTTGTCACACATTACGATTTATCTATTGTATGAAATAACATATATTAAACGCTATGGTTATAGAAAAACCTTAAATTTAAAAGGGAAATTCAACCTTTTTTATGTAGGGATTTTTATTCTCTTAGCGAATATGTCCTTAACTTTTGTAGGGAATGTAGGGAGTTGGGTAGTTAACTTCGGTTTTGATGTAGAGTCATTTGCTCAATATTCCTTCCAAAACTCAGTACTTAATTTAATTTTGCTTATTGTTAATGCTGTTGGAATGGTGTTTTATAATGTGATATCGCAACATGAAAATCAAACCATGCTAAAATTAACCAAACGTATTTGCCTTTTCCTAGGTGTCTTTAGTGGGTTAGGATTTTTTGCTTTTAGATGGGTCATTGAATATTTCCTTCCTCAGTACGTTCAGGCGGTTGATTTACTATCAATCACTTTCATATCGATTCCTTATATTATGGTAACAAAAATCATTATTGCGAATTTATATAAATCTAGAAAAAATGAGAAGAAGTATTTAAAAGATGTTGGTCTGTTTGCTTTAGCTGCATTCGGTGGAGTAGTGGCTGTGTATTATCTAACGCACAGCTTAGAAGCCATCGCCCTTGCAACAACCGGAGCCTACATTGTGTGGTTCTTATATACAACTCGAATAGAGTATAATTATTTGAAGAGTACCAATAAAGAATTATTGCTTTTGTTAAGCCACTTTATTGTTTTTTTCTTTACTTCAACTCAGTTGACTATTCTACAAGGAGCTAGCGCCTATTTCTTTTATATAGTAGTTGTAACAGTATTATTTAAAAAAGAATTCAAAGGACTAATTGATTATGCTAGAAAATAGAGAATTCTGTCACGAACTTGTACGATTATAGACTCTAAAACAGCATATCTTTCATGTAAAATGATAGTCATAAAGAAGTAGAGAAAGGAATTAAAAAATGAATCAACAATCCAGAAGCAATCGTAAAAGAAAAAAGAAATCCTCTGTTGGTAAAATCATCTTAAAAGTATTGCTGGTATTTTTACTATTGTTTGTTATAGCAGGAGGAGTAGTAGCTTGGCGTGTCTATTCTGATTTAAGAACGACTACAGATGATATGTATGAAGAAGTGGAGTCACAAGAGCAACATACAGCACGCGTCAATAAACCAGTAGTCGTTGATGACGGGGAAGACCCATTTTCTGTTTTAATAATGGGTATTGATACAGGTGAGTTTGATCGTAACTATCAGGGAAGATCTGATACGATGATGCTATTAACAGTCAATCCAAATACTGATAAAACAAGCATCTTAAGTATTCCCCGTGATACCTATACAGAAATTGTGGGTCGCGGTCATAAAGATAAAATTAACCATGCTTATGCTTTTGGTGGAGCGAGTATGGCCATGAATACTGTTCAAAATTTATTTGATATTCCTGTTGATTACTTTGTATCTGTTAACATGGAAAGTATGCAGCAAATTGTCGATGCGGTTGGTGGCATTAGTGTGGTACCACCCCTTACTTTCTCCCAAGGAGGGTATTCATTTGTTGAGGGTCAAGCGACTACTATGAATGGAGCTAAGGCACTTGAATACTCTCGCATGAGAAAGAGCGATCCGGACGGAGATTATGGTCGTCAGCATAGACAGAGACAAGTTATCGAAGGGACGATGAAAAGTATTGCTTCTTTAGATTCTATTATGAACTACCGTAACATTCTAGGAACAATGAGCCATTCTATGAGAACGAATATGAACTTTGATGATATGCTAGATATGTTTAATAATTACCGCAGTTCTGTATCCAACGTCGAACAATTACAATTATCAGGCTATGGCGACAGAATAAATGGGATATACTATGAAATCATTCCTCAAGAAGAAATTAATCGTGTCAGTTCGTACTTGAAATCTGAATTAGAGTTAAACTAAAGAAAAGGAGCACGAATGTGCTCCTTTTCTCGTTGTTACACTAATCACAATCATGTATAATAAATAAGAGTTTAAGAAGGGAAGGGAAATTAATATGAA
The DNA here is from genome assembly GCF_009935905.1 of Alkalibacterium sp. MB6. Lineage (GTDB taxonomy): Bacteria > Bacillota > Bacilli > Lactobacillales > Carnobacteriaceae_A > Alkalibacterium. Next base: position 4,000 of record NZ_PREX01000043.1, on the reverse strand, counting down.
TATAACAGTAGTAGGAATGGGATATGTTGGATTATCTAATGCGATTCTTCTATCTCAAAACCATTCAGTAAAAGCACTAGAGGTCATTGAAGAAAAAGTTGAAATGATCAATAAAAAACTATCCCCAATAGTTGACAAAGAAATATCATATTATCTAGCGAATAAGGAGTTAGATATTACTGCTACAACAAATAAAGAAGAAGCATATGCAGACAAACCTGAATACGTTGTGATTGCTGCACCAACTAATTATGACGATAAAACGAACTTCTTCGACACGTCATTGGTAGAATCAGTCATTGAAGATGTTTTACACTATTCTCCAGAATCAGTAATGATTATTAAATCGACTATTCCTGTAGGTTATACTAAGTCAGTCAGAGAGAAATATAATACAGATAAAATTATTTTCTCACCAGAGTTTCTTCGAGAAGGGAGCGCCCTTTATGATAACCTATATCCAAGCCGAGTCATCTTGGGTGAAAAGTCTGAACGTGCTCAAGTCTTTGCTAATTTACTAGTCGAAGGTGCAATAGCTGAAGATATTAATGTGTTGTTAATGGAATCAACTGAAGCAGAAGCTGTTAAATTGTTCGCAAACACGTATTTAGCCTTACGAGTAGCTTACTTCAACGAATTAGACACATACGCCGAAGTACATGGATTAGACACTCAGTCCATCATTGATGGGGTGTCATTAGACCCACGTATTGGGGATCACTATAATAACCCGTCATTTGGATACGGTGGTTACTGTTTGCCTAAAGACACAAAGCAGCTACTCGCAAACTATGATAAAGTACCAAATAACTTGATTAGAGCAATTGTTGATGCCAACAGAACACGTAAAGACTTTATTGCGGACCAGGTATTAGCCAGAAACCCTAAAAAAGTTGGGGTTTACCGTTTAGTTATGAAATCTGGATCAGATAACTTCCGTGCATCTTCCATTCAAGGAATCATGAAACGTATAAAAGCTAAAGGGGTAGAAGTAGTTGTTTATGAACCAGTCCTGGAAGAAGAGACATTTTATAATTCAAGAGTGAATAATGACTTAGAGTCTTTCAAGAATGAAGTCGATGTAATCGTGGCTAACCGTATTACTGAGGATATTGCTGATGTAGTAGACAAGGTGTATACTAGAGACTTGTATAACGATAATTAATCATATTAAAAACCTCTGGAGGTTATCATGTCACTATATAATGAGCTAGTCGAAAAAAGAGAGAAAATAGCTTTAATAGGTTTAGGTTACGTTGGGATGCCAATCGCAGTAGCTTTTGCAAAAAAAGTCAATGTTATTGGTTTTGATACCAATAAAGCAAAAGTGGGACAGTATAAACGAGGTATCGACCCGACAAAAGAAGTGGGTAATGATGTCATAAAAGAGACATCAGTAGAATTTACATCAGATGAAGCGCGATTAAAAGAAGCCAAGTTTCATATTGTGGCTGTACCGACTCCCGTGCGTCCTGATCATACACCTAACTTGCAACCTGTTGAGGCAGCGAGCAGAACCTTAGGTCGAAATTTGACAAAAGGATCAATTGTTGTCTATGAATCAACTGTATATCCTGGGGTTACAGAAGATATTTGCGTGCCTATATTGGAAGAAGAATCGGGTTTGAAAGCTGGTATAGATTTCAAAGTCGGCTTTTCACCCGAACGTATTAACCCAGGGGATAAAGTGCATACGCTCGAGAATATTGTAAAGGTAGTATCTGGAATTGATGAGGAATCCCTTAATGATATTGCAAAGACTTATGAATTAGTCGTTGAGGCCGGCGTCCATCGTGCGGAATCAATTAAAGTAGCAGAAGCATCAAAAGTCATTGAAAATGCACAGAGAGATGTCAATATTGCTTTTGTTAATGAACTTTCTATGATTTTTGACCGCATGGACATTGATACCAATGCCGTCTTAGAAGCGGCTAAAACCAAATGGAACTTTTTACCATTCACGCCTGGTTTGGTGGGAGGTCACTGCATTGGTGTTGACCCTTATTACTTGACTTACCGTGCGGAACAATTAGGCTATAAATCTCAAGTCATTATGGCTGGCAGACGAATTAATGATGAGATGGGAAGCTATGTTGTCTCAAATGTCATTAAGCAATTAATTAAAGCTAATATTGTTGTTCAGAATGCTAAAGTAGCCATTTTAGGGTTTACTTTTAAAGAAAATTGTCCGGATACTCGAAACACACGTGTTATCGATATAGTGAACGAATTAAATGAGTACGGTATTAGCCCACTCATAGTTGATCCTCAGGCAGACACTGAAGAAGCTAATGATGAATATGGCATTAGTTTTGACAGTTTAGAAGATGTCAAAGAGATGGACGCAGTCATTGTAGCAGTCAATCATTCTGAGTTTGTTTCATTATCTAATGAACAGTATGAGTCCTTTTTTAAAAAAGGTGCTAATCACACGAAAGTATTGATAGACATTAAAGGTATTTTGGACAAAGAGTATTTCAGAGAAAACGACTATCACTATTGGGGTCTATAATAATACGAGATGAACAAAAGACTTATCAAACCATTTTCGGTTGTGATAAGTCTTTTTTTTGTTATACCCTAGGTAAAGAGAAACTAAACTGAAAGAAGGGATTTAGGTAAAAAATGAATAAAAGAGGTTTAATGTATGGCGTATTAACGATGATTGCATTGGTATTGACGGGTTGTGGGACAACGGATAACGAAGCTGAAAATGATTCGGTCGAGACAACTCAAGAAGTATATGAATTAAACGGAACCGACGAGACCAACCAAGAAGATACAAACACTATAGAAGATACTCAAGAGTCAACTAACCATACAGAAGCTCAATACACCACATCTGTAAACCAAGAGTTAATAGATGAACACGAAACGCTATATGTAGGGATATTAGATGATTACGAAAACGGAGACTGTACTTTAAATAATCCATTAATTGTTCAAGATCCATATAATCGAGCACCCTTATCAGCAATAGTTCTATTTGATACAGATGAGCCAATGCAGATTACGGTGACAGTAGAGGTAGAGACGGAAGAAACAACGTTGTCTCATACACAATCAGGTTATGAAACGAGCCATGAAATTATGGTTTTGGGACTCTACCCTGAGCGAGCGAATGAAGTCATTATTTCTGGAGAAACTGAAGAGGGTACTCTTAATGAATCAACTTTAACAATAGAGACCAACGCTGTACCAGAGGAAATGCTTGGATTCACATTGCGAGAGGCTCAACCAGAATTAATGGCAGAAGGGTTAACATTCTTATCACCCTCACGTGCTTATCCAGCAGCGGTCGATAGTAATGGTGATGTAAGATGGTACAGTTCAATTATGACATCACATCAATTAAAACGTCTAGACAATGGACTGCTCTTGTTAACGACAATGGAAGAGGAAAGAGAAGAGTATGACCATCTAACAGAAATGGATATGTTGGGACGTGTTCACCAATCTATTACTGTTGATATGAATAATGTCTTAAATAGTGCTCCTTTACATCACGACACAATCATTCTTCCAAATGGAAATTATTTAGCTCTATTACATGATGGATCAGATAAATATGTGGAATGATTATTTCGCACTTTGGAGTCCGTGAATATCCATTTCGAGTCCAGTCTTTCGCAAATCGAATCCTCCATGTTTTTGAATCAAATTCACGATTCAAGACCACCAATTCGCAGTTCAAGTCCACTTATTAGTCCCTTTTGTGTATAGTAACTTTAGAAGTCAATGACTTCTAAAATACATGAAGGAGGCTATTTTTAATGGCTAGTGAGTATTGCGGACAAAATGAGCCATCTGTGCGGAATTTAGAGCCAGGAAGTGCGGGAATCTGAGCCATTAAATGTGGATAAAAAGCCACTGACACTTCAATGAGCAGTGGCTTTTTATTTAGAAGGATTTAAATAGTACCTAGTAGTAATTTCTACTTCCTATAGTCTGAACTTTAAGCCGTGTCTTTCTCGCATAGAAACTTCACCATCAATTAAAA
>NZ_PREX01000042.1 GCF_009935905.1 Alkalibacterium sp. MB6 | reverse complement strand
TTTCTAATATCAGTTCGTTTAATTAATCTCGGTAAATCCATTCGTGATTATTTTTAGACAAGAGATCTTCTGCTTCTTTCGGCCCTCTATCACCGGTATCGTAATTAGGGAAAGAAGGTTTAGGCAAGTCGTCCCAGGCCTGTTTAATCGAGTCGGTGATACGCCATTGCTCTTTGACTTGGTCATAAGTCCCAATGTGTCGCTTGCTTCCTTTTAATATATCAGAAAGGACAACTTCATACGGTTCTGGAATAGAAACGTCTTCGAACGCTTCCTTATCTGGTCCCAGTACCGTTTTTAATCCATTTTCACTTTCAAACGAGCTGTTTTGATGAACAACAAATGACAGTCCCAATTGTGGTTCGATAGAGAAAGATAGCCGAGATTGCTCATTCGTTGGTGCATCAGAAGCCCCTTTAAATATCAAATCAACGGTAAAGTGATTTTCTGCCAATGATTTACCCGTTCTTACATAAAACGGAACACCTTGCCAGCGGTCTGTGTCAATGCCCAGCTCAATGGCAATATAAGAATCGGTGTGGCTGTCTTCTGGTACATCTTCTTCGTCTCGGTAAGCATCATACTGGCCACGAACAACCTTTTCTTTAACGTCTTCTTTTGTGAATGATGGTATTGTTTTTAACAACTCCAATTTCTTCTCGTTAATGTGTTTTTCATCCAGTTCATCTGGCAAGTCCATTGCGACAAATGAAAGGATCTGTAGCATATGATTTTGGAACATATCAAGTAAAGCACCATTTTCATCATAAAAAGCTCCACGACTGCCAATTGAAAAATCTTCTGGCAGAGAGATTTGAACGTGGTCAATATACTCACGATTCCACACCGCCTCGATGAACGGATTATAGTAACGTGTGGAAAGAATATTCTGTATCGATTGCATGCCTAAGAAGTGATCAACGAGATAAATCTCTTCTGGGTCAAACGCTTTTTTGAAAATGTCGTAGTACTCTTTTGCGGATTCTAGACTTTCACCAAAGGGTTTTTCCACACCAACACGGTGACTACCTTCCACATCTAATATGCCCGACTCTTTTAAGTTAGTCGTCGTTTCGTCGTAAAGACTAGGCGGAATAGAATAATAATAAACATAAGCCGGCTCAGCATCGAATGCATCGGTCGCTTCTTTAATGGTTTCGGATAATTTATCAAAATCATCTAATTCTGTGTTGTCTACAGATTGGTAGAAAAAATGCTTTAAAAAGTCTTCATCAATGGACTCATTGTCACCTTCTTGTTTCACCTGCTCTTTTACATAGTCCCGGTATTCTTCATTGGACATGTCCTTTCGTGATACGCCAATCAATGCGAATTTCTCAGAAAATGTGCCTTGTTCAAACAGTTGATGAAACGCTGGGAAAATTTCAGATTCTGCTAAATCCCCCGTTCCACCGAATAAAACGAAAACGCCACCTATTTGTTCCTTTGTCATAGTTAACCGTTCCTTTCGTATAAAAAGTTTACGTTGACTTCATTTTAAGGAATAGTGACCTGATTAGCTACTAATATACTTGTGTCATGATAGCTACTGATTTCTTGTCTAACACGTTTATAATCAGTATACTGAAGGTATTAGATTAGAGGAGTGGATAAGATGTCAGAATATGAAGTACCAAAGGTCTGGGAATGGAATCAAGAAGAAACAAATCAATTCGGTAACCAACCAGTTGCCGGTAGTCGATTTGATCAGACGCTTCCCGTTGGAGAGCACCCTTTACAAGTGTATTCTTTAGGCACACCTAATGGGCAGAAAGTAGCCATTATGCTTGAGGAACTGAAAGAAGCCGGTGTTGAGGGAGCCGAGTATGATTTATACAAAATTCATATTGGTGAAGGCGATCAATTCGGTAGCGACTTTGTCAATATTAATCCTAATTCTAAAATTCCAGCGATGATGGACTATTCGCAGGATGAACCGATTCGTGTCTTTGAATCTGTTAATATTTTGCTTTATTTAGCTGATAAATTCGGGCAATTTATGCCGACTAATCTAGCTGAAAAAACAGAAGTGATGAACTGGTTGTTTTGGCAGACAGGTGCTGCTCCATATGTAGGTGGTGGTTTTGGACACTTCTATCATTACGCCCCTACTGCTCAAGAATACCCAATCAATCGATTCACAATGGAAACGAAACGTCAGTTAGACTTGTTGGATAGACAATTGGCAGATAAGGACTTCATCGCTGGAGATGAATACACAATCGCTGACATGGCCATCTGGCCTTGGTATGGCCGACTTGTTCAAGGACACTTATACGGCGATGCCGCTGAGTTTCTTAAAGCTGATGAGTACAGCAACTTGAAAAAATGGGCTGACCGTGTAGGCAACAGACCAGCTGTCAAACGTGGTCTTGAAGTCGAGTATAAAGATGTCAACTAATAAATTGTGCATATAGCTGTAACCACTATTATTGCATATTCAAAAGAGCCACTGACATGTAAATTAATGTCAGTGGCTTTTTTTGCTAATTGGATAAAATTCTACTATCAATCGTCTAGGATGTATATAGTTAGTTTAAGTTCCACCTCATTCATTAGTATAAAGGGACTCAACACATTCTATTCTTCAATCATTTTTCTGAACTCAATTAATTGTATCTCTTTTTCTTTAGCATATTCTTTTAAACCCGGTGTGAATCCTGTCTTAGAAAATAGATACAGAGCTTTGTTTTGGTAGGGAAAGAAATGGCTTCTTTCCACTAATCTTTCAGCTATTGAACGATCGGTCGGTGCTTTTCTCCATTTACATTCACCGACAATTAAATCTGATTTCTCAAGTCCCAAGCCTATGATATCGACTTCTTCTTGACTGGTCGCTTTATTGCGTATCAAGGGATTATTTCCCCACCAAGAACCCACTTCTGCGATAAGGAAAGGCACTTGTTCTGATCCGTTTTGACTATATAACCAATCTCGACAAAACTCTTCAAATACTATTGATGTGTATTGAGGCAAATCCTCTTCGATTTTATTCCATATTAAATGAGTACGACTTGTCTCTATAAAGTTTCTATAGTTTGGGATGTAACGATACCAAAAACGAAATAATCCGTCTGATACAATATATACAGGTTTATTTTTACCTATTTTTGTTAAAGGCAGCTTTTTTTCTATAATATTTAAATCAATTAATGTCATTAAATATTTAGTAAGAGGACCAGAATCTATACCTGTTTTCCCAATGATATCTTTCATCTCACTAGCACCACCCGCAATAGCAGCTATTATATCGTTATACCGGTTAGGAGTACGTAGCTCCTGCATAAGTAAATTTCTGGGTTCTTCATATAAGAAAGTATTTTTGCTTAATACGTTCTGTATAATATTCTCTTTAAGAGACAAGGAATCGTCCATCAACGTTAGATATAGTGGAATGCCTCCAGTTAATCCATAAATTGTCATGAAATCATCTTCGGGCATAGATGGAAGAAAGGCTTTTGATTGAGTATAATTTAATGATAATAGCTTTATCTGTCCTGTCCTCCTTCCATATAGAGGACTTTCATACCCAAGTACTTGTTCTTCCATAAAAGATAGTTGCGAGCCCGTTAAAATAAGCATCAAATTCGGTAGTTTTAAATAATTTTTATCGATTACTTTTTGAAGAACTGAAGAAATTCCTTCACTTGATTTAGCCAAGTAAGGATATTCATCAATAATAAACACTAGTGGTTCGGGACTTGTTTCTGCGTATGTGGCTACGGCCTCAAAAGCATCCTGAAAGCTTGTAAAATGACTGACTGATAAACTCGGAGCAATTAAACTAATAATAGCTTGACTTAAGTTAAATAGATTAGATTCTTCTCCAAATTGATCAGCAGTGAAAAATACGGCCTTTTTATCTTTGACAAACTCTTCCAATAACCTTGTCTTGCCGACTCTTCGTCTACCATAAATTGGTATCATTTCAAACTTTTTACTATATAACCGCTCATTTAATTCTTTTAATTCTTCTTTTCTCCCTATAAACAAGACATCACCCTCCACATTATGTTCTTCGTTTTTAGTATATCATGATATACTAAATTACGATATACTAAATCTAGATAATAAATGTTATCATCAAGTGATTATGCTTTTATTGATTGAAAGGTTGAAAAACTAAGCACCCACTTCTTCAACTATTCCTCTTTTCATCAACACAGGATGAACTTTAGCCATAAAATAGCCGGCTAACGGTCCGAATATAATCATGCCGATGATTGTTCCTTCTCTGACGGGCGAACTTAAACCAAATGCAAAGGTCAAAGCTAGTGAAATCACTACACAAAGAATATCCACCCCTTGTCTAAGCGTAGAAAATTGTAAGGGCGTGACTTTGGTTAAGGCTAGGCATACACTCTCTATGGGAAATGTCACCAGGTCCAAAACCATTACCACACTTACCGAAAAGGTAGATAAAACCAATGCGGCACAAAAAACAATTAATGATAAGAGGTAACTGTCAAAACTAAGCGATGAAAATAGTGTATAGTAAAAATAATTAACCAACATACCAATTAAGATACTCAAAGGAATTTGTAAAAAACGATTAAACCCGAAGTCTTTTTTTAAGATAATGAATTGGCCGGCAACACAAATCAAGTTAACCACCATGGACAATGTGCCAATTTTAATTCCGGACAGTATAGATAACGACTGGGTCATGGCATCAAAAGCGCCCACCCCTACTGATGCCTTTAACATGAGCGATATCGCAAAAGCAACCGTAGCTGAGAAAATCGATAATAATGCAAGGCCTTTATATTTTGTCATGTTAAAATCCTTTCCAAATAAACTAGTCATTCTTAGTCTTCATTATACTGCAATCGCATCCATACACAACTAGTGACAGTCTTTTTTCATTTGAAAATGCTTGTCATCCATTATATCATTTGAATAAAGTTATTAGGAGGATAGCATGCACACAAAAATTAAATGGACCCTACTGATAATTGGCGTGTTGGCTTTGACGCTGCTTATCTTTTCAGGCTTCTTTACTTCCTCAACTGATGACGGAATGAATGGCCTGACTCTAACTGACGAACGAGTAGAAGAAAGTGAACAGACGGCTGTACCGACAGAAGACTTGACCGATATACTCATTCTTGGCGACTCGATTGGCTCGGGTGTTGGGGATGATGAGCAATCAGGCTTTGGTGAGAGATATGTTGCCTTACTTGAAGGCGAGTATCATCATGAAGAAGTCATTACTAATATCTCTGTGCCAGGTTATGTGAGCCACCAACTCGTAAGTAAACTAGACAGTGGTGAGCACCATGCGATGATTGAAGAGGCACAACTCATTATTCTATCTATTGGAGGAAACGACTTAAACCGAGTCAGATTCGAAGACGACATCGAGTCATCTTTTGAGGAAGCACTCAGCGACTATAAAGATCATCTCGATTCTGTGATTCGAGAGATACGGTCAGTGAACCAAGCTGCCCAGCTTGCCTTCATCGGTTTATACAACCCTTACGTAAGAGAATCTCCAGAGTTAACTGACTTACTATTGGTATGGAATGAAGAAACGCGTTCGATTATAAATTCTTACACCAATACTGCCTATATCCCCACCTATCAGTTATTTAATGAGGACCTTGATTCTTATCTTGCATCCGATCACTTTCATCCAAGTGCATCAGGTCATCAAGTCATTGCTGAACAACTTTACGCCATTCTAAACTAATGATAAACCAAATCTTTCCAGACGAAAGGAGACCCATTTGAAAAAGAATTATAGTGTAAAAGCTTTAATGCTTAACCCGATTGTCGTCATTCTTTATATCCTAAGCTGCTCTTTGCTTTTGAACTTATTTGAGTTAGGTGGTATAGCAAGACGAGCACCGATTTTTTTCATTACCATAGGCGTCTTACTTATGTGGTTCCTCTTGTGCTTCTTTTTTAGAAAAAGAATCCGGAGCCGTGTCTCTCAGCAGACTGAATTTAAAAGAAAAATGAGTGCGTACTGGTTCTGGTTTGCTGTCGTGGCGGTTATCGGAACGACTATTTATACTGGGTATCAAACCTATGTGATTTCACAGTGGTGGGGCACTCCTCTTCACAGAAGGATTCATGAATGGCGAACGCAAACGACTATAGACCTTGAAGAGGTAAATATTATTGAACAAGGTCTAAACGGACTTTTAGCTGACATTGATGAAGCCATCCATTTGCCAGAAAAACTATATGCCTCTTCAACTGTTGAAGTGGCGTTTAACCGAGAAGACGACCTCGTATCATTGTATATGCCCATAATGGGGGAAAACGAAGAGGGATTATTCGAGAGTTTTCTTATTTCATCTACCTCCAATCCCAATCAACTGACCGTTTCCAGACATGAACCGAGAGACTCAGATACCACAGACGAAGACTGGCTTTTGTCTCCCCTTGTTGACACCTTGGATCAATTAGCTATTGACGAAATCATTGATGAATGGCCTAAGAAGACCGTTTTGGTATTTATTATGCAGGCTACCGAACATGGGGTTATAACCCAACGGGAATTTACTATTTGGAAGATAGTGAACCTGTACCACTTGAGGGAGCCGATGAAGAAATCATAGGGTATACGGTTTCGATTTTTGTATCAGGAAGAACAGATGATATCACGCCGATGCGATTTATCGACCGTTCATTGAGTGAGCCAGCAGAAAGGCAAGCTTTGGAAGCTGAAAACGAGTTAACTCTTGGCTACCAAGTGGACGAACGTGAGCAGGACGTTTATTTCTTGTCTGAGGATTTAGGATACCGATTAACGGTTATCGACGCTGCTACGGGTAGCCGTTGGTACGGATTAGATCAGACACTTAATGGAGGCAATACCTGGGAAACAGTCAATAATGATCCATTCGACGGACAATCAGGTGTCAGCTCAGGCTTAGTTTTTTTGACGACGAGTTAGGATTTTTCCTTTTGTCTAGAAGAAGTCAGACAGAAGCTACACTTTTCCGTACAGATAATGGTGGCCAAGTCGTTTCCGCAGTTACCTTTCCTGATGTGAATGAATCATCAGCAGTACCTCAGCTACCTTATGAAGAAAACGGGAGCTTATTTGTTCAACTCTATCCAGATCCGAGGTCGGAAGTTTTATACGAGACCTATTATCTCTATCAGTCTAATGACGAAGGAGAAACATGGGAGTTGGTGGATGTAGTGGAAGGTGGCGACGATGAGTGAACTCTGTAGAGAGCGTCTCTCTAAGCAGCTCACGGTATCTTGTATAGTATGAGTTGCTTAGAGATTGAGTCTCTAAGCAGTTCATGACTTCATCATTCCTTGAGTTGCGTAGAGAACGGTTCTCTACGCAACTCAGCCACTTTTTCGAATGCTAACGTTTAATGATATAATATAAAATAGGGATGAACCTCAGTAAAGAAAGCTTTGACTGAAGTTCATCCCTATATAGTTTATCATACCGATTTGTTAGACTAACATGACACGTTAACCTATGGTGTCTTTAGCTGTATCACGAATAATAAGTCAGTTATCATTACTCGTTTATAAATGCTCTATTGGACGTTATATTCATACTGTTTTCTTCATCCCAAAACACTCTAGGTCCAAGCATTTCCAGTTCATAAACGCCCTCTTCTATCGTAACAGTAAATAGATCCGTTTCTTCATCAAACGCAACAGTGTAGTCTTGATATTCAGTATAATCCTGATCTTCATCCGTTTGCTCAAATGGGATATCGTAATTGTCAATATATTCATTTAATCCATAGTACACCAACCCCGATGGATAAAAGCTTAGTAACAATCCACCATTTTCCACAGCTAATTGAACGGGTTCTTCTTCAATTGAGACCTTGAATTCTTCATCAAAAGTCATCTCATCTTCTGAATCACAAGCAGTCATCAATAGAAGAGAAAGAAAAGACATACAGAGAATTCTTTTTTTCATCATATCACTCCCTCACTTTTTTTAGTAATTACCAATTTTTTTGTTTTTTCGTGTTGTTTTAATGCAACTATCGTTGCTCTATCAATTAAAATACAAAAAGG
>NZ_PREX01000041.1 GCF_009935905.1 Alkalibacterium sp. MB6 | reverse complement strand
TGGATAAGTCATCCGAGTACTAGTATAAAGGATTTTTTTATACGATGGAACAGTTTAAAATTTTAATGCAACACTAGTGTCTTTATTTAAAACTTTGCAACAGAACCAGGAACTCTATCTCCATCTACAATAGTTCCATCTAATTTCATGATGACTATATCCTCAGGATTAGTTTTATAAAAATCTAACCCGCTTGGCGTAATAGCCATATATTCATCTTTTCGATTATAGTAACTAAGATTTCCACCGGTTCCGCTAGTTAGGTCAGTATCTACTAAACGTTTACCATATTCTATTATTTCTTTTCTAATATCTTCCATTAACATGATTTTTCCTCCAATACTAATTTTAAATTTATTCTTTTATCACGGTTATTTTTACCTGATTTTTAATCTTTGTGACATTTTCAACAGAAATAAACCCAACAGCTTCTTCCATTGCATTTGCAACACCTGCAGCCATGGCATATTTAAGTATCTCTTCAATTTCTAAGCCGTTGTCTAATCCATAAGCTATCCCTCCAACAGTCGAATCGCCTGATCCTGTTGGATTAATTAGTTTTATATTAGGTATTTGCAAATCATAAATAACATCATTATATTTAGCAATTGCTCCCTTTTCACCACAAGAAACTACTATAAATGGGATATCATCAAATAAAGAAGACGTATTTAACTGTTCAATTATTTCCTCTTTTGTAACTATATCCGTACCTACTACCTCAGAAAACTCATGTATATTGGGTTTTATAAAATAAGGTTTTATATCACTATTAAGAACATCGAAGAGTTGTTCTCTAGATATGTCAGCTAAAACTTTGACATCGTCATTAAGATTAGTTTGTAATTCATTTATAAATTCTCTGTATAATTTTAAGTTATTTGAATTAACAGAACCAGAGAGACAAATAACTTTTACATTAGGATTCGAATTGCATTGTTTAATCAATTTATTTAAAATATTTTTTTCAATTTTTGAATTAATAAAAGGCCCTACTTCTGTTATCTCTGTTTGAATGTTATTGTTGTGCATTATGGTTATAGCATTTCTTGTTTCTCCGTCTATTTCTATGAAATCTTGTAAAAATTTTTCTTTAGTTAAAAATTGCCTGACTATTTCTCCGTTAATTCCACCTAGCACTCCTGTAGTAAGTACCTTTGATCCCAAAATTGAAGCTGTTCTTCCTGCATTTATCCCCTTTCCACCAACCATACGGACGGGTTTTTCAAAGCGATTTTGGGCACCTAATTGAAAATGATCAATGGTATAAAGATAATCGATGGAAGGATTTAAAGTAAGCGTAATAATCATTGGACCAACTCCTTATTTAGTATATTCCCATAGGAATCAAAATATTTAAATGTACTATCATTCATTTTATCATCAGTAATCACATAGTCTAAGTCACTTAATTTATAAAAAGTATAAACGTCAGAAACATTAAATTTAGTACTATCTGCCACGACTATCTTTTTTTTAGAGTGTTCAAAAGCACATCTTTGTATACTCCCTTCCAGTGCATTAGAAGTTGTAATGTTATTATTGTAAATACCATTAGTGGCTGCAAATGCAATATCAATATTCAAATTACTAAAAATCCTTTCTGCATGTTCTCCGACAAATTCTTCTGTAGATTTCAAATATTCTCCACCAGTTAGCTGCACACGATAAGTAGTATTATTAATTAAGTAGTTAAATGCAAGTAAACTATTGGTTATAAAAGTAAGGTTCTTTTTATTTATAAACGGAAGTGCATATAATATAGTGGTTCCCGCCCCTAAATACACAACATCATTTTCATTCACCACTGTATTCATTATCCTTCCAATTTGTTCTTTATTTTCTATATGGAGATTCATTTTTTCCTCAGTTGTTAATTCTCTTTCTTTTATATTTAATTTCTGTACTCCACCATATAGACGGATCAATTTATTTTGATCCGCAAGTTCATTAACATCCCTTCGGATGGTCATCTCAGACACATTTAACTCCTGAGCAAGTTCAGCTATAGTTAGTGTATCGATGTCACCTAATTTTTCTAGTATGATTTTGTGTCTCTCAAATTTTAGCATATAAGCATCCTCAACTTTTTATTATGTTTGACTTTGTGTTCGACTTTGTTAATCTATATTACACATTGTAAACTAAATACTAAGACTAATCAATATTTTTCTTTGATAGCGTTGACATTTTTATTAAATCGAGTTATTATGAAATTGGGAAACAAAGTCAAACAAAAAAAAACAGAAAGGAGGAGGGAAATGAACACTAAAGAACTTTTTAGTCCTGAATTAATATGTCTAAATTTGGAAGTGAAAAATAAAAGTGATCTTTTTCGAAAAATAGCTGATGACTTAAATAAAAAAGGCTATGTTAATGCTGGATATCTAAAAGGTATTAGTCAACGAGAAGAAGAATTTCCAACAGGACTAATTACGCAACACTTAAATATTGCTTTGCCTCATTCTGATACTCAATACATTGAGAAGGCATTCATTTATATTGTTCGGTTAAATGAACCTATTACGTTTAATCAAATGGGTGATAATCAAGAAATTAAAGTAAAAGACATATTTTTTCTAGGTATTAAAGACTCAGCCAAACAAGTTAATTTATTAGCGAGCTTAATGGATTTGTTCTCCAATGATGAATTTGTAAACAATTTCGTTGAAGTTTCTAATAAAACAGAAATGCTATCATTAGTGAATAAAAATTTATAATTAAGAGAGGATGAAAAATCATGTCAAGAAACAAGCGTTTAATCGTTGCATGTGGTAGTGGGGTCGCTACAAGTACTACAATTGCTGAAAAAATAAAAAATAAATTTGAGGCAGATGGTATTAATTACCCGGTTGAGGCGGTTGATTATAAATCTATTGAAAATGAATTACCTAGTTCTAGCATCTATGTATATATAGCAAAACCTGATTCAGAAGTCTTAAAGCAAGCAGAACAATTAGGTATAGATGTTTATCCAGGAGTGCCATTCTTAACGGGCATGGGTGTAGACGATGTGTACGAAAAAATTGTTAAGTCTACTAAAAAATAGGGAGTGAAATAAATGGTTATATTAGAAAATAGTTTTCAATGGATATTAAATTTAGGGGCGGGAATATTTGTCCCTCTCCTAATCTTCATCCTTGGATTAGTAGTAGGAATGAAAGTACGAAGAGCTTTTATGTCAGCTATTACACTTGGTGTAGCTTTTACAGGTATGAACTTAATCATCGGATTTATTTCTGAAGCTGTACAACCTGCATCGGAAGCTTTAGCATTAAATACTGGAATTACATTGCCTGCACTTGATCTAGGATGGACAGCTGCAGCGTCGCTTGCTTGGGCATGGGTATATATTTTTCTACTCTTCGCAATTCAAATCGTATTAAATATTATCATGTTGTCATTGAACTGGACAAAAACACTGAACGTTGATATGTGGAACGTTTGGGGTAAAGGTTTGACAGCTTACCTAGTTTTTCACGTAAGTGGTTATTTATGGGCAGGATTCTTAGCAGCTATTGTTCAAATGATTTTGGAATTCAAATTGGGAGATATGTTCCAGCCACATATTGAAGATATTACTGGTATTCCATTAGCTACCGTTACTCACCCAATGAATTTATCTGCGGTATTAATGTTACCCCTCAATAAATTGATGGATAAAGTACCATTTTTAAATAAAAAAGCAGACACTGCAGAGTTACAAAAGAAAATTGGTATTTTCTCTGAAAACTCAGTCATGGGATTCATTATTGGTATCCTTTTAGGTTTTGCTGGTGCATATGGTATCACTGGATCATTAAACTTAGGCATTCAAATTTCTACAGCCATGGTATTATTCCCAATGGTAAGTAAATTGTTTATGCAAGCTCTATCACCACTTTCAGAAGCAATGTCTGAATTTATGAAAAAACGATTCAATGACCGTGAAGTATATATCGGATTAGACTGGCCAATTCTTGCTGGTAGTTCCGAATTATGGGTTACTCTGATTTTGCTGGTTCCTGTATTTATAGGTTTTTCTCTAGTCTTACCAGGAAACGAAGTTCTACCAATTGCTGGAGTTCTTAACTATTCAATCGCCGTAGGTGGACTATTACTTACAGGGGGCAATATTTTTAGAATGTTAATCCTTGGTGTAATTACTATGCCGATTTATCTATACGGTTCAACTTATTTAGCCCCAATCTTAACTGAGATGGCGGATGTTACAGGGGCAATTGATGTGGCAGAGGGAAGCTTAATTACTTGGTCTTCTATTGAAGCACCAGAATTACGTATCTTTTTAGCAGAAGCATTTAATGGTAATTTATGGGCTATTGTAGCTGCAGTCATTTTCTTCGCTCTCTTCTACTGGCTATATAAAGCAATGACTAAGACACCTGTACCATCAGAGAGGTATGAGGAACTTGAGAAGTCATGAAGCAAAACCTAAAAAAAGTTTGTGGTACGTATTATTATTCAGCGCTATGATGTTTTTCACCCTAAGTTTAGTAACAAGTAATACTATATATAATATTTTAGCAATTGGAATAGCTATTATTATATATAAATTTGGATATGAGGAACTTTTTGGTGAATACAATAGAAAACAAAAAGATCGAAAAGAAAAAGCTAGAAAGCTGTATAAGAATATGCAAGAAAACTACGAAAATAAAAAGGAGAAATAGAATATGACTGCTGGTAAGATAATGTTTCAATATGAACGTGATACTATGGCCAAAATCGTTAAGATGACATTTGAAAGAAAGAATACGAACTCAGCTGGAGGCAATTGGTCATTTTTAACTGAGGATAAAAATGGAAAACAATTTATCATTATGACTCCGTCTATGATGTCAGAGGCATATTACGGAAATGTAAGCGCTGCTCAAGTATTAGTTGTTGATTTAGAATCAGAAAAAAAGGTCGCAGGTGAAGGGAATCTTACACGAGAAATTAACATGCATTTAGCTGCATATAAAACTAATCCAGAAATAAAAAGTGTGTTTCACGCACATGCGCCAAATTCTATGTTCTGGGCAACTAGTAAGCTAAACATGCCTAACTTAACAGAATCAACCCAAAAGGTAGAGTTCATTAAAGTTTTAGATTTCGAACCTAACACGACAGTTGAGTTAGCTACAGTAGTTGAAAAAGAATTAAAAGAAGATTCAAGATTACCAAGACATATCTTATTAGATAGCCATGGAGTTTTAATATTGACTCCTGGTGAAGATGGAATTGAAGCAATTAATAAAGCAATACAAATTTTAGATATTGTTGAATGGAATGCAGACATTGCTTATAAACAAACAGTATTCCAAAAACTTGGTATTCTTGATGGATACTACTCTAAAGGACAAAAAATTGGCACCGTGGACGATCTAGTTGCGGGTAACGAAATTTGGAACCAAGGTACTCCGGATGAGGGTCACGAATAAAACGAAAAAAGGGCTGATAATTTCAGCCCTTTTTTTATGTTATTATTATATGAAAGGAGTGAATGACGGTTGAAATTACTAGCGATAGATATGGATGGCACCTTACTTCATGATAGAAATTATGTTACGCAGAAACAAATCGATTATCTTTTAAATCTTATTTATAGAAAAAAAGCAAAAATTGTCATAACTACAGGGAGGCCTCTCGCTGGAATTAAAAACTTGTTGCCTAAAGAATTGTATGAAAATGTGTTTCGAATTGCGCTAAATGGTAGTCTCATTCAAACACCAGAAGATGAAATTCTACAAATTAGTAGTTTAGAGCATGATGAAGTGTTAGAAATTTTAGAATATGCAGATGCCTATGAAACAGATGTTAGTATATTAGACGAACATAAATTTTATTCTTTATCTAAAAACATTACTGATCTAATGTCTTATGATGCAAGTCTAAATAAGATGATAATGGAATACTATGATATTACGCACATAAATCATCTTGAATATATTACTAAATTACTGATTTTTTCAGAACCGGATAAGATTTCGTGTTTACGATCAAAGTTACCAGAAAAATTTTATAAACAATTCAGCATCATATTTTCTCAAGATTATTTGATTGAATTTTTACCTAAAGAGATTGATAAAGGAAGTTCATTACTTAAATTAGCGAATGAATTAGAAATACCACATCGCTCTATTATTTCAATAGGAGATGGTTTAAACGATCGAACGATGTTAAAAGTAGCTAATGTTGCAATCGCAATGGATAATGCCCATCCAGATAT
Source organism: Alkalibacterium sp. MB6 (assembly GCF_009935905.1). GTDB lineage: Bacteria > Bacillota > Bacilli > Lactobacillales > Carnobacteriaceae_A > Alkalibacterium. The sequence goes on along the minus strand of NZ_PREX01000041.1, from coordinate 2,181 downwards.
AAAAGAAATGGCAGATATTATTTCACTTACAAATAATGATGATGGAGTGATTCACGCGCTCAAAAGAATAGGATTGTAATTGTACATGGAAAATATAGTTGATAATATTAAATATGTTGGTATTGATTTAGATGATACTTTGTATAATAGAGATAATGTATATAAAAATACATTTTACATCATGGAAAAAGAAGTAGTTTGTACGAATAGTCATTTTGAAAAGTTTAATAAAACTTTTCAAAAATATTCAATAAACGAATTTGATAAGTACACTACGGGGAAGAAAAGTAAGCTTTCTTATAAATTGGATCGTGTGAAATCGGCGTATAAAGATTTTGGCAAAACTATTAGCGAAGAAGAAGCACTGATTTTTCATTCTCTATATGAATATTTTAGGAATAACATTACATTAAGGCCGGATGCACTTGAATTTATTCAGTTGCTTAAGGAACTTCATGTACAACCTTTTATATTAACAAATGGCCCGAGTGAGGATCAGTGGGAAAAAATTAAAGACATCAGGTAAGTATATTTTATATGTAGGAGATCATATTGAAAACGATGTGCGGGCATCAATACAAAATAATTGGAACTCTGTATATTTTGAATTTACTAAGCAAAGTACGAATGTACCAAATGTTTTAACTGTGAATAATTTTAGATCTTTGTTTAATATTTTCAACAAACAAAGTCTACCTAAATAATTCATACTTTATTTTTATTGTGTGAAAACTATCTCATGATAGACCATATCAACTTTTTTAAGTTTCACCTCCTGTCGGGTTATCACATATATAAAATTCAATCTTATTATATTGTCGAACATCCGAACCGATCAGACACTTGATTTAGAATAGTGATTGCATACGTTTTTATCGCTTCTTTTTTTTAAAGTCAGCTATAAAGATGTCAAGGAATAAGTTAGATAAGTAGGTGAATATTTCAAATAAATATTCAGATAGTACAGATATGAAAAACCGTTATACTTAATTGATAAATTAGCGGATTTAGGTATTGACTATATTCATTCTTCAAAATGGGGAGAAGAAGCTTATAAAGCTCCAGCAGAAATGGGAAAATATAAGGGAGAAAGTACAAATAAAGTTATTTATGACTTGATTCGTGATCGTACAGCGTTAGTTGTTGTAGGAGATATCTTAACTCCAGAAGCTGCTGTAGATGCACTAAATTATGGAGATATTGTAGCTCTTGGCTCAGCAGTATTATTTGATCCAGAATTTAAAAACAAAATTGCTGAAGGTAAAGAACGTGAAATTAACTTCGATGTCACAAATCGCTACGAAGATCTAGCGCTACCGAAACATTTTCCAATTATGATTGCAGCAGTTAATGCCTCAGGTGAAATCCCTAAAAGTACTTTTGAAGTATTAAAAGAAAATACATTAGACGAAGAAAAAAATATATTTTTAGTAATAAAAATCACTAGTGTTGCATAAAACTTAGAATAAATAGGTTTTATAGGTTGTTACTTTTATCACAAGTAGTTTTCGTTAAAATTTCCAAAAAAGTCAATTGCTGGCGCAAGGGATGACTTTTTCCAGAAATTTTTAGGGTTATTCAGTTGTGGATTAGTCTTTTTGTACTCTCTTTCACTTAACCAGGTGCGAACGATTCTTTGAAACACTCAAATGGTTCATACTGTAACGCTCTGATTTGTCTCAAAATAGTGAAGAGGGTTGATTTCAACCTTAATTCTAGTTTCATCAGTAACGTCAATAAGTAGACAATCATCGCAAGAATCACTTGATTCTCTACGCCTTGTTCAGACTGTGAATAGTACGTTTTAATGGTCAAATGTTGTTTGATGTGCTTGAAAAACAACTCGATCTGCCATCTTGATTGATACATCTTTCCGATAGCCTCTGCTGAAAGATCCATTCGGTTCGTCAGGATACGTAGATTCGATTGATGATTACGTTCAATCGTTACTAAGCGAAACAACCCCGTCAGGTAGGTCGATTTTCCCAGCTGAACCAATTGATCACTGATAATCCCTGATTCATGAGACACTTCCAGGTGCGCTTGAACATGAACGGCTGTATTCTTTTTAATGCGGGAAACGAAAAAGTAGCCCTCCCAGTTCATTTGATCAAACTGAGCGAAATCCAGATACCCGCGATCAAAAACATAGGTCGCCCGTTTCTCATTGATAAAGACGTT
>NZ_PREX01000040.1 GCF_009935905.1 Alkalibacterium sp. MB6 | reverse complement strand
CAACTATGCTTCTGCTTCCAGTTTCACAGGTGTACTTGCAAAAATGTTCAGTTGATTTGCCTTGAATAAAAATATTTTCCGTAAGACAGACTTTTAGATTAAAGGTTACCGAGAATAACTTGACACATACCAATTTGAAAAGTAAGTTGTGAAAACTAAGTAGATATGTTACATTTCGAAAAAGTGGATTAACGTGAAATTAAACATGACATCATGCATAGAGAGTAGCGACTGACCTAGTCCTCTTAAATATGAAAGCCTTATCAATGAAGGGAAATGATAAATGAACGAAGGTGTGTTGTTAGAAGAGGAAACCGAATTGAATTAGATGGGAGAGAATAAATTGAAAAAAGATAAAGCATATAAGAGAATAATGATATTATCTATAACTGCTCTTATTATTTTCATATTGCAGTTTGCTCTAAGCTTTGTTCAAACGTTTATCCTTTTATACCTAACGACTTTTTCGATGTTGTTGTTTTTACCCGACTGGCTTAAAGATAAAGAAATGGGAAAAAGTAGCAAATTTATCCTCTATTTTATTTCCATATTAATCATGTTATCCTTTATTATTCCTCACTACGGCTCCACTACTACCACCCATTATATTTTACGGCATTGGGTTATAGTGAATTTAATTGCAGTATGCCTAGAATTATTACATAGTGCCATAAAGCGAATTGTAAATAAATTTAAAAAGAAGAAACAACGAACTTAATTTAGAGTCAAAGGAGAAGCTATGAAGTATTTAACAAAAGAATGGTACGACTTATGTCAGCGAACAGACCTTTATTTTGGATTGAGAGTACATAGCGGAGCTGAGAGTTATAGTGATGCTCTTTATAAACGTCTATATAAAAGAAAAGAGAAAGAATTCTTAGACTTGGAGCGTGACATTTATGATGTCGATCCACGTTTTATGTTGGAACAAGACGGAAGCACATTTGTATCTTTAGACGCATGTATAAATGAGGAAGACATAAGTGAAGAAGACCAGATGATTTATCAGATGTCTTTGGAAGAAAAAGAACATATACAACAACTGATTGAGGAGTATGAAAGTCGTCCGCCTCTTAATGAAGGACAGTGCAGAGAAAAATTTAGATTGAGTCAAGAATCAGAAATAAGAGAAACAATTAACCGACTGCCTCATAACATCTATCAACAGATTGCAGATGTACGGGTATTTTGCTTAGGTTACTGTACTAAGGACATGTTAAGGCAGTTAAAGGATCTCAGTGAAGAAAATGAAAAGAAGATGAACCGGGTTTTAAAAGATTACTACAAAGCCCAAGAAGAAGAGCTTGTACCAAATGCTATCAAAGACCATTTCGATTTTCACGATTGCGAAATGATAAAGGTAGCAGTTAGTGAAACAGATATGGTCATGCACTTAGATACTAGTGGAGGATTCACCAGTTTTAATAAGGTCGCTTTTACTGCACCTGAAGTAATAAAACAAGAAGGTCCCATCAACGGAAAGATATGGTTGTACGAAGAACTTTACCGTACGGAAGTCGGTTATGAGGTCCATATTCTATTTTCGGGTGATGGGCTGTTTGAACTTATTCTTCGCTGCACTGATATAAGAATTGAAGAAATATGAAGACAAGTTATTTTCTTTAGTTGTTTTTGATAGTTGCCTATTGTATTTAATAGAGAGGAGATTATTCATGTTAAGAAAAGTAAAAGTTGAGAACGGTTTTATTCAAGGGTTGCCTGCTGCGGATCCTCGCGTCACGTCTTTTAAAGGCGTGCCTTTTGCTGCACCACCTGTTGGAAAAAATAGATGGCGTGCGCCTCAACCCGCTGCTGATTGGGAAGGGGTTCTAAAGGCGTTTGAGTTCGCTCCTATATCTATGCAAGCAACACCGGGTTTAAACAAAGAAGATTTTTATGCACGGGAATGGCATGTGGATCCTGAAGTGCCTATGGATGAAGATAATCTTTACCTTAATATTTGGACACCGGCTTCCAGCGCAGATGAAAAGCTACCTGTTTATGTTTGGATTTTTGGTGGGGGATTCCAATACGGCTATACATCTGAAATGGAATTCGACGGTGAACGATTAGCTCGTAGAGGTGCAGTCATTGTCACAGTAAACTACCGACTGAATTCATTCGGCTTTTTAGCCCATCCAGACATCACTGCTGAGGCTCCGGATGCACCAACTAACTTCGGTTTACTCGACCAAAAAACCGGTATGGAGTGGGTCAAGCGCAACATCCACGCATTTGGAGGTGATCCTGACAACATCACAATCGGTGGTCAGTCCGCAGGTGGGGGTAGTGTGATGCATCACCTAACTGCGCCTCAAAATGAAGGTCTATTTAATAAAGCTGTTGTTCTAAGTGGTATGTTTGCGAGTGTCTATAAAAATCAGCGTATGCCAGGGAGTGGAAAAACCTTATCGCAAGTGGAAGAAGAAGGGGTTAAGTTTTTTGATTTCTTAGGGGTGTCATCCTTGGAGGAAGCACGTGAGCTTGATGGTGAATACCTTCGCCAAAAAGCTTTAGAATATGGGCAATTCTGGGGGCCGGTTGTTGACAAGCAATTTGTTATGGGGGACACACTTAAACTCTTTATGGAGAATAAGCGGTTAATGGTTCCCGTTTTACTAGGCCATACCTCATCTGAATTTTATAGCGCTCCAACTGTTTCGAGTTTAGAAGAATTTGAAGAAATGGCACGTGAACTATTTGGTTCCGATGCGGACGACTATTTGAAACGATGCGCTATCGAGTCTGGTGATTTAGAAGAAGTCATCGAGAACGCCTCATTCCGAACGATTGAGTACGCTAATCGCCTTGTCGGGCAAGCTAATTCCGATAGTGGCGCCAATACGCCTCTTTACTATTATAATTTTGATCCAGAAATACCAGGAGATGATAATGCAGGAACCTTCCACTCAGCCGATTTGTGGTTTTTCTTTGAAACCTTAGCTAAAGCATGGAGACCTTTTGTTGGCAAGCACTATGACCTTGCTCGTCAGATGAGCAACTATTTGGTGAACTTTATTTCAACTGGAGACCCTAACGGTAAAGAATCTACAGGGGAAGACATGCCAAAATGGGAGCCCTATACAGCCGAAGGGCCATATGGAATGGTATTTGGAGATAAGGCTGAGTTCGTAAAAGAACAACCAGATGACCTAATGGCCTTTCTCATTAAGCATTATTTCAGGAGTGAAAGTCATGGTTAACGAAAACATTAACGGGATAGACATCCTTATCCCGGATGATTGTGATAATGCACCAAGAAGACTAACTTTAGTAAATATTTACAAAGCTATAGCTAGTAAAGATGAAGAATTTATAGCTGATCACATAATGAGTGACGTTGTCTGGGACCTTATTGCTAAAAATAAACGTGTAGGGATAAGTGAAACAATAACTTATTTCAATGAATTGGTGGACACTAAAATGATAAAGATTGAAATAAATACTGTACTAACTCACGGACGATACGGTGCAGTCAATGGTTGCTTTATTTTCAAAGAGAAACCTAGCATGGCTTTTTGCGACATGTATACCTTCTCCAGTGCTGCTAAAAGTGGGAAAGTCATAAGCGTCGCTTCTTATGTCATAAAAAAAGAATAACTGAATACCGATGAGAGAGTCTTTTTACATAAAAAGCTCTTTTTTTGCAACATAATTCCTTTAAATAGTGTATGATTAAGGAAATTTATGATGCTTAAACGGAAAGGCTATCTCTATAGCCTTAATGATAAGGAGAGTACATAATGGAGTTTAAAATAGATGGAAAGTATCCTGTCTTAACATGTCTATTGAATCGGGGCGAGACCATAGTGACTAGCTCGGGGAATATGTCTTGGATGACACATGGTTTTGAGATGGAAACGTCTAGCCGTGGTGGTTTATTTAAAGGATTCACAAGAGCAGTGACTGGAGAGGGTATGTTTCAAAACCGATATACGGCAGTACGCGATCAGCAAGAAATAGCCTTTGCCTCTTCTTTACCCGGAGAAATCGTCCACATCAATATGAACGGGCAGTCGTTCATGGCTCAAAAGAATGCTTATCTCGCTTCTACAGAAGGAGTTGATTTTGAAGTGGCTCTTACTAAAAAGTTTTCTGCGGGTTTTTTGGGAGGGGAAGGCTTCGTCCTTCAGAAGTTTTCAGGATATGGCGACTTGTTTCTAGAAGGCGATGGATCGTTAATGGAGTATTACTTAACATCTGGAGAAGGGCTTTTGGTAGAACCCGGGCATGTCTTTCTTTTTGATGACAGCGTTGACTATGCTATTGAGACGATTAAGGGGTTTAAAAATCTGATGTTTGGCGGAGAAGGGGCTTTCCTAGTCAAATTAACTGGACCGGGCAAAGTTGTTTTGCAAACGATGCCGATCAGTACACTAGCTTCAAAAATCGTTCCTTTTGTTCCAACGAGTAACTAGAAGCACTTAGTGGAATTTTGTTGATGTCATTTAGCATGTGGCAAAGGACGACATAGAAAGAGATGAATGTTTTATGAGAGAAGTCATTGCTTTTTTGTACCGTTTAACCATTCTTGCCGTGTTGGGTAGTGTAGTGGGGTGTCAATCAATACCCACGGATCCGAATGAGTCTCCCTCTCAAAGCCAAATTGATGAAGGGCAGTATACAGTTGAACGAGAAGGTGAGGAGGTAGCCGATAATGAAACAATAGATGAATCCCCATCGGTTTTTTTAAAAGAAGATATCTTTGAACCAAGCAGCACAGCTGTATTAGTTAATAAGCAACACCCTTTGAGTGATAGTTATGAACCTGACGATTTGGTTTTGGTCGAGGTCCCTACTGTGTTGGAAAGTGTTGAAATTAGACAATTAAGACAAGTGGCTGCCGACTCACTTAAAGAGATGTTTGATGCAGCTGAAGAAGAGGGTATCATTCTTCTTGCTCGATCAGGCTACCGGTCTTACCACACTCAAGTACAATTGTTTAACAATTATGTTGAGCAACATGGAGAAGAGGCAGCGAATCGTTATAGTGCACGTCCTGGTGAAAGTGAGCACCAAACTGGTTTAGCTATGGATGTGACGAGTGAGAGCGTGGCTAAAGAACTGACAGAAGCATTCGGTGAAACAGAAGAAGGATTATGGGTTAAAGAGAACGCTCATCATTTTGGTTTTATCATCAGATACCCTGAAGGAAAAGAAAGTATCACAGGTTATATTTACGAACCTTGGCACTTGCGCTATTTAGGACAAGAACTGGCTACAGCTGTTTATGACAGTGGGTTAACTTATGAGGAGTTTTTAGTGGAAGAGGGGATAGATAGTGAGATCCACCAATAGAAAAAAACGTCGGGTCCATGCTTTAAATCGTTTGCTAGTATTGATGGGGTTAATGATTCTCATCTTGCTGTTAGGATTATTTACTCTGAACTTTATTGCCGGGGATGAAGAAGTAACAAATGGAGAGCCTTCCGTAACAGAAAGCGAACCGACCTTTAACGAAGGGGAACCAGAAGAACCAGCAACAGAAGTAACGGAAGATGAACCAGAAGACAAGCCAAGTGATGTTGTGACGATTGTCCATATATCAGCTGTTGGGGATGTGATGGGACATGCCCCTCAACTTGAAAGTGCATTCGATTCGGCGACAAATGACTACAACTTTCACTCTGTATTTGAAGATGTGAAGCCAATACTTGATGAAGCAGATTTGGCGATGGCTAATTTAGAAACAACTTTAGCTGGTCCCTCAAGACCGTATATTGGGTATCCCACTTTTAATACACCTGATGCTATGGTTGATGCTCTCATTTATGCCGGGTTTACTACCCTAATCACTGCGAATAACCATAGTCTAGATACTCATTCGGAAGGTCTAAGAAGAACGGTAGAGGTCATCAATGAAAAAGGGATAGATGCGGTAGGTACTTATGCAAGTGAACCCGAATCGAGAGTATTGATTAAAGAGATAAACGGTATTAAACTAGCTATTTTAGGCTACACTGAACATGCAAATGGACTAGAGGCTTTATATGCTGACTCGGAATTAGAGAATATGATTAATTTAATAAATGAAGAGCAACTCATAAAAGATATTGAGGAAGCAAATGCGCTCGAACCAGACTTAATCATGTCCTATATGCACTGGGGTCAAGAATATGCAGACGAACCAAATGACTTTCAAGTTCATTACGCCAACCTACTGACACGAGAAGGTGTGGATATTATTTTAGGCAGCCACCCTCATGTTATTCAACGGGCTGAAATGCTCGAAGTAGATGGAAACGAGTCGTTTGTTATTTACTCCATGGGTAACTTTGTTTCCAATCAAAGAAGAGAAACGTTGGGAGAAGGTTACGAAGCAACAGAAGACGGTGTGATTATTAATTTTGAGATTCACAAAAATCAAACAACTAATGAGACGACAATTGAAGCTATTCGATTTGTACCCACCTGGGTTTATAGAAATAAAGAGGAAGGGGATGCAAGGTTTACGTACCGTATATTGCCAATTGAACGTTACCTTGAAAACCCAGATTTGCCGGAGGCATTCAATAACTCAGCCAAAGAGTCATACGACAGAACAATGAACCGACTAAGCTTTGAGTAAAAACTATGAAAAGGATTGAAACAAATTAAATATCATATAAGCCATGCAAAAAAACGAACAGTGTTATTTGTGGTTTAAATAATTATAGGGCGACTATTACCTCTCGCCACGTAATCATTTGACCATCATTTAACTATACTGTTCGTTTTTTATTTATATTAAATAGAAAATTCAGAAGAGCCTTTTTCGGTTAGTTCAAAAGGTCCAGGCGTACTGGCCTGTTGGGTTCTTTCGACACCAAAAAAGTCAGTGTCAAAACGGTAAGGTGTGCCATCAGGCTGCTCAAAATTCATGTCAGCATGGTAGGTTTTACCAAGTAATTTTGTATCAACAATCAAATCAGAGGCTGCTAGAAGCGTTTCAGTATCTAAAACAGTAACATGCACGCTTCCTTCTTTTGGGTTAACCTCTACTTTAATGCCTTCTTCTTCAACTTTAATCGTCTTGGAGTCATGCTGACTTGGAACGGAATGATTCAAGTAGGCATTTCTACCCATAGCAACAGGTAACACCGCATTGCCAATTAAGAAATCATTTGCAGCATCTCCTAAATCAGCTAATTCCTCTTGCGTGTATTCCCACCATTTTTTATCTTTAACGTTTGGGTGGTTATTGTACCCACCAAGACCGATAGGGTGTAAGTAGCAAATAGAATCTTCAGGAACACCGTCCATTACAGCTTTTCCACCTTCTTCTGTTTCAGTTCTAGGTTTAAGCGGAAGGTGCTCAAAGAAGCTAATAGGAACAGGTTCCTTATTTGTTTCTTTATTGCCTAGGAAGATATTATTATAATACCTGTCATCGCCTCCCGTGATATTAGAGTAGCCAGCCATAGCTGTCTCATGAGGGAAATGATAAGGTGTGGTACGGGTTATTTCTGATTGAACGACGAATTGACCTGCAAACAAGTTATGAATAAAGGCGCCACCCTGAGCCATATCTCTGAAATTCATTGGAGAAAGGAATAGGTTGTGATCAACGATATAAGGACCGTGGCACACTTCAAAGAATAAGTCTTCAGATAAATTATCGAAAAAGGTATTACGGCTGATTCGTGTCCCTTGTGCTTGCCAGTCAAGCCATAGACCACGGTAAGCGCTATAGATTTTATTATCAGTAATCTGAGTGTCCAAAGCTGCATGAAGTTTAATACCACCTACTTCAGCACCATGTCTGAGACGCTTATGGTGAATATTATAAATAGTGTTATGGGAAATCTCACTGAAAGCTGCGCCCATGTGTCCAACAATACCTGCTTGTTCACAATCATGAATACTGTTCCCACGAACGATATGGCTGCCGACGTTATCTTTATGCCATCCGGATCGTAAAGCTCTCAAAATAACTTCTTGTTCCCGTTGGGTACCGCCTTTGCTTTGTTTGTCTGCATGACCCGTACCTATTTCTGTACCTAAACTGATGCCCACGTTTTTAGATTCGCTAATGGTATTGTTTTCAATTACCCAGCCATTACTCCAATGAGGGCCGATTAAGCCTTCTTGGAATTCAGTAGGCGCTGCCCATTGAGGAGAAGCCTGACGTAGGGTAAATCCGCTGACCGTTATATAGTTAAGTCCTGGTTTTTCTGGCCAGAAGCAATGAGGGCGAACGTTGATTTCTACATTTTCTTCTCTAGGATCTTTTCCACCAAAGTTAGCCCATATTTTAGTTGTCTCTTCACCGACCTCGGCATACCAAGTCAAAAGAGAGTCCTCTTTGTACTTCGCTTCAGACCATATTTTAGGTTTATGTACCTCTTCCAGGCTACCGCATTCATATAAGGATTTGTGATCCAAATAAACATCACCCAAGTGTGCGGTCAAGTCTCCATCGAATAGCCAATCGCCACTCAATTCGACTTCAAAAGGATTACGAACAGAAAAAAGCTTATTATCTACTTCTGTACTCCACACATCGTCGCCTTCAGCTTGCCAATCAGAAACAGGTTCTGCTCCTGTAATAACCACTTCGCCGTCTCCCGCCGATTGATAAGTTATTCTTTGTTCTTCCGTTCCGCCATTAGCAGGGTTAACCCATTCTCTATAAACCCCAGTGTGCACAATAACTGTGTCACCTGGTTTCGCTAAAGCGGCAGCGTGTGATATCGTACGAAAAGGTTGATCCGTTGTACCTTTCGCTTGATCATTACCTTGTATGGATACATGATAGTCCATTAAAACACTCCTTTCTTAATAGTCGTTCTCTAGTTCATTTTATCTAGATAATCAGACGACTATATGTATTATCACTAGTGTTGCATTAAAAATTTAACTGTTTCATGATATAAAAAAGTCCTTTATAATGGGGTTGGATGACTTATCCAA
>NZ_PREX01000003.1 GCF_009935905.1 Alkalibacterium sp. MB6 | reverse complement strand
ACAGCCGTTAAGCTTCCCAGCGCCGAGGATAGTGAGGGGTTTCCCCTTGTGAAAGCAGGACGTTGCCGTGCAGCTCTTTTTTTTTATAAAAAACCTTATTCCGCAATAGCTCAGTTGGTAGAGCGCACGACTGTTAATCGTGTTGTCGCAGGTTCGAGCCCTGCTTGCGGAGTTTTTTTGTACCTTCATTTAATATCTAAAGAAAAAGAAGACCCGAGTTTATCCGTTCAAGAATGGATAAACTCGGGTCTTTTAGCTGAAACTAATTTTGTTCGTGGAAGTGATAAATCGGTTCTTCTCTATTCTCATCAAAGTCAATTTCTAAATCATATCCGTTATAAAACCAGTCATCTTGTGAAGCAGCAAAGTACGTAATACCATTAATTTCTGCTTTACCAATCACATTATCGTCAGGTTCTTCAACGCTAATTCCCACAGAAAATCCTTCGTGAACTTCAGTCTTACCATATGTCTTTCCGAAGAAACGAACCCCGTTTCCTTTTTCAAGACCCATTTCTGTTTCAAACCAGTTAATAGCTTTATCTGTTAGTGTAATGTTCATGAGTGATTATCCTCTCTATTTCTATTCCTCTTCATATACTTTAGCATGAATCTCTCAAAAGAGATAGGGAGTCAGTTTGACGATTCAAGGCTTAATAGGAAACCATGTTCGAGATGCAGTGATGGCTATCCATAGTGGTTCTGGAACATTGTATTGATGTTTTTTTGACAAATGTAAAGCTGTCTCGATTTCTCTAATATCTCCAGCTTCAACTTTTTGAACCCATTTCGGATCAATAATGAGCTGTCTTCCGAGCGAAACTAACTGGGAATGAGACAATGCATTTTCAGCATCCTCGGGCTGTTTGATTGAACCAACGCTAATGAGCGGAACTCTATTGTTAATGTAATCGCCAATTAGTTGAGGAATTTGGTATTTATAATCTCTAAACCCAACGATTGATGGTTGGTAATAATAATTCACAGATAAATGAAGGTAATCAATGTGCTGTTTAACCAGAATATCTATCAGTGCGTAGGTATCAGTTAAGCGTATGCCAGGGGTTTCGACTTCTTCCGGTGAAAAGCGGTAGCCCAGTAAAAAAGGTCGGTCCGCGTTTTGTTTAATCACCTCTTGGCAGGCTTTAATCACTTCTAAAGGGAAACGCAGGCGATTTTCAAGACTGCCTCCCCACTTATCTTCTCGTTGATTAGAGTGGGGGGAAACGAACTGTTGGAGTAAATACGTGTTGCCACCATGCAATTCAACTCCATCAAATCCTGCATCAATCGCTCGTTTGACTGCAGAAGCGAATTGCGAGATTAAAATAGTGATCCCACCGTCTGTCAGTTCTTTTGGTGTTTCCGTCCACTTTCTTTCGGCGCGTATAGAAGAGGGGGCGACGGGTTGGCGACTACCATTAAATTGTCTTCGACTCATCCGGCCACCGTGGTAGATTTGAAGAATAGCCTTAGACCCTTGTAATTTTATAATGCTTGCTAACTTAGATAAGCCCTCAACATGAGAGTCTTTTGCTACGCTCATGCCATTTAAAAAAGCTTGCCCTTCTGATGAGATGTAGGCGCAGGCAGTAATAATAGCTCCTGGGCCACTGGAACGGACAATGTAATAGATAAGCTCATCCTCAGTCACATCGCCCTCAGGGCTACTGGAACTTGTTGTCATCGGTGCCATTAAAATTTTGTTTCTCAATGTCAGACCGTTTGTGAATGTATAAGGCTCTAAAAAAGTGTATGTCATACTGTCCTCTCCATTAAGTCAAATCACGTATTCAATACGTATGCCGTAATAGTATCATATAGGTAAAGCGATGAAAACATAGCCTACCGCTTATTTCATTCTATGGCTATTGAAGAGGGAAGTCAATTCAAGGAAAAACAAAAGATTAACTTATAAAGGCCTTTTTTTGTTTAATTAACTCTTTTGGTAAACGTGCACAATTTTCTCGCCTCTTTTTTGGTCACGTTTCCATAGCTATCGAAAAGCGTTTACACTAGAATAAGAAGTGTCAAGTAGACCAACGAATTGATTTAGGCCGATGCTTAAAATCAATAATTCAAATGAAGAAGGAGAAATTATAATGGTAGAAATAGCATTAAAAAGTATTTACAAGCGTTATGACAATTCAGATGAGTTTGCGGTATCAGATTTCGATATGCGCATTAAAGACCGAGAGTTTATCGTATTCGTAGGACCTTCAGGTTGTGGTAAATCCACTACACTACGTATGATCGCTGGATTAGAAGAAATTACAGACGGCGAACTATGGATTGGCGATACAATGATGAATGACGTGGCTCCTAAAGACCGCGACATCGCCATGGTATTCCAAAACTACGCTTTATATCCACACATGACTGTTTTTGACAACATGGCATTCGGATTGAAATTGCGTAAATATAAAAAAGCAGAAATCAAAGAACGTGTAGACAATGCTGCAAGTATCTTAGGACTAACTGACTACTTAGACCGTAAGCCAGCTGCTTTATCTGGTGGACAACGTCAGCGTGTAGCCTTGGGTCGTGCTATCGTTCGTGATGCAAAAGTGTTCTTGATGGATGAGCCTTTATCTAACTTAGATGCGAAACTTCGTGTAGCGATGCGTGCTGAGATTGCTAAATTACACCGTCGTTTAAATACAACTTCAATCTATGTAACACATGACCAAACTGAAGCGATGACAATGGCTGACCGTATCGTTATCCTTAAAGATGGATTCGTTCAACAGATTGGTACGCCAAAAGAAGTTTATGATACTCCAGTAAACATTTTCGTAGGTGGATTTATCGGATCTCCTGCTATGAACTTCTTCGATGTGACACTTGAAGGTAGCAAAATTACAAATGGCAATGGATTAACTGTTGAAGTGCCTCAAGGCAGACTAAACATTCTTAAAGAAAATGGCTATAAAGACGGTTCTAAACTTGTCTTTGGTATACGTCCAGAAGACATTAAGAGTGAACAAGTTGCACTGGATGCTTCTCCTGGTTCAATTGTTCGTTCAACTGTTACTGTATCTGAATTACTTGGTGCAGAAACAATGCTTTATACTCAAGTTGGAGATTTAGAGTTTATCTCTCGTGTGGATGCACGTGACTTCCATAGCCCAGGTGCTGAAATTGATTTAGCCTTTGATATGGGTAAATCACACTTCTTCGACCCTGAAACAACTAATGTTATCCGCGCTTTATAAGAGATAAGGTTAGTCAAATTAAAATAGCCCCCTTTTTTCCTCTCTGGTATACAGTAGTATATTCAGAGAGGTTTTTTCTTGTTTTAAAAACCCGAAAGTTATTAACCGAAAGGCAGAAGTTTATGACGGTAGACGTTTAAGTTCACCGCTATTTAGTGTAAAATAGAAGTATTACAGTAACGCAAGGAAAGGGGACTAGAAAACTGTTTCTTAAAGGCACCACCCATGAAACGGTTCATTTGATATGGAAAAAATTAGAGGTTTTGAAGTGGTTTCAACTTATGAAAATAATAGTATATCGTTGCCACAACGGGCAACGAAAGGTTCAGCTGGGTATGATTTATCCGCAGCAGTTGATGTAGTTATTCCTTCCGTGTTCAAAGCTATGGCTAGTCCATCCGAACATACAGAAAACAATCCTATGAGATCAACTCTGGTTCCAACAGGTATTAAAGCTTATATGCCAGGTAATGAGTTTTTGCTACTAGCTAATCGATCAAGCAATCCAATGAAAAAGCAGTTGGCTATTCCAAACGGCATTGGAGTCATTGATGCAGATTATTACGGCAACGAAGGAAACGAAGGCGAAATTTTTGTTCAACTTATTAACTACGGTATGGAAGATGTCCTAGTAAAAAAAGGCGAACGGATTGCTCAAGGTATTTTCACTCCTTATGCAATAGTAGATGAAGAAGAAGAAGCGTTTGAAACACGTATAGGTGGATTTGGATCTTCTGGAAGGTAAGATATTAGAATAAATGAACAAACGATTAAAGAAAGAGGCGTTCACGTATTGGCGAAAAAGAAAGCATCGGTATTTGTCTGTCAAAGTTGTGGCTATGAGTCGCCTAAGTATTTAGGAAAATGCCCTAACTGTGGCAGTTGGAATCAAATGGTCGAAGAGAAACTACCCGACAAAACAGATAGTCGAAGCAGAGTATCCATGACAGGTAAAGCTTCAAAAGCTCAACCGATTACGGATATCTCTATCGAAACAGAAGAACGAGTCAAAATTAAACTAGAAGAATTTAACAGAGTATTAGGTGGAGGAGTGGTTCCTGGGTCATTGGTTCTTATTGGTGGGGATCCTGGTATCGGAAAATCGACTCTCTTGTTGCAAGTTTCAGCACAGTTGAATCAAGGAGGCGGCCGAGTCCTTTATGTCTCGGGTGAAGAAAGTGCCTCACAAATAAAAATGCGTGCAGAACGGCTAGAGTTAAGAGGGGTTGATTTTTACCTCTATGCTGAGACGGAATTGACTGCTATACAAAACACCATTGAACAAATCAAACCAGATTATGTGGTGATTGACTCAATTCAAACGATGCACCATGCGGCCATTGATAGTGCTTCAGGAAGTGTGTCCCAAGTCAGAGAGTCCACAGCGACATTAATGCAGATTGCCAAGATGAATAATATTGCTATTTTCATTGTTGGTCACGTCACTAAAGAAGGGGCTATAGCTGGGCCACGAATGCTAGAACACATGGTAGATACGGTTCTTTATTTTGAGGGTGAGCGCCACCACACCTTTAGAATACTCAGAGCAGTTAAGAATCGATTCGGTTCAACCAATGAGATTGGTATTTTTGAAATGAGAAACGGTGGTCTGGTAGAAGTGTTAAATCCGTCTCAGCTCTTTTTAGAAGAACGTCTTGCAGGGGCAACCGGTTCATCTGTGGTTGCGGCGATGGAAGGCACTCGTCCCATACTTGTTGAAATTCAGTCACTTATTTCACCGACTGTTTTTGGCAATGCTAAACGGACGGCCAGTGGACTGGATTATAACCGGGTATCCTTAATTATGGCTGTTCTCGAAAAACGAGCGGGTCTCTTACTTCAAAACCAAGATGCTTATCTAAAAGCAGCGGGTGGAGTCAAGTTAGATGAGCCGGCGATTGACTTGTCTATAGCTATAAGCATTGCTTCTAGTTACAAAGACAAAGAAACACGACCAACGGATTGTTTTATTGGTGAAATAGGATTAACAGGTGAAATTAGACGCGTATCAAGAATTGATCAAAGAGTAAATGAAGCTGCTAAATTAGGTTTCAAGCGAGTCTTTGTTCCGAAAAACAATATGGACGGCTGGAAATTCCCAGAGGGTGTTGATATAGTCGGTTGTGCAACCATTTCAGAAGCCATTAAACGAGCCTTTCAATAAAAGGAACACTGCTATAAGCCAGTTTTGATAAAAAGCAGGACCGGCATCTATAGTCAATAGGCGTGAAATGGACAATAGTCTGACTTTTTAAAGGTTAATGTTATACTAAAAGAATAAATATCAATTAGGAAGAGGAGGGATAGGATGGTAACAAAATTGATCTATCTGACTTTTCTATTAGTCGGAGGAAGTCTAGGATACAACTTAATTCCTGAACTGCTAAGTAATTGGGAATGGATGCCTAACTGGTTAATGCACCCTATCAGCGGCCTAGTCTTAGGGGCAGCTGTATTTTACATTATTGCCTTACAGGCAATTGGACCATTAGAAAGAAGCGTCAAGAAATTGGAACACATGTTTAGCGAACTGAGCATGGCTTATATCATATTCGGAAGCATTGGAGCGATTGTTGGACTTATTATTTCATTAATTATTAATTTGGCATTATTTGCTCTGGATTTGATAATCATTAGCGATGTTGTTCCCCTGATTTTGATGGTCGGATTTGCTTATTTTGGTTTTCAGCTAGGAACGGCCAGACGGGAAGAAATTAGACGTTTGTTTCTTCCTAAAACAGTCAGAAACGAAAACGATGATGTCCTTGAACGTAAAGAGGGCGATATTTTCCGTAAGTATAAGATTCTCGATACGAGTACCATTATTGATGGCAGAATTTTAGATGTGTCTCAAACGGGTTTTTTAGAAGGTGTACTTGTAGTTTCTCATTATGTGTTGAAAGAACTACAGTATATTGCGGATTCATCGGATAGTCTAAAACGCGTGCGTGGACGAAGAGGGCTAGACATATTAAATGCCTTGCAAAAAGAAAAAGGCGTTACCCTCATTATTGATGATACCGAATTACCAGAAGCAGAAGAAGTGGATTTGAAACTAGTCCAGTTAACAAAGAACATGGACGGCATGATTGTAACGAACGATTTCAATTTGAACAAAGTTGCGGAATTTCAAAATGTACCTGTTTTAAATATCAATCAATTGGCTAACGCTGTTAAACCGGTCGTTATTCCAGGCGAAGAAATGCGAGTCATGATTGTTAAAAACGGTACAGAAAGAGCACAGGGTGTTGCATATTTAGAAGACGGGACAATGGTCGTTGTGGAAGAAGGTAAGTATCACATTAATGAAACAGTCGATGTGGTGGTCACCAGTTCCTTACAGACAAATGCTGGCCGAATGATTTTTGCCAAACTAGCTCAAAGTCAGCGGTCCTTAGATAATCAGGAGGCACATAATGGCTGATTCTTATGAAACGATTTTGTTGGCAGCTGGTTCATCAACTCGTTTCAAAGAGGGTAGTGAACAAAATAAAATACTGATGATGTTAAATCAGCAACCTGTTTTTAACTGTTCATTAAGCTTATTTCTAAAAGATGAGCGATGCAAAAAAATATGGTTTGTTCATAAGGATAAAGAGAAAGAACAGATTAAGACACAAATTGATCACCTGTATAAAGGGATACCTGAAAAAATAGTTTGGATTAAGGGTGGAAAAGAGAGGCAAGACAGTGTGGCTATGGCTCTTGAACACATAAAGAGCGAAACGACTGAAGTTATCATGATTCATGATGCAGCCCGACCATTTGTCACAAGAGGCTTAATCGATGAGCTCCTAGACGAAATGACCCATTATCAGGCTGTCACACTCGGGATACCTTCCAAGGATTCGGTGAAACTGGTCAAAGAAGGAAAAGTGGCACAATCCCTTTATCGCCCGTATGTTTGGCGAATACAAACCCCACAATTATTTAATACCAACCTTCTTAAACATGCGATGTCTAAAGCAGTGGAAGATGAGTTTTATGGAAACGAAGAAGGGGAGCTAGTTGAACGAATAGGTGAGCCAGTTAGTGTTGTTTTAGGAATGGAAGAAAATATAAAAATCACGACCTCTTTTGATTATCATATGGCTTGTTTTTTAACAGAGCAACAAGATAAACAGGAAGGCTAAAACTGGAAAGAGATGGTCAAGACTATCGCTTTCTGGTGGCAGAAAGAGCTAAGACGTGGTAAGTTTAAACTACTGTAAAAGTAAAAAAGGAGAATTAACTTTATGCCAGAAAAAGTACGCGTACGTTATGCGCCTAGTCCAACAGGAAATTTACACATCGGAAACGCACGTACAGCCTTATTTAACTATTTATTTGCCCGCCATCATGGTGGCGATTTTATTATTCGTATAGAAGACACTGACAGAAAGAGACACGTCGAAACAGGAGAGAAGAGTCAGCTAGAGAATTTAAGCTGGCTTGGCATTGACTGGGATGAAAGTGCAGATATCGGAGGAGCGTATGGTCCTTACCGTCAATCTGAGCGAAAGGATATTTACGACCCTCTAATAGACCAACTCATGGCCAGTAATCGTGCTTATAAATGTTACTGTACATCAGAAGAGTTAGAAGCTGAACGTGAGGCTCAACGTGCTCGTGGCGAAATGCCTCACTACAGCGGTCGTTGTGCTCATTTATCAGCAGCCGAACAAAGAGAAAAAGAAGAACAAGGTATTGAACCAGTTATTCGTTTGCGTGTCACTAAAGGTGCAACGTATACCTTTGAAGACATGGTCAAAGGCAGCATTACCTTTGAAGCAGATTCTGTTGGGGGAGACTGGGTCATTCGTAAAAGAGACGGCTTCCCAACCTATAACTTCGCTGTTTCTGTCGATGATCATTATATGGAAATCACCCATGTTCTTAGAGGAGATGACCATATTGCCAATACACCTAAACAAATGATGGTGTATGAGGCGTTTGGCTGGAAACACCCTCAATTTGGGCACATGACTTTGATTATTAACAGTGAAACGGGCAAAAAATTAAGTAAACGTGATGAAACGATTCTGCAGTTTATTGAACAATACAGAGAACTAGGCTATCAACCAGAAGCTTTGTTCAACTTCATTACATTACTTGGGTGGTCACCAGTAGGAGAAGATGAAATCTTTTCTAAACAAGAGTTTATTGATATGTTTGACTACCATCGTTTGGGGACATCACCAGCAGCTTTTGATGCCAAGAAATTGGAATGGATCAGTAACCAGTACATGAAACAAATGGATTTGGATGAGTTGACGTTAAAAGCCGTTCCTCATTTGGTACAAGCTGGTTACATTGATGCGAATCCGACACCTGAAAAGAGTGAATGGGTTAAGAAATTAATTAAACTATATCAAGATCAGATGAGTTATGCAGCTGAGATTACACATCTGGGCAAATTATTCTTTGAAGACAGCTTGGAATGGTCTGATTCTGCTAAAGAAGTCCTTCAAGGTGAAACAGTCCCAACTGTATTGGATGCTTTTGAACAGCACCTTCAAGCAGTTGAACCTTTTGAAGCAAGTGACATTCAAAAAGCAGTTAAGGCAGTTCAAAAAGAAACAGGTGTAAAAGGAAAAAATCTCTTTATGCCGATTCGAGTAGCTGTGACAGGCCAACAACATGGCCCGCAACTGAATGATGCAATCGAGTTACTCGGCAAAGAACGTGCATTGAGTAACCTGTCAAAAGCAAAAGACTTAATTAAATAAGCGAATCTAAAAAAGCATGAAGGCAGTCTAGCCATACAACCGGAATCATTCTGACCTTCCGTTGTGTGGCTTTTCCATTGAGAGAAGTATAATCGCCCAATGGCTATGGATGACTGCATATAAAAGGAGCTTGATTATATGATCCACCTGTACAATACGCTATCTCGCAAGAAAGAGCCCTTTGAGCCTTTAGAAGAAGGGAAAATAAACATGTATGTGTGCGGCCCGACGGTGTATAACTATATTCATATTGGGAATGCCCGCAGTACAGTTGCGTTTGATACGATCCGTCGGTATTTTACTTACCGAGGGTATGATGTTCATTATGTATCCAACTTTACAGATGTAGATGATAAGATTATTCGTGCTGCTAAAGAACTGGGTAAAACAGCTCCAGAAGTAGCGGAGACTTTTATTGAGGCTTTTTATGAAGATACTGAAGCGTTGGATGTGCAAAAGCCTGATCACTCGCCGCGAGTCATGGAAAATATTCCTGAAATTATTGCCTTCATTGAGGAATTAATTAAACGAGGCTTTGCATACGAATCTGCAGGAGATGTCTATTACCGAACCCGTAAATTTGATGGGTATGGTAAATTAAGTGGCATTTCTTTAGATGAACTAGAACTTGGTGCGTCTAACCGTATAGGGGAGGACTCGACAGATAAAAAGGAAGACCCGCTGGATTTCGCTTTATGGAAAGCTGCTAAAGAAGATGAAATAAACTGGGAATCGCCTTGGGGACAAGGTAGGCCGGGTTGGCATATTGAATGTTCTGTTATGGCGACTAAATATTTAGGAGATACGATTGATATTCATGCGGGAGGCCACGATTTAACCTTCCCCCATCATGAAAATGAGATTGCCCAAACAGAAGCCAAGACAGGAAAGCCATTTGCTAACTATTGGCTGCACAATGGTTTTGTCACGATGAATGACGAAAAAATGAGTAAATCCATCGGGAACGTGGTCTTAGTCAAAGACTTACGTCAACTATATGACCCAAGAGTCCTGCGCTTTTTCATGTCGACTGCCCATTACCGACGCCCAATAAACTACTCTGAAGTAGCATTGGAAGAAGCTAAAACGAACTTGAACCGTATTGAAACAGCTTATTACAATGCTATGTACCGCTTAGAAAATGTAACGGCTGACTCATTAGCAACAGTCCAATCAGTGACTAACCAATTAGACGCTTTTGAAGAGGATTTCGTTAAACAGATGGATGATGATGTTCAAGCACAAAATGGCATAACCGTTGTGTATGACCTCGTCCGTTTCATCAATCGCTATATTGAAGAAGAGACAGTTTCTAAAGAAGAGCTAACTCAAGCGTTGGTTATGCTAGAAGAATTTATGGCTGTGTTTGGCATCGAATTAAAAAAAGAAACAGATTTATTAGATGAAGAAATAGATCAATTAATTGCGGAAAGAGATCAGGCAAGAGCAGATAAGGATTTTGAACGTGCCGATGCTATTCGTGATCAATTACGAGACATGTCTATTATTTTAGAAGATACACCACAAGGCATTCGTTGGAGAAGAGGGTCTAATGGATGAGTGAAGGCACGAATTTACATTTGCTAAACGGTCTGGCCCTAGCTTATATCGGTGATGCCGCTTATGAATTAGCCATACGCAACCATTTACTAATGAAAGGTCAGACTAAACCAAATGTCTTGCATCAGACAGCTACTCTCTATGTCTCGGCAAAAGCGCAAGCTTATTTAGTTGACAAGTTAGTCGAAGAGAATCAGTTAACCGATGACGAAATCACTTATTACAAGCGTGGACGCAATGCTAAGAGTCACACGAAAGCTAAACATGCCGACTCAAAAACATACAGCCAATCTACAGGTTTTGAAGCGCTACTGGGCTATTTATATGTCACCAAACAAAAGGACCGATTAGAAGAAGTGATCCGCTGGTGCATTGATGAAATTGAAAAACGCAACCAGTAGCCAACACGTTAAAAGAGTCTAAGGAGTATAAATTATGCCAAAAAAACCGAACCAACCGCATAAACGCGGCACTAATAAACGAAACGATCGACCAAAAAGAGACAGACAAGATTCTGTTGCCAAGGAAGAACATGATGACGCTTCTTCTGAAGAGATGGTGATTGGAAGAAACCCCATTCTTGAGACATTGAAATCAGACAGAGATGTCAATAAGCTTTTTGTTCAAGATGGATTATCAGGCAACAAAATTGCTGACATATTGGATGAAGCGAAGAAACGGAAGGTTCAACTATCCTTCGTTCCTAAAACAAAACTAGATACTCTGTCTGACGGAGGGAATCACCAAGGACTGGTTTTAGCGACAAGTCCAGTAAATTATGCATCCATTGATGAGTTATTTGAAAAAGCTAAAGAGAAGAATGAAGAGCCATTCTTTATCTTGCTCGATGGCATTGAAGACCCGCATAACTTGGGTTCCATTTTGAGAACGGCTGATGCGAGTGGCGTTCATGGGGTAATTATTCCAAAGCGTCGCGCGGTCGGGTTAACGTCAACGGTAGCGAAAGCATCTGCCGGAGCGATTGAACATGTGATGGTTGCTAGAGTAACGAATTTATCGCAAACGATTGATGAGCTCAAAGAGCGCGGTCTATGGATTTTTGGTACTGATATGAAAGGGAAAGACTATCGTCATTGGGACGTATCTGCACCTGTAGGATTAGTTATCGGTAATGAAGGAAAAGGCATATCCAGGCTGGTGAAAGAGAAAGTAGACGAAACCTTATCGATCCCAATGGTTGGAGACGTCCAAAGCTTGAATGCCGGCGTTGCTACAGCTTTATTGATGTATGAAGTTTACCGCAAACGCCATCCTTTATAGAAAAAAACGTAGTAATAGGGATCAGTTTAATTATAATGTCTATTCAAGAGTGAAGCACAGACTCAGCAGACAATTAAATTGAAAGGAGGGAGTTCCGTGAAAAAGGAAAAGCTTTATGTAGATGGCTACAATATGATAGGGTCTTGGCCTGATTTAGTGAAGTTAAAAAATATGGATAAGATGGCTGATGCTCGTGACTATTTGCTACACGAATTAAGCAACTATTCTAAATACGAAGGCATTGAAGTCGTTCTTGTATTCGATGCGCAATTAGTACCAGGTGTGCAACACCGCTACGATAAGTTTGACGTGACCGTTATTTTCACTAGTGAAGGAGAAACAGCGGATAGTTACATCGAGCGTTCGGTTGGAGAAGAAAACCTTATTTTGACGCACGTCATGGTCGCAACTTCTGATTTGGCAGAACAGTGGATGATTTTCCAAAAAGGAGCAAGCCGTAAATCAGCAAATGAACTCTATAAAGACATCAAACGGACCAAGAAAAACATAGCGATTGATGCAACGGTGTACAGAATGAATCAATACAAGCGGAACTCCCCTTTCAGTGATAAGTATCAAGACTACTTCAACAGCTTAATAGAAGATATGTCTAAGCCAAAAGCAGTGAAAGCAGTCAAAGAAAAGCCGAAAAAGAAAAAGTAATGAAAGATTTCACTAGCAAGCTACTTTAGCGACTCACAATTATTTACTAATTGGAGTCGTTTTTTTGATAAAACGAGATCAAGCTGTATAAATCTGAATTGAATATGAGATTACTCTCACAAACTAATATAGTTGATGACAAAGAGTAGTGTTCCCGTATATAATAGGTGAAACGCTTTCAGAGAATGCTGCTCATCTACATTTTATAAATGAACTGTTCTGGTAATGACAAAATCATTAAACAGAAGGAGAGAAAGGATGAAAATAGACGAAAATGAACAAGATCCTTTAGAAAGAAGAGATACAGTCAACTATAATGTTGACCCATTTGAAAGAGAGAAAGTTTATAAACCGATTATTGATCCGATCGCTGATGAATTGGCCATTGAGATAAGATTGGGTAATAAAGATCTCTTTCCCTTTTTATTTGATCGGTGCGACCCATTATTAAAAAAGGCGGCCTTTAAGCATTACATAACTGGCTACGATAAAGATGATTTGTATCAAGAAGCTTGCATGGTTCTGCACAAAGCAATACATACATTTGACTATGACAAAGGGATGAGTTTTCATCAATATACTAGCTTGTGCTTAGCCAATCATTTTCAAAAGTTAATCCGCCACCACAATACAATGAAGCGGAAACCCATTCTAGATACCTTGTCGCTGGAAGACATGATGGAAGAAAATGGCTATCAACTTGAAGGTATATACGAGCCCCTTCATACCGACGACGTTCCGATCATCAAAGAGACATTTCAGGATTATATTCTATTTTTATCTGACTTTGAAAGAGATATTTGTTTTTATTTTGCTAAAGGCTATACGACAGAAACCATTGCTCAATTACTAAATTGCAGTAAAGCTCAAGTGAAAAGTGGCAAGCAACGATGCACAGACAAGTTTAAAAAGTTCTTTTATTAATCGAATTTAAAGAGAGCAAGCGTTTATAACAAAGGGTATTCACTGAAATAGTTTTATTTAATCGTTCGCGCAAAGAGGTACCCAGCTGCATGGGTTTATGTAGGCAGAAAGGAAAACGTAATGAAGTGGGTATAAAAAACGACCAAACACGTCCTGTTGACACTGTTTGGTCGTTTTAATTTGACTTACTTGTATGGGGAGTTAACTGATTCTCGTCTCAGCCATCGACTTTTGCGAGGCGTTTTTTCTTGATCTTCTCTAAACCGTTGAATGGTCGAAACGTGATCCATTAAATAATTGGCAGCTATCCCAATAGCAATTCCGGATAAAATGCCCATAGAAGAGAGTACTGGCAAATAAAGTAATACCGTCCACGTTTGAGCAATGGCACTGGCAACAAAGAGTTGACCTAAATTATGCAAAATTCCGCCAGTAGCACTGATACCAATAATACTGACATGTTTACCGCCAAAAAACTTAACGAAAAGCATACCGGCATAACTAAACAAAGCACCTGCTGTACTATATAAAAAAGTTGATAGAGTTCCACCTAAAAGAGTGGTCATTAAAAGCCTCATCCAGACCACTTTAAAGCTGTCTTTTAGAGGCAACGTATAAATAGCGACGATAACAATTAAGTTAGCGATTCCTAATTTTGCTCCCGGAGCAAAAGCGAAAGGAAACGGAATACTTCGCTCAATTAAGCCTAAAATAACGGCTTGTGCTGAAAGCAGGGAAATATAGATCATTTTTTGAGTCCGATTCATCTTTATCCTTCTTTTCTATTCACGCATTTGAATGTGTGTGCAGTCTTATTTATTCGCTAAAACATAATCAGGCGTTTAAGCCAACAAAAAACGAATGCTCTGAGTAGTTCGTCACCTGCTATTGTCGCACAAAAGCGGCGTTCAATCCACTGTCAATAATGTATGGTGATTATATGACTTATCTTGTGAAAACATAGACAGAATACCACTTTTCCTGTAATATGTACAGAGAAAATGTATAGGAAGGATAATGTTTGATGAGTACTAGAAAGAAAAGCTTGCTGCCATTAATCATGTTGACTTTAGTGGCTGTCGTATTATCAGCTTGTCAAGAAGAGGATCCAAGAGACTTGGCAGATGAGCCTTATGAACGAACTGAATTTTTACTAGGAACCGTTGCGAATATCCGTGTATACAATGAAGGAAAAGAAGAGGCAATGGATAAAGCGTTTGAACATATTGCAGACTTAGACCGCCGCTTTGCTATGCAAAACCCGGATTCAGAAATATCAGAAATTAATCGTCAGGCTGGAATTGCCCCAGTTGAAGTAAGTGAGGAAGTCTTTTTAGTCATGGAGACTGCTCTTTATTACGCTGAAGAGTCAGATGGAGGCTTTGACCCAACAATTGGTGCTGTAACTGACCTTTGGAAAATCGGTCAGCCGGAAGCTGCTGTTCCGAATCAAGAGGAATTGGATGCTGCACTTGAAGTAGTCGATTACCGCTTAGTCGAATTAAATGAAGAAGACCAAACCGTCTACCTGCCAAAAGAAGGTATGATGTTGGATTTAGGAGCAATTGCAAAAGGGTATATCACAGACGAAGCTGCTCGAATTCTTATTGAAGAAGGCGTCAACACAGCGATTGTAGACTTGGGTGGTGACATTGTCGTTGTCGGGAATAGTACCCGCGGTGACGATGAACCTTGGAATGTAGGGATTCAAAACCCTTATGGTGAAAGAGGCGAAATCATCGGACTTGTTCCTGTATCGGACGACGCCATTGTTACGTCTGGTATTTATGAGCGTGTGGTTGAACAAGACGGCGAGGAGTACCACCATTTAATCGATCCTGAAACAGGCTTCCCTTTTGACAATAACATCGCAGGGTTAAGTGTGATTGCAGATGACGCTCTCACCGCAGATGCTTTGTCAAGTGTGGCCTTCGCCTTAGGAGTCGAAGAGGGCTTAGCTTACTTTGATACACTCGAAGGAGCGGAAGTTATCTTTGTCACGAGGGATTACGAGATACTCGCTTCGGAAGGTATTAGAGATGCCGTTCAAATAAATGATGATGACTTTAAAAAAATAGACTAAAGCCGTTTGACAGCCATCTACTCAGGTGGTAAAGTTAACGAGATGATAAGCTTTTTGAAGCTTGACAGGTAAAAGCGAGGGAAATAGATGAAAAAGAAACTGGCATTGGCGTGTACAGAATGTGGTTCTAGAAACTACTCCAAAGAAGTAGGAGCTAAAATCCGAACAGAACGCCTTGAAGTAAAAAAGTATTGCCGTTACTGTAAGACACATACGCTTCATAGAGAGACAAAATAAATTGAGTGATCATTAAACAAGTAAAGCTGATAAAGAATGCCGAAAGAAAGGAGTTTGGGATATGAGTAAAGTTAAAACGTTTTTTGGTGAAGTGAAACATGAGTTAAAAGAAACAACATGGCCAGATAGAAAATCAATGAAAAAGAATACATTGACCGTATTTGGAGTTATGGCCTTCTTCGGAGTCTTCTTTTGGGCATCAGATTCAGTTATTCAAGTAGTATTGAACTTATTTTGACAAAGCGAAAAACAATTAGCATTTGAAAAATAGGCGTGTTATAATACAACACAAGAACGAACGGAAAACCTTCTCTGTCGCATTAGCGAGGAAGGTTTTTTTATTACGAAAAAAGAATGGTCAAAAGCGAAGGCAAGACAACGATAAAAGGAGCTTATAATGAAAGAGTTAGAAAGTGCAAAAGCCTGGTATGTTCTTCATACGTATTCCGGCTACGAAAATAAAGTGAAACAAAACTTAGAGTCACGTGCAAGTAGCATGGGCATGGAAGATAATATCCTCCAGGTATTAATTCCAGAAGAAGAGACAGTAGAAGAAAAAGACGGCAAATCAAAAACAACCATGAGCAAAGTATTCCCTGGATACGTCCTTGTGGAAATGATTATGTCAGATGAAGCGTGGTATATTGTGCGTAATACCCCAGGGGTGACCGGATTCGTCGGCTCTCATGGAGCAGGTAGCAAGCCGTCTCCGTTACTTCCTGAAGAAGTGGATCAAATCCTACGTAGCATGGGCATTAACCCGCGTAAGGTCGATATGAATGTGACTGTTGGGGAACGCATCATGATCGTTGGAGGAGCCTTTGAAGGAATGGAAGGAATCGTCTCTGAGCTTGAAAAGGAAAAAGGAAAAATCAAAGCGACGGTTGAAATGTTTGGAAGAGAAACAACAGCTGAACTGGACTATAACCAAATAGCTAAAGTGAATAACTAAAAAAGGGTTGCGAAACCCTTAAGTGAGTGGTAAACTATTTAGGTATGCTTAGAAGGCTTTACGCGTTTTTCGCATGCGTTTAGAAGTGGGAGAGGAAATTTACATCCTCATTTAACCACTCACGGACAAAAATCAAGGAGGTATGTCTCGTGGCAAAGAAAGTAGTTAACGTCGTGAAATTGCAAATCCCAGCAGGGAAAGCAAACCCGGCACCCCCAGTAGGACCTGCACTAGGACAAGCTCAGGTTAATATTATGGGATTCTGTAAAGAATTCAACGCTCGTACAGCAGATCAAGCAGGAATGATTATCCCTGTTGTTATCTCAGTTTACGAAGACCGTTCATTTACATTTATCACTAAAACACCACCTGCAGCAGTATTGCTTAAAAAAGCAGCTGGCGTAGAATCTGGTTCTGGCGAGCCTAACACTAAAAAAGTTGCGAAAGTAACTAGCGCTCAAGTGAGAGAAATCGCTGAAACTAAAATGGAAGACCTAAACGCTGCTGATGTCGAATCAGCTATGCGCATGGTTGAAGGCACAGCTCGAAGCATGGGATTCACTGTCGAAGGATAATGAGTCTGTCTCCATGCTTGCTGCCTCCGCAACCAAAAAGAGAAGCCATTCTCTTTTATGAATAAGAAAGCTCATTTACTTATTCAATTGCGGAGATCAAGTGGGAGGTTAAACCGTTAATACCACAATAAGGAGGAAATATAATGGCGAAGAAAAGCAAAAAATTCTTAGCTGCTCTTGAAAGAGTAGATAGAGAAAAACGTTACGATGCTGTTGAAGCATTGAACTTAGTTAAAGAAATTGACTATGCTGGATTTGACGCTACGATTGAAGTAGCTTACCGTCTAGGTGTAGACCCTAAACAAGCAGACCAACAGATCCGTGGAGCAATGGTATTGCCACACGGTACTGGTAAAACTCAAACTGTTATCGTATTTGCTAAAGGAGACGCTGCTAAAGCTGCACAAGAAGCAGGAGCAGACTTCGTTGGTGATTCTGATTTAGTTGAAAAAGTACAAGGCGGATGGTTGGACTTTGACGTTGTCGTTGCAGCTCCAGACATGATGGCTGAAGTTGGTAAATTAGGACGCGTATTAGGACCTAAAGGTTTAATGCCTAACCCTAAAACTGGTACAGTAACGCCTAACGTTGCTAAAGCAGTTAACGACATCAAAGCTGGTCAAGTCACTTACCGTGTTGACCGTCAGTCAAACATTCACGTTCCAATTGGTAAAGTATCATTTGAAACTGAAAAGTTACAAGAAAACTTGGCTGCCTTACACGATGTTATTGTAAAAGCTAAACCTGCAAGTTCTAAAGGAACTTACATTAAAAACATGGCTGTTGCAAGCACATTTGGTCCTGGCGTTAAAGTTGATAATTCAACTGTAAACTAAAAAAGTTATGATAAGCCTTGACCTGACTAACGTATCTTGCTATACTAAGTCAGGTTAAGGTAATAACTTAATTAAATAAACTAAGCGATAGGTTGTTACAGATTTACCTGAAACAGTCGTCGCACAATAAACCGAAGACAGTATGTGGCTCTGGCCTTAATATCATACCGAGGACTTATGTGATCATTTAAAACCACAATCCCTCTATGTCTACGGCGACATGGGGTTTTTTTATTGTAAAAAAGCCTTAGTTCAAACGATCGGGAGGTGAAACATCAATGAGCAAAGCAAGTGTCCTTGCAAGAAAAGAAGATTTAGTCAATGACATTACTAAAAAGTTCCAAGACGCTCAAGCAGTTATCGTAGTGGATTACCGCGGTTTAACAGTTGGCGAAGTAACAGAATTGCGTAAGCAATTACGTGATGCCGGCATTGAAATGCGCGTATTGAAAAATACGATGTTGCGTCGTGCTGCTGAAGCTGCTGGATTGGAAGGCATGGAAGATATTTTCAAAGGCCCTACAGCTGTAGCATTCAGTAACGAAGAAGTTGTTGCACCTGCTAAAATTATGGCGGAATTTGCGAAAACAGCAACAAACCTTGAAATTAAAGGTGGCGTACTAGAAGGTAAAGTAGCGAGCGTTGAAGAAATCAACCAAATCGCAACACTACCAAGCCGCGAAGGCTTACTATCTATGCTGTTATCTGTTCTACAAGCACCAATCAGAAACACAGCGTTGGCAGTCAAAGCAGTGGCAACTCAAAAAGAAGAAGAAGCTGCGTAAAGCAACCGATTCTGATCGATTCATATGTATATTACAAAACGGCATGCTGAGTCATGACCAAACTTACAATTAAATGGAGGAAAACAAAAATGGCATTGAACATTGAGCAAATTATTGCTGACATTAAAGAGTCTACAGTTGTTGAATTAAACGACTTAGTAAAAGCTATTGAAGAAGAATTTGGCGTTACAGCAGCAGCACCAGTTGCAGCAGCAGGTGGAGCAGCAGCAGCTGAAGAAGAGCAAACTGAATTTACTGTTGAATTAACAGACGCAGGATCTGCTAAAATTAAAGTTATCAAAGCTGTACGTGAAGCTACAGGTCTTGGACTTAAAGAAGCTAAAGCGCTAGTTGATGGTGCACCATCAGCAGTTAAAGAAAATGTTTCTAAAGAAGAAGCAGAAGAATTGAAAGCTAAATTAGAAGAAGCTGGAGCATCTGTAGAAGTTAAGTAATCAGATGAATCACTTTTTAAAGGGCCCATTGTTGAAAAGACTTCTTTTCGACGGTGGGTTCTTTTTATATACTTAGATGAAGACCTACTGAAATCAATCTCTTTTACTAATTTATGACTTTTTTTGAAATAGTGTATATATGGCACTAAATATCTGATAAAATGTGTTCTTGAATAAAGAAATGACTAAACTTACCAGGTATGAGTTAAATGTGAAAGGACAAAGATAAATGAACAATGAAAAATACCCTCAGCGAATAGACTATGGCGTCATATTATCTGTTATGCTGTTGGCTATCATTAGTATTGTCTCAATCTACTCGACAACTGTTTTAATTCAAGATGGCGGGGTTGGAATGACTGTTCGCCAAGTGATGTGGTACGGATTAGGGGCGCTAGCTGTGTTGATTGTGATGCAGTTTGATTCTGAACAATTATGGAAAATGACATCTTATTTATACGTCTTAGGTATTATCTTACTAATCATGACACTCTTGTTTTATGATCGACCGCTAGCTGCCCGAACAGGTGGGAAAAGCTGGATCAGATTGGGGCCACTGGGGACCATTCAACCATCAGAGTTTGGTAAGATTTCCTTAATACTTATGTTGGCAAAAGTAGTGACGAAACACAACAGCTACTACCGGCAACGAGACTACCAAAATGACTTTTTGCTTCTTGGAAAGTTAGCCTTGGTTTCTATTGTTCCGTTAGTACTTGTTTTCATGCAAAATGACTTGGGAACTGCACTCGTTTATATTGCTATAGCAGTAGGCGTTATCTTGCTTTCTGGTGTGAAGTGGCAAATCTTGCTTCCCATATTTTTAGTAATTACAATAATTGGAGCAACGTTGATTCTCCTAGTTGTCTTTCGGCGGGATCTATTGTATCAGACAGGGTTATTCGCACCCTATCAGTTTGCTCGTATCGACACATGGTTATTTCCGCATAGTGGGAGGAGTGATGCAAACTACCAAATTACCCAAACCTTAAAAGCAATTGGGACGGGTGGCGTATTCGGAAAAGGTTTTGGCGTGAGCGATGTCTATGTACCGGTTCGTGAATCGGATATGATTTTCGCTACGATTGGTGAAAACTTTGGCTTTGCTGGTGGCGCCTTTTTAATCTTCATCTATTTTGTTTTAGTGTATCAAATGATTAAAGTGGTTTACGATACTAAAAATGAGTTCTATGCTTATATTGCAACAGGTGTCATTATGATGATTGTTTTTCACGTATTTGAAAATATCGGTATGAATATTGGTCTTCTTCCAATAACCGGCATCCCTTTACCGTTTGTGTCGCAAGGGGGATCATCTCTGCTTGGGAACATGATGGGGATTGGGCTTATTATGTCCATGCGTTACCATCACAAATCCTACTTCTTCTCAGGAGAAGGGGAGGAATTTCATCCAGGATCATAAATAATCCTGGATTGAGTCAGAAAGGATTAAGGATATGTTGCGAGATCGAATAAAATATGTAGATAAATTAATCGTTTTTCCTTACCTTGCTTTAACGCTTTTCAGTATAGCGATGGTATATAGTGCTAGCAGTTACAGTGCCTTGCATGACTATGGTAATCCACACCACTACCTACCTAGACAAGTCGTTTTTGTACTGTTAAGTTATGGGGTGTTTTTAACAGGTTTGTTTGTTCCAATTAAATTGTTGAAGAAGAAACGCATGGTGCAATTAGGCATGGTGTTGACGGTGATATCTTTAATCTTCGTGCTCTTTTTTGGCCGTGAAATAAACGGGGCCAGGGGATGGATTGAAACACCATTTTTCAATATTCAACCTGCTGAATTAGCGAAGGTTATGGTCATTTGGTATTTAGCATATATTTTATCGAAGAAGCAACAAAAGATTGCTGAAGGTTATTTTAAAGCACTCGTTGCACCTGTGATATTGGTTGGCTTTATGGTGTTAATTATTTATATTCAGCCAGATACAGGGACGTCTTTTATGATTGTTCTGCTAACGACTATTATCATATTTTCCAGTGGTGTCTCTCCTAAATTAGGTGTATGGACTGGCTTGAGTGGGGTCGGACTGATAGCGGGCATGTCTCAATTAATTAGGCACTTTGGGACCCGGTTGTTCTTCTTAAATGAATACCGATATAACCGTTTCTTAGGCTTTTGGGATCCCTTTGCTTTGGCAGAAGGAGCAGGCATGCAACTCGTTCACTCTTACTATGCTTTAAGTCGTGGTGGGTTATTTGGGGTCGGGTTCGGAAATAGTGTGCAGAAGATAGGGTATCTACCCTTTCCATATACAGACTTTATTATTTCGATTGTCGGTGAAGAGTTTGGTCTGTTAGGAATATTCTTGCTGTTATCAGCTTTTGGACTGCTTGTTTCACGTATGTTTTTGACATCAATACGATCAAATAAACCCTTTGATTCTATTTTGTGTGTGGGTATGGCGTCCTTATTTTTAATGCAAAGCTTAATCAACATAGGCGGTGTTATTGGGTTAATGCCTATAACAGGTGTGACTTTCCCTTTTATTAGTTACGGTGGAACGAGTTTAATTGTTTCTTCGGGTGCTTTAGGATTAGTAGCGAATGTATCTGTACGAGTGAATTACGAGAAGGATAAAAAAAAGCTATAAAAGGAGCTGCATCAGCATGAAACGGTTCGTCATCAAGCAGCAAGTGTTGTCATTGAAAGACCGCTTTACCGTCAAAGATGACATGGGCAACGATGCCTATTTCGTCGAAGGAGAGTTCCTTACACTGGGGAAGAAACTGAGAGTGTATGATCACCATCATCAAGAAATCCTCTATATTGAACAAAAACTATGGCGTTTATTGCCCGAGTTCGATTTATATAGTCAAAACGAATTAGTGGCGACAATAAAGAAGGATTTCGCCTTTTTCAAAAACAACTATCAAATTACTGGGCAAAACTGGATAGTTGAAGGTTCCGTCATGGCTCATGATTATGTGATTAAAGACCAGTCAAGAGTCGTTGCAGATGTTACTAAAAAGTGGTTTTCATGGGGCGACTCATATGACATTACTATTTACGATGATGAAGCGTTCACGATACTTTTAGGAGTCGTTATCGTCATCGACTGTGTGTTAGCTCAATCTCAAAAGGGCGCATCGTAAATTAAAAGGAATCCCTGAAAAATTAAGGGATTCCTTTTTTGTTTAATTAGATGAATGTAAGAAGTCACGTCCAACTCATTTGGAAATGACTTGACGGCTAATATGTCACAGTCGCTCTTTCTGAGACTGTTTGCTGGCAACTAAAATAAATAGAACGTTAATCCCGTGGAAGACAAGTCCAGTTATGAATGCTGGGACATAAGAGCCGGTGAAGTCATAAACATAGCCGACGACTGACATGGATAGTGCGCCACCAATACCTGCAAAAAAGGAAATGACAGGATAAATCCTAACGTAGCGTTCTCTCCCAAAAAAGTCAGTCGTTAGCAAAGGAAGCAAGACTGATGGGATAGCGAACACAGAGCCAAATATAAAGGAAGAGATAATGGCAATGGTTGGCTGTGTGGAAGCCAAAAGCATGACTATACTTACGGCGTTTATGCCGATAATGATTACGGTAGATTTGACTGCTCCGATATAATCACTGATAAAACCGATTAGTAATTTGAATGTAATGTTCCCTATCATCACGGCAGACAACATCAATCCACCAACATGAGGAGTTAGCTGTTTTGATTCGGCAAAACCTGGAAAATGCTGACTGATACCTGTTAGAGACGTATGAAGAACAGCGACAAGCCCTAATAAAATAAAGACTGAGTTGAATAATGAAAAATTAGACCAATCAACTTGCTTAATGACAGGACGGTTTTTCCCGTTTTTAACTTGTTTAAATCCGTAAGGTAAATAGCCGTCGTCCTTTGGGTTAAGAGAGTAAGGGATGAGTATAGCAGGCAAAGCGATAAGGAAGATGGTTGCCCCCATGATGATAAAGGTAGATTCCCAACCAATAGAGTCAATGAGTGAAGTGAAAATTGGTGAAAAAATAGCTCCGGTAATACCGCTGGATCCAAAAGCAATACTCATTGCTAAGCCCTTTTTCTCCTCAAACCAATTGTTGATGACGAGTGAGACGGGAACGGCTGCAAATAATCCAGCCCCTAAACCTCGAAGTGTTCCAAGAATATAAAATACCCACATTTGGGTAGTGAATGCCATAGCAGCTGTAGACAAAGAAGCTAGTAAAACACCAAAGGTTAAAAGAGGCTTCCAACCGAAGCGGTTTAATAATTGTGAGAAGTATAAGGTCACGATAGCTAAAGCGAGAGAAGAAAGTGTGGCATGGACAGCGAAGGTCCCACGGTAAACGCCTAAGCTTTCTGCTACAGGAGTATAAAAAACGCCAATGACGTTTAAACTGATGCCAAAAGAACTGGCAGACATCGCACACGCAGCGATAAGGACGAGCCAGTGTTTTGGCCCTTTTGCTTTTAAGTCCATTTAAATAACAACCTCTATTCCAAGTATCTTAACGTTAATTAAAGTATAATCGTTTAATTGTTTTTTTACAAAGACAGTACGTTAAAAAAATAAGAGAAATAGAGCTTAAAGGCTTGCATATTGAAAAAGCAACTGGTAAACTTGCTAAAGCAAAGCTCCTTTAATTCTATCCAGAGAGGTAGAAAAGGATGGGAAAATTTCATTTATCGATAGCTCTGACTTCGTATGTCCTTTATTTCTGATGGGACAGGACAAGGAATCAGTCTATGGGTAACCATCTTATCTAAAGGGTCCTTATGCTAAATGTATAAAGGGCATTTTTTTATGCCTAAAAACACACAGTGGAAGGAAGGATAAGTTATGGCAATTAATCAACAACCTCTTATTTTAGACGTGGAGGACAAGCCAACACCGCTTAAAGGGTTATTGTTGGGTCTTCAACACGTTTTCGCCATGTTTGGTGCAACCATACTGGTTCCTATATTATTAGGTATGCCGGTTTCAGTTGCTTTACTGGCTAGTGGAATAGGAACACTCATTTATCAAGTCGCAACGAAAGCAAAAGTGCCCATTTATTTAGGCTCCTCATTCGCTTATATCACCGGAATGCAAGTAGCCATTCAACAAATGGATGGCGATATCAGTGCAGCTCAAACGGGGATTGTCCTCGTTGGACTCATTTATGTCATCATCGCAAGTATAGTGAAATTGACCGGAACAGCTTGGTTAAATAAACTGTTACCACCTATCGTTATTGGTCCAATGATCATGGTTATCGGACTAGGCCTTGCCGCAAATGCTGTTCAAAATGCCGGTTTAGTAGAAGACTCGAACTGGCGAGTGATTGTTGTAGCCGTGGGCACCTTCTTAATCACAGCTTACGTCAACACACAGGCAAAAGGCTTCCTTAAAATCGTTCCATTTTTATCAGGGATTATTGGAGGCTACCTGTTAGCTGTCTTATTAGGATTAGTAGATTTTAGCCCGGTCATGGATGCGAATTGGTTCGCGCTGCCGGAACTCTATCTCCCATTTGAAACGAACACCTTTAACTCCTACTCCTTTTATTTTGGACCTGAAACGTGGGCCTTGCTGCCAATTGTTTTAGTAACAGTAGCTGAGCACATTGGGGACCACTCAGTCATAGGTAAAATGGTTAAACGGGATTTCTTGAAAGAACCTGGACTTACTCGGACGTTAATTGGTGATGGCGTGGCTACAACTGTATCCGCCCTTATCGGTGGCCCGGCCAATACTTCTTACGGCGAGAACGTAGGGGTCATTGGGATGACACGAATTGCCTCGGTTTCAGTCGTCAGAAATGCAGCAGTGATTGCTATCTTAATGAGTTTCATGGGTAAATTCACGGCTTTGATTTCAACCATTCCAGCTGCTGTCTTAGGCGGTATGTCCATTCTTCTTTACGGAGTCATTGCGAGTAATGGACTAAAAGTGATGATTGAGGATCAGGTGGATTTCAACAAAGCGAAAAACTTAATCATCGCCAGCTCTATGCTAGTCATTGGTCTTGGGGGAGCAGTCATTGATATCTCTGGCGTGCTTACGATTTCAGGAACTGCCTTAAGTGCACTCGTTGGCATTGTTTTGAATGTGATTATCCCTAGCGAAGAAGCAACCTATGATGCTGTGTACGAAAGTGAAAAAACAATTAAGCCTACTAAACATAAAAAAGTAGTAACCGAAAGTTAAATAATACAAACCGAACAAAGCGTTCCTTGTCGAGAATCTTAACGATAAGGGGCGCTTTTATCATGTTTAGGCTTTTGAAACTAGAGTAAAAACAATACACTGAGCTGTCTAAGATGGTATAATACACTCGAACTGATTACAAAGGAGCGTTTCATCTTATGTCTGATCATTACTATACTGCAAAACCGAATACAAAAAGCAATCCCATGACATGGGAAGCCACTTTAGATCATCGTCTGTTTCAATTTATGACAGACTCAGGCGTCTTTTCAAAAGGAAGTGTGGACTATGGGTCCCGTTTATTAATTGAAACAGTTGATCTCACTGATTTCCCGTCAGGCGACTTATTGGATGTGGGTTGTGGCTATGGGCCTATGGGCATGGCGTTGGCTGCGAAGGACGAGAGTCGAGTCGTTGACATGGTTGATGTAAACTTAAGAGCGTTGGAATTGGCAAAGCAAAATGTCAAAATAAACCGAGTAAAAAACTGCCGTATTTATCAATCTAACATCTACGAGTCTGTCGAGAAGACAGATTTTGTAGGGATTTTTTCCAACCCGCCTATTCGTGCAGGCAAAGAAGTCGTTCATGAAATCTTAGAAAAAGCCTGTAACCATTTAATAATTGGTGGGCGTCTCACCATAGTTATCCAAAAGAAACAAGGAGCACCGAGTGCCAAAAAGAAGATGGAAGCTGTCTTCGGGAATGCTGAGCGACTAGTTCAAGATAAAGGGTACTGGATCTTAGAATCTATAAAAACAGATTAAGTGTAATAAAGCCGTCTCAGAGTAATTTGGGGACGGCTTTATTATTTAAACTAAGGATATAATATAGACGGGTCTGAGTTTGTTTAGCGACTCAACCACCACTTAGGCAATGAGTTAACAAATAAACAGATTTCTTTATTAACTCAGTTAATCTGAAGCAGCGAGTTAATGAAGAACTAGATTCGTATATGTTAGAAGAAAGTGATTCCCTTTACCGTTCATGAAAACACGCTTGACTTTATTGCTAATATTGTGTAGTATTAATAGACGCTATAGAAGTATGAAAAGGAAATCGTTGCGAAATATTGTCCGCACGCGGTTTTTATGAAAAACAAAAGAAATAGTGATGGTCAATTTAGTATCGTTCACTTGTCTTTTGTCTTTTTTTTGGCCTGAAACCAGAATGTTACTGCTTTGTTAACGAAACGTTAATAAAAGACACACAAAAGTAATATTTGTAACAATCGGGTCAATACCGTCTTTTCGTGCATAGACTAGTGATTAATTATGAGGGGTGAAGAGTTTGGCAGGCCAAGATGTGAAATACGGCAAGCACCGTACGCGTAGAAGTTACTCACGAATCAACGAAGTACTGGAACTCCCGAATTTGATTGAAATACAAGCAAATTCGTACGACTGGTTTTTAGAAGAAGGATTAAAAGAGATGTTTAAAGATATCTCGCCTATTGAAGATTTTTCAGGGAACCTTCTATTAGACTTTACTGACTATCAATTACAAGAACCTAAATATACTGTAGATGAAGCAAGACAGCATGACTCAAATTACTCCGCACCTTTATATGTAAAGTTACGTTTAATTAACAATGAATCAGGTGAAGTAAAAGAGCAAGAAGTATTTTTTGGAGACTTCCCGCTTATGACTGAACAAGGAACATTCATTATCAACGGAGCAGAACGGGTAATTGTTTCTCAGTTGGTCCGTTCTCCAGGTGTTTATTTCAGTCCTAAAATTGAAAAGAACGGCATGGAAGGATTCGGCTCAACTGTTATACCTAACCGTGGAGCATGGTTAGAGTATGAAACAGATACGAAAGGCTTATCCAATGTCCGTATTGACCGTACACGTAAGATTCCTTTAAGTGTATTGGTTCGTGCACTTGGATTTGGTTCTGATGACGAAATATTAGATATCTTTGGACCAGTTGACAGTTTGATTTCAACTTTAGAAAAAGATGTTCATAAGAACTCAGCAGATTCACGAGTGGAAGAAGCACTAAAAGATTTATATGAGCGCCTTCGTCCAGGTGAACCCAAGACTGCAGATTCATCAAGAAGTTTACTCACTACTCGCTTCTTCGATCCTAAGAGATACGATTTGGCAAAAGTGGGACGCTATAAAATCAATAAAAAATTAGACCTTAAAAACCGTCTAATGGGCTTAACGTTAGCTGAAACATTAGTGGATAGCGAAACAGGCGAAATTATTGCCCAAGAAGGCACGTTGATTAACCGTGAAGTGATGGATGCGTTAGGTCCTCATTTAGACAACGGCTTGAATCACATTACCTTGTATCCATCAGACGAAGCAGTCGTTCCTGAACCTATTGAATTACAAATGGTTAAAGTCTACTCACCATTAGACAATGACCGTGTGGTTCATGTTATTGGAAACATGGCTCCTGCCCGTGAAATTAAATACATCTTACCAGCAGACATCATTTCATCAATGAGTTACTTCTTTAACTTACAAGAAGGCATTGGCGAAACAGATGATATTGACCACTTAGGTAACAGACGTATCCGTTCAGTAGGAGAATTGCTCCAAAACCAATTCCGTATTGGTTTATCCCGTATGGAACGTGTGGTTCGTGAACGGATGTCTATTCAAGACACGACAACAACGACACCACAGCAATTAGTAAACATTCGTCCAGTAGTGGCATCACTGAAAGAGTTCTTCGGATCCTCTCAATTGTCACAGTTCATGGACCAAACGAACCCTTTAGGAGAATTGACGCACAAACGACGCCTATCTGCTTTAGGACCGGGTGGATTAACACGTGACCGTGCCGGATACGAAGTTCGAGACGTACACTACTCCCACTATGGACGTATGTGTCCAATTGAAACGCCTGAGGGACCAAACATTGGATTAATTAACAGTTTGTCCACTTACGCAAAAATTAATGAATATGGCTTTATTGAAACACCTTATCGTCGAGTTGACCGTGCGACAGGACGAGTCACAGAAGATATTGACTACTTGACAGCAGATGAAGAGGACTTATACGTTGTTGCTCAAGCGAATGCGCCATTAAATGAAGACGGCACATTCACTAACGATTTAGTTCTTGCTCGTCGAAAAGACGTTAACGAAGAAATTGAAGCCTCTAAAGTAGACTATATGGACGTATCCCCTAAACAGGTTGTTTCTGTAGCTACGGCAAGCATTCCTTTCTTAGAAAACGATGACTCGAACCGTGCCCTAATGGGTGCGAACATGCAACGTCAAGCTGTTCCATTGCTTCAGCCAGAATCACCGCTTGTTGGAACAGGTATTGAACACACAGCAGCTCGTGACTCAGGAGCAGCCATTATTGCTCAAAATGATGGTGTCGTTGAGTACGTTGATGCCAAACAAATTCGTGTCAGAAGAGAAGATGGTGGGTTAGACCGCTATAACGTTGCTAAATTTAAACGTTCAAACGCAGGAACGTCTTATAACCAACGCACACTTGCTCGTCATGGAGATGTTGTTGAAAAAGGAGACATCCTTGCTGACGGACCTTCTATGGAAAATGGAGAAATGGCTTTGGGTAAAAACCCACTAATCGCCTTTACGACATTTGACGGGTATAACTTTGAGGATGCAATCATCATGAGTGAGCGTCTAGTCAAAGACGATGTGTATACCTCTATTCATATTGAAGAATACGAATCAGAAGCACGTGACACGAAATTAGGACCAGAAGAAATCACGCGTGAAATTCCAAACGTCGGAGAAGATGCATTAAGACACCTTGACGACCGCGGTATTATCCGCATTGGTGCAGAAGTAAGAGACGGCGATATCTTAGTAGGTAAAGTCACTCCTAAAGGGGTATCTGAACTATCTGCAGAAGAAAAACTGCTACACGCTATTTTTGGTGAAAAAGCTCGTGAAGTAAGAGATACTTCCTTACGCGTGCCACACGGTGGGGGCGGTATTGTTCACGACGTTAAAATATTCACTCGTGAAGCAGGAGACGAATTATCACCAGGCGTTAACTATCTTGTTCGTGTATTCATCGTTCAAAAACGTAAAATCAACGTTGGAGATAAGATGGCTGGACGTCACGGAAACAAAGGGGTTGTCTCTTTGATTCTTCCGGAAGAAGATATGCCATTCATGCCAGACGGCACACCAGTGGATATTATGTTGAACCCACTAGGTGTTCCATCACGTATGAATATCGGTCAAGTTATCGAACTTCATATGGGTATGGCTGCTCGTAAATTAGGTATTCACATTGCATCACCAGTATTTGATGGTGCCCATGAGGAAGACATTTGGGAAACACTTAAAGAAGCTGGTATGGATGATGATGCGAAAACAGTTCTTTATGATGGACGTACAGGAGAAGAATTTGACAATAAAATCTCTGTAGGGGTTATGTACTTCTTGAAACTCGCGCATATGGTTGATGACAAGCTACATGCTCGTTCGACAGGACCATACTCACTTGTGACGCAACAGCCATTGGGTGGTAAAGCTCAATTCGGTGGACAGCGTTTTGGAGAGATGGAAGTGTGGGCGCTTGAAGCTTACGGTGCTGCTTATACACTTCAAGAAATCTTGACTTATAAATCAGATGACGTGGTTGGCCGTGTGAAAACATATGAAGCCATCGTTAAAGGTGAACCTATTCCAAAACCAGGCGTACCGGAATCCTTCCGTGTATTGGTCAAAGAGTTGCAATCACTTGGTTTAGACTTAAGAGTTCTGGATATTAATGCAGAACAGATTCATCTTGAGGATAACGACGAAGACGATGATTTCGGAAGTGTCGATTCTCTTGAGAAGATGAAAAAAGAACAAGACGCGAAACGTGCGGAAGAAGAAAGAATAAAAGACGAACAATTGCTTGCCGAAACAGAAGGACAAGAACAAGAGTAAGGTTCCTTCTAACTAAAAGCAGATAGAAATAAGAAATAAATGGAGTTAAGCAGCAGGAGAGGATTAAGGGGTTGTCTGACAATAGACGATCAGACCTAACCTCTTCCCTGACTTGACTGGTAAAAACTCATGAAGCAACTAGGGCAGCTTCATAATCTACTAAAGGGAGGTAGCCCCTTTGATCGATGTAAATAAATTTGAAAGTATTCAGATCGGATTGGCTTCACCTGATAAGATCCGCAGTTGGTCTTACGGAGAAGTTAAAAAACCAGAAACAATCAATTACCGTACGTTAAAACCAGAACGTGATGGATTATTCTGTGAACGCATTTTCGGACCGTCAAAAGATTACGAGTGTGCATGTGGCAAGTACAAACGAGTTCATTATAAAGGAATCGTTTGTGACCGTTGTGGAGTTGAAGTGACTAAATCTAAAGTACGCCGTGAGCGTATGGGTCACTTGGAATTGGCTGCACCAGTTACACACATTTGGTATTTTAAAGGGATCCCTAGTCGTATGGGACTTGTTCTTGACATGTCTCCGCGTGCATTGGAAGAGATAATCTATTTCGCCTCTTACGTGGTAACCGAACCAGGAGATACACCACTTGAGAAGAAACAATTAATGACTGAAAGAGAATACCGTGAGCGTCGTGCTCAATATGGTCAGTCTTTCCAAGCTGAAATTGGTGCGGATGCAATCAAAACTTTATTAAATGATGTTAAGCTTGATGAAGAAATTGCTGAATTAAATGAGATATTACAATCAGCCACTGGTCAAAAGCGTACACGTGCCATTCGTCGCTTAGACATTTTGGATGCATTTAGAATGTCAGGGAACCACCCGTCTTGGATGGTCATGGATGTTGTACCCGTTATTCCTCCTGAACTAAGACCAATGGTTCAATTAGAAGGTGGACGATTTGCAACGAGTGATTTGAACGACTTATACCGTCGAGTCATTAACCGTAATAACCGTCTAAAACGTCTACTTGACTTGAATGCACCGCATATTATCGTTCAAAACGAGAAACGTATGCTTCAAGAAGCTGTGGATGCCTTAGTAGACAATGGCCGTCGTGGTCGCGCAGTAACTGGACCAGGTAACCGTCCATTAAAATCTCTTTCACATATGTTGAAAGGGAAACAAGGACGTTTCCGTCAAAACTTGCTAGGTAAACGTGTCGACTATTCTGGTCGTTCCGTTATTGTAGTAGGTCCAAGTCTAAAAATGTACCAATGTGGACTCCCTAAAGAAATGGCTATTGAATTATTCAAGCCATTTGTTATGAGAGAACTTGTTGCGAGAGAAATTGCTAACAATATTAAAAATGCTAAACGAAAAGTTGAGCGTTTGGATGAAGAGATTTGGGAAGTTCTTGAAGATGTGATTAAAGAGCACCCGGTTCTACTCAACCGAGCACCGACACTTCACCGTTTAGGTATTCAAGCTTTCGAACCCATTTTAGTAGAAGGAAAAGCCATTCGTTTGCATCCTCTTGTCTGTGAAGCTTACAACGCTGACTTTGACGGAGACCAAATGGCCGTTCACGTTCCTTTAAGTGATGAAGCACAGGCAGAAGCACGAATTTTAATGCTTGGGGCTCAAAACATCCTTAACCCTAAAGATGGTAAACCTGTTGTTACACCTTCACAAGATATGGTTTTAGGTAACTATTATCTAACGATGGAAATAGCAGGAAAAGTTGGGGAAGGCATGATATTCTCTTCTGCATCAGAAGCGATTCAGGCTTATCACACGGGTTATGTACACTTGCACTCACGTGTCGCTATACATGTATCCACGTTGCCTGAAAAACCATTTACTGATTGGCAAAGAGATAAGTACTTGCTGACAACGGTAGGAAAAATCATGTTCAATGAAATTATGCCTACTGAATTCCCTTATTTAAATGAACCAACTCAATTTAACTTGGAGAAACAAACGCCAGATAAGTACTTTGTTCCTTATGGGACGGATATTAGAAAACACATTAAAGAAATGGATGTTGTTCCTCCGTTCAAGAAGAAAAACTTAGGTAATATTATCGCTGAAGTCTTCAAACGATTCCAAGTAACTGAAACGTCTAAAATGCTTGATAAGATGAAAAACTTAGGATATAAACACTCTACTAAATCAGGAATCACGGTTGGTATTGCGGATATCTCAAACCTTGAATCAAAACAAGAAATTTTAGATAAGTCTCACGAACAAGTTGACCGTATTAACGCCTCTCACAGACGCGGTTTAATCACAGAAGAAGAACGTTATACAGCGGTTATTGAAGTCTGGACTAAAACAAAAGATGAGATCCAAGAGCGCTTGATGCAGTCATTAGATAATCAAAACAATATCTTTATGATGAGTGACTCAGGAGCTCGTGGTAACATCTCCAACTTTACTCAGCTGGCTGGTATGCGTGGATTGATGGCCGCTCCAAGTGGTCGTATCATGGAATTGCCGATTACGTCAAACTTCCGTGAAGGACTATCTGTATTGGAAATGTTTATCTCCACTCACGGTGCCCGTAAAGGAATGACCGATACGGCACTGAAAACTGCCGACTCAGGTTACTTGACTCGTCGTTTAGTAGACGTTGCGCAAGATGTTATTATTCGAGAAGAAGACTGTGGCACACGTCGCGGCTTATTGACCGAAACATTGCGTGATGGAAACGAAGATATCGAATTGCTTGAAGAACGTATTATCGGCAGATATGCACGAAAAACTGTTACTCATCCTGAAACAGGTGATGTAATGGTGAAAGAAAACGACTTGATTACCGAAGCAAAAGCGAAAGACATTGTTGATGCTGGTATCGAGCAAGTAACGATTCGTTCCGTCTTTACATGTAACACAACTCACGGTGTATGTAAGAAATGTTATGGCCGTAACTTAGCTACCGGAAGAGAAGTCGAAGTCGGAGAAGCAGTTGGAACAATTGCAGCTCAGTCTATCGGTGAACCAGGTACTCAGTTGACCATGCGTACTTTCCATACCGGAGGAGTTGCAGGGGACGATATTACTCAGGGTCTACCTCGTGTACAAGAAATCTTTGAAGCACGTAACCCTAAAGGTCAAGCAACCATCACTGAAGTAACAGGGGAAATTGTTTCTATAGAAGAAAACCCAGGGGAACGTATAAAGGAAGTAACCGTTAAAGGAGCTACCGATACACGTACCTATAACTTGGTTATCAACGCCCGTTTACGTGTGAAAGTTGGAGATTTCGTTGAACGTGGAGATGCATTGAATGAAGGGTCAGTTGATCCAAAAGCCTTGCTTGCCGTCAGTAACGTCATCAAACTACAGAACTATCTGCTTAAAGAAGTACAGTATGCATACCGCAGTCAAGGGGTAGAAATTGGGGACAAACACATTGAAGTAATGGTTAGACAAATGCTTCAAAAAGTTCGCGTCTTAGATCCAGGCGATACAAAAATCTTGCCAGGTACCCTAATTGATATTCATGACTTTAGAGATGCCAATAAAGATACCTTGTTATCCGGTGGCTTGCCAGCAACGGCTCGTCCAATCTTACTAGGTATTACTAAAGCGTCTCTTGAAACAACCAGTTTCTTATCTGCC
This sequence comes from Alkalibacterium sp. MB6, assembly GCF_009935905.1. Taxonomy (GTDB): domain Bacteria; phylum Bacillota; class Bacilli; order Lactobacillales; family Carnobacteriaceae_A; genus Alkalibacterium. Next base: position 99,567 of record NZ_PREX01000003.1, on the reverse strand, counting down.
GCTTCCTTCCAGGAGACGACTCGTGTCCTAACAGATGCTGCAATCAGAGGTAAGAATGATAAATTGATTGGTTTGAAAGAGAACGTCATTATCGGTAAATCTATTCCAGCTGGTACAGGCATGCGTGTCTATAACCAAATGGAGCCTAAAAAAATCGGCGTTTCAGCTGAAAGTGTCTACAGTGCAACTGAAGAAACAACGGTTGAATCACCCGAAAAATAAATAAAGTGTAATAGAGGAAAAGAGGGCAGTGAAAACTGCCTTCTACATTCCTTTTAAAAATAAAAAAACTTTTTTTGAAGATGTTGACACATCCCACCATACATGGTACTATGCTATAGGTGCTTTTGTGTACAGATTCCTGTTCTAGATTATTCTAGCTCATAAGAGTTAACAGTCGTTCTGACTGCCACGCAAGGGCCGAATATAACCACTTATTGAGGTCTCCTATAACCGAAAAGCGTCGCTTATACATAGCGATTATTCTTTTTCGCCAAAAGAGGAACCGCCTGGATGTGTGGACCTAGATTCTCAGAAAAAAAACGGAAGGAGGAAACACCGAATGCCTACAATGAATCAATTAATCCGTAAGCCTCGTAAATCAAAAATCACTAAATCTGAATCACCAGCTTTGAATAGAGGTTACAACACTCAAAAACGTCGTTTCACTACTACAAACTCTCCACAAAAACGTGGGGTATGTACTCGTGTAGGAACAATGACTCCTAAAAAACCTAACTCAGCTTTACGTAAGTACGCTCGTGTTCGTTTATCTAACATGATCGAAGTAACAGCTTATATCCCAGGTGAAGGACACAACCTACAAGAACACAGTGTGGTATTACTTCGTGGAGGTCGAGTAAAAGACTTACCAGGGGTACGTTACCATATCGTTCGTGGTGCACTTGACACTGCTGGAGTAACTGACCGTAAACAAAGCCGTTCTAAATACGGAACGAAAAGACCTAAAGCTTAATTAAGCGACTCATTTATTGAGGTCAGCTAATGAGCAAATTGACTTTTAAAAAATTAAACGTTAAAAATATACTTTATTCGAAAGGAGGAATTTGAATGCCTCGTAAAGGTCCCGTAACAAAACGCGATGTATTGCCAGATCCGATTTACAATTCTAAATTGGTTTCCCGCTTAATCAACCGTTTGATGATTGATGGAAAACGTGGTAAAGCATCTACAATTTTGTATGATGCATTTGAACAAATTAAAGAAACAACAGGAAATGATCCAATGGAAGTGTACGAACAAGCACTTAAAAACATCATGCCTGTATTAGAAGTTAAAGCTCGCCGTGTAGGAGGATCCAACTACCAAGTGCCTGTAGAAGTACGTCCAGATCGTCGTACAACTCTTGCTCTACGTTGGTTAGTAAACTACGCACGTCTTCGTGGTGAAAACACTATGGAAGATCGTTTGGCAAGAGAAATCATGGACGCAGCTAACAACACTGGTGCTGCTGTTCGTAAACGTGAAGAAACTCACCGTATGGCAGAAGCGAACAAAGCGTTTGCTCACTACCGTTGGTAAGATAAACAGACGTTATCCAGCTGGTTTCAGCTGGACACTCTGCTTTTTCACAGTAACTTGACACTTATTCATGTAAACATGAATAGAATTTATTAAAGAGAGGTGTAATGATTAGTGGCCAAAAGAGAATTTCCTCTAGAAAAAACCCGTAATATTGGAATCATGGCGCACATTGATGCTGGTAAAACAACAACGACTGAGCGTATCCTTTATTATACTGGCCGTATCCACAAAATTGGTGAAACGCACGAAGGTGCATCACAAATGGACTGGATGGAGCAGGAACAAGAACGTGGAATCACGATTACTTCAGCTGCGACAACGGCTCAGTGGAACAACCACCGAGTAAACATCATCGATACTCCTGGACACGTAGACTTCACAGTTGAAGTTGAACGTTCACTTCGAGTGCTTGACGGTGCGGTAACCGTTTTGGATGCCCAGTCAGGTGTTGAACCTCAAACTGAGACAGTTTGGCGTCAAGCGACGACTTATGGTGTACCTCGTGTCGTATTCGTAAATAAAATGGATAAAATTGGGGCAGACTTCCTTTATTCAACAAAAACATTGCATGACCGTCTGAATGCTAATGCACACCCAATCCAATTGCCAATTGGTGCTGAAGATAACTTCGAAGGTATCATCGACTTAGTAAAAATGAAAGCCTATATGTACGGTAATGATTTGGGAACAGAAATTACTGAAGAAGACATTCCAGCAGACTACGTAGAATTAGCTGAAGAATGGCGCGGCAAACTAGTTGAAGCTGTTGCTGAATTAGATGAAGATTTAATGATGCAGTATCTTGAAGGTGAAGAAATCACTCAAGAACAGTTAAAAGCTGGTATTCGTCAAGCGACTCTAAGTGTTGAATTCTATCCAGTATTAGTTGGTTCAGCTTTCAAAAACAAAGGCGTACAATTACTTCTCGATGCAGTAGTAGACTACTTGCCATCTCCACTAGATGTTCGTGCCATTGTTGGTCATGAACAAGGAGACAACGGTGCAGAAGTTACTGTTGAAGCAGGCGATGATCAACCATTCGCAGCTTTAGCATTTAAAGTTATGACTGACCCATTTGTTGGTCGTCTAACATTCTTCCGTGTTTACTCTGGTACGTTGGAATCTGGATCGTATGTATTAAACGCAACAAAAGATAACCGTGAACGTGTTGGACGTATCTTACAGATGCACGCTAACTCTCGTCAAGAGATACCTGAAGTATTCTCTGGAGATATTGCAGCAGCTGTTGGACTGAAAAACACGACGACTGGTGACACATTATGTGCTGTTGATACTCCAGTTATCTTGGAATCAATGGAATTTCCAGAGCCAGTTATCCAAGTTGCTATTGAACCTAAATCTAAAGCGGACCAAGATAAAATGGGTCTAGCACTACAAAAATTAGCTGAAGAAGATCCTACGTTCCGTGCTGAAACAGACCACGAAACAGGCGAAGTTATTATTGCTGGTATGGGTGAACTTCACTTAGATATCATCGTTGACCGTATGAAACGTGAATTTAAAGTAGAAGCTAACGTTGGTGCACCTCAAGTATCTTACCGTGAAACATTCACTAAATCAGTACAAGCTGAAGGTAAATTCGTTCGTCAATCTGGTGGTAAAGGTCAATACGGTCACGTATGGATTGAATTTACTCCAGGTGAAGAAGGATCAGGCTTTGAGTTTGAAGACGCAATTGTCGGAGGAACTGTTCCACGTGAATACATTCCTTCTGTTAAAGCCGGTCTTGAAGCTGCATTAGTAAACGGAGTATTGGCTGGCTATCCACTTGTGGACGTTAAAGCTAAGCTATACGATGGATCTTACCACGATGTCGACTCAAACGAGACAGCATTTAAAGTCGCTGCGTCATTAGCACTTAGAAACGCTGCTAAAACTGCAGGTCCGGCAATTCTAGAACCTATCATGGGTGTAGAAATTATCGTTCCTGAAGATTATATGGGAGACATCATGGGTCACATTTCTGCTCGTCGCGGAAATATTGAAGGATCTGAACAGCGTTCGAACGCTGTCGTTGTTAAAGGAGCAATTCCTTTATCAGAGATGTTCGGTTACGCAACAGCATTACGTTCTGCAACTCAAGGACGTGGAACCTTCACTATGCAATTTGATCATTATCAGCAAGTACCTAAGAGTATTGCTGAAGAAATTATCAAGAAAAATGGTGGAGACCAAAACTAAGCTTTCTCATCACAATCCATGCACACTCTTGGCCTTTCTTTTTAGAAAGAGGGCCTTGAGAGTGGTAAGGACTCTCTGTTAAGATTGCTTTTATACCGCAGTATCGGTATACTATTATGAGTATGAACAGAGACGGTATTGTACCGTTTTTGATAAATTATAAGCGTAAAAACTAAGGAGGAACAAGTTAAAATGGCAAAACAAAAATTTGACCGCTCAAAAGAACACATGAACGTTGGGACTCTTGGACACGTTGACCATGGTAAAACAACGTTAACTGCTGCTATTACAAGTGTATTAGCTAAAAAAGGTTTCGCAGAAGCTCGCGCATATGACCAAATCGATGGTGCAGCTGAAGAGAAAGAACGTGGAATCACTATTTCTACATCTCACGTAGAATACGAAACAGACAAACGTCACTATGCACACGTGGACTGCCCAGGACACGCGGACTATGTTAAAAACATGATCACTGGTGCTGCACAAATGGACGGAGCTATCTTAGTAGTATCTGCTGCTGATGGCCCAATGCCACAAACTCGTGAGCACATCCTACTTGCTCGTCAAGTTGGAGTACCTTACTTCGTAGTATTCATGAACAAAGTTGACATGGTAGACGACGAAGAATTACTAGAATTAGTTGAAATGGAAGTTCGTGACCTATTAAGCGAATACGAATTCCCAGGTGACGATATTCCTGTAATCGCTGGTTCTGCTCTTAAAGCTCTTGAAGGCGTTGAAGAGTACGAAAACAAAATCTTGGAATTAATGGAAGCTGTAGACACTTACATTCCATCTCCAACTCGTGAAACAGACAAACCTTTCCTAATGCCAGTTGAGGACGTATTCTCAATTACTGGACGTGGAACGGTTGCAACTGGTCGTGTTGAAACTGGACAAGTTAAAGTTGGTGACGAAGTTGAAGTTATCGGTATCAAAGATACTGCTAAAACAATCGTTACTGGTGTTGAAATGTTCCGTAAATTACTAGACTACGCTGAAGCTGGAGACAACATCGGTGCTTTACTACGTGGAGTTTCACGTGACGACATCGAACGTGGTCAAGTTTTAGCTAAACCTGGTTCAATTACACCACACACAAAGTTTGACGCTGAAGTTTATGTTCTTTCAAAAGAAGAGGGTGGACGTCACACTCCATTCTTCACTAACTACCGTCCTCAGTTCTACTTCCGTACAACTGACGTAACTGGTGTTGTTGATCTTCCAGAAGGAACTGAAATGGTTATGCCTGGTGACAACACTAACATGACTGTTGAACTAATCGCTCCAATCGCTGTTGTAGACGGAACTAAATTCACTATCCGTGAAGGTGGCCGTACTGTAGGTGCTGGAGTAGTAACAAACATCATTAAATAATTTCATTTAAAATGAAATAAAGAGTGCCTGGATTTCCAGGCACTCTTTATTTTATGGGATATTACCTTAAGGGATAAGCATCTTTATGGATATCTTTCAAACTGGGTAGGCTGATGAATAACCTAAGCATGTCTAAAATGACAGCTTCTTCTTCTGGTGTCATGGGATGTTTCCCACCTAGGGGTCCATAAAAGCTATCATTAGCTAGTTGAATGAATTGGTTCATTGTATCTGAATTTTTTGGTAAAAAAGCATACCAATGATTCAAGTAATCCTCCAGAGTATGACCAGGTTCTTGCTCTAATTTGAAGCTAAAGAGCCATAGGATAAAACGGATACTTTGATCTAAAGACCATTTACCCGTTTGGATAATCCATTTAATCAGTTCATATATGGTATTTTGACGACGAAGAAGTAAGAATAAACTGAGAACGATTAAACCAACAAGAATCAAGACTTCCAAAATAATCGTCCAATCTATAGAATCAAGAGCAGAATCCTCAACACCACCTTCATCTGAGTAGTCTTCTTCAGCAGGGGCTAGACCACTTTCTTCTCCTTCTTCTTCCTCAACCGCAGTATCAGCTTCTTGATCGTCAGCTAAATTAACTTCTTCTAAATCTATAAAATCATCTTCTTCAACGCTATACAACTCGTTACCAACACTAGCAGCAACGGGTGTAGGGTGAGTAACTGGCTGCTCGAAAGACGGACTTGGTTCGAAGGGGATCCAACCCATACCGGGGAAAAACACTTCCGGCCAAGAATGAGAATTTGCGTTGCTAACTTGGAAGTAGGTTTGATCATTTTCATCAACATAAGCATCTCCCGGGGTGAATCCTTTAGCCCAGCGAGCTGGAATACCTACTGCTCGAAGCATGACAACCATAGCGGTTGAAAAATTATTGCAGTAGCCAATCATAGAATCAAATAAAAAATGATCGACATAATCTCCGTCTGGGGGAGTGGTTTCAACTTCCAAAAGGCTGTAACGGTAGCCACCTTCTTCTTTCAAATAGGTCTCGATGGCACGAACCATGTCATACTCTGAATCGATGCCTTCGGTAATGCTGTGAGCTAAGTCAACGACTCGTTCAGGTAAGTCGTCCGGTAGTTGCAGTTGAGTAGGAAACAGTTCGGCCATTATGTCATCCCTAGTCATGTTTTCCTCTTCTTCGGCTAACTCATTTAACTCCTCTTGAGAAAGGTTGCTTTTTTCAGCCCACTCCTTTCTAACAGTATGATAATTGTCAGTCATATTATCACGCCAACCATCACTGTCATGCATCGCCTCATTATTAAACTTGTTTAAAAACTCCTCTGAGTAAGACACCTGGTAACCAAATAATTCACTGTCTTGCGTTACTACATCTAAAAAGTCAGTTTGATCATTTAATTCCATTGAATAGTTCGACGAGTTGTCATTCAGTTCCAAATCAGTAAAACCATAGGGATAAGCGATATAAGTCATCGGTTCATACCAGTAAACAGGAACAGTGGATAAAGAGTCTAATTCCTTCATCAAATTGAAAGAATCAGGATCAGCTGTGTCTCTCAATAACGCACTATACGGGGAATAGACTGTTCGGGTTACCTCATTTTCTGTGGAAGGATTATCCCAACCTGTGCCAGTATAGGTCGTTTGGTGCATGACTTTCCAGTATTGAGGGTCGTCAGTATAAGCCCTAAATAAGGGAGTAAAGTCTTGCTGTAAAGGCCCACCTAATCTAGAGTCATCCAGACTGAAGCCTGTTCTTCGGTAGCCTAGACCGGTAGAGTAGGAAGTGATCCAATCAAAAAAACCACTTTGCGACAAGGTTCGCTGATAAGGATTGAGTTGCGCCTCTACCCATTGCTGGCTGCTTTCCAATCGACTAATGCCTAAGAATGATAAAAAGATTAATGTACCGGTTATTAATGATGTGACGAGGAAACTATTTAAAAAGTTACCCCAGGACCCATTAATATTGAGCTTCATTAAAGCAATCAGTAAAAAACCAAAGCCAACAACCTGAACTATTTCGGGTAAAACAGGTTGTGACGAGAAGGTATGAACAACCATTAAATAAATGAATCCAGTTAAAAAAGATGGAAGAGCCAACTTTTTATGAATAGCTAAATAGGTTAGTAATGATATTAATGTTATGAGCAGTGAGTAAATCAACAAATAGGGGACACCAATCAAATCGGCCTGCATTAATTCAGTCCACTGTAAAGTGAGATTAGTCCACGACTCTCTTATCCAACCTGCAATAGAGAGAGTATCACCTTCCGGTGGAAAAAGTTGATACAAAAAGAGCCCTATATGAATGACTTGTGCAAGAAAATAGAACCACCCTTTTCTAAAAAGAACAGCACTCACTTGAGTCAACAAGAAAAACAATAAGATATAGCGTTCACCTTCAACTCGATTGAGGGACATAAAATATAAAAAGACAGGCATGAGTAAAATAGAATGGACGAGTCCAATAAGACTGTCCCGGAAACGATCTAAATAAGAGGCTGCTTGGACTTGCAAGACAGTTAGACTCCTTTCAAAGAGTTAAGGTGTGACTCGTCTATAATAAAATACTGAGAAGTCAGTATCGTATGAGTCGGTATCAATCGGCTGTCTGGAGTAATAATGAATAAACGTTTAGTTAAAGGGACTCGGTCATTAAACAGAATGGACAATCGTTCCTTATCTGAAGCGGCTTCTACTGGCAAAAAACTAGCTGTCGTTGTTCCAAATGAAGGGACGCCTTTAAAGCTGCCTAAAAGAAGCAAGTCACAAGAAGCTAAGGAATGCAGTTCAAGGTAAAGATTGTAAGCCACACTTAGTAACTCTTCGAACTGGCTACTTTGATAGCCGTAAAAGATGACAGCGAACGGAGCTTCTTCCTCTTTTTCATAATCTTTAACCATCCACTGGCCACGCCTCATACTGGATTTCCAGTCGATGGCACTCAGTGAGTCGCGGTTTTGATAGTTTCTTATTTCTTTAACATAAAATTCATGTAAAGAAGAATAGGTCGATTGAGACAGTAGAGTTGACAGATCCTTCATCAAACTGGCTCGGTCGGTCTTAGTCATTACAGCAGGGTAGACATCGACATCTATGGGTAGTGATTGAGTAAACCAACGAGAATATAAACCGAAAAGACCTGTTGCTTCGATAGATAAATCAATCGCCCGATGATGACCTCGTCCTAATCGAATCGGTTGAAAAGAAAAGGGAACTGCTTTTTTTATCAGAACAGACTGACTAATCTCACGCAAGTGACCTTGTTTGGACAAGGTTACGCTCAAAGTGGGCCAAAAAAGAGGAAGCCAGTTTTTACTTCTAAGTGTTATGTGAACAGTCAACTGGTTGGTCTGAGACAATGTAGCGGTAACCCGACTAATCACTGCGGTTGATCGTGATGAAATATACGCCAAAGCCAATAATAACGTGAAAGCATAAAACAAAAACCAGGAAACTCTTGTGGGGAAAGTCAGAGTATAAAAAATGATGAGTGTATACAATAGAAGATACAGGATTACACGACGCCTTGAAAAGTGCTTAATCATCGACGTCTCACACTTTTTGTAGGAACAACCAGTTCGTCAGTTAATTGATCAATAAAGGAATCAATTTCAACTGCTGAAAGAGATTGCTCAAAAAGCAGTCGGTGGCGGTAAACCGGTTTTAACACGGTTAAGATATCAGTAGGGTTAACGTAATGTCGTCCTTCAATTAATGCATGTGCTTTAGCAGCTAATAAACAATGTTGGCTTCCTCTTGGGCTGACACCTAACCTTATGGCAGAATGGTTACGGGTTAGAGTTGCCAGAGAAACGATATAATGAAGCAAACTGGGTTCGACATGAATCGAATCCACTGCTTCTCTTAATGTTAAGAACTCATCAATAGGCATAATAGCTTGCAATGTGCTGACAGTCTTTTGCTGATCCGGAGCTGCAAGCATCTCCACTTCTTGCTCGTGAGCGGGGTAGCCTAAGGACAACTGAAATAAGAAGCGGTCAAGCTGAGCTTCAGGTAGAGGATAAGTACCCTCGTAATCAATTGGATTTTGCGTAGCTAATACAAAAAAGGGTTCAGGTAACGGGTACGTCCGACCATCTAGGGTAACTTGCCTTTCAGACATAGCTTCAAGCATGGCAGCTTGTGTGCGAGGAGACGTCCGATTAATTTCATCAGCAAGCAGTAACTGATTAAAAATAGGACCACGATGAAAATCAAAAATAGATCCATCTTTATTAGGAACAGAGAAGCCAATAATATCAGAAGGAATTAAATCTGGAGTGAATTGAATGCGAGAAAAGTCAGCTTGCAAACATTTGGCAATTGTACGAATCAATAATGTTTTGCCGACACCTGGAATATCTTGAAATAACACGTGACCGCCAGCCAGCATAGCGACGATAGTTAAGCGGGTCACTTCTTTCTTACCAATGACGATGCGATCGACCGCATCAATCAAATCATGCAGTTTAAGAATAGATTGATTCAATTCGGTTGAAAAAGACATATGAACTCTCCTTAGTAATCTGGTGTGAGTTGAATGAACGGATCCCTTTGACAGAAATATGAACAGAATTTAAAAAAAGTTCATCGAAAGGGTTTAAACTATTGTATAGATAATATGAGTCGAATACAATATGAACACTGTGACTGTAAACAATTAGTTACATTTAATAAGTAACGAACGGGCGAAAGTCTTACACAAAATTAATTGCACTCTTTTTTGAAAAAAGATTGAAAAACACTTGATTAACACTATCATTCTATGTATACTTGTTAAGGTGTCTGTGGAGGACGTCTTTTTCTGGAGAAAACAGTGAAGCATCAAGCTTTTCTACGTTTTTAAAGGGATGGGGGGTCAATTGCAGAACTAAGGCTTCGAAGCGAGAGGTTGCGACACACCCGGATGCATTGCCATGGAGGGTAGTTGGAAAATTTTCGTGGAGCTAGGTTTATTTCTTAAATAAGCGAAGGAGGGAAACACATGGCAAATCAAAAAATTCGTATTCGCCTAAAAGCGTACGAACATCGTGTACTTGATCAATCAGCTGACAAAATTGTAGAAACGGCAAAGAGAACTGGGGCAACAGTATCTGGTCCGATTCCACTGCCAACTGAACGTAAACTATACACAGTGATCCGTTCACCACACAAGTACAAAGATTCACGCGAACAATTTGAAATGCGTACACACAAACGTTTGGTGGATATCATTAACCCAACACCAAAAACAGTTGACGCATTGACAAAGCTTGACTTACCATCAGGCGTCGATATCGAAATCAAACTTTAATTAATAGATAGACAATAAACATAAAATTCAAACTATAACGGAGGTGTACTCATGACCAAAGGAATCTTAGGAAGAAAAGTCGGAATGACTCAGTTGTTTACCGAATCAGGTGAATTAATCCCTGTAACAGTAATTGAAGTTCAGCCAAACACAGTTCTACAAGTTAAAACTGTTGAGACTGACGGATATAACTCTGTTCAAGTAGGGTATGAAGATAAACGTGAAGTATTATCAAACAAACCGGCACAAGGTCATGTTAAAAAAGCTAACACGGCTCCTAAGCGCTTCATTAGAGAATTCAGAGATGTAGAGCTTGGGGACTTAGAGGTTGGATCAGAAATTAAAGTAGACGCATTTGCAGAAGGCGACATCGTTGATGTTACCGGAACAAGCAAAGGTAAAGGATTCCAAGGTGTAATCAAACGTCACGGACAAAGCCGCGGACCTGAAACTCACGGTTCACGTTACCACCGTCGTCCTGGATCAATGGGTATGGCTGCTAACCCTGCAAGAGTATTTAAAGGCAAAAAATTAGCTGGCCGTATGGGTGGCGATCAAGTCACTGTACAAAATCTTGAAATCGTACGTGTCGATACAGACCGCAACGTTTTATTAGTAAAAGGTAATGTACCTGGAGCTAAAAAATCACTTATTACGATTCGTGCTGCAGTTAAAGCAGCTAATTAACAGAGTAGGAAGGGAGGACAAGCAGAATGCCAACTGTAACGTTATTTAAACAAGACGGAACGCAAGCTGGTGAAGTAACATTAAACGATGCTGTTTTTGGTATCGAACCAAACAAGAGCGTATTATTTGATGCGATCACTATGCAACGCGCTTCATTAAGACAAGGAACACACGCAGTTAAAAACCGTAGCGCAGTACGCGGCGGAGGAGCCAAACCTTGGCGCCAAAAAGGAACTGGACGTGCCCGTCAGGGTTCAATCCGTTCACCACAATGGCGTGGAGGAGGAATCGTCTTTGGACCAACACCTCGTTCATACAGCTACAAACTACCGAGAAAGGTTCGTCGACTAGCTATTAGATCTATCCTTTCACTTAGAGCTAATGAAGAAGCAATCATCGTATTAGATGGATTGACTTTCGACGCACCAAAAACGAAAGAGTTCAGAGCGGTATTAAACAACCTAGACGTGAACAAAAAAGCTTTAGTTGTTCTTGAAGAAGGCAATGAATTTGCAAAACTATCAGCACGTAATATTCCAGGAGTTAAAGTTGTAGCACCTGATAACGTATCTGTGCTTGATGTTGTTGCTCATGAAAAGCTTATCATGACGAAGGCTGCTCTGGATATAGTAGAGGGGGCTCTTCAATAATGGATGCACGTGACGTAATCTTACGCCCGATCATCACTGAACAATCAATGTATGCTATGGAAGATAAAAAGTATACGTTTGAAGTGAATGTTCGCGCTAAAAAACCAACAATCAAAAAAGCTGTCGAAGAATTATTCGATGTTAAAGTAGACAAAGTTAACGTTATCAATACTGCTCGCAAACCTAAGCGTATGGGACGTTACGAAGGTTATACGAAAAGACGTCGTAAAGCGATCGTTACATTAACCGCTGATTCAAAAGACATTCAAATCTTCGGTGACGAAGACTAAAATTCAAATTAAATCGTTAACTCGTTCGAAACCAGTTTAACAAGGAGGGGAATCGCGTGGCAATTAAGACTTACAAACCTACTACAAACGGACGTCGTAATATGACTGGGTATGATTTTTCTGAAATCACTACTAACAAACCAGAAAAAAGTTTGCTAAAACCTAACCCAAAACGTGCCGGACGTAACAACGCAGGTAAAATTACAATCCGTCACCACGGCGGAGGCCACAAGCACCAATACCGTGTGATTGACTTCAAACGTCAAAAAGATGACGTTCGCGGTATCGTAAAAACAATTGAGTATGATCCAAACCGTTCAGCAAACATCTCATTGATTCACTATGAGGACGGAATTAAAACTTACATTTTAGCTCCTAAAGGACTAAAAGTAGGAACAAGCATCTACTCTGGACCAGAAGCAGATATCCAAGTTGGTAATGCACTGCCATTGGCAAACATTCCAGTTGGTACATTTATCCACAACATTGAGTTAAAACCAGGTAAAGGCGGACAACTTGTTCGTTCAGCTGGAACATCTGCTCAGTTATTGGGTAAAGAAGGTAAATACGGCCTAGTTCGTCTAAGTTCAGGCGAAACTCGTATGATTCTACTAAGCTGCCGTGCAACAATTGGTTCAGTAGGAAATGAACAACACGAATTAATTAACATTGGTAAAGCAGGTCGTAACCGTTGGTTAGGTAAACGCCCAACTGTACGTGGATCTGTAATGAACCCTAACGATCACCCACACGGTGGTGGTGAAGGTAAAGCGCCAATCGGACGTCCAAGTCCAATGTCTCCATGGGGCAAACCAACACTTGGTAAGAAAACCCGTAAAAGTCACAATCGTTCTGATAAGTTAATCGTTCGTGGACGTAAAAAATAATTAAAGCATTTAAAAGAGCAAGAAGAAATCAAGGGATAAACCCACAAAGGAGGGCAATACATGAGCCGTAGTTTGAAAAAGGGACCTTTCGTCGATGATCATTTGATGAAAAAAGTTCGCGAGATGGACGGAGACAACAAACGAGTAATCAAAACGTGGTCACGTCGTTCAACAATCTTTCCGAACTTTGTAGGTTATACCATTGCCGTATATGATGGAAGAAAACATGTGCCAGTTTATGTTCAAGAAGACATGGTTGGTCACAAACTGGGTGAATTTGCACCAACAAGAACGTACCGCGGACACGGAAAAGACGACCGCACAACAAGACGTTAAGAGCGAAGGGAGGATACATTCATGGCAGAAACAGTAACAGCAGCTAAAGCCACTGCTCGTATGGTTCGCATTGCACCACGTAAAGTTCGTTTGGTTGTAGATACCATAAGAGGGAAGAGTGCTGCAGAAGCTATTTCTATCCTTCGCTTCACTAACAGAGGAGCGTCTGAAGCGGTAGAAAAAGTTTTAATGTCAGCAATTGCTAATGCTGAACACAACTACGATATGGATATTGAAGAATTAGTCGTAAGTGAAGCCTATGCTAATGAAGGACCTACGTTGAAACGTTTCCGTCCTAGAGCAAAAGGTGCAGCATCAAGAATTAACAAACGTACAAGCCACATTACAGTTGTGGTAACTGAGAAGAAGGAGGGGTAATCAATGGGACAAAAAGTAAATCCTCATGGTCTGCGTGTTGGCGTCATCCAAGATTGGGATGCTAAATGGTACGCAGAAAAAGACTTTGCAGATAAATTACATGAAGACCTAGCTGTTCGTGAGCACATTGCTAAACGATTAAGTGATGCCTCTGTTTCTCGTATTGAAATCGAACGTGCAGCTAACAGAGTCAACGTTTCTATCCACACTGCTAAACCAGGAATGGTTATTGGTAAAGGCGGAACAGAAGTTGACGCTTTGAGAAATGACCTAAACAAAATCACTAACAAGAGAGTACACGTTAACATCGTGGAAATTAAAAAACCAGATATGGATGCTACATTAGTAGCGAAAAGTATCGCTGAACAATTGGAAAACCGTATTTCATTCCGTCGTGCACAAAAGCAAGCTATCCAACGTGCTATGCGTCAAGGCGCTAAAGGAATTCGTACAATGGTTGCCGGTCGTTTAAACGGAGCAGATATTGCTCGTAGCGAAAGCTTTTCAGAAGGAACTGTACCTTTGCATACACTTCGTGCGGATATTGACTATGCGAACGAAGAAGCAGATACTACCTATGGTAAATTAGGTATTAAAGTATGGATCTATAAAGGAGAAGTTCTTCCTACAGTTACAGAGAACAAGAAAGGAGGGAAATAATCAATGTTAGTACCGAAACGTGTAAAACACCGTCGTGAGTTTCGTGGAAAGATGAGAGGCGAAGCTAAAGGTGGAAAAGAGATTGCTTACGGACAATATGGTCTACAAGCAGTTGACTCATCATGGATTACAAGCAGACAGATCGAATCAGCTCGTATAGCGATGACTCGTTATATGAAACGTGGTGGGAAAGTATGGATTAAAATCTTCCCTCACAAACCAGTGACAGCTAAAGCAATTGGTGTTCGTATGGGTAAAGGTAAAGGTGCACCTGAAATGTGGGTTGCTCCTGTTAAACGTGGTAAAATCATGTTTGAAATCGGCGGCGTTTCTGACGAAGTCGCTCGCGAAGCTTTGCGTTTAGCTTCACACAAACTACCAGTAAGAACTAAGGTAGTAACTCGTGAAGAAAGTGGTGACTCAAATGAAGGCTAGTGAATTAAAAGGCTTATCCACTACTGAATTATTAGAAAAAGAAAAAGAATTTAAAGAAGAGCTATTTAACTTACGCTTTCAATTAGCTACTGGACAATTAGAAAACACCGCTCGTATTAAAGATGTTCGTAAAAACATCGCGCGTGTAAAAACCATTTTGCGTCAAGCAGAAATGGTTAATTAAGACAATAGTGTAATAGCTTATTCAAAGGAGGCTAAAAAATGGCTGAACGTAATGAACGTAAAGTATATCAGGGCCGCGTAGTATCTGACAAAATGGATAAAACCATCGTAGTGGAAATTGCTACTCAGAAATCTCACCCGAAATATAAAAAACGTATTAAATATTCGACTAAATTTAAAGCACATGACGAAAACAACACTGCTAAAATGGGCGACGTTGTTAGAATCATGGAAACTCGACCATTGTCTAAAGATAAACGTTTCCGTTTATTAGAAGTGGTTGAAGAATCAGTAATTTTATAAGATTTTAACCGGGAGACCGGCTGCTACACTACGAGAAGTAAAACTTCATCGTGAGTTTGAAAGGAGGATCCTAACGTGATTCAAACAGAAAGTCGTATGAAAGTCGCTGACAACTCTGGTGCACGTGAAGTGTTGGTTATTAAAGTATTAGGTGGATCAGGACTTAAGACTGCCAACATCGGTGACGAAGTTGTTGTAACTGTTAAACAAGCTACACCAGGCGGCGTTGTTAAAAAAGGAGACGTTGTCCGTGCAGTTATTGTACGTACAAAATCTGGTGCTAGACGTCCAGATGGTTCATATATTAAATTTGATGAAAATGCTTGTGTTATTATTCGTGAGGATAAAGCACCACGTGGAACACGTATCTTCGGACCGGTTGCTCGTGAATTACGTGAGAATGACTTTATGAGAATTATTTCGTTAGCTCCGGAAGTTCTATAATTCCGATAAACGTCATAAGGAGGTGCGCTAGAGAATGTTTGTAAAAAGTGGAGATAAAGTTAGAGTTATGACTGGTAAAGACAGAGGCAAAGAAGGCACTGTCGTAACAGCTATGCCTAAACAAAACAAAGTAATTGTTGAAGGAATCAACATGATTAAAAAACATACCCGTCCTACTGGTATGGGACAAGAAGGCGGAATTGTGGAGAAAGAAGCACCAATTCACGTGTCTAATGTTCAATTAGTTGATCCATCAACTGGAGAGCCTACTCGTGTAGGATATAAAATAGAAGATGGTAAGAAAGTACGTTACGCTAAGAAATCTGGCGAAGCACTTTAATAAAAATGTAGGAAAGGAGGCATTCGAATATGACACGCCTTAAAGAAAAGTATAACAATGATGTTAGACCATCATTAGTTGAGAAGTTTGACTACGCGTCAATCATGGAAGCACCGAAAGTTGATAAAATTGTTATCAACATGGGTGTGGGTGATGCCGTATCAAACACTAAAAACTTAGATAAAGCAGTAGAAGAATTAACTTTAATTTCTGGACAAAAACCAGTTATCACTCATGCGAAAAAATCTATCGCTGGCTTCCGCTTGCGTGAAGGTATGCCAATTGGTACGAAAGTAACATTACGTGGCGACCGTATGTATGATTTCCTGGAAAAATTAGTTTCTGTCTCATTACCTCGTGTACGTGACTTCCGTGGAGTGAGCAAAAATTCATTTGATGGACGCGGTAACTATACGCTAGGAATCAGAGAGCAACTAATTTTCCCTGAGATTGACTTTGATGATGTAGATAAAGTTCGAGGAATGGATATTGTCATTGTCACTTCAGCTAAAACTGATGAAGAAGCTCGTGAGTTACTTGGACAATTGGGAATGCCGTTCCAGAAATAACCTAGACTACCTAATTAGGAGGGTAATATTAGTAATGGCTAAAAAATCGATGATTGTAAAAAGCAAAAAACCAGCCAAGTTTTCGACTCGTGAGTATACCCGCTGTGAACGATGCGGACGCCCACATTCCGTTTATAAAAAATTCAAATTATGCCGTATATGCTTGCGTGAGTTAGCATACAAAGGTCAAATTCCAGGCTTGAAAAAAGCAAGCTGGTAAAACGAAAACTTGCCGTAAAGGAGGCTACAACGAATGGTCATGACAGATCCAACAGCAGATTTCCTGACTCGTATCCGCAATGCCAATAACGCACGCCATACAAAAGTGGAAATACCTGCTTCTAACCTTAAAAGAGCAATGGCCGACATTCTGAAATCGGAAGGTTTCATTAAGGATGTAGAATTCGTGGAAGATGACAAACAAGGCATCGTCCGCATTTTCTTGAAATATGGTCAAAATAACGAACGTGTAATCACTGGATTGAAACGTATTTCAAAACCAGGTTTACGTGTTTATGCTAACTCTGAAGAAATGCCTAAAGTGTTGAACGGTTTAGGAATTGCTCTCGTTTCAACTTCAGAAGGCGTTGTAACAGATAGAACTGCCCGTGCTAAAAACATCGGAGGAGAAGTCCTCGCGTACGTTTGGTAAGCATTAAGATAGATGAAGGAGGTGCCGGACAATGAGCCGTATCGGAAAAAAACCTATTACGATACCTGAAGGTGTTGAAGTAAACATCGACGGTAACGTCATTACAGTCAAAGGGAAAAACGGAGAACTTAGCCGTGAAGTTAGCCCTATTATTGACATTAACATTGAAGATAACGTTATGACTTTCACACGACCAAATGAGTCTAAAGAAAGCCGTACAATCCACGGAACAACTCGTGCTATCGTGAATAACATGGTTGAAGGAGTTAACGATGGATTTGAAAAAGTTCTTGAATTGATTGGTGTTGGATACCGTGCACAAAAACAAGGTAACACATTAGTTGTTAACGTTGGATTATCCCACCCAGTAGAGTTTGAGCCAGTCGAAGGTTTAACTGTCGACGTACCATCAAACACTGTTATTTCAATTAAAGGTGCGAATAAAGAACACGTTGGAGCTTTGGCTGCCAGCATCCGTGCTGTACGACCACCTGAGCCTTATAAAGGTAAAGGGATTCGCTATAGAGGCGAAACTGTACGCCGTAAAGAAGGTAAAACAGGTAAATAATAGGATAAGTCAAAACATCCAATTTAATTGGATCGTTTTACCTGTCCTGTTTACCTAAACAGCCTGACAAACTCATATGTATGAGAACTAAGAATAAAGAGGTGACAATTGTGATTACAAAACCAGATAAAAACAAATTACGTCAAAAGAGACATAAACGCGTTCGCAGAAGTCTTTCTGGTACTGCAGAGCGCCCACGTTTGAACGTATTCCGTTCTAATAAAAACATCTACGCTCAATTGATTGATGATGTAGAGGGTGTAACGCTCGCAAGTGCATCTACTTTGGATACTGACGTTTCAGGCGATTCTAAAGTTGACGAAGCTGCAGCAGTCGGAGCATTGGTTGCTAAGCGTGGAGTAGAAAAAGGCGTTAAAGAAGTAGTCTTTGACCGTGGCGGGTATCAGTACCATGGCCGTGTCAAAGCACTAGCTGATGCAGCTCGTGAAAACGGACTGACATTTTAAGAAAAGGAGGAGTTACAGTACATGACAACTCATATTGATGCATCTAGATTAGATCTTGAAGATCGCGTAGTCGAAATCAACCGTGTTACTAAAGTTGTTAAAGGTGGACGTCGTTTGCGTTTTGCTGCTTTAGTCGTGGTTGGAGATAGAAATGGACATGTCGGTTTCGGTACAGGTAAAGCTCAGGAAGTTCCTGAAGCAATCCGTAAAGCTATCGAAGACGCTAAAAACAATATCGTACAAGTGCCTATCGTTGGAACTACTCTTCCACATGAAGTTATCGGACGTCACGGCGGCGGTAGAATCATGTTGAAACCAGCTGTAGCCGGTTCTGGAGTATCTGCTGGAGGCCCAGCACGTGCGGTACTAGAATTAGCAGGCGTACATGACGTTTCTTCTAAATCTGTTGGTTCAAGTTCACCAATCAACGTGATTCGTGCAACGATCAACGGAATCAGCCAATTAAAACGTGCTGAAGAAGTAGCTAAACTTCGCGGTAAAACTGTTGAAGAGTTATTAGGATAAGGAGGAAGACACAATGGCAAACTTGGAAATAACATTAAAACGCAGTTTGATTGGTCGTCCTCAGAATCAGCATAAAATCGTAAAATCTCTCGGTCTTAAGAAAATTAACTCTTCTGTTGTAAGACCAGATAGCGAAGCAGTAAGAGGATCAATTAAACACATCGCTCATTTAGTAGATGTTAAAGAAGTCTAATGAGCAACCAGTCTAACTAAAGGAGGTGCCAGGATTTATGAAACTTCATGAATTAAAACCTGCAGAAGGATCACGTAAAACACGTAACCGTGTTGGTCGCGGATCGTCTTCTGGTAACGGAAAAACATCCGGTCGTGGACAAAAAGGACAAAAAGCACGTTCAGGTGGCGGTACACGTCTAGGATTTGAAGGTGGACAAACACCATTATTCCAGACTTTACCAAAACGCGGTTTCACGAACTACAACCGTAAAGAATATACTATTGTCAATTTAGATACATTGAACCGTTTTGAAGAAGGAACAGAAGTAACTCCAGAACTACTTGTAGAAACAGGAGTTATTAAAAACAAAAAATCCGGTGTGAAAGTTTTAGGCAAAGGAACTGTTAATCACAAGTTATCTGTGAAAGCTAACAAGTTCTCAGCTTCTGCTAAAGAAGCAATTGAAACTGCCGGTGGATCAGTAGAGGTGATCTAAGATGATTGATCTGATTAAGGGCGCTTTTAAAGAGAAAGATGTTCGTAGTCGTATCTTATTCACCTTAGGACTCCTAGTTGTTTTCCGTCTTGGAACACACATTACCGTTCCAGGCGTTAATGCTGGAGCATTAAGTCAATTATCAGAAACTGGTTTATTTAACTTGTTGGATACATTCGGTGGTGGAGCGTTGAGTAGCTACTCAATATTCGCCCTTGGTGTATCACCTTACATTACATCTTCTATCGTCATACAACTCCTTCAAATGGACGTCATTCCCAAATTCAAGGAATGGTCTGAACAAGGAGAAGTCGGTCGTAAGAAGTTGAATCAAGCCACTCGTTATCTAACCATCGTCTTGGCTTTCTTCCAAGCGATAGGTATCTCTTATGGCTTTAATGCATTAACAGGTTTAGGATTAGTCGTAAACCCTGGGCCAGCAACCTATATTACCATTGCCATCATCTTAACCGCAGGAACCATGTTGGTTATGTGGTTAGGAGAAATGATTACAGTGAACGGTTTCGGTAACGGAACGTCATTCATCATTTTCTCTGGTATTATTTCTCGTGTTCCACAGGATGTCCAGACATTTTATAACACACAAATTCGTAATGCTGGTGACGAAATCGTCAGCGCGTGGGTATTAACCATTGCGATCATTATTGGCTTTGTGTTGTTAGTTATTCTGGTCACTTATATGGAAAACGCAAAACGAAACATTCCAATCCGTTACTCTAAGCGCGCCAACACGTCTAAAGACAGTGCTGTTTTACCGCTAAAAGTGAACTCGGCTGGAGTTATACCAGTAATCTTTGCAAGTTCGTTCCTTATGACACCGCAAATTATCTTGGGTTACTTTGCACAAGGTAATCAAGACGCCGGATGGTATCAAGTGTTGACGAGTATCTTCAACCTACAAGAACCAATCGGAGCGGTACTTTATACTGTACTCATCGTTCTGTTTACATTCTTTTATGCCTTCATTCAGGTTAACCCTGAAAAAGCTGCAGAGAACTTACAGAAACAAGGTGGCTACATCCCAAGTGTACGTCCAGGACGAGCAACTGAAGAATACATTGGTTACATGCTTATTCGCTTAAGCACAGTGGGAGCGATTTACCTAGGGTTAATCTCATTGCTTCCGATTGTGGCTTCTGCTTTGTTTAATCTTCCTAGCTCACTTGCCCTTGGAGGTACTAGCTTACTGATTGTTGTCGGTGTAGCATTAGACTCCATGCGTCAATTGGAAGGACTATTAAGCAAGAAGAGTTACCAAGGGTTCATTCAACGCTCATAAAAGAGCTGTTTTAGAATTAAGACGATTTACCCATAAAGTAGCTGAATTCAGTCGGGTGAATCGATCTTTTTTCCATTCTAAACAGGGTGAACAATTTAAGGAGGAAGCAAGATGAATTTAATCTTACTAGGTCTTCCCGGAGCAGGGAAAGGGACTCAAGCAGCCCGTATCACTGATCAATACAACATTCCGCATATTTCCACTGGAGATATGTTTCGAGCTGCTATGAAAAATAAAACTGAGCTTGGCTTACAAGCAAAGACATACATGGACGCAGGAGATTTGGTTCCTGACGAAGTCACTAATGGCATTGTTAAAGAACGTCTACTGCAAGATGATGCAAAAAGAGGATTTTTACTGGACGGCTATCCACGCACATTGAATCAAGCTCGAGCTTTACAACAAGCATTGGCATCTTCTAATAGAAGACTACACCATGTGTTGTACATTAAAGTCCCTAAAGAGATTTTGATGGAGCGTTTGACTGGACGATTCATGTGTTCAAACTGTGGAGCAACCTATCACAAAGTAACCAATCCACCAAAAGTGGAAGGGACTTGTGATAAGTGTGGGGCGCACGACTTCTATCAAAGAGAAGACGACAAACCAGAAACAGTTGAAAACAGAATTAACGTCAACGAAGAGCAAACGGAAGTACTTGCTAAGTACTACGGGGAGCAAGGACTTGTACGTGAAATAGACGGAGAGAGACATCCAAAAGAAGTATTTGAGGACATTAAGGACATACTAAAATAAGAAGTCCGATGTTTTTTAAGAATCCTTGCAATGATTGTGTACGCGTGGTATAATATTACGAGCGTCAAAAATGATGTTCTAATAATATAACCCTGAAAAGTGAGACTAACTAATCTCACTTATCGTTATGCGTACAGAAGTGAAATATCAAAGGAGGAAACCAGGCGTGGCAAAAGATGATGTTATAGAGATCGAAGGAACTGTCCTAGAAACTTTACCTAATGCAATGTTCAAAGTTGAATTAGAAAATGGGCACGAAATTCTAGCTCACGTTTCTGGCAAAATTCGTATGAATTACATCCGGATTCTGCCTGGGGATAAGGTTACGGTTGAAATGTCTCCATATGATTTAACTCGTGGACGCATTACGTATCGATTCAAATAAACTTAGGACTCCGAAGACTTCAAGGAGGGAAAGTTCATGAAAGTAAGACCATCAGTCAAAAAAATATGTGACAAATGTAAAGTGATTCGTCGTAACGGCCGTGTTATGGTTATTTGCGAAAATCCTAAACATAAACAACGTCAAGGATAATTTAATAGGAGGTGCTCATACATGGCTCGTATAGCAGGAGTAGATGTTCCACGTGATAAACATGTGGTTATATCACTAACGTATATTTACGGAATTGGTAAAACGACAGCTCAACAGATTTTAGCTGCTGCCGGTGTTCCAGAAGAAACCCGTGTACGTGAATTAACAAATGATCAATTAGACTCAATTCGTGCTGAAGTAGATAAACTTAAAGTTGAGGGAGATCTTCGTCGTGAAGTCAACCAAAACGTTAAACGTTTAATCGAAATTGGTTCATACCGTGGCATTCGTCACCGTCGTGGATTGCCAGTACGTGGACAAAACACTAAAAACAACGCTCGTACTCGTAAAGGTAGAGCTGTTGCAATCGCAGGTCGTAAAAAATAATCACCGTTAGTTAGGAGGGTAAATCAAGAATGGCTAAACAAAAACCCGCTCGTAATCGTAAACGTAGAGTGAAGAAAAATGTTGAACAAGGAGTAGCACACATCCGCTCAACATTTAACAATACAATCGTTATGATCACAGATGTAAATGGTAATGCAATTTCATGGTCATCTGCTGGTGCATTAGGATTCAGAGGTTCTCGTAAATCTACTCCTTTTGCCGCTCAAATGGCTGCTGAAGCTGCTGCGAAAGTAAGTATGGAAAATGGTATGAGATCGGTTGAAGTGACTGTAAAAGGTCCTGGTTCTGGTCGTGAAGCTGCAATTCGTTCTTTGCAAGCTACAGGGCTTGAAGTAACTGCAATTCGTGACGTAACACCGGTACCACACAACGGATGCCGTCCTCCAAAACGTCGTCGCGTATAATTTTAGATGTCGTTTTAGGATAGCGTGGACTAAACGTTTTGAAAGGGGTAAACGGACTAGATGATCGAAATTGAGAAGCCGGTTATAGAAACAGTTGAGATCAGTGAAGATGGGAAATTCGGCAAGTTTGTCGTTGAACCGCTTGAGCGTGGATACGGAACTACATTGGGTAACTCCCTACGTCGAATCTTATTATCATCTTTGCCGGGTGCTGCCGTCACAAATATACAAATCGATGGCGTTTTACATGAATTCACTGCGATCGATGGAGTTGTAGAAGACGTGACTGCCATCATTTTAAACTTAAAGAAACTCGCACTTAAATTGTATTCTGATGAAACAAAAACCATTGAATTGGATATCGAGGGACCAGCAACTGTAACAGCTGCTGATATTATTTATGACAGCGATGTTGAATTAATGAACCCTGATTTATATATTTGTACAGTGTCTGAAGGTGGACATTTACATGCCCGCATGGAAGCACAAAAAGGCAGAGGTTATGTACGCGCTGAACACAACAAACACGATGATATGCCGATTGGTGTATTACCGGTTGATTCGATTTATACCCCAATCAGCCGTGTGAATTACCACGTCGAAAATACTCGTGTAGGAGAAAGAGACCAGTTCGACAAGTTAACGCTTGACGTATGGACTGACGGCTCGATTGCTCCTGAAGATGGTGTGAGCTTAGCAGCGAAAATCATGACTGAACACCTGAACATTTTTGTCAACTTGACAGAACAAGCCCGTGATGCGGAAATTATGGTTGAAAAAGAAGAGACACAAATGGAAAAAATGCTTGAGATGACTATCGAAGAGCTTGATCTATCTGTTCGTTCTTACAACTGTTTGAAACGTGCCGGAATTAACACTGTTCAAGAATTGACTAATAAAACTGAACCAGAAATGATGAAAGTTCGTAACTTGGGCCGTAAATCACTGGAAGAAGTTAAATTAAAGCTTAATGAACTAGACTTAGGTCTACGTGAAGAAGAGTAAAGAACCGATTGCTAATACATCTGCAATCGTGAATGACTAACTGGCTTTTTAAAATGAGCAGTTATGCAATCTTGTAGTTAAGGGAGGATTTCGAGCAATGGCTTATCGTAAATTAGGACGTAACAGTTCCCAACGTAAAGCACTACTACGTGATTTGACATCAGATTTGATTATCAATGAACGTATTACGACTACTGTAACTCGTGCAAAAGAAGTATCTTCTATTGCAGATAAAATGGTTACTTTAGGAAAACGTGGAGACTTGCATGCACGTCGTCAAGCTGCTCAATTTGTTCGTAATGAACTAGCAACAGTAGCTGAAACTGAAGACGAAATCGTAGTACAATCAGTTCTACAAAAGTTATTCGACGACCTTGGACCTCGTTTTGCTGAGAGAAACGGTGGATACACTCGTGTCTTGAAAACAGAACCTCGTCGTGGTGATGGAGCTCCAATGGCTATCTTGGAATTTGTTGAAAAAGCAAATACAAGTAGCGAAGACGCTAAATAATTGAGTGAACTTTTAATAACCAACCAAAATCACTTTTTGGATGTATGATGAGCGTTATGATGATGAGACAGTGTTCTCAAGTGTCTAGCTCAGTTTCTCCCGGGGAAAACCTCGGGAGAAGCCATATATCATTAAGTGTTTTTTTATTACGGTCAAGTATTCTTTGTATACATAGTGATTTAACCAAGCAATACAACCTGTCACGTCAAGTCATATTCTTCATCGTCATAAGGTATACCTAAGAGAAATTTCTATTGTTATTATTGGAAGTTTTTGGTAATCTTGTAATGTTGACTATGTGTCAAGACACCTTAAAAATAAGACCAATCCTGTACTCTGAGATTGAGAAGTCGAGGTAACGATTATGTCAGAAATTATTAACGTCAAAAATATAACGTATCAGTATACCGATGAAGATCAACGTCCAGCTTTAAAGGGTGTTTCTTTTTCAATAAATCAAGGAGAGTGGGTCGCTATTATTGGTCCAAATGGTTCAGGTAAGTCGACTCTTGCCAAAACCATTAATGGGCTAATTGAACCAGACAGTGGAACAGTGACTGTTGGTGGCATGCCATTGAATGAGAAAAACGTCTGGTCTATTCGGGAAATGGTCGGTATGGTTTTCCAGAATCCGGATAACCAGTTTGTTGGGTCAACTGTTCAGGATGATGTCGCTTTTGGACTGGAAAACATAGGTGTACCTCGAGAAGATATGATTGAACGTGTCAGAGAAGCATTAGATAAAGTAAATATGTTGGAATTTGCTGATAGAGAACCGGCAAGACTCTCGGGTGGACAGAAACAACGTGTCGCTATTGCCGGTATTGTAGCTTTAAGACCACGCATTATGATTTTAGACGAAGCGACGAGTATGCTCGACCCTAAAGGGAGAGCAGAAGTGCTGCGGACAGTAAAAGAAGTGAAAGAGCAGGAGAACTTATCGGTTCTATCTATTACTCACGATATAGATGAAGCTGCTGAGGCCAATCGTGTATTAGTTATGCGAGATGGTCAGATGATTCAAGAAGGGACACCGGAGCGTATTTTTTCCTACGGTGAAAAGCTGATTGAAATGGGACTTGATTTGCCATTCCCTGAACGATTAAAAGCATCGCTTCAAAAACAAGGCATGAATGTGCCCGCTGAATACCTTACAGAAGAAGGGATGGTGGACTGGTTATGGACATACGTTTCGAAGAAGTAGGGTACACTTACCAACAAGGGACTCCTTTTCAAAGTAGAGCCTTACACGATATTAACTTGTCCATCAAAGGCGGGTCTTTTACTGCGCTAGTCGGGCACACTGGCAGTGGAAAATCGACTGTTCTTCAACATTTGAATGCTTTAAAAAAACCGACCACTGGCCAAGTGACCATTGGTGACCGGGTCATTACAAACTATTCTGAAAATAAAGGATTAAAGACCTTACGTAAACGAGTTGGTATTGTCTTTCAATTCCCTGAAGCCCAATTGTTTGAAGAGACCGTTGGTAAGGATATTGCCTTTGGTCCAAAAAACTTTGGTTTGTCTGAAGAGGAAGCGATTGAACGAGCCAAAGAGTTACTGCCTTTAGTGGGATTAGATGAAAGCTTTTTAGAGCGCTCACCTTTTGATTTATCAGGGGGACAAATGCGTCGTGTAGCGATTGCCGGCGTGTTAGCTATGAATCCTGAAGTCTTGGTTTTAGACGAGCCGACAGCCGGGTTGGATCCTCAAGGAAGAAAAGATATTATGGATATGTTCTATAGGCTGTACAAAGAACAAGGGCTAACAATTGTACTGGTTACGCACCAGATGGATGACGTAGCAGAATATGCAGATCACATGATAGTTCTGGAACAAGGAACGGTCAGACGCGAAGGGAATCCTAGAGAACTCTTTAAAGAAGCCGGTTGGTTATCTAGTATGCAGTTAGGCGTACCGTCAACGGTTCGCTTTGCTCACGAACTCGAAGAAAAACTTCAATGGACCTTCGATCCGCTCCCTTTAACGACGGATGAGTTAGCAGCTCAAATGGTAGAAAAGCTTGGCAATAAAGTGGGTGATGACCGATGATGGAAAAACTTATTTTTGGACGATATATACCTGGTCAATCCTTTATACACCGGTTAGATCCACGCGCAAAATTGATGGGAGCCATTTGGTTTATTATCATCATCTTTTTGGCCAATAACTGGTTGACGTATGTGGCGCTGACTGTGTTTGTGTTAACGGCTGTTAAACTATCAGGAATCAACTCGCGCTTTTTTATAAACGGGATTAAGCCACTCATCTGGCTCATTCTCTTCACGGTCATCTTACAAGTACTCTTTACAAGTGGACAGACCATTTGGTTTAGAATGGGTCCCATTGTTATTTCTCAAGAAGGCATGTTAAATGGTGTCTTTATCTTTATGCGTTTCGTTTTAATTATTTTCATGTCGACGATTTTGACTTTGACTACGATGCCGTTGTCATTAACCGATGCGATTGAGTATTTGCTAAGACCTTTGAATGCGATCAAAGTACCTGTTCATGAAATTGCATTAATGCTGTCAATTGCCTTGCGTTTTGTCCCGACATTAATGGATGAAACGGAGAAAATAATGAATGCGCAACGAGCACGTGGGATTGATTTTGGTGAAGGAAACATTTACCAACAGATGAAATCCATTGTGCCCTTATTGATACCTTTGTTCGTTAGCTCCTTTAACCGCGCAGAAGAATTGGCTACCGCCATGGAAGCACGCGGCTACAAAGGTGGCGAAGGGCGTACCAAGTACCGTCAGCTTAACTGGCAACAGAATGACACTGTTGTGATGATTGCTTTCGTCGTTCTATCTATTTTATTAATCAGTTTAAGAACGTAAGTAAATAAAAACACAACTAATCATTACATTCGCAGCTATCTAGCATGAAGTGATGATTAGTCGTGTTTTTTTTGTTATATTTAGAAGGTGATAAGTTATGATACATACATTGAAGCATAGCTGAGATGGCTCTCAGGAGACTGAATAAAGGACTGAAAAATATGATGACTAGACGATATAAAGCAATCATCGCTTATGATGGAACGAATTTTGCAGGCTTTCAAGTTCAACCGAATGTTCGAACGGTTCAAGGTGAAGTAGAGAAAGCACTAACGAAAATAGCAAAGGGCAAACCGATTCGTATTCATGGAGCTGGACGAACAGATGCCGGTGTTCATGCAAAAGGTCAAGTCATTCATTTTGACTTCCCCTTTTATATTGATCCTCAAGGTATGATGATTGGTCTTCATACGATGCTGACAGAAGAAATAGCCATTAACCATGTTGAAGAGGTGGATGACACCTTCCATGCTCGTTATTTGGCAAAAGCGAAGAAATACACTTACCGTATTGATAATAACCGGGTCCGTGATCCCTTTTTAAGGCATTACTCGTATCATCACCGTTACCCGATGACAAAAGAGACAGTAGAAAGAGCACTCGCTCACTTAGTGGGTACGCATGACTTTACAAGTTTTGCTTCCACTCATTCTGACAAAGAAGATAAAGTTAGAACGATTTATCAGACATCAGTCGAATTAAATGAGAAGACCAATGAGTGGGTCTTTACTTTTGTGGGGAATGGCTTTTTGTATAATATGATTCGTATTTTGATGGGGACGCTACTTCAAGTGGCAGATGGAAGAAGACCGGCTGAAGACATCCCACATATTATAAAGGCAGTAGACAGAGAAGCGGCTGGCCCGACACTCTCACCTACAGGATTATGTATGGAGACTGTTTATTACACTGTTAAAGACATTCCTGGCTATGTTAAAGGAGGGGTAAGAGATGATTAAAAAAACTTATATGGTGACGGGGCACCAAGTAGAGGCAAGCTATACTGAAGAAGAAGTGACTGACTTATTCATGCCTCTTTTAAATCAGCTGACTGAGTTGAAAAGTCAGACAGAGAATCGAGTGATTGTTTTTTTAGCTGCCCCACCCGGAGCAGGTAAGACGACTCTATCTCTTTTTCTGGAAGACCTTTACAAGGACAATGACTACCCGTATACGTTCCAAGCTATCTCAATGGATGGCTTTCATCATAGAAATGAGTATCTGGACCAACATGACATTGAAAGAAATGGGGAAAAGGTACTTCTAAGAAAACTAAAAGGCATACCTGAATCCTTTGATTTACAAAGTCTACACAGTCATATTAAGGCTTTGAAAACACAAAAGACGATAGAGTGGCCTATATATGACCGGATGCTACATGACGTCTCGCCTGACACTCAAAAAGTGGATGCCGATATTGTTTTAGTAGAAGGCAATTATTTATTACTAGATAAAGAGGGATGGAACGATCTGCATCAGCTGTGTGATCTATCTGTTATGATAAAAGCGCCTGTTGAGACAGTGAGAGATCGGTTAGTAAAGAGGAAACAAAGAGGTGGGACTTCTGAAGAAGAAGCAGTGTTGCATTATGAGCGAACAGACCGAGTTAATGGTGAGTTAGTGATGTCTCATTCTGTAGAAGCGGATCTAACGTATAACTTGACCTTAGAAGGCCGATTGATTAAATGAGCAGAAAAAAGGACCTCACCCTATATGGAAGTGAGGTCCTTTTGTATCAATAGATTTAACTCGTAAAGTTATCGAAGTAACCTTGGATGTAAACAAATGGGGTCCCTTTATCGCCACTACCTGAAGTTAAGTCGGCTAATGATCCGATTAAATCAGTTAAGCGTCTTGGTGTCGTACCTTGTGATTCCATTTGTCCTACTAAATCATCTTCTTTATTCATAATGTGCTCTGAAATGGCTGCTTTCAATTCATCCCCACGTAAATGTGAGAAGTTATTATCTGCCAAGTATTTTAGTTTAATTTCGTTTGGTGTGCCTTCTAGTCCCTTAGTATAAGCGGGTGATACGACAGGGTCAGCAAGCTCCCAAATTTGTCCCACAGGGTCTTTAAATGCCCCGTCTCCGTAAATCATGACTTCGATCGTTTTCCCTGTTGCAGCTTTCACTTTTTCTTGAATACCATCAACGATGGGTTGAGCGCCGTCTGGGAACAATTTAACTGTTTCTTCTGTTGCTTTGTTTGAACCAAGAAGACCATAGCTTGCGTTGAAGCCACTGCCGTCAATCGATTCAGAAAGAATATCATCCAAGCCTAATACTGTTTTTGCGCCAGCTTTGGTTAATAAGCGTTTGGTGCGGAACCGGCTATGAATGTCACAAGCCAAGACATGTTCTGTGTGGGACAAAATGGATGTTGCCTGATTTGAAAAAATGACTTCAACATCGGCACCTTCACTCTGAACTAACTCTTTGTAATACTCAATATAATCGACCCCAGTAAATGGATGCACCTTATAACCAAAATGCTCACGGAATGTGTCTTCCGTTAAGACATCAGACCATGGATTAATCCCCTTCTCATCCAGTTCATCAATGGATACTAAGTGGTTACCCACTTCATCTGAAGGATAGCTCAGCATTAATACAACTTTGCTTGTTCCTCTTGCAATCCCTCTTAATAAATTAGAAAAACGATTTCGACTCAAAATAGGAAAAATAACGCCGACTGTCTCACCTTTAAACTTGTCTTTTATGTCTGTAGCAATATGATCTAGTGTGGCGTAATTTCCTTGTGCACGCGCGACCACTGATTCAGTAATAGCAATAATATCCTTTTCCTGGATATCATACCCTTCTGACTCGGCTGCATTCAATACGACATCCACGATAATATCAACTAATTGATCGCCTTCGTTGACAATAGGACCTCTCAGGCCTCTTACTACTGTACCCACTGCTCTTTCCACAATAATCTCTCCTAAAGTTAGATTGATTTTGGAGGATGTATTCGAAACCGATAATCACATGGCTCAGAATCCCTCATATAGTATAACCCTAAAAATACAAATAAGTAAATAAGAGATGTACCATTTCTTCCATCTGTTTGCCAAGAGTGAACTATGCTATAATCTTAACCAGTAGCTGCAAGCGTTTGAAAAGGCTTGTGGTCAGGGATATGGATATAAGTGAATAAGCAATCACTCCAAAGAAGACAAGCAGAAGTTATCCATCTGGTTTATCAGTAGAGTGAAGAAGTGGAGCGTTAAATAGATGAATTATAAATTTATTCAACAAACGGCTCGACCGCATACGGTTGAATCATTAACAGAAGCATTTAAAGAGATGGGAATCAAGCCGGATGAGACTCTACTCGTTCATACGTCATTGTCATCCATTGGGTGGATAAATGGAGGCCCGATGGCGATGATTGAAGCATTGATGCAAACAGTCGATGGTGAACTCGGAACGATCGTTATGCCTGCTCAAACGAGTGACTGGAGCGACCCATCAGAATGGGAATACCCCGCTGTACCTGAAAGCTGGTGGAAGACAATTAGAGAAACCATGCCTGCTTTTGATCCGAAGAGAACGCCATGTCCTCATATGGGAGCGACAGCGGATTTATTTAGAACATACCCAAACGTTATGAGAAGTAATCATCCTCAAGTCTCTTTTACTGCATGGGGGAAAGACGCTGAGTACATCACTAGTCACCATGCGATTGATTTTGGCCTGGGAGAAGAGTCACCTTTGGCAAAATTGTATGAATTGGATGCGAAAGTGTTGGCTATAGGAACGGATTACAGCTCGTCTACTGCTATGCATTTGGGAGAATATAGAGCACCGCGGTTGCCACATAAAAAAGACGGCGCTGCAGTGATGGAAAACGGTCAACGGGTCTGGAAAACGATTCGAGATATCGAGTTGGATGAAAGTCAGTTTAATGACATAGGCTTTTTGCTCGAGAAAGAGGGGGCCGTCACCATTCATAAAATAGGGAACGCTAAGGTTAAATTGTATTCAGTAAAAGAAGCAGTCGATCAGTCAGCTGCTTACTTTAAGGACTATAGACTCTATGGAGAATACCGAGACGACTAAAGCGAACTTCTGGTAATAAAAGAAAGCATCTAGTACACTATAATCGATACGTGAGAACAGTTACATTTCAAAAGGAGAGTGCTGTTAAATGAGATACGGAGACGATTATAAAAAACTACCTGTTTACAGTAAGGCATCGGGAAAAGGAACAGAAGTGGTACCAGACGTTTACGTGTTTACCGACCAAATAGTCAATGTGATTTTTATCGGTATGCCTGGAAATGATGAGTTTATCCTTGTCGATGCAGGGATGCCCAAACGAGGAGATAAAATAATAGAAGCCGCCGAGGAACGATTCGGCCCGGATGCCAAGCCGAGTGCCATTATTTTAACGCATGGTCATTTTGATCATGTCGGTTCCATTATTGAACTGGTTGAAGAGTGGCAAGTACCTGTTTATATTCATAAAAAAGAATTACCTTACGTGACCGGTCAAAAAGCTTACCCAGAACCCGATTACAAAGCAAACGGAGGAATGGTCGTAAAAGTATCCAAAGCCTTCCCAACTGACCCTATTGATCTGGAGGACAAGGTATCAACTTTGCCACTAGACGGAACGGTTCCTTTTTTACCAGAATTTAGATGGTTGCCTGTTCCAGGTCATACTGAAGGGCAAATTGCTTTATTTAGAGAATCGGATCGACTGATTATTGCTGCGGATGCCTTTGTCACAACAAAACAAGAAAGCCTCTATGCCGTTCTGACTCAAAAAGCAGAAGTCAGTGGACCCCCGCGCTACTTGACACCTGATTGGGACACGGCAAAAGAATCCTTTAGAAAAATTGTCGACTTGGATCCTTATTACGGTATAACTGGCCACGGTGAACCGATGAGCGGTGAGCCACTTAAAGAAGGTCTGCTTCATGTCTTGAACAACTGGGAAGACGTCGCCATGCCTGACAAGGGAAAGTTTGTGGATGATTAGATCGTTCTAAAATAAGATAGTAGAAGGTGTATCCATACATGTTTGATTATATTAATGGTATCAGAAAGTTATTGGATCAAGTTGAAAAAGAAGAACGTAGGGCTATAGACGCAGCAGTGGATGTATTCACTGCTGCTGTAGAAACGAAACAGTCCATCTTTGTATTCGGAGCCGGTCATGCAGGATTGTTGACGCAAGAACTGTATTACCGTGCGGGTGGCTTGATGACCATTAACCCCATATTCGGCGAAGGCTTGATGCTGGACGTCGAACCCATTACGCATACCAGTCAAATGGAACGACTAGTGTGATACGGAACAACTTTAGCCAAAAGAACACCTTTCAAAAAAGGAGACTGTTTACTCGTGCATTCCGTCTCGGGTCGAAACCCTGTAACGATTGAACTGGCTATGGAAGCCCAAAAGATAGGTGTCACCACTATTGGCATAACTAATTTAGCTTATTCACGAACAGTAGAGTCGAGACACCCGTCAGGAAAAAACATGTTCGAATACTGCGATATCGTTATCGATAATCATGGGGATAAAGGCGACGGTATGTGTGAGATTGACGGGTTAGATCAACGAGTCGGCCCATCATCAACAGTGATCGGAGCAACCATAGTCAACACCATCCTTGTTGAGACGGTGAAAAAATTGAAAGCAAACGGTATGGAGAAGCCACCTATCTTCTACAGTGCCAACTTAGATGGTGGCGACGAAATCAATCAGCAATTGATCAAAGATTACTCAGATTCTATTCACTATAAGTTTTAACTCGTTTTAAAACAAACACACTCGGCAGCAGAGAAATCACTCGATTTTCTGTTATCGAAGGGTGTTTTTTGTGTTTGAAATTTTGAATAGGAAGAATAATTGTCGATTCACTAAATACTATACCGTTGAACCGACAATAAGATACGAATAACTGCCGATTCATCAAGGAACTCAATGCTGAACCGACAATTAAAGGAGAATAATTGCGGGTTCACTACACAGCTTATATCTGAACCGACAATTAAATGTAATATCTCGTCCTTTTTGAACCTTTTGGATTGTACCGTGTCTTCAACACTGTCCAAACAACCCGATCAGATACTTTACCTCCGCACCATTCGACTATAGTATGGCGTGTCACTCTATCATCCGGAAATAGAAGCTTGAATTCTTTAATGTGAGCATCGATACTATCTGGCAGTAATGATTTGTACTGACAAGTCGAACAAAAAGAAGAGCGCCTAGTCAGTATTAAGTCAAAAGAACCACACGACAGGCACGTTAAGCCACGCTTCACCGACTCGACTGTGTAAGGAGTGACTGTTTGTTTGAACGGATTGTCTTCAACGTGAGCAAGAACTAATTTGCTGGCTAAATCATTATGTTTCTTTTTCAAATGTGAAGACCTCCGATTCAACTCAGCTAAGTGTGATCGAACCTGAGATGGCATGAGAAGCTTACTTCCCAAAGTTGACTCGTGTAAGACAAAAGAAGGATGCACGTAGACAACGAAAGCTTCAACTGGAAAAGAAGGTCCACTATTCCTTAAATGCTGCTTAAACAGAGTAGTCGACCGACTCAACTGAATTAAAGGGTTGCTAATTTCGTGCCCCGTTTTTGTTAGCAAGTGGTCTGATTTGTTCACGAATTCTCCATCATAGTTTTTAATTTCATACAAATAAATGGTAGAACCAGTAATGATTAGCGAGTCAATTTGGGTGTGAGTACGATTCACTGACAATAACAAATCGTTTAAAACCACTACATCACCCTTTACCACTTCTTTCAGCACGTTATCGAAGTAACATTCACCCTGGTATCCTTTCTCCAAATTAACCATGTACTGACGGTCCTCATTGGTTAATGCTTGACGTTTATTCAACTGTTGCATCACACGAAGGAGATGCGGCATCGTTCTTTCCTTCATTATCTTCATTAAAAAACCTCCCTATTATATGTATTACCCAAATAGAGGCGAAAGTAACTATTTTCTTTTGTATTTTAGCCAACTTATATAAAACAATTGTAAACGCCATTATAAACTGCTACACTCATAAAGGACACACAATTAAATACGGAAGATCCTGGGAGCCTTTTATAGATGGCTGAGAGTGACAATTGTCAGACCAGTAACCTGATCAGTGTAATGACTGCGTAGGGAGTATCTAGAATGAAGGGCTCTTTCCTATGGATTTTTTTCGTAAGGAGGAGTTTTTTTAATGGAAAAGAAGTATGTGGATTACGGAAGTTGTGCGGCTGGGAAGCCTGGAACGACAAAAGAAATAACAGGTGCCCGTTTCAATTTGTCACCCATGAGTGATGATTTTGAAAGGATTATCCTAAATGCAATTAAGCAAGTCGATTTGTCTAAAGTATGGGCTGAGACCGATCACATTTCGACTGTATACAGAGGAAGAGAGGAAGCGGTGTTTGACGCATTGAAAGCTGCTTACCTGCTTGCGTACGAAAAAGGGACACACATGACACTTGAAGCGACCATCTCAAAAGGGTGCCCGGGTGACCGCGACAGTGATTACACGTTAGAATTTGAAAACCCACGCATCAATCAAAAAGATACCCAAGCGATTGATTTTCCTGTGATTGGTAAATACGCCCTTTACCCTATGGGCTCAGACAATTATATGGCAACGATTGCGGAAGTGGTTAATGAAGGGATAGACCGTGGTGTCGTTACAGGTTCTGGTCATTACGGAACCAACTTAGGCGGAAATGTTCAGGATTTATTCGACTACTTAGAATACGTGTCTCACACTGTGGGCAAAACAGTCAGTCATTATATCATCCAGTTCACTTTACACTGCAACGTTCCGGAGGGTGAGATCAAATGAATAAAAAGGAATTAACTTTACGTGACTATTTATTGATGGCTTTGATATCTGTCGTGTTTGGTGTCTTTTACCTATTAGCCGTTTATGCTGGCACTGCTTTAACAACTGTCCTGACACCCTTTGGCTTGGGAGTCTTGGGGTATGAGCCCTTTTACGGCATTTGGTTCATGGCGGCTATTATTACGACCTACTTAATTCGTAAGCCAGTAGTCGGCATTGTGACAGAAATGATTGCGGCTTTAATAGAAGTATTATTAGGGAATATGTTTGGTGTCATTATCCTGATTAGCGCCTTCATCCAAGGCCTGGGTGTGGAAGTCGCTTTTGCCTTTACCGGATACAAAAAATACACTTATAAAGTAACGATGACTTCCGCAGTGACCGCGACTGTGTTAACCTTTATATGGACGGGCTTTAGAAATAATTACTTGGCAATGGACTGGCGCATTGTGTTGGCTATCTTTGTGACCCGGTTGTTGAGCTCATTATTCTTTACAGGCTACCTTTCAAAACTAATATGCGACAAGCTGGATGAAGCTGGCATATTAAATTCAATGCAGACGAGGGAAGTGCATGACCGATAAAACCTTGGAAGTGTCGAATTTATCATTCACACTTGACGAGAAAATGATATTTCAAGAGTTAAGCTTTTCAGTTTCACCTGGAGAAATCGTCTTATTATGCGGACGCAGTGGGAGTGGTAAAAGTACACTGGCTAATTTGATTAATGGGTATTACCCGGAATATGCTGGAAAAAGACAGGTCGATTATATAAACGTCAATGGACGAGATCACCAGGATTACTCTGTGGTGGAGCAGTCCAATTACGTTAGATCCATTTTTCAACATGCCCGCTTGTCTTTTAGTATGAGGACACTAAGGGAAGAAATGATTTTCTGCTTAGAAAATAACCAGGTCGATCCTAAAGAGATGGACCACATAGTGGAAGAAAAAGCAAAACAGTTTAACTTATCCTATTTGTTGGACCGTTCCTTTGATGACTGTTCTGGAGGAGAGTTACAGCGCGCTGCATTTATTTGTGCCGATTTAGTGGATGCTCCGCTTTATGTCATGGATGAGCCTTTTGCAAATGTGGATGAAGAGACGGCTCTGGATTATATTAAGTATATGAAAGAGTTGCTTAAAAAAGGCAAAAGCATTATCGTCATTGACCATCAAGTCAAACGATGGGAATGGGTCGACCGTTGGCTTTTAATCGATAGTCAGCAACAGCTCATTGATTTGTCCACATTGAATTCAAAAGCTGATGTCAAAGCTAAATTGATTGAAGAAGGGATCCTTGTAGAGGCAACGTCTCCTACATATGGCAAGCCAATTGCTTCGAGCAAAATAGTATTAGAATTGGATAAGGTATCTGTCTACCATTCAAAGGTAGTGAGAAAGTCCCTTTTCAAAAAAGAAGAAGTGAAGACCTCAGTCATTGATGACGCATCCTTTTCTTTAAAAGAAGGGACGTTGGCTGCACTGGTTGGACCAAGTGGCAGTGGGAAAACTTCCTTGTTTAAATCCATCTTAAACGTGTCCCCTTTTAGTGGAGCCATTCGACTAAAAGGTCAGGACAGTCAAGAGTTGAAAGATGCGGAGTTGTATTCAAAAGTGGGTATAGTTTTTCAAGATCCTTCTCTGCAATTTGTTGAAACAAAGGTGCTGGATGAAATCACCTTAAGTTTAAAGGCGTGGAATAAAACAGAAGAAGGCCAAGAAGAAGAAAGGGCAAAAGAGTTACTGTCCCGTCTGGACTTCGATGATCAGATTAACAAATCGCCTTGGTTATTGAGCCAGGGACAGCAAAGGCGCTTAGCGGTCTTATGTATGACAGTTGGTCATCAAACTGTGTTACTGGTAGATGAACCCACCTATGGGCAAGATGCTCAAAATGCTCAAAAGATAATGGCTAACTTAAGAGCGCTATGCGATGCAGGTATCACGTGTCTGTTCACGAGTCATGACCGTGAATTAGTTGACGCATATGCCCAAGAGATATACAAAATTGACAATAAGAAAGTTAGGAAATTAAGATGATCGATTCTATTAACCCAACAGCTAAAACAGTCGGTATGCTGATTGGATCAATTGCCCTAGGCTTTACCTTTCACTGGCAGTTAAATGTCTTGCTTTCGCTAGTATGTCTACTCTTTTTAATGACATCAAAGCGGGCCAAGTTGTCAACTATGGTGAGAGTGTTGATTCCAATCGCATTTATTTCAGTCAGCTATTTCATGACAGGGTGGCTATTTAGTTCAGAACAAGCCCTCTTTAGTTTAACGAATGAGACGATAGTAGCAGGGGGCCGAGCAGAATTGATTAACGGTTTAAATTTAGGGACACGTATCTTGGCATTTGGCATGATCGGCATTAGCTACAGCTTAACAACTGATTCTTATGATCTAATTGTCAGCTTTATACAGCAAGCGAAAATGCCTATGAAAGTAGGATATGCTATATTGACCGCTTTTAATTTGACGTCACTTATTCAGACAGAATATGAGCACTCCAAGCTAGCAATACAAGTGAGAAACTTGCCTGTCAAAGGATTTGACACAAAACCGTTATTCACGATGATGGTAAGAATGGTTAGATGGTCAGAACGGTTGTCTTTATCTATGGAAGCAAAAGGCTTTAGTGAAGAGAGAACCATGCATAGACAGCTTAAGATAAAGAGGCGAGACATAGCTTTCGCAGCGGGCTTTCCACTAGTTATATTAGGCTTAGGAATGATATTGGCTAGATAAATAAATAAAAGAGATCTTCCAAATAGCTGGGAGATCTCTTTATCTTTTTACAGTCAAGTAAAAAAAGAGTGTAAACAATCGATTAAGTGTTGACATTACAACCCATTCACGGTAAGATATTAGACGGTATTGTTTGCCACCATGATAAGCCCCGGAAACTTGTTTTGGAACAAACAACTATGACTTTACAGGACTTTTAATCGGAACAATTAGAGGAAATGAAAAGCAGATAAAAAATTACTGATTCATGAAACGAATAACTTGGAGGTTAAGATCGTGCGTACAACATTTATGGCGAATGAACAAAACATCGAACGCAAATGGTATGTTATCGACGCAACAGACATTCCTTTAGGACGTCTATCTACAGTCGTGGCAACTATTTTACGTGGTAAAAATAAACCAACTTACACACCACACGTTGATACAGGTGACCATGTCATCGTAATCAACGCTGAGAAAGTTAAATTAACTGGTAACAAAGCAGCTGACAAAATCTATTCACGTCACTCTGGTTTCCCAGGCGGCTTGAAACAAGTGTCTGCAGGAACAATGCGTGCTCAAAAACCTGAACGATTGATTGAATTATCAATTAAAGGTATGCTACCGCATAACCCACTTGGACGTAAGCAAGTTAAAAAACTTCACGTTTTTGCTGGACCTGAACACAACAACCAAGCACAGCAACCAGAAACTCTAGACATTACAAACTTGATTTAAGGAGGGAAATCCATTGGCACAAGTACAATATTTCGGAACTGGTCGTCGTAAAAACTCAACAGCTCGCGTTATCCTGACTCCAGGTTCTGGTCAAATTACATTTAACGGTAAAGACATGGCTGAGTACCTTGATCTTGACCTACTACACTTAGTAGTTAAACAACCATTAGCAATTACTGATACAGTAGACAGCTATGACATCAGAGTCAACGTTCACGGTGGTGGCTATTCAGGACAAGCAGGAGCTGCTCGTCACGGAATCGCTCGCGCACTATTAACAGTTGACCCAGACTTCCGTGCTCCATTAAAAGCAGCTGGATTATTAACACGTGACTCTCGTATGAAGGAACGTATGAAACCAGGTCTTAAAAAAGCTCGTAAGTCTCCACAATTCTCAAAACGTTAATCAATTCATTATTGTATCAACGTTTTCTGGCACTTTTTGGTGTCAGTTGGTGTTAATTATGATAAATCGTTTAACAGTTGTAAAGCATCGGCATCTTGCTGATGCTTTTTTTCTGGCATCAATTCAAGATAATAGTTCTGGGTTGTTAGTATCGAATTATGACCTAAACGCCGAGAGATGTAGTCAATGCTAATTTCTTTAGAGAACAAAAATGAAGCATGTGTATCTCGCAAACCATGGAACGTTGTTTTTGGAATATTCAATTTTTTTAACAGGCGTTGAAGTTGTGCAGATTGATTGAATCCGTTCCAATCAAATAAATAAGTGGACTTTGTTTCGACAAGCTTTTGTAAAGCTGTGTAAACGTCTTTGTTGATTGAAATATCACGTTTAGAGTGTTTTGTTTTAAGTTGCGTATCATTATCAGTAGGGCTAATTGAACGCCTAATATTGATACCATATTCAAAAAGGTCGTCTTTTGTCAGTCCTAAAAGTTCGCCACGTCTAGCACCTGTTTCCAAAGCAAGTAATACTAAAATATTGAATTCTTTATCTTGGTGGCTTAGGCAATATTGTCTAAGCTTTTTAAAATCGGTGATAGATAAAGCAATATTACGTTTTGGTTGTTCTTGACCTCGTGCATATGCGTACTTTAAAGAACCACGGATTTTTAACACAAGTTCATGAGTTGTTTTTTTAGAATGTGTTTCAGCATATTTATCAAGCTTTTTTGTATGACAATATCGTCAAGGTGTTTGAGTTGAATTCCTTGAAACAATCTATCAACAATTGTGAGCGTCCGCATATAATTAGTGTAGGTTGCTTCACGAACGTCATTCTTTTTAACAGTTTCTACCCAGTTACGATAAAAGTCTGGGAAAAGAGTAGCGCGTTCAGCAATATTTTTACCACGTCCTTTTTCAAGTTCCATTTCCAGCGTCCAAAGCTCTGCATCTTTTTTGCTTTTGAATGTTTTTGTTTCTCTTTTGTATTTACCTTTTTTGTAAAGAGAAACTGTTGCTCGGTATGAATTGCCTCGTTTAGTAATTGTTGCCATTTTATCAGCCTTCCTTATTAAAAGTGATTGATAAAATAGACTAGTTACTTATAGAGTAAATGACGAATCTCGTTTTATCAACCACCAAGTTAATTTACACAGTGAGCTTCAAGAAATTTGAGAAGCTCTGATTTTAGATATCGTTCTTGCTTACCAATCATGAAACATTTGAAATCACGATGACAGCGGATATATTTGTCAAATGATTTTGGATCAATACCAAGATACTCGGAGGCTTGTTGTCGATTTAGTAAGAGAGGTTCTTTATTCATCAGTATTTTCCTCCGTTGGTTTAATTTTGTTCTTACTTTGACTATAACGTCGAGAATCTAAGTATTTTGCCAAAAAAATAGGTTCGTTCGACAATGAGACCTAGGAGATTATAATTGTTATCTCGTGCATAACGTACAAGGTCTTCAAATTCTACAAAGTTATTTTCTTCGATAACATCAATGACATCATTCATGAAGTTGTCGATGTTTTGTTCTAACAGAAATTTATCGAGTTCGAATCCAGCCCGCTTTCAATATCTTCAATATCATAAGGTGTTTTATCTGGATTTTCTGCGTGTGTGAAATAATCAAACATACCTTTGGGTGACATCACAACTTCAACGTGAGCAGGACCATTCAGTTTATCACTTACAAGTTCAGATACTTGTGAGTAGCTTTTTAGTGAATCAAAGTAAAAGGCGCCATGCTTGTGAGATTTTTTAATTTCTCCTGTTTCAGAATGAATATCTTTGTCATGCCATGGAATAAGTACAAATGGTACGTGTAATCCCTCAAAAATCTCCATATAATTATCAGGGACGCTTTCTTCATACATCAAGAAAGCCCATTTGTTTGAGCGTCGTTCTTTTGCCATAGTATCCTTCCTTTCAAATAGAATTTGTTGTCTATATGAATAGGGAGAAAGTTGGGCATAAACTCGGAAGAATGTTGTTTTTTGATTACTGATTATTGGGGGATTGGGGGTGGTACTGTTGCTACAGGTCGTGTTGAACGTGGTGAAATTCGTACAGGTGACGAAGTTGACATCGTTGGTATTGCTGAACAAATCGGTAAATCAGTTGTAACTGGTGTTGAAATGTTCCGTAAAAACTTAGACTACGCTCAAGCTGGTGACAACATCGGTGCATTATTACGTGGTGTTCAACGTGAAGACATCCAACGTGGTCAAGTATTGGCTGCTCCTGGT
Organism: Alkalibacterium sp. MB6; assembly: GCF_009935905.1. Taxonomy (GTDB): domain Bacteria; phylum Bacillota; class Bacilli; order Lactobacillales; family Carnobacteriaceae_A; genus Alkalibacterium. The sequence goes on along the minus strand of NZ_PREX01000003.1, from coordinate 58,360 downwards.
TCAATCACTCCACATACTAAATTTAAAGCGCAAGTTTACGTTTTATCTAAAGAAGAAGGTGGACGTCATACGCCATTCTTAACTAACTACCGTCCACAATTCTACTTCCGTACTACTGACATCACTGGTGTTATCACTTTACCAGAAGACGTAGCTATGGTTATGCCTGGTGACAACGTTGATATGGACGTTGAATTGATTCACCCAGTTGCGATCGAAGATGGTACTAAATTCTCTATCCGTGAAGGTGGACGTACTGTAGGTGCGGGTACAATCACTACAATCGAAGCATAATTAACACAATTAAACTTTAAAAATCAAATTTGCAAATTGGAAAGGCGACCGGGTGACGACTCGGCAGTATTTTTTTCAATTTGGGGTATTCATTATATGTTATGGATATGGTATTGTATAGAGAATTATATTTAAAAATAGGAGCAGTGATTCTATTGGATAATTATAAATTTAAGCGAGGGTTATTAGCTATAGGAGGAACTGTTGTCGCAATGCTATTATTCAATTATTTTAGTAAAGCTAAAAATATCGAAGCGGCCGTCTATTCTTGGTATGAACTACAAGTTGAAAATGTTGACCATACAGTAGAAGCAATGAGTACGCATGACATCGATTCGATTTATCAATTCGTTTCGAGTAATCATTTGTCTGATGACCAGTTTGTTGGCCAATTAAATCAATTTGTGAATCAAGTGAATGAAGCTAATAAGCGAGTTTACTTCTTAAATGGGGAGGCCGAATGGGCACTAGTTGAAGAAAAGAATGAATTAATTACCTATGTTAAAGAGGTCATTGAATATAAAGAAGCTGGCCATCCGGTGCAAGGGTTTGTCTTAGATATTGAACCTCAAACTTTAGAAGAATATCAAGATGATCCCAAAGCTGTTTGGGGAACCTTAGTAGATAATTTAAAAGAAGTTTACGGTCTAACAAAAGCAGCGAATATGGAACTGATTGTTTGCCTACCATATTACCTAGACACAAAAGGGTTCAATGAAGAATTAGAAGCAATTATTTCAGAAGCTTCCGATGAGGTAGCCATTATGAATTATTATCGCGGTAAAGAAATTGATCATATTGCTAAAGAAGTAAGTGTGAGTAAGCAATACGATAAGTCCATTCAAACGGTTTACGAATTACAGCAAGTTGGTATTGCTGATTTGACAGCACAAAATACCTACCATGACGAGGGGCTAGTAGCGATGATTGAAAACTTTGAGGCTTTAACTAATCATTACAGCAATCAAGAAATTCATTTAGGTATACATGAATTTAATAGTTTGCTAGAGCTAACAGCTTTAGAAGAGGGGTAATTTTTTGATTTGGGAATTTAATTTTCTATTGTTTTACTTAATCCTACTGGTTATTATCAGTATATTCACTTATTTTTCGATATTCTTATACCGTCGCTATACTAATTTCTCTGCTAAGAGAAGCGATAACGAAAAAGAAGAGGTGCGCAAGTGGTTCGCAGAGATGAAGGGTTTAAATTATGACAGTGAGACGTTCTATCGTGATGTGACATCTCCCAAGAAGATGATTGTATTTTTGGAGATTGCTAAGGAATTACTTAGTAGTAGTAGCCAGAAAGATAATGATTTGATCAAAGACTTCATTGATAAGTCATACAAAGATTGGCTAAGAGTCGGCCAGTACTATTTAAAAGAATCTTCAACCCATAAAGCTTATTATGCCTATGCAACGAGTAAGTTACCATTTAAGCAAGAGGGCAGGGATACGACTGAGTTGGAATCAATACTATTGAAGATCCCTCTACAATCGTCAATATATTCTAAGAATCACGCTTTTGCGGCTTTAACTAGTTTAGGCAATCCTCATTCAGTGGTAGAAGGACTTGAGCAGTTGAGCCATGAAGATTTAACACCCTTAAATACAAAATTAATCACGGATAGTCTATTAGCTTTTACTGGTGACTTTGATGAGTTACTACACTTACTAGACACGAATTGGAGTCAGTTGTCATCGCATTATCAAACGGCTGTCATTGATTTTGCTCGTATCAAGGGTTCAGCACAATTCCAACAGTTCTTGCTGCCATACTTAGATGGTGAAACAGAAGATGTTGATTATATATGTGCTGTACTCAGATATTATGGAAAAATCGAGACCGAAGAAGCTTATCCATATATCTTATCATGGGCTAATAATGATGATGTGGATTATATAGCATGTACCGGTGTAGCAACGAGTACTTTAATAGCCTATCCTGGTCAAGAAACGATCGAGCAACTAATAAGGAATGTTACATCAAGAGATTGGTATGTACGTCGGAACGCTGCTGAAGCTTTAAGTAAATTAGTAGATCAACCACAACGACTATCATCAGTATTTGAAGGTGAAGATCAATATGCGATTGATCAATTGACCTATTATTATGAAAAAAGGGGATTAAGTTATGAATATTGATCTGTTATTTCAAATCTCAGAAAAATTTTTCTTAGGCTACTTAATTTTTTACATGACTTATATCTTAATAGGTAATATCATGGCTATGGTGAAACTTTATAAACGACGACAAACGAAACTATTGATGAACCAATTAGACCATGAGTATTATTACCCAGTATCCATTGTCGTACCTGCTTTTAATGAAAGTGAAACGATAATAACAACAATCGATAACTTACTGCATTTAGACTATAAAATTTATGAGATTATCGTAGTAGACGATGGATCAACTGATGATACTGCTCAGAAGGTAATTGAACGATTTAATATGGTGAAAAATGATGTCCCCATTCACCTACAAGTACCTACCCAACCGATCGAATCAGTTTATGAAATATCGAAAGGTGGAAAAACCATTAAACTGATCCGAAAAGTTAATGGCGGTAATAAGGCTGATGCGGTAAATGCGGGGATTAATGCGAGTGAATATCCATATTTCGTATCGATGGATGCAGATGAGGTCTTACAAGCTGATGCTCTAAAGAATGCCATTCAATTATTCTTCGAAAATGATCGTACAGTAGCTGTTGGGGGACTGTTGGGTATTGCTAATGATATCGTCTTTAAAGATGCTTATCCAGTAGAAACACCTTTACCAAAAAATTTGGTAGCCGCAATGCAAACCTTGGAATACGGCCGGGCATTTATGGGGTCGCGTATATCTAGTGATGCCTTTAATGCAAATTTAAATGTATCTGGTGGTTTTGGTTTATTCAAAAAACAAGCAGTAATTGATATCAATGGGTACGACCCTAATAGTGTTGGGGAAGATATGGACTTAGCTTTACGACTACATCGTCACCATGTCGAGAATGATATTCCTTATAAGATTCGTTTTGCTGAAGATGCAGTATGTTGGACGCAAGCGCCTTTCTCAATGGATGACCTAGCGAAACAACGTGCTCGTTGGCATCGTGGTTTGATGCAAACGATGTGGGCCCATAAATCTATTCTTCTAAATCCAAATTATGGCTTACTAGGCTTGTTATCTTACCCGTACTTTTTGATGTATGAACTTTTAGCGCCGTTTATTGAACTACTTGGTTTATTTATCATCATCTTAGGTCTTTACTTAGGGATGATCAATATCCCGATGATTCTGATATTAATGGGATTATACTTCATATTCAATTTGTTCCAGACTATGGACTTCTTTGTTGGGCGATACTTTATTCAAGATTACAAACGTTATCCCGGAGAAGTTGCGAAAGCTTTCTTTGTGACGACTTTGGATGCCGTCTTCTTCAGACCTTACTTATTGTGGGTACGACTATATTCGGCATTCACTTATCATGCAAAACTACATTCGTGGGCGCCAATTGAACGTGGCACTATTGAAGACCAGAGCGTAAATGACTAGGGTTTAACTTTAAGCTAACAAGATGAATCTTGATATACAAAAAAACCAGGTAAGTTAGATACAATTTCTAACTTACCTGGTTTTTCATTTTAATGAAAGGGGTTATAAAACCGACCTTGGTTAACTACAAACAACCATAATCCAAGTCCAACTAAAAATCCTGTCACAATTAATGCGATGATATCTGCCTTCATAAAGGGACGGGCCCGATACCAAGTCCGTTTGTTACCTTTACCAAACCGTCGTAACTCCATGGCTTGGCTGATTACTTCAATCCGATCTAATGAAGAAAAAATGAGGGGCATAATCACTTGTGCCGACCGTTTCACTCTTACAGTCAAGCCAGCCTTGTTAGACATCTCAATCCCTCGTGCCTGTTGGCTTTGTCTTACTGCGAAGAATTGGTTCTGGATATCTGGTATATACCGTAAGGCTAACGAAACTGCATATGAAATTTGGTAGGACACGCCAATTCGGTTTAAGGAAGAAGCGAATTCACTTGGGTTAGTGGTCAACATGAAGATTAAGGCTAATGGAATCGTCGAGAAATACTTGATCATCAAGTTGAATTCATAGAAGACTTGCTCCCAAGTGAGAGAATAGCGACCAATCCCTTCCCAGATGACAGTTCGCGACTGGTATAAATTGATCCCATATTCAGGTTAGAAAATATAAACAGTCACTAAGTTCAATAATGAGAAGATTAAAATGAAGTAGACCACTGTAGACACTTCAGCCCATTTAATCTTAGAAATATAGAAGAGAACTAGTGATAAAACAGCTAAGCCAACTAAAAACCGGGTGTCATAAGACGTCATGGCGATGACAGACAGCAAGATGAAGGCAATTAATTTTGTCGCACCAGATAAGCTGTGCAAGGGGGAATCCTTCTTGATATATCCAAAACTCTGACCTTGTTTATTCGCCATCGTTCTCACCTCCACCCCATACACTAGCTTGTCCAACACGCTTAGTCTGACGTTCGAACTGGATGAACCGGTCGATAAAGTCCATCGCTTCAATATCAGTCACCACTTGCCCTAAATCATACAAGGATGTAGGGGCTAAATGGGCATGGGTCATCAGATTTTTATCCGTTAAGACCGCAGCTGGACGCATATCGCCCACCACCTGACCGTCGTGGAAGACAATCGTCCTGTTGGTATATTCCTGAATCAAGTGCATATCATGAGTAATCATTAGAATGGTAATCCCTTGGTCCCGGTTCAACCCCTCGATAAACTGCATCATATCAGTATAATGTTTATAATCTTGTCCTGCCGTCGGTTCATCTAAAATTAAAACTTTTGGATCTAACACTAAAATACTCGCAATTGTTGCCCGTCGTTTTTGCCCATAAGACAAGGCCGAAATTGGCCAATTCCTGTATGGATATAAGCCGCAAATTCGCAAGGCATCAGCCACTTTTTCGGCTAAATCATCTGCATCATCCTCGTACAAGCCGCGGTTGACTAGTCCAGACGACACCTCATCGAATAGAATGTTCTTTGAAATCATCAAATTGGGATTCTGCATCACGTAGCCGACCGAATCCGCAATTTCCTTAATCGATAATCCGTCTAACTCCTCCTGGAAAAGGGATATCCGTCCTGAATCTGGCCGCTCAAAGCCACAAATCAGTTTCGCTAGGGTAGATTTACCCGCACCGTTTGTCCCGACAATAGAAACCATGTCGCCAGCATTAATGGTCAGATTTAAATCTGATATCAAAGGGGTACTGTCATAAGAAAAGTTGACATGGTCCATGACTAAAATAGGCTTATCCGCCCTAACTTGAGTGGTTACTGCATTGTCAGCCAACCATTTAGATAGACGGTCTTGAACACCAGCAGTGACCATATTTGGTTGAAACCGCCCTAAATGAGGAATGTCTCCAACATTCACACCAGCATAACTAAAGGCATCTAAGTATAGGGGCTGGCGGACACCGATTTTCGCCAATAAGTCAGACCGTAACAATGCGTCAACGGATACGCCAGCGAGTAACCGCCCACTGTCAATAACAAGGACACGGTCAAAGTCGGCGATTAAGGCTTCTTCTAGACGGTTCTCGATGACTACCGTGGTTAATTCTTTTTCCTGGTTTAATTTGGCAATCAATTCCATGGTCGCTAAACCACTTGCAGGGTCTAGGTTGGCTAAAGGCTCATCAAATAGAACGATGGGTGACTCGTCAATTAAGACCCCGCCAATTGAGACCCGTTGCTTTTGTCCGCCTGATAAAGATTGCGGGGCAAGGTCCAAGAGGTCAACAAGATCAAGCGCATTGGCCCAGGCCGCTACACTAGACACCATGCTAGCTTGGTCCACTTGGTCATTTTCCAAGGCGAAAGCTAGGTCTTCGGCTACTGTTAGGCCGACAAATTGGGCGTCAGTATCTTGTAGGACGGTGCCGACGCTTAGTGATAAGTCAAAAATGGACTTGCTAGCGGAATCTGCGCCATTGATCAAGGCTTGACCGGTTAAATCGCCTTCAAAAGTATTGGGAATTTGCCCGTTGATAATCTTACCAATGGTTGATTTACCAGACCCAGATGCGCCGATAATGAGGACTTTCTCTCCTTGTTTGATTGAAAAGGAGATATCCATCAAGTTTAGGTCAGCCTGACTCGCATATTTAAAAGAGATGTTTTTAAATTCAATAGCCGGCGACAGATTGCTGTCCACCGGCTGATTGTGTCTTTCATGATTTATCATAGTAAAACTTCCTATTAATTTTCTTTACGTAAACTTCCTGATTTCGTACGTGTACTTGCATACCCCTTTAATAATAAGGTACCGATGATACCAACCGCAAGTGAATTTAACACACCTGATACAATCCCTTGAACGAATACTTTAGGAAGTAGCTGACAACTATTTCTATATTTTTGATTAGTCATTAGGTTTTAACTCCTATTTTTGGTATAATACCTAAATAGATAGTTATTAGAGCCGTTGCATTCATTCGCTACGGGTACAGAATCGGGACACTTCTCATTCGAATGGGAAGTGTCTTTTTTTGAAAGAATCAAGGGAGGATTTTTGAGATGAATACAAAAGAAAAGATGAAAGCCATTATCGCAAGTAAAAAGTCTGATGGAAAAGTTAAACACAAGACGGTTGCTAAAAACGACATCAAGTATATGCGCAAAGCACCAGTTTTTCCGAAGTAGATAGTTTATAATAAAGAGGTGTAATAGAATGAAAAAAAGATGGACGATTGAAGAAATTAAGCAATTTGTAGAAACACAATCAGACAGCAAATTACTAAGTACAGAGTATCATGGGTTTTCACAGAAGTTAGAATTACAATGTGAATGTGGCAATACCTTTGAAAAAACCTTTACGAAATTTAAAAACAAAAATCAACGTAAGTGTGACGTGTGTCAGCCCGCAAAAGAGTCACGCTAAGCAACTACAATAAAATAGATTCAATATAAAACATCGACTAATGATCGGTGTTTCTTTGCTATGTATTTAAACCAGCAATACTTAATAACGCAGTAAATGTAATAGTTGCACATCAGCATCCAGGTGGTGACATAAGACCGTAGCTGGAAGCTATTAGTAGTAAATAGTGATAACAGTTTCACTTACCGGATTCTTTCTATAGTCGGAGTATTATATTTGTAGGAATGTCTATAAAGCGAAAAACTCTGAAAAAACCAGTTAGCGTTCCTACAGATATAGCCGATGAACTTGGTTTCCGATGTTCTTTCTTTACATATCTGATTGAAAAAGGCTTAATAAAGACATAGAAAAAGAGCCCTGCGTCAACAGGACTCATTGCAAGCCGTTAAAGACGGTGACTTAGTTTAATAGTTATAAAAAATAACCGCAACTCGTCAAAGTTGAGCGGTTATTTTTATTGCCCTTCTTAGTTGCTATTAGATTTGATTCATCTGTAAGTAAAAGATGAAAAAGACGACCTGGACTAGTCATATCTTCTTATTTTTTCAGTAAACCTAAGTCTCAAACTTTTACTAACTGACATAATCAGTTGAGTGAGAGTTTATTTGGTACATCACAAAACCTCTTTACCTGTAGGTCAACTCTGGTACGGCTATATTATACCCCTTTTAAAAAGAATTAAGGAGATTAGATACGTTTAATAATCTAATGGAGCATAAATTACTAGCCTAATGAACTTGAAAAAAGGTTGCTACAGATGATTAAGTAAAGCATTCGCTTTAACCGTTGCAGATTCATTGGTTTAAGGATATAGTCAAATAGTTAATAGATCAAATAAATAGTATCCAATGAAAAAGGAGACGGAGCATGACAACATTAAGGTTAGGCACAATCGGAACAAGCTGGATTACAGAACAATTTATAGAAGCGGCGGTAAAAAGTGGCAAGTATACCCTAGAAGCTGTTTACTCTCGTACAGAAGAAAAGGCTAAACAGTTCAAGGATAAATTTAATGCTGTTAAAGCTTATGCAGATTGGGATGCTTTTTTAAAGGATCCTGCCATTGATGTCGTCTATATTGCCTCACCGAACAGTCTCCACTTTGAACAAGCTAAAGCTGTATTGAGACATCAAAAGCATGCGATTGTAGAAAAGCCTATCGTTACCTCTTTACCGCACTTTGACGAATTGGTTAACTTAGCAAAAGAACAGAATAAAGTGGTTGTTGAAGCAGCTAGACATATTTACGAGCCTAACTTTATGAAGGTATCCAAACTCATTCAACAGATGCCTAAAGTGTATGGTGCATCTTTAACTTACAGCAAGTATTCGTCTCGTTATGATAATGTATTAAACGGGGAAGTACCCGCTATATTTTCAACTGAATTCGATGGCGGAGCAGCCAACGACTTGGGAATATATGTCGTTTATGCGGCTATTCACTGGTTTGGTAAACCAAATAGCGTACATGCCTTTACCCAAAAAATCAGAACAGGTGTGGATGGAAAAGGAACGGCTATCCTAAGATACGATGAGTTTGATGTCATGCTTCACTTCAGCAAAATCAATACGTCCATTCACCAGTCAGAAGTTTATGGATCGGACTACACACTCGTTTTAGACGAAATAACCGGTCTTTCAGAAGCACATAAGATGGATGCCCGCACGAAAGAATTACAAGCAGTTCCTTTGGAAGAGCCTTCAGAGAACCCATTAATATGGGAAGCGAAGGCCTTTGCGGATATCATAACCAGCATGGACACTCCTGACAGCAAAAACACAATGGATAAATGGTGGAGCTTATCCAAACAGGTACATGAAGTGTTGGAAGAGATTAAAGAGCAGTCGAATTAAAAATAGGAGAAAAGATTATGATAGATAATGTCCATGACTTTCCTATATTGGAAACGGATCGGTTAATTTTAAGAAATATAACAACGGAAGATGCAAACTGTATATTGAAGTATCTTTCCGACGAAGAGGTGATGACATATTACGGTATGACACCTTTTAAATCCATTACCGACGCTTTAGATGAAATCAGTTGGTACCATTCGATATTAACGAATAAAAGTGGCATAAGATGGGGAATCACTTTAAAGCATCAAGATCGCGTTATAGGTAGTTGCGGCTTTCTAAATGCGGTGCACAGCATTTTCGTATAGAAATAGGATACGAATTAAGCAAAGATCTGTGGGGACGCGGCCTTGCGTCAGAAGCAGTGGAGGCTATTATTCATTATGGTTTTAAAGAACTGGGCTTACAACGAATTGAAGCCTTAATAGAACCGCCTAATCGCTCATCAAGAAGATTAGTAGAAAAACTAGGTTTCGTAAGAGAAGGTTTGTTGAGGAATTATGAGTTTACTAATAAAGGTTTCGATGATTTGTACATGTATGCCTTATTAAAAACTGATATTAGAAACCACTAGATACATGAGTTAGTATCTTTTTCTTAGAACTCTTTAAATAGGGGTTCTTTTTTGTTTAAAATCATGTGATATACTGTAATATGGTTACTGAAGCGAGGAAGAGACAGGACATAAAAAAAGTGAGGGAAATCAAGTGATTGCAAAAACGAAAAAGGACTTTGAGAAACTAAAAGAAATTGGAAAGATATGTGGAGAAATTAGAGACGAATTAGTCCGTTCGACAAAACCTGGAATGACAACAAAGGAATTGGATGACATCGGCGGACAGTTGTTCGAAAAAGCAGGGGCCCAATCAGCTCCCATCGGTGAGTATGACTTTCCCGGCTACACCTGCATCAGTGTCAACGAAGAGGTGGCACACGGTATTCCTGGAGATCGGATGATAAAAGAAGGGGACATCGTGAACATTGATGTATCCGGATCTAAGAGCGGCTATTTTGCAGATACAGGGGTTTCTTTTGTCGTTGGCAACGGAGAAGAGATGGCACACAAGGTCTGTGAGGTGGCCAAAGAAGCCTTTGAAGCAGGACTTGCAGTGGCTAAACCAGGTAATAAGAAGAACGAAATGGGCAAAGCATCTGAAAACGTTGCGAAGAAACATGGCTTAACCGTCATAAAAAATCTAACGGGACATGGTATTGGACGTGCCATTCATGAAGCACCCAATCATATTTTCAGTTTCGACGCCCATTGGGACAACGAAGTATTGAAAGAAGGAATGGTCATCGCTTTTGAACCTTTCATTTCTACCTTTGAAGAAGAAGTGGTTCAAGGAGATGACGGGTGGACGTTGTTGGCAGAAGACAGTGTAGTCGCTCAATATGAACACACAGTTATTTTAACTAAAGAAGGACCCATTATCACCACGTTGTAAGGCAGGGAAGTAGACCTCTTTTATAGACCATCATACAGTAAATCACTTTACTATAATAAAAAATAACCGCGACTCGGTGTCTTCACCGTATGGCGGTTATTTTTATATCTTTATGCTAACCATTTAGTGCTTTTCTTACCCATTTCGCTGTAAGCGTGTCAGCATTCACCATATCGTGTGGTGTCCCTTCAAAGACAATGTGTCCACCCTGTTTACCACCCTGAGGCCCCAGTTCAATTACCCAATCACTACTGGCCAAGAATTCAAGATGGTGTTCGATCATGATGACCGTATTCCCTTGATCAACTAGGCGATTGAATAGATTCAGCAAATGCTGGGTATCTTGTGGATGAAGGCCACGTGATGGCTCATCTAACAGGTATATCTCACCTTGATGTTGGAGCTCACTGGCAAGTTTCAGACGTTGCAATTCACCGCCGGAGAGGGAACTCGTGGACTGACCGAGAGTTAAATAACTTAAGCCAACATCATTAAGAGCTCGAACACGCTTCAAGATCCGTTCACTTGAAAAGTAGGCCATGCTATCTTCAACCGTCATATCAAGCAGTTCAACCACATTTTTCCCATGATAAGTGTAGGACAATGCTTCTTATGAGTAACGAGTACCGCCACATCGTTCACACTTAATCGTTACCGGATCAGCAAAAGCGACCTCTGGTTGAAGGTAACCCTTCCCTTGGCATACAGGGCAAGCGCCAAGTGAGTTAAAGCTGAATAAACCAGCTGGTTGTCCAGTCGCTTTAGCAAAGGTCGATCTGATATCATCCATAATACCCATGTAGGTAGCCAAAGTGGACCGGGTCGAGATGCCGATTCCTTTTTGATTGACGACAATAGCTTCAGGGTACCGATCGGTAAACTCCTCAATCATTAACGAGCTTTTGCCCGAACCCGACACACCAGCTACTGTCATTAAGATATGTTTGGGAATATCAACTGATACGTTTTTTAAATTGTGCTTTGATGCTTGGTCAATGGTATAAGCCTCTCTCCACTCACGCACCTCAGATTTTAGTGTCAACGGATGATTAAGAGCATGAGCCGTTGGTGTGTTTTTAATATCTTCAAGCGTACCTTGGTAAATAATTTCACCACCACTTGTTCCAGCGCCTGGTCCCATTTCAACAATCATATCGGCCTCTTGCATGATAGCCAAGTTATGTTCCACCACAAGTACAGAATTAAACTGCGACTTCAGTTGTTTAAGAATATCGATTAACTGAGAGACCTCTTCTGGATGCAAGCCGGCACTTGGTTCGTCAAGAATATAGGTGAAGTTGTTTAAGTTGGAACCTAAGTGACGTGCAATTTTCAATCGCTGTGCTTCACCACCGGAAAGCGTGTTAACCTGGCGATTTAAACTGACATATCCCAAGCCCATATGAATCAGCTGTTCGATAGTCAAAATAGCTTGTTGGGTCAAAGACTTGCCTAAAGGGTCATCTATCTCTTTCAGTACGTTTACTAACTCAGTTAACTCTAACTGATTCATTTCAGCGATATTCAAGCCGTTAACTTTAGATGCAAGGACTTTTGGATTGAGCCCTGTTCCCTCACAAGTGGGACACGGAGCTGTTGTACTGACGGCTTTCACATCCGTTTCATCGACTTCTTTCAGTTTTGAAATGTCGCGGTCGATATAGAGCCGTTTAAAACGGGGAATCAAACCATCCCATTTGGAACGGTGAGGCCCATTTTTAGTATGGAAGGGCATAATGACTTCTTTACCTTCAGGATCACCATAAAGAAACAAATGCAGCTTGTCTTGTGGCCAGTCTTTTAAAGGTATGTCGGGATCAAAAATACCCCCAGTTATCATCCAGCGGCCTTGCCAACCTGCAGGAGATAACGGTTTGAACCGGACGGCATACTTCCTTAATGAGCGATTGAAATCAACTAATGCATGTAAATCAGGGGTGATGACTGCTTTATTACCTGAACAAGTCGGGCACTGACCGAAGGAGCTTTGGCTTGAGAAATCAATTGCTTCCCCCATTTTAGGCTGACCGATACGGGAGAAAAGTAGGCGAATAAGAGGACCTAAATCCATATAACTGCCCACATCAGAGCGTTGGTTGCCGCGAACGTGTTGTTGTTTAATGACGATTGCAGAGGTGAGATTTTTCATCACATCAGCTTTTGGTCGTTCATGAAGCTCCATATGACGACGGAGATACTGGGAATAATTCTGTTCCATTTGCCGTTGACTTTCAGCGGCTATGGTGTCAAAGACCACGGAACTTTTCCCTGAACCGGAAAGACCGGTAAAGACAATTAGTTTTTCTTTAGGAAGAGTTAAATCAATGTGCTTTAAATTATTTTCACGCATCCCGCGCAAAAGCATTTCATCCTTCATAAGTCAGTCCTCCCTGACGAGTCGTTTAAAATCATCTTAACACTGAACACAGTAAATACAACTATAGTGGATTCTTTAATAAATTTTATGAGTAATGTTTTCAGTAGTGAGATGAACGTGGTTGAGGTATGATATGAATACAAAAGGAAAAGAAAGCAGGATAGCAACAAATCAAAGGAGAATAAGATGTTGACCGTATCAATAAAAGAAATTGATAAGAGTAATGAATCTGAAGTAAGGAAAGTAAGATTGAAACCTGACCAGGAGACATTTATCGAGAGTGTGGATGAGTGCCTCAAAGAAGCTAGTGAATACCCTGAATGGCAGCCTGTTGCCATCTATTCTGATGATAAGGTCGTTGGCTTTGCTATGTATGGGTCTTTCGGTCCGAACAAAGATACGTGGATTGACCGCATCATAATAGATAAACAATATCAAGGCAGAGGAATAGGGAAAGCAGCAATGAGACAGTTGATTGATCGTGTATCAAAAACGTACGATGTCACAGTTATTTATCTTAGCCTTGTTGAAGAAAATGAGGCAGCAGCTCATCTTTACCATCAATTAGGGTTCGAATATATGAATGAAAAAGACTCAAATGGAGAGTTACTCTTTAAATATGTCATTAATTAAAAGACGATCAATGGGGAGAGATGAAAATGGACATTAAACAATTGGTTCCAGAAGATGCAGAAGCCTATCTTTCTATCAGACTAGAAGCATTAAGAGAAAGCCCCCACGCATTCGGTTCAAGTTATGAAGAAGAAAAACAGACGACTGTTGAAAAATACAGGCAGAGATTTATGGAACCGGAAAATAGTTTTACATTGGGTGCCTTTGAAGAATCAGAATTGGTTGGAGTGGTGGCCTTAGTAAGAAAGCAGTATTTAAAGCAAAGGCATCGAGCGACTATATTAGCCATGTACGTCAAGCCAGAAAAGCGCGGAACAGGTTTAGGAAAGAAATTGCTACTAAGTGCGATCGAGAAGGCAATCAGTCTCAATGATATCGAACAGATTAATTTATCAGTAATAGCACAAAATGAGTCAGCTAAACAATTATATCAATCTCTGGGTTTTGAAGTATTTGGCATAGAGAAAAATGGCATAAAGGTCAATGACACCTATTTCGATGAAGAACACATGGTAATGTTTTTATAAACAAATACTGACGTAAAAAGGAGACAACGAATGATTACATCGGAATCAATAGCTTTAGTCACGGGAGTCAGTCACAGCCAAGGCATTGGTGCGGCTAGTTGTATAGAGCTAGCTAAAAAAGGATCGTCTATCTTTTTTACCCACTGGGAAGCAGAAGACAAGTGGGTTGAAACCTTTCAACAGGAACTCATCGATAAATACGGTGTAAGATGCAGCAATATGGCCATCGATTTATCTAAATCAACGAGTGCTGTGGATATACTTAATCGCGTGATGGATGAGTTGGGTCTACCCACCATTCTCGTCAATAACGCAGCTCATTCCACTCGAGATGGCTATAAGAAGTTAGATGCCAAAACGCTTGATGATCATTATGTTGTGAACATGAGAGCGACATTCCTTTTGAGCGTTGAGTTTGCTAAACGGTTTGAGCAAGAAGGGAAGTCAATGGGAAGAATAATCAACATGACTTCTGGACAAGCGCTTGGACCAATGACCGAAGAACTAGCTTATGCAGCGACTAAAGGGGCAATATCGGCTTTTACCTTGTCATTGTCAGCAGAAGTAGCGCCCTTGGGCATCACCGTTAATGCAGTCAATCCTGGTCCCACAGATACGGGCTGGATGACAGAAGAGGTAAAAGAGGATTTGACTAAACAATTTCTATCCGGTCGAATGGGTATGCCAAAAGATGCAGCCAGATTAATCTCATTCCTTGCCAGCGAAGAAGCAGAATGGATTACTGGTCAGGTTATCCATTCAGAAGGTGGCTTTTTAAGATCGTGAGGATGAAATAAGGAGTGTTTCTTTATGACAATCGACTCAATTAATGGACGAATAGATACATCTTCAAGAGTGATTCTTGCGTCACCTCATCTCATTTACCAGGCATTTATTAATCCAGAAGCAATGGCTACTTGGCTTCCACCAAAAGGGATGTCTGCTCGTATTGACCTATTTGAACCTTATCCAGGTGGAAAATACGTCATCACGCTGTCATACGACTCAAGCCAATCGGGCATGGGGAAAACATCTGACAACACGGATGTTTCTAAAGGGGTATTTGTGGAGTTAGTACCAAATAAAAAAATTGTCCAAGTTGGCAAATTTGAATCTGATGATCCGACGTTTTCAGGAAAAATCATATTGACATGGTATATCGAAGCTCTATCAGAAGCCACAAAGGTAACGGTTGTGTGTGAAAATGTACCTGAAGGAATAAAGAAAGCTGATCACATTGAAGGGTTGGCATCTACATTAGAAAACCTTGCAGCCTATACAGAAGAGTGAAACATGTCAGGTCACTCGTACACTGATTTTAGCAGATTGACAAAAAGCGTTTTCACCTATATAATTAGAAGTCCTGTCAACGTTGTGTTGACGCATAGGGAACTGTTAAAAGTTCATTCTTAAACAAAGGGTGGATCATATGAATAAAGAGTTATTGGTGGAAAGTGCACGACAAATAAAAGGCAATGCTTACGTACCGTATTCACATTTTCCTGTTGGAGCAGCTTTACTTTTAAAAGATGGTGAAGTGATTAACGGTGTGAACGTTGAGAATGTGTCATTAGGAGCCACGAATTGTGCAGAACGCACGGCTATTTTCACTGCCGTCGCTAAAGGGTATAAAAAAGGCGATTTCCAAGCAGTGGCAGTCTCGGGTGATACGGAAGATTTTCTTCCGCCGTGTAGCATTTGTAGACAAGTTCTCGCAGAATTTTGTTCTCCAGATATGCTCGTGTATTTAACTAATCGAAATAAAGAAATCAAAGAATTAACCTTAAAAGAACTATTGCCTTATGCATTTACAGATCTAGATATGTAATGAATCAACTGAATAAATAGCAGACATGGGTGAGAGCTAATCTAACCCATGTCTTTTTTAGCTATCAGAATTCTGTGTTAATGCCAATCAAGTTGATAAGAGGAATGAAACATAGTAGATTAGAATAAGAACGCTAGAGGAGAGAATTGAATGAAGAAGAAATTTATCAACGCCACAATCTATAAACATGATGGCGCATCTGAGATGTTAGTTGAAGGTGGCAAGTTTCTAGCAATTGGTAATGACCTTGGTGAGGCGGACGAAGTCATCGACTTAAAAGGGCGATTTGTCTTACCACCTTATGTGGATTCACATTTGCATTTGGATTATTACTTTACTGGTCAGGATGACAACATTAAAAATGAGTCAGGTACGTTATTTGAAGCTATTGATTTATGGAATGACTTCAAAAAAGGAACCACTAAAGAAGAAATGAAAACACGTATCCGTCAGGCTGTGAACGATGTTGCCTCATATGGCACGCAATTTATTCGCGCCCAAACAGACTGCACGGACCCAAAGTTAACGGGTATCAAAGCAGCGTTGGAAGTTCGTGATGAACTGAAAGATAATATAACGATTCAAGTTGTCGCTTTTCCTCAAAATGGCATGTATTCTTACAATGAAGAAGGTAAGTCTGGCCGTGATTTAGTTGAAAAAGCTTTGCAACTTGGCGCGGATTGTGTAGGAGGCATTCCCCATAACGAGTGGTCAGCTGAAGACTGGAATGCGTCAATCAAAGAAATCGTGCGACTTGCCATTAAATATGACAAGTTGATTGATGTTCACTGTGACGAAACGGATGACGATCAAGCGCGTTTCTTAGAAATGTTGAATGCGGAAGCGATGAAACAAGGTTACGGAAAATCGACAACCGCTTCTCATACGTCTTCCTTTGGTTCAGCAAATGATTCATATGCGTTTCGAATGATGGGCCTGTTCCGTCAATCGGGCATTAACTTTGTGGCTTGTCCAACTGAAAACTTATTTTTACAGGGTCGTCAAGATACTTACCCTAAACGACGCGGCCTAACTCGGGTGAAAGAATTCGTAGACAATAACATTAACGTTGCCTTTGGGCAAGACTCTATCGTTGATTTATGGTACCCAGCCGGTTCTGGTAACATGATGAATATCCTAGACAATGGCCTTCATGCTTCACAATTGATGCGGGAAGAGGATTTCCCTCGGAACTTTGATTTAGTGACGTATAATGGCGCACAATTAATGCAATTAGAAGACGTTTACGGTATAGATGAAGGTAAACCTGCTAACTTTATCGTACTGGATGCACCTAATGCCTTTGAAGCCCAACGCCGCCGAGTTGAATGCTTAGCATCCATCCGTAACGGTGAGTATCTATTTAAAAAAGAACCACGCTCGTATGAAACAGAATTGGATTTGACTCGTCAAACGAAGCACAGTTAATTAACGAAGTAGTGAGAAGGCCAATGTTAAATGAACACGGTCTTAATCTTTGGTATCGTATAAACACCCCCTTAAAGGTAGGAGCCACGTTCTACTTTTAAGGGGGGTGTTTTGTTGCTAACAGCTAACTATTATAATGATTCGTGGAATAAATGCTATAATAAAATGACAAGAGATCGAACCGAGTAAAGGAGCAGGGTGCAAGATGGCAATAGGCAATCAAGAAAAGATATATCATGCTATAAGAGATAGCCAGCGCAAACGTAGTCGGAATACCGAAAGGATAACCTACGACAACCGACTGGCGTCTTTAACCTTGCTAAAAGACATACTCACGAAACATGAACAGCAGTGGCTTGACGTCTTGAAACAAGACTTGGGGAAAGCAGCTGTTGAAGCCTTCGCCTCTGAATTAGCTGTTTTATTAAATGAAATTGACTATGTATCTAACCAATTAAAAAAATGGATGAAGCCAACGAGTCACAAGCGTGCACTTCTCACAGGCGTAGAAAGAACGAAAACCGTTCGCCAACCGTATGGCAGTGTGTTGGTTTTATCTCCGTGGAATTATCCCTTACAATTATCTCTAATGCCAGTGATTGGGGCCCTGTCCGCTGGAAATGGCGTTGTTTTAAAACCATCTGAATTTGCACCAGCTACAAGTCGGTTACTCGCTGAGCTTGTTCCCAAGTATTTTGAACCAGACACGTTTTTTATAATCGAGGGTGACGAAGAAGTAGCGGAAACACTGACACAAATGGACTGGGATTTTATAGTGTTTACTGGAAGTGAACGAATAGGAAGAAAGGTGTACGAAGCAGCTGCCAAATATTTAACACCAGTGTTATTGGAGCTTGGCGGAAAAAACCCATGTATAATGGACAAAACAGGTATAACACCTGAGGCTATCAGACAGATTGTTTGGGGGAAGTTTTTAAATGCCGGGCAAAGTTGCATTGCTCCCGACACGCTGTACGTGCCACGAGACTCTTATCAAGAGGTGATAAACCAAATCACTCAGTGCATCGAATTATTTTACGGCGAGAATCCTATACAGTCACCCGACTACGGCAGAATCATTCACCAAAAAGCATTTCAGCGTTTAGTTAATTATCTTGATGATGGGGATAGTTATTACGGTGGAGACTACGGTGAGGAGGATCTTTATATTAGTCCGACTGTTTTGATTAATACAAAATCGAACAGCGCTATTCAAAAAGAAGAAATATTTGGTCCCATTCTTCCGATTATGGCGTATGATTCTTTAAACGACGTGATTGATGAATTGAGCAACCGGCCTGTGCCTTTAGTTATTTACACATTTAGCAAAGATAAAGAAAACATCAAACGATTAAAACAGGAGCTGGAAAGCGGATCATTTAGTATTAACCAGGTCATTGCACATGCAACGAGTCCGCATGTTCCTTTTGGTGGAAAAGGTGCCAGTGGCATGGGGCGGTATCACGGAAGAGCTAGCTTTGAAGCATTTACCTATGAAAGAGCCGTCTATTCGAAAAAATCAGTGATTCCGTTCAAGAAGCAGTACCCACCTTATTCCGCTTTTGGATTGACTGCTTTACGCAAACTAAGAAACCATATTTTTTAAGGAGATGTCTATGATATACAGTTATGTGCTCATTTGTATCCTGTCATTAATTGGTGGTTCTCTTATCCTTTGGAAAGCGCCTAGGGTAACGAGAAGTGACCAGTCTACTCAACCGAACAGCCTTTCAATTATTATACCTGCTCGAAATGAAGAAAGTAATTTACCCACTCTATTAAAATCCTTAACGAAGCAAAGCCTGCAGCCGTTAGAAATAATAGTGGTTGATGATCATTCTGAAGACCAAACGGTAACGGTGGCAGAACAATACGGTGCCAAGGTCGTACAGTTAAAAGAAATGAAGGTGGATTGGATTGGTAAATCCGCGGGGTGTTGGGCCGGAGCAAATGCATCCAAAGGGGACAGGTTACTTTTTTTAGATGCCGATTGTTTTCTACCTCATCAAACGAGTCTGGCTAAAATCAATCAAAGCTTTGATGCACAAAAAGAGAAGGGGATTTTATCCATTCAGCCTTATCATGAGATTAAACGTGCTTATGAAAATTTATCAGTCTTATTTAACATCATGGTATTAGCGGGAATGAATCGTTTTTCCATTCTTGGGAAAAAATTGAAACCGGCAGGAGCGTTTGGCCCATCATTATTATGTAGCCGTGACTTCTATTTTGATATAGGGGGTCACGAGAGAGTCAAAGAATCATTAATGGAGAACATCGATTTAGGAAAATTAGTCTTAGAGAAAGATAGACCTGTCTCCTTATTAAGTGGGAAAGACAGTCTGCATTTCCGTATGTATCCTGATGGCATACGCAGCCTTATTCAAGGCTGGTCCAAAAGTTTTGCTACTGCTTCCGGTTCAACTCATCCAGTTATATTAATCGGAACGAGTTTATGGATGGCTGGCGCATTTATCACCTTTTTTGCGCTGCTTTATACCCTTATTCAAGGAAGTGCAGGTGGAATTATTCTGACGGTAATCGGCTACTTATTGTTTTATCTTCTTTTTTTGAGAATGGCTCGTTTAGCAGGTAACTTTAGTCCTCTGGTCTTGTTCGTTTATCCAGTGATTTTTATCTTTTTTGTGTCGATCTTTATATGGTCATTTATTAAAACCTTTTTATTCAAAACAGTTGATTGGAAAGGCCGAAAAGTTGAGGTCTAGGTAAGAGCAGATCATGCATGAACAGATACCTTAAGGAGCTGAATAGGGTGGCATTTAATTACGATCTTGATTTTGACAACATAAACTTTCGTGAGAAACCCGAGCTGTACAGAGTAGGGCGGGGAGAACAAGGTGTCCTCTTAGTTGAACCCTATAAAAGCGAAATTCTTCCCTACTGGCGGTTTAAAACACCGGATATGGCTAAAGAATCTTCTGAAAAAATATATGAACTGTATTTAGATTACAAAAAAGTAAATGATTTTGTCGGAATGGATATGGCTAGAAAGTTCTTACAAATGGGTTACACACGCGCTCGCCGTTATGCCAACTATAAAGGAGGCAGAAAATACGACGAGAACGGTGAGGTGAAAGAACGGGATATCGACCCAGTGAAAGCTGAATCGGCTTCTATTTTTGAAAAGAAATGGATTTTAGTCAGAGAAGATGAAGACTACCTTAAGTTGAAAAAAGAACACCAGAAGAAGTATGGCTAACCTATCGAGGGAGGAAAAGAGATGAAAGTAGTTGTCATTGGTGGAAGTGGGCACATTGGGTCGTACCTCATTCCTAAATTAGTGAAAGCCCATCATAAAGTCATTGAGATTAGTCGTGGGAAACGGGAACCTTATATGAAAGACTGGACATGGGAAAAAGCGACACACATTCACTTAGACCGAAGCAATGACCCAGACTTCCCCAAAAAGATTGCTGAATTAAACGCCGATGTGGTCATTGATTTGATTTGCTATACATTGGATGAGGTAAAAGAGATGGTCGCTGCTTTAAAAAAAACAAACCTTACCCACTATCTATACTGTTCGACCATTTGGACTCATGGAAGAGCAGAGACCTTACCAGCCGATCCGAATGCGATAAAATATCCAATAGATGAATACGGTAGGGAAAAATACGAGAGTGAAAAATATTTGAAAGAGGAATATCTACTCAATCAATTCCCAGCAACGGTTATTATGCCTGGGCAAATTTGTGGTCCAGGTTGGTCGATTATCAACCCATTGGGTTACGGAGATGATAGTGTTTTCCAAGAAATTGCTGATGGAAAAGAAATTAGCTTGCCTAACTGGGGAATGGAAACATTGCATCCAGTCCACGGTGAAGATGTGGCACAACAATTTGTCGATGCGATGAATCATCGAAATCAGTCCTTGGGAGAAAGCTTTCATGCGGTTTCTGCTGAATCACTCACAAATGCAAAGCAATTAATTGGCTACACACCCAAATATTCTGCATTGGAAGTAGTAGAGACAAGTATTCAAGGCTATATTGACCGAAAGGTGATTAACCTCTCATAAAGTAAAAACTAGCGGCAGTGGATTAATTATCTCCTGTCGCTTTTTATGGTTTATTTTCATATGGTCTAAGATAGCAGGGGTTATTCAGTCAAATCATATCTAAAGGGCACACAGTTGTCTCTTTAAATGAATGTATTTATTAGACCGTGATAGATTCATCGGGTATAATTCATAGAGATTGAATAAAGATGTAGGAAGCAGGAAGATTAATGAAACATCTAACCATCCTTATCCCGGCGTACAATGAAGAAGATGTGTTGCCGGCTTTACTAGAGCGATTGGAAAGAGTCATCGCTTTTATACCCAAATACACCTTTGACTATTTGTTTGTCAACGATGGCAGTACCGATCGCACTTTAGAGGTATTGAAGGAATTGAGTCACCAGTATGATAAGATCCGCTATATTGACTTATCCCGTAACTTTGGGAAAGAAACGGCGATGTTGGCGGGATTTGACTATGCCAAAGGGGATGCGGTAGTCGTGTTGGATGCTGACCTCCAACAGCCTCCTGAATTCATTCACGAGATGATTCATTGGTGGGAAAAAGGCTACGATGATGTTTACGCC
Source organism: Alkalibacterium sp. MB6 (assembly GCF_009935905.1). GTDB lineage: Bacteria > Bacillota > Bacilli > Lactobacillales > Carnobacteriaceae_A > Alkalibacterium. The sequence goes on along the minus strand of NZ_PREX01000003.1, from coordinate 36,396 downwards.
GTTCGTGCCACACGTGAAGGAGAGTCAAGATTAAAAGAGTGGACATCAAAGACCTATTATAAACTTATCCAGAAAATGACTGCAGATAAAGTGTACCCATTGGCAGGGGACTTTCGGTTACTGGATAGAAAGTGCATTGAAGCTTTAAAACAACTACGAGAAAATGAACGCTATACAAAAGGAATGTATGGCTGGATTGGTTTCAGGAAAAAAGAAATGACCTATCATGCCGACAGCCGAGCTGCAGGAGAAACCAAGTGGAAATGGTCCTCTTTATTTAAACTTGCCGTAGACGGTTTAACTTCTTACAGCACGGTTCCTTTAAAAATCTGGTCGTATATTGGCATAGTTATTTCTTTCATGTCTTTTGTATTTTTAGCTTATGAAATAGGAAAGACGCTACTATACGGAACAGACGTGGCAGGCTACCCGACGCTTTTAGCGGCTATTTTATTCTTAGGAGGCATTCAACTCATCTCTTTAGGAGTCATGGGGGAGTATTTAGGTCGTGTCTTTATTGAAACAAAAGGCAGACCACCTTACTTCATTAGGGAACAATCAGAGGAACCAGTGATGTCTGAAAAGCCAATAGAACTCGATAGAAAGAAGGACACTCTTGATGACGTGGATTAAAGATCTGTTTGATCGCTACGGAGAAATAATTAATTACCTTATCTTTGGCGTCGCCACCACGGTCGTCAATATTGTGGTCTTTTTTCTTTTCGATACTATTTTATCTGTTCCTTATTTAATCGCCAATGCCATAGCAATTATCTTATCCATTCTGTTTGCTTTTTTTACCAATAAAAAGTACGTCTTCAAATCACAAGCGATGTCACGACAGGGCAACTGGGAAGAATTTGTACGATTTGTCAGTTTCCGAGTGTTGTCGGGTTTATTTGATATGTTAAGTATGTGGATCCTTGTCGATATGCTTTTATTTGGTACAAACCTAGCTAAACTACTGACTCAATTTATTGTTGTGGTACTGAACTATGTGTTCAGCAAGTTTTTTGTTTTCAAACAGGAGGAAGAGTAAAGATGGCTAAAGAAGATCGCTGGTTAAAAAAAGGAATAGATAAGCAAACGCTGCTGTTCTATTCAATAGCGTTCATTCTGATGAGCACGCTTATTTATAGTTATTTTGTTATAAAAGGCCAATCCTTTATTTGGGATGGAGATGGTTTATCCCAACATTACCTTCTTTTTTATGATTACGTAGATAAACTGCAAGGCCTTTTTAAAGGAGAAGGCTTTGCGCTCTGGGACTGGTCGATTGGGATGGGAGCCGATACCATCACCTCTTATGGTTATTATGTGATAGGCGATCCGTTTGTCTATTTAGGGGTGCTGTTTCCTCCAGCTTTAAGAGAACTGGCTTATCATTTACTTATTCTGCTTCGCATGTGGTGCGTTGGAGGGAGTTATTTACTATTAGCTAGGAAGATGAGTTTGTCACATGGCGCCGGTTTGATAGGGTCTGTGATGTATGCGTTTAGTCACTATGTGATTTATAATGTCACTCGTCACCCCTTCTTTATATTACCGATGATTTTCTACCCCTTATTATGTCTAGGGGTTGAGAAGCTATTTAAAAAAGAGTCTGGAGTGCTCTTTGCAGTGATGGTGGCCATAAGCGCCATCAGCAACTTTTACTTTTTCTATAAACTGACACTGTTAACTTTATTATTCGGTATCGTCCGTTATTATTCTCTATTTGGTCTAAAGGATGTCAAGCAGTTAGTTAAGATGTTATGGCGCTGTCTTTGCTTATACGCAATAGGTATACTCATATCAGCGGTTCTGTTTCTACCTATTGTTGGTGGCTTTTTGACCTCTTCAAGAAGTCCAGAAGGGGCATCAATCAATATGCTTTTCTACCCATTGAATTATTATTATTTATTACTAGTGAATGCTTTCACCCCGGGAACATATTTATGGACCGTTGGTGGCTTTTCTTTCTTTGCTTTATTTGCCATTCTCTTTTTATGGAGATGGCGTAAAAAAAAGGAATACCGTTTTGTCTTTCTTGCCCTCATTAGTTTAGGTATTCTCATTCTGTTTCCATTTTTTGGTTCGCTAATGAACGGATTAGCTGGACCTTATAATCGCTTCACCTTTGCTTTTCCCTTTTATCTAGCTTTAGCAAGTGGGTGGTTTTTTGATAACCGAGACAGCCTTAAAAGAACCGATCACCGTCAGATGACCGCTGCTCTCATCTTTTTTACGGTAATCAGTCTGATACAAATGGTATTGACGGATATGGTTTTGTTTTATGTCTTACCACTCCTGATTGGGTGGGGTATGCTTGGAACCTTAGTAAAAGAACAGTCTCAAAACTCTATTAAGGGTCGGTCATCTTCAGTATTCATTGTGTTGGTGATGTTAAATATGGCGGTCAATGCTATGGTGTTCTATTACCCTTTTGGAAAGAATGCGATGGCAGAAACGATTGATTATGGCGAAGCGGAAAAGAGTTACGCGAGCGTTTTTGGAGAATTAGAAACTTACCTGCCCGAAGACGAACTTTATAGAGTAGGCGTAACGTCGCGTGATAATCATGTCCGTAATCAGTTCATTTACTTGGATACAATGGGTTTAAATTCTTATTTGTCAATCACTGATGGGGATCTGGCTGGTTTTGCATATGAATTGGAGACTGGTGCATTTCAAGTGATTCAGCCATTAAGGAACGGTTTCGATGATCGGCGGATTGTGAATCACTTACTTGGTGTGCGCTATATTATAACTGAAGCTGAAAATGAAGCGTATCTTCCTTTCGGGTATGACGTTGTGCAGCAATCAGAAGAAGAGCCTTCTTTTATAATCGCTGAAACTCAACATGCTTATCCATTTGCCTATGTTGAGAACACGTGGATGCCTTACTCTGAATTTAATCAATTGAATCCCGTTGAAAAAGAAGCCTTTTTAGCTGAAGGGGTTGTATTGGACGACCATCACTCTATAGATGGTCTAAGTTTATTTGATGGCAATCTAGCCGTAGACGAACTTGCTTTTGAAATAGAATCAGTTGATGGGCAACTTGAACAGATTGGCGATTCTCAGTTTGATGTGCTCACTGACGACGGCCAATTGATCATCAGCTTTTTAGATGCGGAGGAAACTATCGGAAAAGAAGTTTACTTACATTTAGAAGGATTGGACTATGAACCGCTGACCGAAAGTGTACTGGTTGCGCCGAATACAAGTTACCGTTTAAGGGTCCGTTACGGCGAACAAGAAAAGAGTATATTACAATCTGATCGATTCTCTTTTAGTTCGTATTTCCACCGTGAAAACATGCTCTTTCATATGGGGCATGTGGATGAAGCAGAAGAGACCATGACTCTTCAATTTGATGATGCGGGTCACTACCAGCTCGAAACTATCACGGCCTATGCTTTAGACGTCGATGAAGAAAGAGATGAAGCTATTGCTGCTCAAAAGGAAGCACAGGCCTTGTCAGTCTCTACATTCACAGATGGAACAATTGTCGGTCAACTAAACCAGACGAATCCAAGCCTACTGGTCACTTCAATTCCTTATACAAGTGGATGGAAAGCTCAAGTGAACGGGGAAGAAGTAGACACGGTTAAAACCAATATTGGCTTCATTGGCATTCCGTTACCAGCAGGAGAGGTAGAAGTTGAACTCACTTACCAGACACCCTTATTGACAGCCGGAATGGGAATGAGTCTTTTAGGACTAGCGTTGTTGGCTATTTACCGTTTTGTGCTGTTTCCAAAGAATCAGTTAACGTTTTGTAAAAAAAGGAGAGTGGCAAAAAAATGAAAATTAACTTTACGAAGTCTCAATACCGAGCCCTAATTGATTTAGTCTATTTAGGGGATATGATGACAAATGGGATACGCGCAGAGGATTGTATTGAGGAGTATGAAGAGCTTAGAAAGTACATCTATTCCTTTGCAAAAGAAATGGGATACGAGCATCTCATAAAGCAAGAAGGAAAACAGTACTATGAGACGAGAGAGTATGAAGATAGCCGAGTTGCAGAGTATATAGAGGAATATGATGGAGAAATATTTTGGACTGAATTAGCCAGTCGATTGGCCTTTAGAGATACTAGTAATCTTCAAAACATGTTAAATGAGAAAATGGAAGGGGACACCTACTTGAGAGAAGCCTGGAAAAAGGAGAATGACTATTTAACAGAATTCGGAGAAAACGGACTGAAAAACATACGGGTTAATTTTGATAAAAAGGATAGCTGATTGGAGGAATCTAATATGAAACACATCGTATTAACGGGTGGAGCAAATGGCATTGGCCGGGCGATAGTGGAACACTATGTCGATAAAGTAGAACTCTACGTTATAGATAGCAATGATCAAGCCGGAAGAGCACTGGAAGATAAATTTTCTTCTCCTCATCTACATTTCTTTTATGGTGACTTAGCTGAGAAATCATCTTTAGACAGCTTTATTCGTTTCGTCTTGGATAAAACTGAGGTCATCGACGGTATCATTCATAACGCAGCAATAAATCATGGCGGACTCTTATCTAAAGCAAGTCTGGAAGAATTCATGGAAGTCATGCAAGTTAATGTTGGGACAGGCTATTACTTAACTCAACAATTAATGAAAAGCTTTTCCGATTCAGCGAGCATTATTTTAATGTCTTCCACCAGAAACCGTCAGAGTATGGCTGATAATGAAAGCTACAGCAGTTCAAAAGGAGCATTGCTCTCCTTAACCCATGCTTTAGCAAATAGTTTAAGAGGGAAAGCCCGAGTGAATACGATTAGTCCAGGTTGGATTGAGACCGGTGAGTATCAAATTGAAGAGTCACAAAGTCAACTAACTAAAGAAGATGCTGCTCAACACTTAGTTAAACGAGTAGGCCGTCCAAAGGATATCGTGCAGATGGTTGACTACTTGCTGGACGAGAAAAAGTCAGGCTTCATAACCGGACAAGAATTCGTCATAGACGGCGGGATGTCCAAGCAAATGATTTACCACGGTGAACACGGATGGACATATAAGAGTCAGATAGACTAAATGAAACGGTCATAGCTCCTTATATACTGAGCGTTTAAAACATCCCTACTCTAAAAATAGAGTAGGGATGTTTTAGCTATAGGAGGTATAATGTGTAAGCCTTTTCAATAAAAGTCAAAGATGTTAAGCTTTAATTAAGAAGTAAGCAGACGTGGAACTTAATAAATGAAGGGAGAAGATAGTGTGGAATTTAGTTGGGTTGATTTGTTGGCATCTTTTGGAGCAGGACTATTTGGAGCAGCGATTGGAGCATTACCTGCTTTTATCTTGACAGGGTTTTTCATATTAATAGGAACCATTGCAGTACTATCTGGAAGTGGATTTGATGTGATTAATTCTGGGGGCTTTGGTCCTTTGTTTGGTCCGCATACGGCTTTTGCCGGGGGTGTGGCAGCGGCAGCTTTTGCGGCTCAGAAAAAGCATATGGAAGATGGGAAAGATATTACTGTTGCTCTATCGGGCCTGGATAAACCTATTGTATTAGTTGTGGGCGGAATATTCGGTGCGCTTGGCTATATAATCAATGCAGGTTTAGGAGCTATTGTTGGAGAGTATACAGATACGATAGCACTGACGGTAATTATTTCAGCTATTATTGCTCGGCTAGTATTTGGAAAAAATGGTCTGTTTTCAGTAAGCAAAGAAGCAGAGAAAAGAGGACGTTTTACACCTGGTGGCGAACAAGTCTGGGTAGAATACCAGCAGGAGTGGACGCAAATTATAACTATTTGTCTTGGTGCGAGTATTATATCGGCTTGGATGGCTTTAGCCATAGAACCGATTGCACCGGAAGCGGCAAATTTTGTTGGTTTTGGCTTATCAGCCTTTTCCATTATATTTTTCCAGTTTGGTGTGAAAATACCTATGACTCATCACATAACGATTATTGCCGCTCTGGCTGCGACCACATCAGGTTCCTTATTGGTGGGTATTCTTATGGGAATCCTGTCAGGCATTGTAGGCGAGTGGATGGCTCGACTGTTTTTAATTCACGGGGATACCCATATCGACCCGCCAGCTAATGCGATTTGGATTATGACAACAATAGTTATACTGGGATCGATGATTTTGTAAGAGATGAACTGGTGTATGATTGAAAAATTAATTTATTAGTCTAATCGCTAGATAAAAGTAGTAGTAAAGACTAATAAATAGGTGTTATTAGTCTTTACGCGATCATATGAGCAGAGATTAGACTATTAAACCTACTTTATTAGTCTAATCAGCTGTAAAACAACAGACTATAGACTAATAAGCATCATCTATCTGAAGAACAATCTATTTATTCTGACTCTCTTATTTGTTAATTCAAATCACTCCCTCTATAATAAAAGCTGAGGAAGTAATTCGAAATGAAGATAAATACGAAAGGGGATCACTATGGGATTATTAGTTGACGGCAAGTGGCACGATAAATGGTATGACACGGATAAAAATGACGGACGATTCATTCGTACAGAATCACAATTCAGAAACTGGATTACACCTGATGGAAGCGCAGGTCCAAGTGGTGAGGGAGGCTTTAAAGCAGAAGCTGATCGGTATCATTTATATATAGCCAACGCCTGTCCATGGGCAAATCGAACGATGATCATGCGAAAATTAAAAGGGCTAGAAGACCTTATTTCCGTATCGGTTGTTCATCCTTACATGGGTGAACACGGATGGAACTTTGAAAAAGGCGAGGGCGTTGTACCCGATCCCATTATTAATGCCAAATATTTGTATGAACTCTACACTCACGTGGAACCCGAATACAGTGGTCGCGTCACGGTTCCTGTTTTATACGACAAAAAGCAGGATAAAATTGTAAATAATGAATCCTCTGAAATTATGCGAATGCTCAATACCGCATTTGATGAAGTGGGTGCTCAAAAAGGGGATTATTACCCGGAAGAACTCCGAGATGACATCGATGAGATCAACGACCGAGTGTACAATGCTGTGAACAACGGAGTGTATAAAGCGGGATTTGCGACGAAGCAAGACGTTTACACAGAAGAAGTGACACAATTGTTTGAAGCCTTGGATGAGTTAGAAGAACGATTAAGCAAGTCCCCTTACTTGGTAGGCAACACTGTAACTGAAGCAGATTGGCGGTTATTTACAACGCTCATTCGTTTTGATAGTGTCTATTACAGTCATTTTAAATGCAATATCAGACGGATCAGCGATTATAAAAACCTGTGGCGTTATACAAGAGAGTTATATAATTGGCCTGGTATTTCAGAAACCATCAACTTTGCCCACATTAAAGAGCACTACTATACGAGTCACCCCACACTGAATCCGACTCGAATTGTACCAGTTGGCCCAAAACTGGATTTCAGTTTAGAAGCTTAAATGATTCGTAAAAAAGGTAGTCACCCAAAAAGAGTGGCTGCCTTTTTATATTCTCAATGAAAACGCATTATAAAAGCGTTTTATATAATGAATAAATTAAATATGTATTAATAAATAAGTTGTTCCTCCGATAATAACTAGTGGCGTTCAAAGTTGAACAGACAATAGAAACATAGTGGAGGAAAAAAAGTGAAGATTACAACAAAATTATTAGGCTCGTATTTACTACTGGCCATAGTCGTATTGGTTCTTGGAGCTGTATCTGTATTTGGTTTAGACTCTATGGCGGATAACACGAAAGAATTGTATACCGATCGACTACAGCCAGCAATTATTTTGGCAGAGATGGCTCAGTTAATGGAAAATACCCGAGTTCACTTAATTACAGGGGTAGTAAATGGTGACCCAACTAGAGGTGTTCCGGCTTTGGAAAACGTAGCTGAAGTAAATGAACTCCTGGAAAGGTATCAAAGTACAAACTTGCATCCTGAAGAACGAGAGATTTTAGATGAATTAACTCGTAACTGGATTGAGTATTCAGATTATATTGTTATAACAGAAGAGCAACTTCAAGAAGAAAACTTTATCGATGCGATGAACAGTATCCGTGCTGGCGGTGCGTGGTATGGGGCAACGAACATGCACTTGATGAGCTTACTTGAAAAGACAGACGAATTGTCTTCGCAAGCGCATAGGGACAACGGGTCGCTATTCAGAAATTTAAGACGCATCATTATCTTTTCTGCGTTATGGTCTCTCGTCATAGCAATAGCGATGGGAACACTAATGGGTAGAAGAATAGGGCGCACGATAAAAGTCGTTTCTCATCAGTTACATACCATTTCACAGGGGAATTTAACTGGTAAACCAATTGAAACCAAGCGAAAGGATGAATTAGGGATTCTGATTAGAGCGACAAATAAAATGCAAGATGAATTAAAGCAACTCATTCATTCTGTTTCCAGTGCCACTAATCATGTCTTAATTTCGAGTGAAGAACTGAAGCATTCAACAAATGAAGTCGTCCAAGGAGCTGAACAAATTGCAATCACCATGCAAGAATTATCTTCAGGTTCTGAATCTCAAGCAATGTTTACAAGTGACCTATCCGAACACATGCATGAGTTTGTCGAAACGATTGAAGAATCTGTCAATCAAAGTGAGGATGTGTCCAGCTCAGCGACGCAAGTGAGAGAATTAACTGGTCAAGGACAACATTTAATGGACTCATCAGTTAAGCAAATGCACATGATTCATTCTCTGGTCAGAGAATCAGTGGGTAGTGTGAGAGGATTAGATCAAAAAGCTGAAGATGTGTCTTCTTTGATTACGGTTATCGAGGGTGTTGCTGAACAAACGAACTTACTCGCGTTAAACGCAACCATCGAAGCTGCACGAGCTGGAGAACACGGAAAAGGGTTTGCCGTAGTTGCCAATGAAGTGAGAAAATTGTCGGAAGAAGTTGCTCATTCAGTAACTGAAATAACTAGTATTGTTAAGAGCATGCAAGAAGAAACGTCTAAAGTCGTTGATGATTTAGAACACAGTTATGATGAGGTCAATCAAGGAAGTAAGCAAATTGAAGAGATGGGTGAAACATTCCAGACCATCTCAGCATCTATTGAAACGATGGATAGCACCATACATTCCATTACAGAAAAACTAGCAAATAATAAAGTGCAGACGATAAAAATGAGTACGAGTATCGAAGAAATTGCATCGATTTCAGAAGAGTCTGCTGCGGGGATTGAGCAAACATCAGCTTCATCTCAGCAAACAACAAGTACAATGCAAGAAGTATCAGCGAGCTCTGAGGAATTGGCTAACTTAGCTGAAGAACTGAACCGTATTGTTGAACGATTCCATATTTAAATAAAATGTAAAAAAGATGACAACACTCTTGTCATCTTTTTTTATGATGTGCCCACACACTTAACTATTAGTTAACTATGCCGATAATATAGGTATGTATTTATAGTTTTAGAAACCGGTTATATTAACGTTTAGGGGGAAAAGAATGAAGATTACAACGAAGTTACTGGGATCTTACCTTATTTTAGCGTTTATCGTGTTGGCTTTAGGGGTATTATCCTTATTTGGATTACATAGATTGAATACAAACTCGAGGGAATTAGTGATTGATCGGCTTCAGCCAGCGATTGTTTTATCTGACATCGCACAGTTGATGGAAAATTCCCGGGTAGAGATTTTAACAGGGGTGATCAATTCCGATCCGACTCGAGGGGAACGGGCTTTGGATAATATCGATCAGATTAATAACCAGTTAGCACTGTATCAAGAGCATAATTTAACTGAAGAAGAACAAGCTAGTTATAATGAACTCGCAAGAAACTGGGAAAATTTTGCAGCTATTTTAATTGAAACGGAAGCCTCATTAGCAGAAGGGGATTACCCTGCTGCGCGAAATGGTATTCGAGATGGTGGAGCTTGGTATGGCGCAGCCAATATGTATGTAAATGAACTGCTTGCATTGACTGAAGAGCTGTCAAATCAAGCCGCGGATGATAATGAAGAAGTCTATGAGCAACTTAGAGGATTGATTATCATCGCTATGGTGGTGGCAATTGTATTTGCCATAGCGGTTGCTGTGTTGATGGGTAAACTCATAGGTAAACCAATTAAAAAGATTTCTCATCGATTGACAGACGTATCTAAAGGCGATTTAACTGGTCAATCGATTCATTCAAAACGGAAAGATGAGATTGGTGTTTTGGAAAAGGCCACATCAATGATGCAAGAAGAATTAAAACACATTATAGTATCCGTTTCTCAAGCAACCAATCATGTGCTCAGTTCGAGTAAAGAGTTACGTCAGTCGACCAATGAAGTGGTTCAAGGCTCTGAGCAAATTGCGGTCACGATGGGCGAACTGGCTTCAGGATCAGAATCTCAAGCGACTCATACGAATGAATTATCCGAAAAAATGAGCAAGTTCGTCGAGAATATTGAAGAATCTGTTAGTCGCAGTGAAGACGTCCGTATGGAATCGACTACGGTCAGACATTTAACAGAGGAAGGTCAGAAAATGATGGATGCCTCGGTTACTCAAATGGACACGATTGATACCATTGTCAAGCAGTCAGTGGATGGGGTTCGTGGGTTGGATGAGCAATCAACTAAGGTGTCATCTTTAGTCACGGTCATTGAAGGGATAGCCGAACAAACAAATTTACTGGCCTTAAACGCTGCAATAGAGGCGGCACGAGCCGGGGAACAAGGAAAAGGTTTTGCGGTAGTAGCTGAAGAAGTAAGAAAACTATCCGTTCAAGTATCCGGTTCAGTAGATGAAATCACAGCAATCGTAGGAAATATGCAAAAAGAAACGTCCGAAGTAGTAGATGCCTTAGAAGACGGCTACGGTGAAGTGATTAAAGGGAAAGAGCAAATTCAAAAAACAGGCTTAACCTTTAGTGAGATAGCTAAGTCTATTGAACAGATGGAGCAAACGATTTATACCATTGCAGAAGCACTTGCTGAAAACAAACAACAAACAATAGACATGAGTGGTCGAGTAGAAGACATCGCGTCGATTTCAGAAGAATCAGCGGCTGGCATAGAAGAAACATCTGCTTCAGCCCAGCAATCGACAAGCACGATGCTAGAGATTTCTACTAGCACAGAAGAATTAGCTAGACTAGCAGAAGATTTAAATCTACTAGTCGACCGATTCGCAATTTAAAATAGGAAAAAAAGACAAGACGGGTGATTGAGTGACTCGTCTTGTCTTTTTTATCGTTAAGCGACGATGACGGCAAAGACGTCAAAATCAGCATGCTGAATAAAATATGATAGGATGAAAGAGTAGAGGTTACATACTCAAGTAAATAAGGAGGACAGAAGTATGACTGAATACAAACAAAAAATAGAGGCTGGCGTGGCAGCTGTGAAGGTAATCGAGAGTTGGGGAGTGAAGCATGTCTACGGTTTACCAGCTGGTTCGTTGAATTCCTGGATGGATGCCTTTAAAAAAGAAGAAGGCCGGATTCAATTTATTCAAGGGAGGCACGAAGAAGTAGGGGCCTTGGCTGCGTCAATGCATGCGAAATTTACTGGCGAAATTGGAGTAGCACTTGGATCAGCTGGACCAGGAGCCACGCATTTGATGAATGGTTTATACGATGCAAGGGAAGATGGCGTGCCAGTTCTGGCTATTATCGGCCAGCGCCCTGAAATGGAAATGAACATGGATGGCTTTCAAGAAATGAATCATAACCCTCTTTTTGCAGATGTGGCTGTTTATAACAGACGGGTGGCTTATCCAGAGCAACTGCCAAAAGTGATTGATGAAGCCATTCGAACAGCTCTAGCCAAAAAGGGCGTTGCGGCAGTAGAGGTCCCAGTGGATTATGGCTGGGTCGAAATTGACAACGACTCATGGTGGTCATCAGCTAACTCTCGCAAACCTTACCCTAAACCACCTCTTAATGATGCTGATATTGATGCGGCTGTTAACTTGTTAACTGAAGCAAAGCGGCCAGTTATTTATGCGGGGATCGGAACACGAGGACAAGGCGAAGCAGTCATGGCACTTTCTCGGAAACTGAAGGCACCTGTAGCCGTAACGGGTATTAACTATGATACCTTTCCTCATGACTTTGAAGCCTTGCTCGGTTCAGCGAATCGTGTATCTCGAAAACCAGCTGTTGACGTATTTGATGAAGCAGACACGGTCTTATTTGTTGGAAGCAATTACCCTTTTGCTGAAATCACCGATGTCTTTGATGGCATCAAAACCTTTATCCAAATTGATATCGACCCACACAAATTGGGTAAACGACATAAAACAGATGTGTCGATACTCGGGGATGCGGGAGACGCACTGAGGGCAATAACTGACAAACTAATTGAAAAAGAAGAAACCGGCTGGTACAGAGCCAATCTGAAAAATATTAAAAACTGGAAATCGTATACGGATAAGTTGGAGCGCAAAACAGAAGGTGAATTGCAATTCTATCAAGTGTATCATGCCATAAATCAGATGGCCGAAGAAGATGCCATTTACTCAATCGATGTAGGAAACACCACGCAAATATCGGTTCGCCACCTTCATTTGACACCGAAAAACCTGTGGCGGACATCAGGTGTTTTTGCAACCATGGGGAACGGTTTACCAGGTGCTCTCGCAGCGAAAGCTGATTATCCAAATAGGCAGGTTTGGAATTTGACGGGTGAAGGGGCCTTTGCAATGGTTATGCAAGATGTTATCACGACGGTTCAATATAACTTGCCCGTGATTAATGTCGTGTTTTCCAATGAAGAATATGGTTTTATCAAAGCTGAACAGGAAGAGACGAATCACCATTACTTCGGTGTCGATTTCAAAGATGTTGATTATGCAAAAATAGGAGAGGCTCAAGGAGCCGTCGGGTTCACCATTCGAGAAATTGGAGAAATCGATGAGGTGTTCAAACAGGCAGTAGCTGCCGAGAAATCTGGTCGAACCGTCGTTATCGACGTGAAAATTAATCATGACCGGCCTATTCCAACAGAAGATCTAGTACTTGACCCAGCCCACCATTCAAAAGAAGAAATCAAAGAGTTTAAAGAGCGTTATGAAGCTGAAGAGCTTGTTCCTTTCCGACTATTTTTAGAAGAAGAGGGACTGGAATCTAAGAAAGTTAAATAAGTGACAAAACCGCCTCTCATGAAACGAGAGGCGGTTTTGTCATTTATTTAATTAGACATCCGTACTATTCCGATCAATGCCATTGCCGACATCTCGAGTGGATACATTATCAGGTAAGTTTACCCCACTATTATTTTCACTGTCGTCACTAGCCGTTCGCGGTCCACTTTCACTTCTGTCGTTCGCGACGTCAGCGTTTAATGTATTCATCTCGTTAGACAGTTCTTTACCTTCATCAGCATCTTCTTTAACAAGAACAACAATGTCATGCTGATGGAGTTCTTGTTTAACCTCCTCGAGTAAATCACTGTTTACATCAATCTCATCAACAGTTGATAAAGTGAGTACGCTCTCTTTATTCAACTCATCTTTTTTGTCAGTAGAGGAGACTAATATAATGTCATCTTTTGAATGACCACGCATAACGAGAGTATCGACTGAACGAATGGCATCCTTTAACGATTCATAACTGCCTTCTAAAAACATGTGCATCATTAACATCCTCCTAATAAGCTTTATCCTTATTCATCCTCAGTATCTCGAATAGCTCCTTTTAAGTCATCTTTTGAAGAAGGCGGGTTTTTCAAAATGTCGCGAACTTTATCTAAATCAGGCTCAATATTCCAAGTAATGATACCAACGGGTGTATTGTCTTCTAAGAAATAAGCGACTTTTCCACCATCGACTTCATCAATAAAGTAATCCATCTCTGGGTCTAATGTTCCGATAGCTTTCCAAGATATATCGAACACATCAGAATAGAAATAAGGCGTATAGTTATAAGGTTCATTTGAACCGGCCATGATTTTACCTACAGCTGTTCCAGACTGGCGAGCATGATCCACGTGTTCGATTCGATTACGACCTAAAATGGGATCGGGGTAAGATACGATATCGCCTGCAGCGTATATGTTCTTGTCAGATGTACGTAAGAATTCGTCAGCAATGACGCCATCATCGACTTCCAAACCAGCTTCTTCTGCTAATGATAAACGAGGGTCTACACCCAGTCCAAGAACCAACATATCACCTGATATTGTTTCTCCGTTATCTAAAGTAACGACTAATTGATTGTCTATGATATCGTAAGACTCAGCTCGCGTACCGCTGATGAGTTTAATACCATGCTCACGATATGTGTCTTCATATTCTCTGGCAAATTCTTCTGGAAATCGGTTACCTCCAAGCATCTCTTCGGGGTAAACGAATGTCACATCAGTCTCGTTTAATTTCAAGTTAGCAGCTAACTCCGTCCCGATGTAGCTTCCGCCAACAACAATGGCATGCTTACCTGGACCGGCCAATGCACGTAGTTTGCGGTAATCGTCTAATGAACGGAAAGCAAACACTCGCTCGTCTTTGGGACCATCGATGCGTTGTGGTTCACCACCTGTTGCTAATAGTAAGGATTTGTACTCATAAACAGTTCCGTCTTCCGTTGTCACCGTACGGTTTTCTTTATCGATAGATGATACAACTGTTTCCAATACTAATGTTGCATTGGTTTTTTCAATCGTGTCAAACACAACATCATCCACAGTGAATTCTTCGTCGGTCCATAATTTTTTTGTTAGGGCAGGACGTGTATAAGGCTTATCCTGGTCTGAAGAAAGGATACCAATTGAACCCGATTGATCTAATTCACGAATCCCTTCGGCAGCATGAGCCGCAGCCATACCACCACCAATTATTAAATAATCAAACTGCTTCTTGTCTTGTTCCATCATTCATTATCTGCTCCTTTACTCATTTTATTTATATAGTTGCCACTGAACCACCGTCAACTCGGTAGTTCGAACCATTCACGAAGGATGCTTTATCTGAGCATAAAAAGGCAATAACAGCAGCTGTTTCTTCGACCGTACCCCGACGTTTCAATTCCAAATGGGGTTTGTTGTCTTTTAACATCTTCTCAACAGCTTCATCGAAAGAGATATCATGTTGATCGGCCATGTCTTGGACTAATTTGTCAGTCATTGGCGTCTCAATAAAGGCAGGGGAAACAGCATTAACGAGAATACCCTCTGTAGCATAGGTTTTAGAGAGGCCTTTAGATAAGGATAAAATAGCTGCTTTGCTGCAGTTATAAGGCAGTTCATTTTTATAAGGTTGAAGACCATTTTCCGAGGATAGAAAAACGATTCGACCCCAACCGCCTTCTCGTAAATCAGGCAAGAATTCTCTCACGACACGTACGGGACCCAAAATATTGGTGTCCGTGAGCTGGACCCAGGCCTCGTCATCTAACTCGTGAAAAAGTCCCTGTTCACCTGCGATACCAGCATTTTGAACAAGAATGTCAATCTTCCCAACTGATTCGTTCACATAGCTATGCAAAGACGCTAAATCTTCCATGTTTGTAATATCTGCTGGGTACGAGAAGAGTTTGTCTGATTGTCCAAGCTCTTCAGCCGCTTTACTCAATTGACTTTCTTCTAAATCACTTAAAACCACTATGGCTCCCTCATCCAAAAGCAGACGTGCCGTAGCTTTTCCTATACCGTTAGCTCCGCCAGTGATCAGAGCCACTTTTCCTTCAGTGCCTAAATCCATTCGACATCCCTCCGTTAAATGAAACGTTTAAAATAGAAACGCTTATTACATTTAAGCGTACTATTATGCGAAAAAAACTGCAAAGATTTGGCATTGAGGTCAATTGGGAGATATAAAAGAATTAAAAGCCGTCATGCTCCTTTAAAAATTGTTGTTCTTCTTCAGTAGACTCTCGGTTTAAAATGGTATTGCGGTGAGGGTAGCGACCGAACTGGTGGATAATATCTGCATGTTCCTGTGCATAAGGGTAAAACGATTCAAGTCCATCCTGAGAAAAGAGACGAACTGATAAATCTTGAATGAGCCGAGACTCTGAATGCATGAAAGGCATATATAAAAAGCCCAACTGTTGAGCATCTAAAGAATCTAATTCATCTGAAGAAATAGCTTCTTGGGAAAGAGCCAATGCCAAGTTATCGTATTTAAAAGCATCGGGAGACTCACGATACATATTCCGTGAAAACTGGTCCAAGAGAATGATTTCAGCCAGCCTACCTTGTATGGTTTCGCGCCAACGCCACAACTCACCAGCCGCTGCTTTAAGGTGCAACTTACCAAAGCGCTGAGTTATGTCTTGATCTAAAGCTTCATCTTTAGCAAACCACTGTTCCTCACTTAGTTCATTAAACCAAAAATCTAAAACGGTCTTTGCTTGCTCATCTATCGCCATTTTATCTTCTCCTTTAATCGTTTGTTACGTTAAGCATACCATGCAAAAGGCCATCACATAAAGAAATGAAGCGCGGTCATTTTTAATCCGATATAATAAAAGCAAAAGAGGATAGGAGTGTTAGTATGTCGACTATTATCTGCCCCAAATGTGGTAGTTCAGCCATCAAAGAACGAAAAAAACAAACACCAAAGGAAAGGAATCAAGATAACAAAAACAGAATGAGGCATGCATACAAGTGTGAGACCTGCAAAGGACTATTCGGAAGAGTGTATGAATATAAAGAGTATTCACCTGAATACCAATGCTACCAACTTGAATTTACTGTTGGTGGCTTTCGTGACGGCTATAAAACCATCCAAATAGAACAAGCAGATGGGTATGCAAATATAACTGTTTATCCTCCGGTCATTCGATATGATGGTATTCAGTATACGGCGCACATTCCCTTGTCTGATTGGGAAGACATAAAAGACGACCTGTTCAATCAGTTATTTATCTTATCATGGAAAAAGAATTACATGAATCACGATGTAATGGACGGCACACAATGGGAAGTGATTTTAACCTTTGACAACAGAAAGCCTTTAAAAATAAGTGGGTCGAATGATTTCCCAGTATTATATAATCAGTTTCTAGATTTAGTGAATCCATATTTTGACTTGCTTGGAGTAGAAATAGCAGGGTATCATACCCTCTTAAATAAGAGATAAATTCCGACAAAACGGTCAGTTGATTTTATTTTTTTGAGACGACGATAAAACTTTGTTAAGTTAAAGATGTAAGAAAGGTGAGGCTTTAATAGAAAGAAGAGCGTAACGATTATTTACTAAAGAAGAAAGTAAAACAGCTTTCGCCATACTATAACCAGACTTTATAAACTAATACACCTTACTTCTCCCCATCGATACGCTCGGTGGGGTTTTATATTGTTACCGCAAAGGATATAGTTGAAATGAAAAAAGAAAAAAGGAATACGTAGCAAGTGATAACAAACTTTTATGGGGTGAAACGTGTAGCGAAAGCTAAGCAGTGGTATAGTAGAGATAGAGTGAATGAGAAGGGATGAAAACTTATGAGATTAAGTGTTTTAGATCAAGCACCGATTACAAGTGGCAATACAGGTCAAGGTGCAATAGAAAAAGCCGTCGAATTGGCTCAGACAGCTGAAAAGCTAGGTTATTATAGAATGTGGATGGCAGAGCATCACGGCAGCGATTCATTCGCCAGCTCAGCTCCAGAAATCATCACAGCTTACATTGCTGCTAAAACGGAATCAATTCGTTTAGGTACGGGAGGAACAATGATGATGCACTACTCCCCTTTAAAAATGGCAGAAGTATTCAAGACATTAAGTGCACTGGCTCCAGGCCGAATTGATTACGGAGTAGGGCGAGCACCTGGTGGAGATCAACATTCTATTTATGCTTTATCACAAGGAAATGAACCGGATTTTGAAAACATGTATGAAAAATTAGACGTCGCACTCGACTTAATCAAAGACCATATACCGAACGATATGCTGTATAGTCGAACGATTGCGTCTCCCCAGCGTGTCACCTTACCAGAATCATGGTTACTTGGATCAAGTGGAAATAGCGCCATTCGTGCGGGAAGAATGGGTTTAGGCTATTCCTTTGCTCAATTCTTTTTACTCGGAGCAATGAGAAAAGAAATTTTCGACTTATACCGAGAAAACTTTACACCGTCTGAATTTATGAAAGAACCCAACATCAGTGTGGCTTATTTAGTCACTGTGGCTGAGACAACTGAGGAAGCTGAATATCAAGCGAAGCCTCAAGACATTGCCCGCCTCAGATTAGGACAGGGACGCATGCAACCGTTGATGACACCTGAAGAAGCCAAAGATTATCCTTTAACTGAAGATGAGTTACGAGGCATCCAACAAAATCGTCCGATACATCTGGTAGGAACAGCTAAAGAAGTTGCTGACAAATTGCGCCAAGACCAAGAAACGTTCGGTTTCCAAGAGGCCATGATTTGTAGTATTGCTCATTCACAAAAACAGCGATTGAAAACCTATGAATTATTAGCAAAAGAAATGATACCATCAAACTAAAGAAAGAGGTCACTTGAATGCTAGTTAAATTAATTGAACCCTTAAGAGTACCAAAAGATTATATTGATGAATTAGCTCAACCAATAAAAGATAAAGGCCATGAATTCGTTTATTATGATGAAAAGACAACTGACCCACAAGAGTTGTATGAACGCAGTAAAGACGCTGATATTTTGATGATCGCCAATAATCCTTTGCCAAATGAAGTGATTGAACAATTGGACAAGACTCAACTCATCAACGTTGCTTTTACAGGAATTGACCATGTGGGCAGCCAAGCGAGAGAAAAAGGCATTAATATTAGTAACGCGGCTGGGTATTCTGACCAATCCGTTGCAGAACTGGTTATTGGTTTAACCTTAGATGTGTATCGCTCTATTTCTCAGGGCAATACTGATATCCGAAAAGAAGAGTTTCCAGGCATGATTCAAGGTCGAGAAATAAAAGGAAAAACAGTAGGAATTATCGGTACAGGAAAAATCGGTTTACAGACCGCTGCTTTGTTTAAAGCCTTTGGAGCGAAGTTAATAGGCTACAACCGCACAGAAAAAGAAGAGGCAAAAGAACTCGGCTTGGAGTATAGAGGTTTAGACGAATTGCTGAAAGAAAGTGACATTGTTTCGGTTCATTTACTGTTAAATGACGAAACGAAGGGTACGCTCTCTAAAGAGAAGCTAGCCTTAATGAAGGAAACAGCTATTTTAATCAACTGTGCAAGAGGGCCGATTATTGATAATGATGCTTTGGCGGCATTATTGAATGAAGGGAAGATTTCAGGAGCCGGTTTAGACGTGTTTGATATGGAGCCGCCTATCCCATCTGATTACCCATTATTGCAAGCGAAAAATGCAGTGCTAACGCCACACGTTGCTTATTTAACTGACGAAGCCATGGTCAATCGCGCAAAAATAGTCTTTGAGAATACGGTTAAATTTCTTGATGACGAACTGACAGACTTTATGTAATAGGGCAGAATAGACCCCTTTCTTAATTTAAATAAAACCCCATTAAACGAGTTGGCTTGAATAGGCTTGCCAAAGAGTTTAATGGGGTTTTTAATATGCAGTTCAGAGAATAAACCGTGACTGAAGTGCAGGTTAAAGCCGTTTAATGTGCAGTTCAGAGAATAAACCGTGACTGAAGTGAAGGATAAACAGTTATCTTCTGTATTAGTTACTTAAAGCATTCAATTCGTCACGCAAATACTCAGCTAGATGGAGCATAGCGAACGTTTCGGCTGCTTTTTCGGCTTCTTCATTGTAATTGGTATTTGTGTTCACGTCGTATGAGTAAACGTCGCCTTTTTCATCGATGATAAACTCTATAGCGGCAACATCGATACGCTGATCTTTCAAAAAAGCTTCGTAACGATCTATTTGCTCTTTTGGAAGAGGATCAATTATCGTAAATTTACTCTCCTCAGCAATAGGCTTCCCATCTGGTCCGATTTGGCAAATATCAGCTGGGCACAATTCAAAACCGTCACTCGAATCGACTTTGACGGAATAAAGATACTTACCGCCAATAAATTCAGCACGAATAATATGACCGTCCGGGGATTTGATATACTGCTGAACCAAGGTAATCCCATCAATGGAGTCTTCAAAATCCGGTCCATCCATGTAGGTGGTTAATTCGTTGATCGAGTAGAGCAACTGTACGCCCAGTCCTTTACCCGCACGGTTATGTTTAATGATAAAAGGGAACTCATTCAACTGTTCAGCGGCTTTAACGATGTTATCCTTACCAACGGCTCCAATTGTTTTAGGCGTTTGGATCCCATTTGCCTGTAATGCTAAATATTGCTTCAACTTACTGACTTCCAAGTTAATGGCACCTGTTCCGTTTATCACGCGAGCCCCTTTTTGTTCGAGCCACGTTAACACTTGCTCAGTTAATTCGGGAGCGTATCGGTTGCCTCGAGTGTGAGAAGAGGCGCTCATCCGGTTGTAATAGAGTCCGTCTTCAGGAAGGGATTGGATGTCTACTAATCCGTCTCCTAAATGCCAGTCTTCGTAAGGCACATTCAACTCATCCAATCGAGCGGTTAAATGCCTCGTCCAATCCATGTTTTCATGTATAATATAAACTTTTTTCAAATGATCTATCTCCTTTTCAAGGCATTGCTAGTGTAGTCAACAGTAGTAGTATAGTATGTATTCGGCTCAATGACAAACAGAGTGAATAATCATGCCGGTCTTTTCTCTGTACTCAAGAATGAATAGTCTTTGAGTATGGAGAAAAGAGCCAGTTATCTCCATACTCAGTCAATTTTTTAATTTGAGTATGGTTAAACCGACTCTTATATGCTCAACTTAACCCCAAAAAAGAGCCAGCTCCATAGAAGCTGACTCATCTCTTCCAGTATTTAATTATCCGCAATAAGAAGCGACGACAGCTGCCATGGATTTGGCGCTGATGATCAAGCTGTTCTCGTCGATGTCAAATTTAGGATGGTGGTGTGGGTACCAATCCTTGTCTGTGGGCTGAGCGCCGACATAAAAGAAGGATCCAGGTTTTTCCTGTAGATAATAGGCAAAGTCTTCTGAAGGGGATTGTGGTTCCACTTCAACCACGTCCGTAACTTCAGCAATTTGAGCTTCTACTAAAGCATCGCGAACCTTATTCGTGACGGTTTCATCATTGATTAAGACAGGGTAGTCATTGACGTAATCCAGTTCAACAGTCACGCCATACATTTCTTCAATTCCTTTAGCGATTTGACGCACTTCTTTTTCTACTTTTTCTCGGGCTGATTGAGACATCGCTCGAACATCGCCTTCTAACGTCACAGCATCTTTAATAATATTAAACTGACCTTTTCCGTCAAAAGAACCGATAGTAACAACGGCTGTGTCAAATGGATCGATGCGTCGACTAATAATCGTCTGAACATTCATGACAAAAGCGCTGGCTGCGACAATGGAGTCATTTGCTGTATGGGGTGAAGCGCCATGTCCGCCTCGACCTTGGACTTTCATGACAAATTTAGCACGGCCAGTCTGAGTTTCACCACTTCTGTAAAAAACTTTGCCACTTTCCATAGAGGACATCACGTGAATACCTAAAACGGCATCGACATCATCCAGTACACCCGCTTTAACCATACCAAGTGCACCACCTGGCGGCATTTCTTCAGCAGGTTGGTGAATAATACGAACGGATCCATTGAGTTGGTCTTTCATTTCTGCTAGAGTTTCCGCTAGTACTAGCATATAAGCCGTGTGTGCATCGTGGCCACAAGCATGCATAACACCTTCGTTTTTAGATGCGAAAGGCAAATCGGTTTCTTCTTTAATAGGCAAGGCATCAAAGTCAGCTCTCAATGCAATCTTTGGACCATCGCCATTCCCTTTGATATCCACTACAATGCCTCGTTCACCACCAAAGTTCGTTTGGATGGCATCAATAGGCGCATCTTTATAGAACTCTTCAATGTAAGCGGCAGTCTGTTCTTCTTCAAATGATAATTCAGGGTGAGCATGAAGGTAGCGACGAATCTCTATCATGCGTTCTTCTTTTTCTTCTAATTGTTTCGTTAAATCTTCTAATAAAGCCATGAAAAATCCTCCTTGTGTTCATAGAAACGCTTAACGTATCAGTGATTCCCTAAGTATAGTATACTAGTCATAGCTTGTTTTTGCATAAAAAGCACATTATCAGCCAGCACATATTGAGGAGGAAAAAATGTTAACGTATACACTAGCTAATGGATTAGAGATTCCAGCAATTGGGTTTGGGATGTGGCAAAATACCAACGATGAAGAAGTTAAATCCAGCCTTAAACATGCCATCGACGCAGGTTACAGATTAATAGACGGAGCCGCTGCTTATCAAAATGAAGAGGCGATAGGTCAGGCTTTGAAGGAGCTTCCGATTTCTAGAGAAGAGTTGTTTTTAACAAGCAAACTGAGAAATGCCGCTCACGGTTATGAAAACGTTAAGCGAGAAGTAGCCGAGTCGTTAAACAAACTACAAACAGATTACCTTGATTTGTATTTAATTCACTGGCCAGTGGTAAAAGGACACGGCGATAATTGGCAAAAAGATAACTTAGGCACATGGAGAGCGATGGAAGAACTCTATGAAGAAGGCATCTTGAAAGCAATCGGAGTCAGTAACTTTTCCGTAGAACACTTGGAAAACTTAGTTAACCATGCCCGTATCAAACCAATGGTTAACCAGCTATTAATTCATCCGGGGGTCACTCAAACGGAAACACGTAATTACTGTAAAAAACACACTATCCTACTTCAGGCCTATTCACCACTCAAGCCTTTATCCGTTATAATGGAAGATGCCAAGATGAAGAGAATGAAAGAGAAGTACCAGAAGAGTGTCGCACAGATTTTGTTGCGTTTTAGTATAGATTTAGGCATTATTCCACTAACAAAATCTGTCCATGAAGAGCGGATTAAAGGAAATATCGATGTATTTGATTTTAAATTAGAGGAAGAGGATATGGACTACCTATTGGCGTGGAGTCATCCGGACTTCACTGAGCCTGATAATAAAAATGAACGTCCACCACAAGTCAGTTAGACTAGAACAATGTAAATTTTTTACAAGGAGAATACCTATGATAATCAGACAAATAGAAAAGAAAGATCTCGATGCATATTTAGACTTGCAGTCTTATGCTTTCCCAACAGATCCCACTGCCAGTTCAAGGAGAGAGCGAACAGAGCGAAACTGGGAACATCTTGTTGCTCTAGGTGCATTTACTGAACAAGGCGAGCTACAGTCTGCTATGGTTCTTAGAAAATACAACGTCTTTTTGCATGGTCAAAGTATTAAAATGGGTGGAATCGCCAACGTGGCCAGCTATCCCGAGGCTCGAGGAAAAGGAAATATCAGAGCATTATTCAAAGAAGCATTTAAAATAATGAAACAAGAAAACATGACACTGTCTTACCTAGCTCCTTTTTCTCATGTCTTTTACCGTCAATTCGGCTATGAACTAGTCTTTGAAATGAGAGAATACAGCATTGAAGACTTGTCTTTAGTGTATGATGCGGACTCCACTTTATCGGTTAAACGGGTAAATGGGGAAGAAGAACGCGAAATATTGGCAGAAGTCTATAAGAAAACCTATCAATCTAAAGTAGGTCCTGTTGACCGACATGAGTGGGTTTGGCAAGGGAAAGACTTTAAAAAAGAAGAACATTATGTAGCAATCTGTCGAAATGAAAAAGGCGAAGCAGAGGGTTATCTCTTGTATAGTTTTAGCTCGAAAAAAGGCAGAGTGTTTAATATGAACGAACTGGTTGCTATGACCGGACGAGCTGAAAAAGCCTTATGGTCCTTTGTTGGCAGTCACCGGGCTCAGTTTGATCGGTTTACATTTGAAACAGGCGGAGGAAATAACCTCTCTCATTTATTTAAAGAGCAATGGGCAGAGCAGAAATGGGTATCTGGAATGATGGCTAGAGTAGTTGATATGGAAAGATTCCTGAGTTATTACCCATTCCAACTAGAAGACAATCAGTCGATTATAATTAACGTTAACGATGAGACGATTGATTGGAATACGGCTCATTACACTATTAAAAAAGAGAATCGAAGCATTGACATCAAGAAGAATGGAGACGGTAAGTTCCCGGATGAAGACACCGTTTCTGCGGATATAAAAACGTGGAGTCAACTCTTTATGGGAGCTCGAACAGTGCCAGAACTCCATTTTCAGGAGAAGCTTAAAGGTAGCGAAGAAGCCATTCGAGCACTAGACAAAGTGATTATTAGACAGCAACCGGAACTGTACGATTTCTTTTAACATAAGTAAGAATTAGAAAGGATAATACGTTTGAACTATTAGGAAACATCGCGTGGTTTATTTTTGGAGGATTCATCTCTTTCCTCAGTTGGGGAGTTTTAGGTATATTGTGGTCTATAACGATTGTCGGTATTCCTGTAGGACAGCAATGTTTTAAGTTTGCCAAAGTCTCTGCAGCTCCTTTTGGAAAAGATATTGAATTTACCCGAAGAAGAGGGTCGCTATTACTTAATGTATTGTGGCTTATATTAGGGGGTGTGCCTTTAGCATTGGAAGAAGTAGGGGTCGGGATCGTTTTATGCTTGACCATTATCGGCATTCCTTTTGGACTCCAGCACTTTAAGTTGGCCGAGTTGGCCCTTAGACCATTTGGTGCACGCATCATTCGAGCATAATCAGTTAAAAAGAGTTCAACCTGTTATTGGGCTGAACTCTTTTGTATTATATAGATAATTCCTTATACCAATTAACAGCTTCTTGTAATTCAGTAGCTGACAATTGATGGCCGTGATGTTCCCAGTGCAACTTAACTTGAGCACCTGCATCATGTAATAGAGTGCTCAGTTCCTCAGACTCTTCCGGCGGGCAAATCGGGTCATTCGTCCCTGCACCGATAAAGACGGGTGTGTTAGTCAAATCAGGCAGTTCAATGTCTCTTAAAGGGACCATGGGATGATGAAGAATGGCAGCTTTTAAGGCATCCTTATAGTGGAAGAGCAAGCTTCCAGCAATATTCGCCCCATTTGAATAACCAATGGCAACGAGTTTTGAACGGTCAAAGCCATACTCTTTAGCTGCATCATCAAGGAAGTCGTACAATTCTTTTGTGCGTCTTTTTAAATCTTCAATATCAAAGACCCCTTCTTCTAGTCTTCTGAAATAACGTGGCATGCCATTTTCGCTGACATTTCCTCTCACACTCAATACGTTGGCATCAGGGTTCACTCGCTCAGCTAATGGCAATAAGTCATGTTCATTTCCGCCCGTTCCATGCAACAAGAGTAAAGTTGGTCCAGCTAAATCTGTTCCTTCTTTGAATAGGTGTTTGTGATTCATCTGAATCTCTCCTTTAGTTAGTTAAATTGATGGGAGGAAGGACTTGCTCTAATTCCTCACGACGACTTTCGTACTGCGGTGGTAGTTTCAATTCACTCCCCATTGTCTCATAGGATTCATCATGAGCAAAGCCAGGAGTATCGGTAGCAATTTCAAAAAGAATAGTTCCCGGTTCTTTAAAGTAAATCGCATCAAAATAATTTCTGTCTTTCACTTCAGTTACATTATGGCCTTTATAGCTGACAAGCGATTGCCATTCCAAGTGGTCTTGTTGATCATTCGCACGCCAAGCAATGTGGTGAACTATGCCCACTCCGATACGACCGTTTGGTACGGGTTCTGTGGGAACATCGATTATATTAGCTGTTTCACCGATAGCTTTTAAACGAACCAAACCGTTTTCTTCACCGATTTTTTCCAAGCCCATCGTCTCAGTCAGAGTTTGAATTGTTCCTTGTGGATTCAGTGAGTACAGTGTTGCTCCGCCAAAGCCCTTAATGGCAACATCAGGGGATAGACCTGAATTGGACCATGTATTAGGTTTGCCGGCTTCTCTTTCAACGAGTTCCAGTTTTAATCCGTGCACATCTTCAAACTGAAGATAGTCTTCTCCAAAACGCGTCGTCTCAGTCACGTGAATGCCTTTATCAGCTAAGTGATTTTTCCAAAAGTCGAAGCTATTTACTGGAACAGCGTAAGTGGTCACCCCAACTTGTCCACCGCCAATGCGACCTTGACGTGCATTTGCCCAAGGGAAGAAGGTAATAATCGTTCCTGGGTCTCCGCCCTCATTTCCAAAATACAAGTGATAAGTCTGCGGATCATCGAAGTTAACTGTTTTTTTGATTAAACGTAAGCCTAAGACATTACCATAAAATTCTGCGTTTTCTTGTGGATGACCAACAATTGAGGTGATGTGGTGAATACCTAATGTTCGTTTCATATTTATCTCTCCTTGACTTTATCTCGAATTCGAACTATATACAATTATTAGTATATAGGGCAACTGACTTATTGTCAACCATCCAACCCAACAGCTTTAAAACTGTTAAAAATCATGAAGAAAAGGGACTTATGCTATACTAAATGTGGAGATAAGTAGCATAGGTTTACCAGGTTCTGAGGAAGTCCACAGACGTAAACAAAGTGAAGTAGAAGAACTGATACAGGCATTGGAAAAATCGAAAGGAGACAATGATGAAAGTTTGGACAGTTAACGAACCCGGTTCAAGAGACAATTTATTAATGGAGGAACAGTCTAAGCCGATTCCTAAAGAAGGGGAACTTTTAATTGAGGTCAAAGCGGCAGGAGTCAATCGTACAGACATAATGACGCGCCAAAATACGTCGTTGACCGCACCTTATCCTATATTGGGAGTAGAAGTGAGTGGCATAGTGGTAGAGAATAATTCACCGGACGCCACATTGAAACCAGGAACGCGTGTGGCTGGGCTTGTTAACCGAGGGGGTTACGCAGAATATGTAATCATACCAGCTAATCGTGCAATTGTTTTGCCTGATTCATTAACAATGGAAGAAGGGGCTGCTATACCTGAAGTGTTCCTGACAGCTTATCAAACACTCTATTGGCTAGGTGAATTAAAAGAGAAGGAACGCGTTCTTATTCATGCAGCGGGAAGCGGAGTAGGGACAGCGGCCATTCAATTAGCTAAAACCTTGAGTCATGCTACTGTATTTGCGACGGCAGGCCAGGAAAAAAAGCTAGAGTTTGCAAGAGAACTCGGAGCAGACTATGTTATTAATTATAAAGAAAATTCTTTTGATGAAATCGTCTTGGATCAAACTAAAGATGAAGGTGTGGACGTTATACTGGATTTTGTTGGGGCATCTTATTGGAAGAAGAACTATGCGAGTGCTGCTTTCGATTCAAGGTGGGTGTTAATTGGGACGCTTGGTGGGACCCATGTAGAAAACGTGTCTTTAATTGATTTAATGGTTAAACGAATAGCGTTAAAAGGGACTCTATTGACCCCAAGAAGTGATGACTACAAAGCAAAATTAACTAAAGAATTTGAAAAACGAGCCATGCCATTATTTGAAAAAGGACAATTGAAACCTGTTATTCACTCTGTTGTTCCATTTAGTGAAGTGAATGAAGCTCACAGACAAATGGAAGACAACGAGAATATTGGAAAAATCATTATAAAAGTCGCTGATGACTAACAATAAACGGGGCTGGGAAAAAAGTCACCTTTTAGTAATAATTTATAAATCTGAGTAATTAAAAACACCTTCAAATCAAGGATCATTTTTCCTAGATTTGAAGGTGTCTTCTAATTCAGCTAGTTATTTCCCAGCCCCGTTTATCTATCTATTTACTTAATCTTGTGTCGTGTCGTTGTCATCAACCTCGTCGGTGTCTGATTGGTTATCTGTCTCGTTTTTTTTACCCCAACCAAACCCACCGGCTGCTCCCAAAGCTATACCTAAAGCAATGCCTAAGCCAAGGTTGTCCAAAAGTAAACCAAAGACCACGCCAAATCCCGCTGATTCAGAAGGTGAATGGTCTGTTTTCTTCTTCATTTATACCGTCTCCTCACTAATTAAAAGAACGTTTCAGATGCCTGAATGTATTCAATTAATTCAGTTTTACGTTTACTTAAAATCTGTTGAATACTGTATACTTCTGATTCCATTTGTTCTAAGTTAGAGATGTTTCGTTGAATAGTATCTTTCGTTCGGTAATCTGAAAATATGTTATCGAAGAATAAATCAAACACCCGGTGCATCTGTCCCAAATCTTCATATTGAATAGAAGCAGTCAGGTTAACATCTTTTAGTTCTTTACTATAACGCTCAATTAAGCCTTCTAAATAGGCAATATCTTGCTCAGCCTTATCAATTTTATTATACTTCATCATATCAATTAAAAAACTGTCAGAAAACAGGTCCCAAGTAGCCATAGAATCAGCAGAGTCTAATGTCTCTAAGACATGATCCAGTGCATTCAGTACACTTTGGCCTGCTGCTAAGGCCTCATCCACTTCTTCAATTTCTTGATTCCATTCCAATCGTTTCCGTTCTTCTTCGGCAATTTTTTGTCTAAACTGAGGGTCTTGAATGGTTAACTCGTCACGCAAATCCACTAGTTCATTTTGGAGTAAGTCAATGTCGTCACGTATGTCCAGTAAATCTTCTCTCGCTTTTAAAAACAAAGCGGTAGCAGTATCTAATGCTAGTTTAGCCTGAACTTGTTCTCGAAGTTCATTTTCCACTCTTTTTTCCTGAGTGCCTATCAGATTCCTCATAAAGGTTGATAAAGATTCAGATTGAATTCTCTCTACATCATCACTCTCTTTTTCAAATACATGTTCCGCCTGTTTATAGTCTTTTTCTTTTTGAATAAAATGCTCAACCGCACTCTTTTCCTTCTCTTTCAGGCGGTTCAGTTTAATCATTAAGCGTTCATAAGTATATATCATAACGTCCTCCCCTTAGTCTTTATAAAATTATATCATATAGACAAACGATATAATATATGTCTGAAGTAGGATGTTAAAGGTGGGCTATGCCATACCGTGTATAGGGTGGTATACTAAAACGAGATTATTGAAACATGAAGGGGACTAGTCTATGTTTTCCATTTTAATTGTAGAAGACGATCAAACGATTGCAGAATCATTAAAAGAAGAGTTGAGTAAATGGAATTACGCCGTGCATTTGATAAAGGATTTTAACCACGTAACAGAAGAATTTCTTGAGGTTAGACCACAGATGGTTTTGATGGATATTATGCTGCCAGCTTTCAACGGGTACTACTGGTGTCAGGAGATTCGCAAAGTATCTGAAGTCCCTATTATCTTTTTGACCTCAAAAACGGATGATATGGATATGATTATGGCCATTCAAATGGGGGCAGATGATTATATTCAAAAACCCTTCCGTTTATCGGTCGTCGTGGCTAAAATCCAAGCCTTGCTCAGACGAACCTATGATTTTAACGAACAAGATGATTTTTTAACGATGAATCAATTGATCTTAAAACCTATGGATTTGACTGTATCCTATAATGGAGAAACGGCTACTTTAACGAAGAATGAATGTAAAATAATGGAAGTGCTCTTTAAAGGTAAAGGAGAGTTCGTCTCTAAGGACCGAATCATGAAGGAACTATGGGAAGATGAGTCCTTTATTGATGGCAATACTTTGGCAGTAAACATCACTCGATTAAGAAAAAAACTGAGAGATATCGGAAAAGACGAGGCTATCGTGACAAAAAAAGGGGTCGGCTATGCGATTAATAAAGAATAAATGGGTTAAAGCCTTTACTAAAACGTTACTCCCACAATTCATCTTACTACTGAGTCTGTTGGGTATTTTTGCTCTACTCATTTGGCTAACCCGTGCGTCCTTTTACTTTTACGGTTACGCTGCTCAACTATCTATTTTTGTCTGGGTGGTAATGATAGTTATTCAATGGTCGATGTTCCGTAAAAGAGTGGCTGATATCGAAGAAATGGGTATGAAGCGGCAGTTCTCTCTTGAACAAGATCGTTACAAATCACTGGATGACGCTTACGAGTCGATTTATGAGCAGTTGGAAGAGGAATTTGAACGAGTTAAGGAAGAGACCAGATTAAAAGAAAAAGAGCAGATGGACTACTTTACTTTATGGCTCCATCAAATTAAGACACCTATCTCTGCGATGAGTTTACTCCTTCAAAGACAGAGTGATGACACGACAAACAAAAGGCAGTTAGAACAAGAACTGATTTACTTAAATGACTACACTCATTTGGCTTTAACCTATTTAAAACTAGAAGAGACGGGAAAAGAATTGGATTTAGAAAAGGTCCAATTAAATAAAGTGATCAAAGAGTTGCTAAAGAAATACTCCGTCTTATTTATTTATAGAGACAATACACTGAACTATGAGCCCATCGAAGAAAGTGTGTTAACGGACAGAAAATGGCTTCAGGTGTTACTTGAGCAAGTGCTCTCCAATAGTTTGAAGTACACAAAAGAAGGCCAGATTACTATTTATATGGAGGGAGCTGGCCGTTTAGTTATTGAAGATACGGGCAGCGGGATAAGAAAAGAAGATCTGCCAAAAATTTTCGAAAAAGGGTATACTGGATTAAACGGACGTTTACATGATAAATCAACAGGTTTAGGGTTGTTTTTATCACGAAAAATTTGCAAAAGGTTGAATCATACATTGACGATTGAGTCAGAAGTCGGGATAGGAACGAAGGCAATCATTGATTTCAACCATACCCCCTTGTCGTTTTTTGATTAAATCGTTTTTTATAAAGGAACCTTACAATAATGTAAGGTTCCTTTTACCCTTTGTAAGAATAGGTAAATGCTAGCTGGCTGTAAATGGGGTATTCTTATCTCAACAGTAAATCAATGCTGCTCATACAGGATAAATTATAGAAAAGGAATGATTCGATATGTCATTTATAGAAGTTAGCAATTTAAAGAAAGTGTACACGAGCCGTATAGGAACAAAAGGAACGGAAGCTTTACAACAAGTTGATTTCTCAGTTGAAAAGGGAGAATTCATTTCTATCATGGGGGAATCTGGATCGGGTAAAACAACATTGTTAAATCTATTATCCACATTAGACACGCCGACAGAGGGGGCAATTTACTTAGAAGGGAAGTCCCTTTCTGACATTAAAGACAAGCATGTTTCAAAATTTAGAAGAGAGCAATTAGGCTTTGTCTTTCAAGATTTTAACTTACTTGATAATTTCAACTTAAAAGATAATATTCTCTTGCCATTGGTTCTAGCCAAAACACCAGTAAAAGAAATGGAGGCGAGTGTGCTGCCATTAGCTAAGAGTCTAGGGATTGATGCGTTACTTGATAAATACCCTTATGAAGTATCGGGTGGGCAAAAACAACGTGTGGCAGTTGCTCGAGCATTAATCACTAAACCAAAACTTATTTTAGCTGATGAGCCGACCGGTGCATTGGATTCACGTTCTTCTCAAAACTTATTGGAAATCTTTAAAGATATTAACCGATTAGGTCAGACGATTATTATGGTGACCCATAGTGCTCGAGCCTCAAGCTACTCAAACAGAGTGCTATTTATACGAGACGGAAAAGTCTACCATGAGTTATACCGCGGTGAACAGACCGAAGAAGCGTTCATGGAAAAAATCACTCAATCAATCTTAGTCTCTTCAGGACGAGGTGAGTAACATGGGAAAATTGTTTTCAACCAAATTGGCTTGGAGAAATATCCAGTCAAATAAACAAGTTTACTTGCCATATACACTAGCTGCCACTATAACGGTCAGTATGTTCCAAATGATGATTTCATTGATTTTGAATGATTTTGTTCAAGATAGGTCATCAACGTTGGTCCAGTTATTCTCTATGGGAGCTATTGTGGTTGGTCTATTCTCTCTCATCTTTATCTTTTATACCAACAGCTTTCTAATGAAAAGACGTAAAAAAGAATTAGGTCTTTATAACATTCTCGGACTCGAAAAGAAACACATCCGTAAGGTGTTATTGCTAGAAAATCTTATGATTGGTGCCATCAGTATTGCGTTGGGTATCTTTCTTGGAAATATCTTAGGTCAGCTAAGCTTTTTATTCTTGAATTATTTGCTTCAGTTGCCTGTCGTGATGACCTATTCAGTCTCTTGGCTTGGAGCGGGAGTAACCGCCGCAGTCTTTATGGGTATTTTCCTGCTGACACTCATTTATAATACGGCTCAAGTTACTTTCTCAAACCCCATTACATTACTAAAAGGGGGCAAAGAAGGAGAAAAAGAACCGAAAAGCTCGCCTATTCTCTTTATACTTGGTTTAATTTCTCTTATCTCAGGGTACACCATCTCTATGACCATTGATAATCCTGTTCAAGCGATACTTCAATTTTTCCTAGCCGTTCTGTTAGTCATCATAGGAACTTATTTAATTTTTACGGCAGGATCCATTATTGTGTTGAAGCTATTAAAGAAAAACAAGGCGTTTTACTATCAACCAGGACCATTCATTTCAGTCTCCGGTATGCTTTACAGAATGAAACAACACGCTGTTGGATTAGCAAATATTACGATATTAGCCGTAATGGTTATTATCGCGATATCAACAACGGTTACTCTCTTTGTAGGAACGGAAGAAACTCTCGAAAATCGTTTCCCAGCTGAAAATACGAATTCACTTATGACCAACTATGGCTTATCTGGAAGTGAGGTAGAAGCCAGTATTCAAGAAATCACTGAACACATTGATGAATTGACTGTTGATTTCGGCCTGGAAGTTGAATCAATGGATTCATTTAGATTTGTTAATTTAATTGGTAAATTTGAAAATGATGCATTTAACACAGTCAGTCCTGAGGAGAGAGAGTTTATCCCGGATATGGTGCTACTCGTTCCACTAGATGATTATAATCGTATGGAACGTACATCTATCAACTTAGAAGATAATGAAGTACTGGTCTATGAGGCGGGTATTGAAGTGAACTCTGATCGTTTAGGCCTGGGAGATAATCTGTTTCTAGTGAATGAGTTAGAGGACCGTCCTTCAGTCGTAGGAGCAGAGGCAGATCTAAGTGATACATTGGTGGTCATTACACCTAGTGCTGAAGCCATTGATGAGATAACTGCGGCTTACAATACAGAAGAAGATCCCTATGTCATGTATTGGCAAGGAGGCATGTACTGGGAAACGACAGCGACAGAAGGTGACGTCATGAGTTACGGGAAGATGATGCAAGCAGCCATCGGAGATCATGGGGAAGAGGTAGGTGTCTTTTATGAATCCCGATCAGGTAATCGTGAAGAGTGGTACAGTTTAAATGGCGGCTTCTTATTCTTAGGCTTGTTTTTAGGAGGTCTGTTTACAGTAGGTGCTGCGTTAATCACTTACTTTAAACAAGTATCAGAAGGATTTGACGACCGTGAACGTATCCAAATTATGCAAAAAGTAGGATTGGATAAAGAGACCACTAAACGTGCGACACGTTCTCAAATTGTCTGGATGTTCACTTTGCCGATTGTCACTGCGGCTTTGCATACAGCGTTTGCCTATTCTATCTTACAGAAAATGCTCGTCTTATTTAGTATTAACAACCCACAACTGTTAATAACGGTAACGATCGCTGTGGTGGCGAGTTTCGCCTTTATCTACTGGATTATTTACCGTATTACCTCTAAAGTGTATTTAAAAATAGTGGAATAAATAAAAAGGAGAAAGCCAGCAATGGTTTTCTCCTTTTAATTAATGGTTAAAGTCATATTTTACAAAAGCTTTGCCATTTGCGTCTTCTATAGCTTGAAAACCCACTGCTTCATAAAATGCTTTGGTTTCTTCGGCATCATCTGTGATTAATACGATTTGCCTGATGTCTGAGTTATCTGCTATCAGTTGATTCATGAGCTCTCTACCAATCCCTAACCGTTGAAAATCAGGATGCACTAAGATGTCTTGAATGTACAAAATGGATGCACCGTCTCCGATCGAGCGAATAAGAGCAACCAATCGATCCTCTTTCCATGCACTCATATAATAATAAGACCCATCTAAGAGGCGAGCCATTTTCTCGGGATGATCCGTATAACCAGTCCATTTTACGCTGTCGTATAGTTCAGTTAATGTGTCGACAGGAATTGGGGTATTTGTTTTATAGGTAATCAAAAAAACCACTCCTTTTCATAAGGGTATTCTACCACAAGAGGCTAAGGTTTGGAGAACAGGTTTAAAATCGGTATAGTATAAGTAGACTGAAACATGGCGAAAGGGATGAAGAGAATGTCACAAGAGTTAAAACCTAAACTGGTTTACTATGCTGGAAATAAGCTGTTGGAAGGTCCTGTTTGGGATGACAAAGCTAATGTATTGTATTTTGTTTCGATTGCGGATAATATCATTTACCGATTCGATGAAGAGACCACTGAGATAGAGTCCTATCCAACGAACGGACCGGTCGGCGCAGCTGTTTTAAATGAGGACGGGCAGCTCATTTCAGCTGAAAAAGAAGGTATCTATTCAATTAATCCAGAGACAAAAGAGCGAACCTTTTTACTACAGGCAAATAAAGATGAACGCATGCGTTACAATGATGGGAAAATGGATCCAAAGGGACGGTTTCTTATCGGTACAATGGGGTACGAAGAAGTCATCGAAGGAGCAGCTAAATTATTTGTTGTAGAAGACGATGATGTTAAAGAAATTCTATCGGACATGTCTATCGCAAATGGTTTAGGTTGGTCGAAAGATGGTCAGACCTTTTATCATATTGATACCCCAACTAATAAAGTAAGAGCGTTTGATTATAACTTAGATACCGCTGAACTATCTAATGAACGAGTAGTTGTAGAAATCACAGACGGGGGATCGCCAGATGGTATGTGTGTGGATGTAGACGAAAACATTTGGGTTGCTGAATACGGAGGCAAACGCATATGCAAGTGGGATACAAAAACAGTTGAACAGTTGGTTGACATACCTATGCCAGTGTCCAACATTACATCGTGCTGCTTAGGCGGACCTGATAAGAATTACCTTTACATTACGACGGCACAGGAAGATGGAGAACCATTATCAGGTGGACTATTTAAAGTGAAAATAAGATAATTAAATCGAATGGAAAGTCTCTCATGATAAAATGGGAGACTTTTTTATGTGTAAGAGTTTAATTAATATGGACATCTAAAACTAAAATTGTTATACTTGTTATATAACAAACAAACGGCTGGAGTAAGAGGAGGGGTGTCCATGTTTATAGAAATTGAACCAACTAGCACGGAAGCTATTTATATCCAATTAATTAAGCAGATAAAAAAAGCCATCGTTAAAGGAGATATAAAAAGAGGCGAGATGCTCCCAAGTGTAAGAAGTTTAGCCGGAGACTTAGGGGTTAACATGCACACCATTAACAAGGCTTATAATCTGTTGGTGGATGAAGAGATTCTCTTAAAGAGCCAGCGAGGATACAAGATTAACACAACAGATAAGCAACCAAATGATTTGGAAGATCAACTAAAGGCAAAAATAGAAGAGCTGTTGGTAGATGTTTATATTCACGATGTGTCTGTTGAAAAAACAAAAGAATGGACACAACAAATTTCTAAAGAGTTGAAAAAGGAGTGGTAAAAGATGTGGTTATTTAGTGGGTTAATGTTTGTCATTTTTTTAGTCATGGGGATAGCCTCTGGTTTAACGCCATTGTTTAGTCGGCAGGCCACTCCTTTTGGTGTAGCGATTGCCGGTAAACATGAGTACCTTGAACAGTTGAAGAAACGATTTGCTTTGTGGAATATAACCATTAGTGGACTACTTGGTCTGCCTTTATTCGTGCTTCCTTTTATGGAAGACCCGGATAGAGTAGAGGTGTTATCAGCTGTTTATGTGACAGTTGGAATGGTTATTTTTTTACTATTTACATTCATCCTTTACTTGAATTATAGAAATAAAGTCTTAAAGTGGAAACAACAGTTGCCAAAAGCGGAACAGCAAAAAGCTAAAAGAGTCGTCGTCGATATGAACTACCACCAAAAAGTAAAAGCGAAGAGCCAGTTCACTTTCTTCATTTGGCAATTGGCTATTATTGTGATCCCTGTATTGATTGCCTTTGCTTTTTATGACCGAATTCCTGATCAAATTCCGATTCACTGGGATAGCCAATTTGAAGTGAACCGCTATATATCAAAAAGTGTATGGGGTGTGTTGGCCCTTCCTGGTATTCAACTCTTGATGATTCCTGTATTCAATTATAGTAATCATGCGATTGTAAAATCAAAGCAGCGTTTATCTCCACTAGACCCAGTGAAAGCAAGTGAGAAGAGTAGACGGTTTCGAGAAGCGTGGTCCAATTTTACCTTTGCGATAACTATAGCTACTCAGCTGTTAATTTCTATCTTATTTCTTTATTCCTTATTTAGCCAAGGAGAAAATACGTGGATACTAATAGCTACTATAGCTATTTACCTCGTTTTTTCTCTAGGTGGAACCTTATACCTGACTTTTAAATACGGTCAGGCAGGGGAAAAATTATTAGGCGAAGAGGAACAATACTACCAGGATCCAGATGAAGAAGTACAGTGGAAATGGGGAATGATTTATTACAATAAAGAAGACCCTTCAGTATTTGTAGAAAAGCGTTTTGGTATTGGCAGTACGCTAAATTTAGCTCGTTGGCAAGCGTGGTTAGTTGTATTAGGTATTCTATTATTTATTGTACTAACTCACTAGTGTTGCATTAAAAATTTAACTGTTTCATGATATAAAAAAGTCCTTTATAATGGGGTTGGATGACTTATCCAA
>NZ_PREX01000039.1 GCF_009935905.1 Alkalibacterium sp. MB6 | reverse complement strand
ATCGGCTTTCTGTACTTTACACACCATACTATATGGTACTGAATATAGTAGACGTAACCTCTTCCTTTTAGTGCTTTTTGCACCATAATCACCTCTACATGTATTTTATCATATGTAGAAACAAAAAAACATGCGAAATCGCTTACTCACGACTAAAGTCACGAGAATGCGCTCATAAACTCTTCAAAAAGAACGTATTTATTCACAAATGGACAATGGAAATCCCCACTTTTTAGAACAAGTAGAAAGAACAAAACCCGTTTGGGCAGGTGTGTCTCACTCGTCTCATACTGGCTATGTGAATACAGATTATTTTATTGAACTGACTGATGAATCTGATTTGCAGTTCATTGTTGATGAGATGATTGTAGGGTCAAAAAGACAGCCTGGCATCGTATCTATGTCCCCTTCTTACTATGATATGGCCATTGAATACGAAGACGGCTCTACGGAACAGTTCTTTTTGTGGCTAGGAGAAGGCTTTTCGGGTACAGTGATGGATACAGAAGACACCCATTATATTTATACATTTGGTGAAAACGTGTCTGAACGGTTCCTTTCTCTCCTGCCAGAAGAGTCAATTTTAGACTCACCCAAAACGGCGGAATGGATTGAGGGCGATACCTTTGGAAAAACGATCATCATTGAACCTTATATAGAAGAAGATATTGATGATTTAATTGAGTATTCCGACTATATAGTAAAAGGAACATACGTAAATGATGAGCCTTCAGAAGTTCCTGATTCATGGGGAGACGAAGGGACGGCTTTCTTTCCTTTTGATGTCACTACCGTTTTAAAAGGTGAGTTGGAACCGGGCATAATCGAAGTGGGTCAATCCCAATACATTGTGGACTGGGCTCAAGATCCAGAAACAAACGCGGAGTTGGGGATACTTAAAGTAGACAATCCTTTAATCTCCCAACCTGAACTTGGAAAAGAAGTCATCCTCTTTATTTCGACGCAATTCCAAGACGGCGAATTTTGGCGTTTTTCAGAACCGACGATGGTCGAAGTGATGGATGACGGGTCTTTAAAAAGCACCTCGGCTATATTTGATCCCGAGTTCGATGCCAGTGATCGAGTTGAACACATTGAGTATGCTGTTGGGTGGACTCTCGAATTAACTTTACAGATTCTATCAGACGACCTCCCTCTTCCTGATCCTTTTGAAGGCATGACAGTTGAGGACTTAACGGAGCGTATTTATTAGTTCAAAAAAATTATCACAAAAAGAGTTGACTCGTTTTATCGGGTCGTGTATAGTAAGAACCAAGTTGCAAAACTATTGGAATATGATGAGAAAACACAATGAAAAGAAGAGTACGTTCAAGAAGTCTTTAAAGAGAGCCTGGGCTGGTGAAATCAGGTAAGAAAGAATGAGCGGAAGATGGTCTTTACAGTGGAGCAGATGAATCGTGCTATGCCGGTTAAGTTTGCTACGGGCTCACCCGTTACAGTGACACAGTTTACAAGTTAATAACTTGTGCACTGATTGAGGCATAAACAGTGATGTTTGTGCATATTAAGGTGGTAACACGGATAAGACTTTGATTCGTCCTTAAATAAACTCTCCTCTCTAACATGAGGCAGATTTTATTTAAGGGCGATTTTTTTATACAACAATTGAACGACCACAAAAGCGATGACAAGAAAAGTACACACGACAAGACAGCAACAACAGAGAGCCTGGATTGGTGAGAACAGGTTTGCTTGAGTCTGTGGAAAATGACCTTCGAGCCGGATACCGAGTGCCAAAGCATAAGGCTATCATGGGTACGCCCATTACAGCGTCAGAGTATCAGGGACCTTCCCTCGTACTTGTTGAGGAGCGGGTTGCGAAACCCGTTTAAAGTAAAGTGGTAACACGGACAAAACGTTCGTCTTTATATTGGCTTAGACCAATCTATTGACGAGCGTTTTTTTATTTTCTAAAGGAGGACCGGTTTATGATTGAACTAAAAAATATCGACGTTACATTTACAGATAAGAAAGAAACCATAGAGGCAGTAAAGAATGTTTCCTTGTCCATAAAAGCTGGTGACATATACGGGATTGTTGGATACAGTGGTGCAGGAAAAAGCACCTTGGTTCGAACGATTAACTTGCTTCAGCGTCCAACAAAGGGTGACGTTATTGTGGGTCGCCATAACCTTATGGACCTTCCTCCAAAAGAGTTGAGACAGGCGCGTAAGAAAATCGGCATGATCTTTCAGCACTTTAACTTGATGCGGTCACGAACCGTAGCTGGAAATATCGCCTACCCCCTTCGTGGAACCGGCTTGTCAAAACAGCAAATCAACGATAAAGTCGATGAGCTTTTGGAATTGGTGGGCCTAAGTGATAAGAAAGACACTTACCCATCACAACTGTCAGGTGGTCAGAAACAACGGGTTGCTATCGCCCGGGCATTGGCCAATGATCCAGAAGTCCTGTTATGTGATGAAGCCACCAGTGCATTGGATCCTAAAACCACTCTTTCTATATTGGAGTTACTAAAAGAATTGAATCAAAAACTAGGTTTAACCATTGCGATTATTACTCACGAAATGCAAGTCGTCAAAGAAATCTGTAATAAAGTGGCTGTAATGGAAAACGGAGAAGTCGTTGAAGAAGGTGATCTGGTTTCTATCTTTACTGATGCACAGAATCCGTTGACGAAAGAATTTATCAGTACGGCTACCCAAATCGACCAGGCCCTTGACAAGTTGGCCAAACACCCGACTCTGTTGAACCTGACGTCAGAAGATGTTTTAGCAACTATTGCTTACGTCGGTGAAAGTACAAGCTCTCCGCTAATAGCCAGTCTCTATGCGCAATTTGCAGTGACGACCAATATCCTTTATGGAAATGTCGAGATTTTACAGGAGACACCGATTGGAAATTTAATCGTTGTCTTGTCAGGCGAAGAAAGACAAAGAGACAAAGCCATCGCTTATCTTGAAGCACATGATGTAACCGTCAGCTTGCTGCAACACAATCAGACCGTCTTTGCCTTTAATAAAAAGCAAGTCGGATAAGGAGGAAAGAACATGACTGAATTTATGCAGACTTATTTTCCAAATGTCCTTAATCTTCAAGATGAAATTATTGAAAGCATTTGGGAGACTATTTATATGACCGGATGGACGGCTTTATTTGCGGGCATTCTCGGCATCTTACTAGGAGTCACACTCGTCGTCACAGACACGAATGGGATATTAGCGAAGCCTAGACTCTATGACAACCTTGACCGAGCCATTAATACCTTTCGCTCGATCCCCTTCATTATCATGCTGGC
Organism: Alkalibacterium sp. MB6; assembly: GCF_009935905.1. Lineage (GTDB taxonomy): Bacteria > Bacillota > Bacilli > Lactobacillales > Carnobacteriaceae_A > Alkalibacterium. Next base: position 6,588 of record NZ_PREX01000039.1, on the reverse strand, counting down.
TTTAATCGGTCCTATTACCCGGTTACTTGTCGGAACAACTATTGGTCCAACTGCTGCCATCGTCCCCCTCGTCGTTGGTACAGTGCCCTTTTATTCCAGACAAGTGCAAAATGCCTTGCTTGAAGTGGACCAAGGTATCATCGAAGCCGCTGAGGCAATGGGTTCAACCCCTTGGGAGATTATTTTCAGAGTTTACTTAAAAGAAGGACTTCCTTCTATCATTCGTGCCTCTTCTGTTACGATTATTAACTTAATTGGGCTCACAGCGATGGCTGGAGCAATTGGCGGCGGTGGTCTAGGAAACTTAGCCATTGCTCGGGGTTATAATCGATTCCAAGATGATGTGACCTTAGTTGCCACACTGGCCATTCTTATCATCGTCTTCATCAGTCAATTTATCGGTAATTATTTTGTTAAAAAAACAAGTCACTAATCACTATCAATTAAAAACAATTAAAGGAGATTATTAACATGACAGGATTAAAAAAAGGATTATTAACGATTGGACTAGGTCTTTCACTAACCGTATTAGCTGCTTGCGGTGCTCAAGCAGGTAAGGATGAGACAGTAAGAATTGGCGTTGTAGGCGAAGATCAAGACGTATGGGACTTTGTGACTGACAAACTTGAAGAAGATGGGATTACAGTGGAGTTGGTAAAATTTACCGACTATACTCAACCTAACCGCGCCTTACATGATGGCGAAATTGATTTGAACGCCTTCCAGCATAAGCTGTTCTTGGAATCTTATAATGACGACAACGGAACTGACTTAGTTCCTATTGCAGACACCGTCATCGCTCCTTTAGGTGTCTATTCTGACACACTGACTTCTGTAGATGAGTTAGAAGAAAACGCGACTGTCGCTATTCCTAATGACGTCACCAATGGTGGTCGGGCATTATTGCTTTTGCAAACAGCTGGCCTCATTTCTGTTGACGAAGAGGCAGGCATCACACCAACCGTCAACGATATTACTGATAATCCATTGAATTTAACGATTGAAGAATTGGATGCCTCACAAACCGCTCGAGCTTTGCAGGATGTCGATGCCTCGATTATTAATTCAGGAATGGCAGTGGATGCTGGCTTCACTCCTCCACTAGATGCTATCTACCTTGAACCCGTCAACGATCAGTCGGATCCTTATATCAATATTATCGCATCCCGTTCAGAAGATGCCGAAAATGAACTATATCAACGTATTGTAAATGCCTACCAAGCAGACGATACGATAGACGTTATAGAAGAAACGTCTAAAGGTGCTTCTATACCAGCCTGGAAATAAAGGAATACCTAAACTATAAAAGAGAGGGTTTTGTCAAATGAGTAACGTACTAGCCAATCCATCCATTAAAGAAGAGGTTCAAGCAGGCGCAGAAGAGGTCATTGCCTTAAGACGCCATTTCCACCAATACCCAGAACCAAGTTTAAAAGAATACGAAACCATTAAACGCATTAAAGAAGAATTAACCAAGTTAGATATCCCTTTTGAAGCTGTAGGAGAAACGGGAGCTATTGGAGTCATTCAGGGGAAAAAAGGCCCCGGTAAAACAATTCTTTTGAGAGCAGACATTGATGCTTTGGAATTACCCGACGCTAAAGATGTCCCATATAAATCTAAACACCCAGGCCTTCATCATGCTTGCGGTCACGATGGTCACACAGCCAGCTTACTAGGCGCTGCCAAAATTTTAAAAGCTAGAGAAAACGATATAGAAGGAACGATTAAACTAGCCTTCCAACAAGCTGAAGAAATTGGAGCAGGCGCTCGTCAGTTTGTTCAAGCTGGCCATGTCGAAGGTGTCGATCAAGTCTTCGGATTGCATCTGGATTCTGGTGTTTCTGTTGGTAAAATTGTTTCAGTAGCGGGTGCTTCCCATGCCTCATGTGATATTTTTAAAATTAAGGTCCACGGCAAAAGTGCCCACGCCGCACGTCCAGATCAAGGTATTGACGCAGTGTTGGCTGCAGCGTCCATCACTGTAGAACTTCAAAGTATTGTGGGACGCGAAGTTAGCCCACTTGATCCCGTCGTCGTTGCAGTCGGGGTATTAAATGCCGGTACCAGGTATAATATCGTTGCGAACGAGGCCTTTTTAGAAGGAACCGTCCGCACATTTAGCCACGAAACGAGACATTTTGTTTTAGAAGCCGTCGAACGTATCGCGACTCGGGTGGCAGAATCTCACCGTTGCACGATTGAATTTGACCGCTATGATGCGGCAGCTCCTTTAATAAACCATGACGAACCCGCTTTCCGTGCTGCCAAAGTAGGCGCTGCTATTGTCGGTGACGAAAACATTATTAGAGAACAGCCTAAAAGCTTAGGAGCAGACGATTTTGCAGACTTCTTGGCAGAAGCCCCTGGCGTTTATGCCCGGGTCGGTACACGTCATCTGGACAACCCCGACACGTGGTATGGTCACCACCACGAAAACTTTGATATTGATGAACGGGGACTGGCTATTGCCACCGAACTTCATGTTCGCTATGCGTTGGATTATCTAAACGAGAAATAAGTGAAAAAGATAACCGTCTACAATCTAAAGGTAGACGGTTATCTTTTTTGGGTTAGAAAGCATATAGTTAATCATTCATTATAAAGTATGCTAAATTGAGATTATAGAATCATTGAGGAGGTTTAAGATGGATTACCCCACTCACTTATTAGATGAAGTCAAAAAGAATAGTAAGTATTTTCAATTAGAAGGCTTCTTATCAGGTAATGGCTCTCCTCAAGCAAAAGCGATGCTAGTCGGTGAAGCGCCTGGTCAGACTGAACTAGTAACCAAACTCCCCTTTACCGGTCAAGCGGGTAAAGAATTGGATAACGAGTTGGAACAAGCGGGCTTATCCAGAGAAGACTTGTACATCACTAGTGTGGTTAGAAGTCGCCCCTATAAAATTAAGAAGCGCATAAATAAAGACGGAACGGTCAGCGAAAGTCGCCCAAACCGGACACCGACTAAAGCAGAAGTCTTGGCTCACGCCCCTTTAATCGACTACGAGATTCAACACATTAAACCCAAAATCATTGCGCCAATGGGTAATATCGCTTTGAAACGATTGCTTGGCAATAAGTACACTATTTCAGCGTTTCATGGGCAAGTTTTAAATGACTCTATTTTTCAACTCTCAGACGACCGATCCACCTATGTCAAATCAACAGATCGTTACATTATTTTCCCTTTGTATCACCCAGCCGCTGTCCTTTATAACCGCTCACTTGCAGACGTGATCTCGAAAGATTGGCGTGCGTTGTTTGAATTGATCAACAAACTATCAGACAGCCATTCTTTTTTAGTCGCCTGTCGAAATGATTTGATTATCGTCCCTACACTTAACACTAACAGAATGATGCTTAAAACGAGTAACCACCAACCCATGAAGTTGCCTAAAATTTCGCCCTCAATAATATAACCAATCACTAGACCCAACATCATAATAATGCCTATAATGATGTTGGATTTTTGTTTTATCAGTTTATCTTTTATATCTTCGTAAAACACATAACCACCTCTATTAATAATTTATTCCTTAAATAGACTCCAAATTAGTCCTTCTGTATGTACAAGATAAAAGCGGGGTGCCTTTTATGAATCCTATTCCTAACCGTTTAAGACTAAAACAATTACTCATAGACTATCTAGTCATCCTTGCTTACCTGCTTTTGTTATTGCTTGTTAATCTTGCGGTCATTTACTTTGTGTTGAATAGAGTACCTGAATACACAGAGTTGCAATCACAACTTATCGCAACATTTACCTCTGTCATTCCCATTGTCCTTATATTTTCATACTTGGATTATGTCAAACATGGATCTATCGGAAAAAAGGTTGTTGGGTTAAAGTTGATTTATAAACGGCGTAAATTTCGTTTTAGTTTATTAAGAAACATTATCAAATTTTTACCATGGCAGTTAGGACATATAGGTGTCATTCATGGGATGTATACTGACTTTTCGATAACTGCCTTAGTGATTATTAATATAGGCACATTCCTTGGTCTGATACTAGTTGTGATGGGGCTATTTCGAAAAGATAAACGGCATCTGGGAGACCTGATAGCCGGGACTAAAGTAGAATTATATGCAAATGAAACCAGATAAGTTGACGTTTCATCAATGTGATTGCACTATACGCATCTGACCCCCTCATCATCACCTTGTTGAAAGTTTACGACAGAAACGTTTCTAAATCTGGTGTTTGGTTATATTTAACCGACGCTTGTTTGTCTTTTTCTATTATCGCTGAGCTTAAATCAATATTGTTGATGCTGGCAATCGCAACAGTATAATGGATGACATCGACTAGTTCCTTCTCAAGGGAATGAGTGTCAGTATGTGCCTTCCGCCCTTCCAGTTGATTAATCACTTCAGCCACTTCCCCTACTTCTTCCACTAATTTCATAAATAAGCCTGTGGAGGTTTGCCCGTTGTCATATTTTAATTTTAAATATTCCTGCAACTGTGCCATACTGAGTTCTTTCATCCTGTTTTATCCTCTTCTATTTTTTTCACTTTTAAATAAATACCTTAACCCTTTTCCTGCTAAAGACTCATTGTCGTACCTTGGAATCACGTGAAAATGAGCATGAAAAATGTGCTGCCCACCTACTTCGCCTACATTCCAACCTAAATTGTAGCCTTGTGGATTGTGTTTTTTATCTAAGTAACTTTTTACTTCATGCAGCAAGCTATATGTTGCCGTCCATTCTTCTTGTGTTAAATCGAATGCTGTTTCCCTATGTCCTCTGGGAACGATGACCCCTGCGCCTTCTAATACTCCTTCAGTATCCTTTGACTGATTCAGATGCAAAAATAAACAATGCTCATTCTCTAAAATAATCTGTTGATTCGGATTTAAATCTATTTGGCAAAAGACACAGTTAGTCATGTTACTCCTCCTTTTAAATCAATGCTTAAGCTGCTATTAGTACATGTATGCGATTATAAATGATGGCTGCGGTACTTGCTTTCAGTATATCCAAAGGTAAAAAGACAAAGACATTGCCAGCCACTATGGCTTGAAAGCTTATCGGTGTAGAAAGAACGGTATTCATTACCCAATACTGGTAACTCATCCCTACTACATAGAGAAGCATAATTACCGCTACCATATAACTTGTCAGATGGATCATGGATGCCCCTTTTTTCTTTGTCCCTATATAGCCGACTAATGGGGCCAAGATGACTTGTCCTAAAAGGTAACCAAAAGATGGCGAGAGAATACTCTGGAAACCACCACTTCCCCCTGCAAAAACAGGCAGGCCCAGTAATCCTAACAATACATATAAACTTAAGGCGATGGTTCCTTTGTATGGACCTAATAACGCTGGAATGATTAAAAAGAAAAACACTTGTAGCGTAACCGGTACAGGACCAATCGGTATGGCAATGAATGCAGACAATGACAGCATCGCTGTGCTGAGGGCGATTTGCGTCATGTCCGTTGTCGATAGTTTTTTCATAATAGTCTCTCCAAATACCTTGATAATCAAAGTATAAAGATTAAAACTCTCTGTAGCAAGATGCAATGTGCTCTTGCTGCAGAGAGTTTTCTAATATCAGTTCGTTTAATTAATCTCGGTAAATCCATTCGTGATTATTTTTAGACAAGAGATCTTCTGCTTCTTTTGGCCCTCTATCACCGGTATCGTAATTAGGGAAAGAAGGTATGACTAGTGTTAGTGTGGATAAAAGTAGCAGAAAACAATCTAAAGGAATTCTGGCAATAAAAGATTAGATTGTTTACGTTAGCATATAAGGGTTACAGAAAGTTAACCGTTAACTTTCTATAACCCTTATACTTGTTAACCATTCTGTAATGAGCTTAAGTTAAATTATTGTCTTGTAAAGTAGATATATTAACACTATCAATATAATCGTCAACAAACTATTCGATAGGACTTCTTTTTTATTCGATTTTCTTTGAGATATAATTATAGTCACTAAACTTATGATTAGCATTATTATACTAACAACGAGTAACCACCACCCCGCAAAATTTCCCAAAGGGTCACCCTCGATAATATAACTAAGCAATAAACCTAAAAAAATCACTAGGAGAGTAATGATATTATATTTCTGTCTTAAGATTCTATCTTTTATATCTTCAATAAACATATATATCCCTCTTTCAATTCAATGCATTGGACATCCATGCTTTAAACTAAGGTATGATTAAATTCCAAGTTGTTTCTATATCTTGTTCTACCAATAGTAATAATTTCAGCTCCAATTCTATAATTATCATATCAAATAGACTTATTATAAATTTGAAAGTGTGTCATTTAGTGGTCATTTACTTTTGACATAGTGTTACATCATTTTACTAAGTATCATTACGGCTGTATGAAACTATATTTTCTGAATTGAGAAATTGTAAAATGAATTTCAAATTTGTTTGAATTCGCAATAAAATAATACGATTTCCCAAAGCGAGTGATTGAATTTTAAAGATTAAAACTCTCTGTAGCAAGATGCAATGTGCTCTTGCTACAGAGAGTTTTCTAATATCAGTTCGTTTAATTAATCTCGGTAAATCCATTCGTGATTATTTTTAGACAAGAGATCTTCTGCTTCTTT
>NZ_PREX01000038.1 GCF_009935905.1 Alkalibacterium sp. MB6 | reverse complement strand
TGTGTGGTAACTTTAAGATTAAAGGTCTCGTTTCTTTTTGTCCAATTATATCAAATACCGAGGTTTATTTTACACTAACTTCAAATTGTAATGAAAAAAACTGTATCTTTCTCAACAGTTTTAAAAACGAACTCGTCAGATACATACTACTTCACTAAACTAGCTCCCTTCTCCTAGTATTCCTATTTATCGAGCATCTCATTTGTAAAGGCACTATTAGAATAATCACTGCACTAAACCAATCAGGATGAAACTTTGAAGGTGGATCTTTAATGACTGTCAATACACTAAAAATAAGAGATCTATTGGCTGATAAAGGTGTCGATGTAGAAAAAGTAAACCTGGCAGATATGGCAATGATGATGGACCACCTAAAGAAAACAGAAAAGCAACTAGAAAACTTTCCCAATATAGCTAAACAAATACCCATTACTATTTTTGACAAGGAGGAAATCAATCAATGATAGATTTGGTATTTATGACGACGACCGAACTCACACCATTAATTGAAGCAGACGAGGTAGCCCCGGTCGAACTCCCCCAACAGTTCCTTAATGGAATTGAAAAGCTCGACGGTAAGCTGAAGCCCTATATCAGAGTCTTGCCGGACCAAGCGCTCGAACAAGCAAAAAAAGCGGAAGAAGAAATCCAAAACGGAAACTACAAAGGGCCGTTGCACGGAATTCCTTTGGCTATTAAAGATAATTATGAAACCAAAGGTATTAAATCCACAGCCGGAGCGAAACTATTGGAAGCCCATATCCCAACAAAAACGGCCTTTTCCCTTAAACGTATGTTGGAGGAAGGCGCAATTGTGCTTGGGAAACTGAACATGTTTCCACTCGGCACCGGCTCATACGAAACCAATGTGCATTTCGGAACTAACCATAACGCTTGGAAAAAGGGCTATATGCCGGGTGGTTCCAGCAGCGGAAGCGGCGCTGCATTAGCCGCCGGACTGTCGACCATCACGACGAGTACCGATACATTCGGTTCCAACCGAGTGCCGGCTGCTATGAGCGGCGTCTATGGACTGAAGCCGACTTACGGACGTGTCAGCTCGGAAGGTGTGATTACTCTAGCCTGGTCACTGGATCATCCGGGACCGATCACCCGCTCCGTATCCGACTTGGCGTTGATGATGAACTACATGGCTGGATACAATCCCTCCGATCCTGCCAGCTTGGACTTGCCGGATGAAGATTTCACTGCCGATCTCAACGCAGGTATTGAAGGCATGTCCATCGGAGTGCCGACCGCCTAGATGGAAGGTTTAGACAAAGAAGTCGAAGAATTGTTTCGCGAATCGATTGAGAAATTAGAAAAACTTGGAGCTAACGTAAAAGAGATTGATATCCCAGAATTGTCTCTATCGGCTTTTTCTGATTACGTGACGATGGCGAGTGAATTGACAACCTACAACGATGAGTTGGTCAAATCGAGTCTGGAAGGATTCCAAGATGATGTGCGAACCTTTTTAGCACTTGGCAAATCTCTAGACGCCACCCAATATCTAAAAGCACAACAATCCCGCAGAGAATTGACCGTAGCCTTTAAGATAGATTTTGAAGAAGTCGATTTCTTGCTTGGGCCAACGGTGCCGATTACGACACCGGCTTACAAGGATGATTGGGCAACGCAAAATTTGGAGTTGACCAAACATACCATGCGCTTTACAGCACCTGCAAACTTGGCAGGCATCCCTGCCTTATCCGTACCGATGGGGCTTGATTCCAACGTCTTACCAGTAGGTATGCAGTTTCTTGGCAAACACTTGTCTGAAAAACAATTGCTAAAAGCCGCAAAAGCCTGGGAAACCACCGAGCCAATCAATTATAGCGCAGAAAATGTAGATGTATAGAATTCAAAAAGACTCTCCGTGAGAAATGCGGAGAGTTTTTTTGATTATGATGACCATATTTTCTCATTTATGAGAAAAAAGGGCGGCTTCCTGTATCTCTAAATAACTGTACCACTCAAAACAATTTGCACAACTGTTTCTATATGCTTGGAGATGAGGTCATAGCTGTCAATTTCATTCTCATTAGTTCATTTTTTATCAATGCTCGTACTGGGAAACATATCTAAGATTGTCAGTCGTATGTGGGAAAATATCAAAAGAGTTTAGCCACTATAGAAAATAGTATGGAATACCCTCTTCTAATAATTGACATTTCTTATCTTATCAGAATCATAACCAACTTTCTTAAACATACTTAATACCAGCGGCTCTTCATATCCTCATCGTAAGCAGCTAATATTCGCTTATACTCTACAGGATCATCGTTCTCACAATCCAATTTTATTGTTCGATCTACAATAGGCTCTAAGGAGTCAGGATTATACCAAGGTTCCTTAATGGTTAAATAAATAATCTTCTTAGTTTTTTGTCGTCCCGCCATTTCTTTCAACATCTGAATTTCTTTTTCATTTTTAGTTACACTTTGTATCGGCCATACAATCATAAAATCGAAAGCATAATCATCATATTTATCACTATTACTTTTAGTGGTTAAATTATTAAAGAATATTTTTAGATTTGACAATTTCATTCCCTGCCCATATTTTTGGGGCACTTTGACTTTATAGAGTTCTGCCCATCGGAAAAAGTCCTCCATACCATTTTTTGATGTATGAATTAGATTGATTAATCCTTTCATTTCCCCCTGGGCATTGAGTGCTTTTAGAAGGACTTGATGCTTTTCCTTATCAGCTATTCCTCGCAACAGTAATGTTTTTTCGCTTTCATTGCTTAGAAAATCTACAACTTGATCATATGCATTCTTTATATCAGACATTTTCTTCATCCTCCTCAGTATCATCAATATAAAATCACATCTGGAACCGATTAAAATTATTAGTCTTTGAGAACTTAAAATTTCTTTATGTTTTTAACTACGTCGAAAGTACTCTTAATGATTTTGCCACCGTTTTTTTTGACTAAAAATACAATGCCCGCTACGCCTAATGCGCTTACTATATTAACTCCTGTTTTTTGGCACTTTGGACAAAGTCCCGTTTTATTTTTTGGATCAGTGATAATTCTTCCACACGGACAATTTTTTTCTGATTTATTCTTATTCTCCATCGTAAACATCCTCCACAGAAACTATAAATACATCATTCTTATATTCACCATTCATACTTAATTCCAAAGTCTTAATACCTGACTCTAAAGCTGGTCGCATTTCCTTTGAAAAAGTATACCAACAATTCATATTTGTTTTATTGTATGGAAAGTAATCATGCATCAGCTCTGCAGTTGATAAGCCTTTTCTTGTTACCGGCTTTGTCAATACATCATACATAACATGCTGGTACTGCTGTAATACAGTTTTTGCAGTTTTTCCATCCCCCATATGCTCTAAAAGCTGCATACGCACACCGACAAATTTTGTTGCAATTTGGAAGTCGCTCGTTAGGTACCCCATGTATCGATTCAATGGATTCCCAAATTGTACAAAAGGGATATTTGTGAGTCTTGCAAACCTCTTTGATGTTGTTTCAATATCTGCATAAATTGCATTTAGAGCAGTCCTAATTTTCCCGTCAGCCTCTTTCAATAGTAATACGCGTTCATCGTCAGACTCTTTATTTTCTGCCTCTAATACTAATTCCCTTGCATCTAAAAATGGAACAATAATATCTCTGTCTCTATCTTTTTCAAGCTGATATGTTTGGAATTCTTGTATATCTGTCAATTTTGCATATATTTGACGCATTTGAAGTTGATTCCCAATACTTCTTACAGTCTCAATATTTCCTGAATCGTTAATAACCTTTTTCAATGTAATATCTTTAATTCTCACATCATTTTCATCTAAAATTACTGCTCTTAGATTTCCATCCACCTGTTTTGATTCTCCTACCTTGTATAGTCCTTTTTTCAACTTGGATTTAATATCAAGAGGCAAATTCTCAAAATCAGGAAGCAAAGTTATATTCCCTCGCATAATTACATCAGCTTGATGTATGACATCATTTATTATTCCCAGATTGGCAACAGGCAGTTCAGAGACATTCTCTAAAGTTGATTGCTCCCTTAAAGTCAAAGACATCTGCTGAACGTATTCGTCAAAGAATTCACTCATGGCCGTAATATCTCTACCATATCTATCAATGTCAGTCTTAAATAACATAAGAGGCTTACATGCTACTTTATCAACTCTTTCCCCATCCTGGTTATCAGAAGTGTTATCTAATTCTGCTGTCATTGTCGACCTCCTTATTCAAGCAACTGACGTATTCTTGTTGTCAATATTGCTTTTCTCTTTTCATAGAAATCATCAAAGCATTCCAATTCCAACGATAACTCATTTGGAATGATAGCTTGCTTACGAAATTCAGATTTCTGCTCATCGTTCATATCATTATAATAATCAGCAAGCCTCATATCACTCTTGCTGGCATTACTTCTACCCTCTAATAAATGTAAGTTTGCCAATCTATTCCTATTACCTCTCCACCTTTTCCAATCTTCCATAGAAACAGATATTGGCTTGTTCCCATCAAATCTTTCGTATGGATGAAGGTGGTCTTGTTCATATTTAATATGTTTCTTTCTCCAATCAAGGCTAAGATAAAATAAGGCTTCTCCAGCAACTCTACCACCTTTTTCTGAGTTTAAAATATCTTCGATCTTACCGTCAGTTACTCTGAGGTCGTTCATTTGGTTGAGCATATCAACTGTTATTTCATAGTCATTTTTATTGATTCTACTTTTCATTTGTTGTAGCTTGCTAGTTGTTCCAGATTGGAAATACGTAAATAATATGGCTCTAATTAATGCCTGCTGAATAAATCCCCATTTTTAGCTTACGGGTTCACCAGGGGTTCAATTCTGGGTAAGCTCATCCGTTGGATGAGAGTCAAAAAAATGCGCAATGAAACCTTGGACAGGTTCATTGTAAGGATGGATAAAGCAATTACACACAGACTGGTCTCTTCAAGGCGTGTTCGAATAAGTCTGAGCCCGAACTTTCTTTTCGCCAGGCTGAAGCCTCTTTCGACCTCTACTCGATCACAGTTGTCAGTGTATTCTTGTTTTTTGTCAATCTTTTGATCCTTCTTGGGCCTGCCGAGCGACGGTCCGGATAATCGGATTCCGAGTTCTTTGCAGTAGCTCAAGTTTGTGCGATTTCGGTATATTTTATCCGCCAAAACTCGTTCAGGATAAACTCCCATCCGTTCTTTGTAGCGTTCCACCGCAACTATGAGGCATTCGCTCTCGTTGTAGGCATCGAAGGAAATTTTTTCGAGTCGGGCGTACCCATTGGTTATGCTCATGTCCAGTTTGGCTCCGAACTCCACTGGATTCTTGGCTTTTCCACGGACAATCGGGCGGATAAACGGCTGGCTGATACTGACGATGCGATCCTGCACTTTGTGCGTCCTGCTTGTGTGCATGTAGAGCTGCTGTTCATACAATTTCCGCAAAGTCCCCAACAGGTCGGCTTGCTTCGTTCCTAGCGTATAACCTTGCTCCAGAAATGCGTCGATGTAACCTAAATCCCGCCGGATGTAGTTCAGTTGCTTGCCGATGGCTTTGCGAATTTGTTTGCCACTTTTCTTTTTCTTGCGCGCGATGTTGAGATAATCCCTTCGGGCCATTTTCCGATAGGTGCGGGGTTTGGGAAGGTGGTTTGCTTCGCAGATTACATCGATGATGCCTTCCAACTTTTCCCGACATTCGTTCAACAGTTCCGTGTCTTGCGGGAACTTGATTTCTGAAGGCGCGCAAGTGGCATCTAGAATTAGCGTCCCTTCATTCTCAGATCCTGATGCATCATTGTCATCATCATTGTCATTATCATCTGCTCCATCATCTATAGGTTTGAGGATCAATTCATTGATTTCAATCAGAATTTCGGACGAGAGACGTTTGCGGAAGTGCACCATCGAAGAAGCGTCGAACGGCTTTTCATCCTTATAAGAGGGTAGTCCGACAAAGTACTGCAGATAGGAATTTTCGCGAATCTGATTGACGACTTCGGTATCTGCATACTGAAATTCGCTTTGAATAATCAAGGCACCTAGTGCCATCCTTAACGGTTTGGCGATGTTTCCTCTGTCACTGTTGAACAGAGCAGCGTACTTATCTTCAATGACTGACCAGGGAATCGAATCCGCTTTTTTGACCCAACGGTTTTCTGGGTTCATCGTCAGGCCCAATGGCTGATCGAAGTCATAAATGGTTAATTGCCGATTTGTCTGCTTTTTGTACATTTTCATCGCCTCTTCGTATCATTTTTGAAAAAAGTGCACGGGTTTTTGGTGTTTTGCGCTGGATTCCATGCATCTATTATACCAAAAAACATCTAAAAACGCTGTTATGATAAGGTTTGTTAATTATTCAGTAGACATTAATTATGATTAATAAAATTGATTTCAAAGCTAAGAATCTAACATCAAATGCAGGTCTTTTTCTGCTCCTTGAGAATGCAAAAAGCAATGGGATTTTTGATTTTATTGAAAATGACCTCGTATTTGATAATGACTCAACAAATAAAATCAAGATGAATCATATAAAGACCATGCTCTGCGGTCACTTCATTGGCATTGATAAGTTAGAACGTCTAAAGCTACTTCAAAATGATCCCCTCGTCAACGAGTTTGATATTTCCGTAAAAGAACCTGAAACAGTGTCACGGTTTCTAGGAAACTTCAACTTCAAGACAACCCAAATGTTTAGAGACATTAATTTTAAAGTCTTTAAAAAACTGCTCACTAAAAGTAAATTGACATCCATTACGATTGATATTGATAGTAGTGTAATTAACGTAGAAGGTCATCAAGAAGGTGCGTCAAAAGGATATAATCCTAAGAAACTGGGAAACCGATGCTACAATATCCAATTTGCATTTTGCGACGAATTAAAAGCATATGTTACCGGATTTGTAAGAAGTGGCAATACTTACACTGCAAACGGTGCTGCGGAAATGATCAAAGAAATTGTTGCTAACATCAAATCAGACGATTTAGAAATTTTATTTCGAATGGATAGTGGCTACTTTGATGAAAAAATTATCGAAACGATAGAATCTCTTGGATGCAAATATTTAATTAAAGCCAAAAGTTATTCTACACTCACCTCACAAGCAACGAATTCATCAATTGTATTCGTTAAAGGAGAAGAAGGTAGAGAAACTACAGAACTGTATACAAAATTAGTTAAATGGGAAAAAGACAGAAGATTTGTCGTATCTCGCGTACTGAAACCAGAAAAAGAAAGAGCACAATTATCACTTTTAGAAGGTTCCGAATACGACTACTTTTTCTTTGTAACAAATACTACCTTGCTTTCTGAAAAAGTAGTTATATACTATGAAAAGCGTGGTAATGCTGAAAACTATATCAAAGAAGCCAAATACGACATGGCGGTGGGTCATCTCTTGCTAAAGTCATTTTGGGCGAATGAAGCCGTGTTTCAAATGATGATGCTTTCATATAACCTATTTTTGTTGTTCAAGTTTGATTCCTTGGACTCTTCAGAATACAGACAGCAAATAAAGACCTTTCGTTTGAAGTATGTATTTCTTGCAGCAAAAATAATCAAAACCGCAAGATATGTAATCATGAAGTTGTCGGAAAACTATCCGTACAAGGGAGTGTATGAAAAATGTCTGGTATAATAAGAATATCATCAATAAAATTGAGTGTTGCTCTGTGGATAACTTGCAGAGTTTATTAAGTATCATTGCAGCAAAGATGAAATCAATGATTTATCAAAAATGATTGAAAGGTGGTTGTAAATAATGTCACAATGTGTGAGAAGCAGTCTAAATTCTTCGTGAAATAGTGATTTTTGAAGCTAATAAAAAACACACGTGGAATTTAGGGAATATATATAACTAGTCAATTTGTGTCTTATAGGGTCTTTTGGAAAAGCCTTCAGGGTTTTATTTTATAGACATAATATTAGTTTTACTAGTATTAAATTAATCAAGGAAGGATATTGATATGCTAGAGATCATTTACATTTGGTTTATTAATTTATGTAAAATATATGCTATATATTTTATCTTTATATCTATATTTTCAATATTTGGGAAAAAGAAAGAAAAAGAAACCAATAAAAAGCTTAGATTTGCAGTGCTTATTGCAGCAAGAAATGAGGAGAACTGTATCTCAGGAATTGTTGATAGTTTAAAGCATCAAGAATACCCTGAGGAATTAATAGATGTCTTTGTAATACCAAATCATTGTACGGACAATACAGCAGAGGTTGCAAAAACTGCGGGTGCTTATGTTATGGAAGCACCAAAGAATGTGAATTATAAAGGCGATGCATTAAGGTTTGCAACAGATAAATTATTAAAAAGCGACAAACAATATGATGCCTTTTTAGTATTTGATGCAGACAATGAAGCGTGTCCAGAATTTGTATCATCAATGAATAAAACACTTTGCAATGGTTCAAGAGTAGCAAAGAGCAGAATATTTGCAAAAAATCGCGAGGATTCATGGGTTGCAATGTGCTATGATATACATTTTTGTACTGCTAATTTGTTTTTGAATAGAGCAAGGGTTCGGATAGGACTTTCGGCGAGACTAGTTGGGACAGGCTTTGCGGTAACAAGTGACTTTTTGCGAGAAATCGATGGATTTAAGACAGAAACAATAACAGAAGATGCTGAGTTCTTTGCTATTTGTGCTGCCCGTGGAGAAAAAATAGGATTTTGTGAAGATGCCATTACCTATGATGAACAATCTCTTGGGTTTATGACATCTTTGATTCAACGAAAGCGTTGGATGAGTGGTATCATGCAGGTACTGGTATTGAAATTTAATGATTTAATAAGGGGATTGTTTCGGAAAGAAAGTGCAAAATATTCGCTAGACACTCTGATACAATTTACTTTTGCCTATATTCAAGCAGTGATTCCATTTGTCCTATTGCTAGGAATAATAGATAGACCAATGGCTTTTATTCACTCTTTACCCATGACCATTTTAAGAGGATATATATATATCTTATCCACGGCCCTAATCGTTTTATTTTTTGAAAAACGGTTGAAATTTTCGAGAAATGTGATTGCAGGCATTTTGCTCTACCCACTTTTTGTGATTAGCTTTATTCCATTACAAACAGTGTCTCTATTTAAGAAGACGGTTGACTGGAAAGAAACAGAACATACTGGTGTCCGGATGTATGGGGAAAAATCAAATAAAAAAAATCACCATAAAAAAAAAACAGAAGCACAATCATAAAGTGAGAGTGAGAAAAAGCTATGTATTCAGCTAAAGTGATGGGAATCCATTTTAAAAAAGCTGCGACCTACTTTAGAAATTTTGGATTATCTGCAATGCTTGATCTTAGTATATTTGCAATCATACTATTTTTTGCAAAACCTATTTTTGGAACGGGAATGGCTATTTTAATGGCAAGTGTAACGGCTCGTATTCTGTCATCACTTGTTAATTTCAGGCTCAACAAAGTGCTTTTTCTGGGAGGAAACAGTAAGAAGAGAAGCTATCTAATAAAATATTATATTCTTTGGTTAGGCCTTCTAACTTCATCGGCCAGCATGATTTATATTATCAATGATGTTTTTGCTATCAATGAGGTTATAGCAAAAACGATATCCGATATTTCCTTGGGTATTTTTAGTTATCAAACTCAGATGAGATGGGTTTTTAGGGAAAATTCATCTAAAAAAACAAAAGGCATATACTTTAGAGTGGTAAGAAAAATTCTTGCTTGTTTTATGAAAAGAGAAGTGATGGTTGATAAAAAAATATTTTCAAAAGAAAATGTATTGGTAGGACATCATCAAAATTTCTATGGTCCAGTCTCTTGTATGCTATATCTACCAGATTCAGTTCATTTTTGGGTGGTTTCTCACCTTTTTACTTTTAAAGAATGTTTCAACATGTATTATCAACATACTTTTAAAAAAATCATAAAATTACCAAAGATACTTGCCTTTATAATGGCAGTTCTTTGTGGTCTCTTCATTCCACCATTGATAAAATCAGCAAAAGCAATTCCTGTTTATAGAGAATCAAGAAAAATCACAAAAACTTTAACACAGAGTATTGATTTACTAAATCAAGGAAAGCAAGTCATGATTTTTCCTGATGCTGAATATGATGATGATGGTCAAATAATGGGCGAGATTTATAATGGTTTTATGCATCTAGAGAAGCTCTACCATCGAGCTAACAAGAAGCATATTGGTTTTGTGCCTATTATTACAGACAAAAAAACTGGGAAAATCATCAACTCCAAGGCACTTTACTTTAATGATAAGACTCCCTATAATGTGCAAAAAAATATTTTAACCAATCAAATAAGGGATAGTATGAATTTAAAATATAAGGACAATACAGGGCTGAAAACACACAGCCATATGAGTGAGATGAAGGTGAAATCCACTTATAGAAAGCGGTGAATCAATTGATAAAATCTATCCAATGCTCGCTTTGCAGTTCAAGAACAAAGTTATTGTACAAAATTAAAAATAAGAAATATTATAAATGTGACAACTGTTTTTCAGTCATGTTGGACCCTTTAGATTATTTATCTCAAGAAGAAGAAAAAGAAAGATATAAAAACCATCACTAGTGTTGCATTAAAATATTAACCTGTTCCATGGCATAAAAAAATCCTTTATACTAGTACTTGGATGACTTATCCAAGACCAATACAAAGGATCTATGCATGGATAAGTATAAAACAAAAATGACAATAAATAAATGGTTTTCGTATATTAAATTAGAACAATTAAGCTTAGATTCTCGTCAAGCCATCGAACAATTTGATCGTTATGCAAAGAAATTGACATTTAAGAAAGTAATAAAGCTCTTTCTGTATGCCATTAACGATGAAACCTAAAGTTTACGACACCTAGACCAACAATTTGTCAATCCGAATTTGAAAAAAGTAATGGGGATAGACTCTATCAGTTACTCTCAGCTTTCTCGTGCCCTACGGGCACTTGAACCAAGTGTATTACTGGAGGTTTTTAATCATTTACTTTCTCTTGTGCATAAAAAGACGAAGGTAAAGTCGAAAGAAAAACTCTATCTGATTGATTCCACAACCTTTTCATTTAGCAAGAATTCCTATCCATGGGCGCATTTTAGACCGACAAAAGCTGGCATAAAGTTACATTTAAAAGTCTGCTTCATGAATGAAAGTTGGGTGCACCCTGAACAATTTGAAGTATCTCCTGCTTCTGAACATGATCATGAACACTTAGAAGTTTTTATTAATGAGCCACTGGCTACTTACGTTTTTGATCGTGGCTATCTTGATTTCGCTCAATTTGATCAAATGCATTGGGACGGGTATTTCTTCGTTTCTCGGATTAAGAAGAATACGAAAGTACATGTGCAAGCCCATTTACCCGTTCCTAAAGGAACGGGTATTATCAGTGATCAATTGGTTCAATTGGGCAGTCAAGTTTACTTAACGAGTCTCTTTCGTCTTGTGACGATAGAAAGAA
>NZ_PREX01000037.1 GCF_009935905.1 Alkalibacterium sp. MB6 | reverse complement strand
AAATAATTGAACTAAAAGTGGTTGGCAAAGTTCTTAACTTTTCATTGCAATTTTCTAAACATTTATCTTGCAAAACACAACATATGCAGGGAACCTTGAGAATCTCAAAGATATCGATAGTAATCCTAATTATGAGTTCATCAAAGTCGATATTAGAGATAGAGAAAAGATTGAAGAAATTTTCAAAAATAATGATATTGCTTCTGTTATCAACTTTGCTGCAGAATCTCATGTAGATAGAAGTATCGAAGAACCCGAAGTATTTTTAACAACAAATATTATCGGGACACAGGTTCTCTTGGATACAGCCAAAAAATATTGGAAAGTGAATCCAAATGATAAGTACTGTAAGGAGTATAAGCCAGGAGTAAAGTTTCTTCAAGTGTCAACTGATGAAGTATATGGTGCACTTGGTGAGACCGGTATGTTTGTTGAAAATATGCCACTTATGCCAAACAGTCCTTATTCTGCGTCTAAGGCTAGTGCAGATATGATCGTCAGAGCATACAATGAAACATTCGGCATGCCTGTTAACATTACAAGATGTAGCAATAACTATGGCCCATATCAATTCCCTGAAAAACTAATTCCACTTATGATAAATAATTGCCTTAATGAAAAAGATCTTCCTGTGTATGGAGATGGAATGCAAGTAAGAGACTGGCTTCACGTTTCTGATCATTGCTCTGCAATTGACACTGTTCTTCATAAAGGCAAAGATGGAGAAGTTTATAATATTGGCGGGAATAACGAAAAAGCTAATATCGAAATTGTAAAACTGATTATTGGCACCCTCGGCAAAACAGAAGGGCTTATAAAATATGTAAAAGACCGTCCAGGACACGACAGAAGATATGCAATTGACAATACCAAAATCACGACTGAACTTGGCTGGGAACCGGCATATACCTTTGAACAAGGAATGAAAGAAACAATTCAGTGGTATCTTGAGAACACTAAGTGGATTGAGAATATCATTTCCGGTGATTATGCTAACTACTATGATAAGATGTACACTGGGGTTTAGCTGTTAGTAGATAAATCTCAGGAGAATTCCCCAGAGAGTCTGAGTAAACTCACCCCCAAACTCCCCAAGAAACTATTCATCCGCATAAGTAAATTTTGGGAATCTTATATGAGGCTTAGAAGTAATAAGGGTTATATACGTGGTGAGCTCAATCTGGTTGATATGCACGATCAGCTTGACATCAAGATCGGTTGTGATGTTAACACCTGGATGTGCTGTGATGGCAAACATCCCAGATTGGTAGTGATGGTAACTTTTCAGAACGGTAGTGATTCTGGTTGATCAGTTTGACACAATGATTAGTAGTGAAAGAGAACGGACATTTTTAGTAGCAGAGATGTCCGTTTTTTTTAAGAAGATGAGTTTACAGAATATTGTATTAATGGTTGTGGTGAGGGGGTGAGTAACATGGACGTAGATGAATATAGAAATATGATTAGCGAGTTTTCAGACTTACCACTATTTGATGAAAAGTGTAGCTTCTATTATGATGAAACCGGGAATGTTCGTAAGTTTAGATTGACAGAGAATGGTGTGAATGCAGAAGAAGGCATTGCTAATGATTTCATTCTCGGCGGTGTGTTATTCAAGGGTGATACTCCCCCATGCGATGTAGACAAGTTGTTTGATGGACTTAAAATCAATGCATCAGAAATTAAGTTTAGGACTTTAGCCGGAAGAGGAGCTGATTTCTGGACAGCTATAGGCAAGAAACCAATTCAGCAATTTCTTTCATGGCTTGACAGTAGCGGACTCTATGTCCATTATGCTACGTTAAATAATATGTACTTTTCTGTCGTAGATATAGTTGATTCCCTATTTGCTGCCCAGCCTCAGTTCAACTTCGGATTAGAGTGGGCACAATCTTTGAAGGCCAGTTTACATAGATTTGTTATATCACATATGGATGAGATTCTTCCAATACTCCATGGCTACAATTATCCAAGCTTAGATAAAGAAGATATTAAGAATTTTTGTTATGAGCTGAGCGATCTCATACAATCCTATGGTGACGAACATTTCTATCTAGAGAATTTCCGGCAATTACTGAAAGCAAATGGACGTAAGGGAGAGCTAGTCTTTATTGAAGATAACACGCCTGGTTTATTAGTTGAGGAATATTTCGGACTAAGAGATGGTAGGTGTGCATTTTATAAAGATTCCATGCATTATTTTGATGAAGAAGCTGAGGCAGAAATAGCCTTAAAAAATACGATTTACACTCTAAAAGGTGAGAAACTGTCCAATTTCAAATTCATTAATTCCAAGAATGAGCGACTGATACAGATATCTGATGTTTGGGTGGGCTTACTCGGAAAGTTATTTGCAGAGTTAGATCAGTCTACGCCAGAAATGATTATAAGCAAAATGGAATCACTTACTCAGGAACAGAAAGAATGCATTCGGGTAATCAACTCGTTAATAGACCGGTCTGAAAGGCTTCACAGGGGATTGATTCAGAGTGTGAATAGTATTGAGATGGTGCAGTACAGAGGATCGTTATTGGCGATGATGGATAAGTTGATCTGATGGTTTGCGGATAAATTTGAAAAGGTCTTCAATCTAAAGTAGTAAAAAGCACCTGCTGATTTTTGAACCAAATCAGCAGGTGCTTTAAACGTATCTACTTTTTCTTCTTACGTTTTTTCTTCTTCGCTTGTTCTCTTAAGTACTTCAATCGTGCTTGTTTATTCTGAGCCAGCTTCTCTTCTGTCGAAAGAGTAGTAGATGACGATTGGAAGGTCTTTTTTGCAGTCGTACGTGTTTTCGTTTGACCCTTTGGCGATTGGGTTTGATTTGTGACTGCTTCACTTTTTTCTTCAGTCGTTCCTTCTTCACTGGTAGCAGGCGATGCAGATGATTCTACATCACTAGAGACCGTATCAGCATTCGTCTCAGGTGCCCAAAGCTCTCCACCAACGTTATAAACCAAGCCGTATTCAATCAATTGAGTGATTTTTTCTAAATCACTGTCTGATAAGTCAGCGTTGTAAGTATTTAGTGGCTCATCAGCCTGCAGCACTTCTTTTTGATAAAACGTTTGAAGCTCCTGATTAATAGCTAGCAATTCTTTTTGAGAATCATTCATCCAGTCTGAAAGTGCGGTAACGATCTCATCCTTTAACCAACTTTTAGCAATCGGCAAGTCATGACGTTCGATGAAATGAGTCAACTGCTTTTTAGTATAATTCTGATTGGCTGCCTCTAAGGATTGTTCCTCTGGCGCTGTTTTAATTTCTAATTCTTTGATTGTCTTGATTAACTCTTCGTTCATTATCTATTTTCTCCTTTTACCCTGATTCTAAAAGTGTACCATAAAAAGTGCCTTCTCTGTTATGAAAATCACGATTTATCGGTCTTTTCCAATTAAATTGTCCTTAAAATAGGGAAAATTCATAATTTGTGTTGGAATATGCTTGTTGTATTTTATGAAAACTATTTAGTATGTATATATGAAAGCCTTTTTACGAATGGTATAATTGATTTTGGGTGGCTTGATATGAACCACGATAATTTACTACAAAGGACGAATCAGGATGGAATTAAGGTTTAGAAACATTGAGATTGAAGACTACTCTAAGTGTGCTGACGTCTTAATGGCTGCATATAAAGGAGAGCCTTGGAATAATGAATGGACGAAAGAAGAAGCTCTATTAAGAATTGAAGCCACCATGAGTGGGTTTGATTCTAGAGGTTATGTTATTGAGGAAAATAACGACATTATAGCCATGTGTCTAGGTAGAATTGATTATTACTATGGCAACTGGAGTCAGTACTGTGTGGATGAATTTAACGTGGATCCAACTCATCAGGGTAGAGGAGTAGGCAAAGAGTTATTAAGATTGATGACTAATACACTGAAGAAAGAGGAGATAAATAGCATATTTCTGATTACTGGAGGAGAAGAAGCAGCTACATTTTATGGAAAGAATGGCTTTGTTAAATCAAGTGGCGGAACAATGATGGCATATGATTTACAGAATGACCATAGTTAAAATTTGAATAAAGAGGAGACATTCAATGGCAGTAATCATTTTTTACATAGTGCTAGGAATGTGTATTGTGTTATTACCCAAGTACATAAGGTATTCAGGTTCTTCTTACAAAGTAGCTAGTGGAAACAGCTTTTTTACAACAGTGCTCGATAAAGGAAACTACGGGGAGTTCCTTACCTACAGCATGCTTGAAAGTCTGAAGGCACCACATAAATTAATGTCTAATCTATATATACCCAGAGAAGACGGGACAACGACGGAGCTGGACTTAATTATGATAGCAGAGACCGGAATCTATGTGTTTGAATCGAAAAACTATAGTGGTTGGATTTTCGGGGACGAACGCTACAAACATTGGACTCAAACTCTTCCAAATAAGCAAAAATATACGTTCTTTAATCCAATATGGCAAAACAAAGCCCACATCAAAGCACTGGAAGCGGTCATTGGTATAGAAGATAAAGAGCTAACAAAGTCTTATATCATTTTTAGCGAACGGTGCACGCTTAAAAAAATTAACGTGATATCTCCTTTTGTTAGAGTTATTAAAAGAGACAGCTTAATGAGGACACTAAAACAAGAAATGATAGAATCACGCAAAGTGTTATCTTTGAGCCAAATTGATCGAATTTATTTCTCATTGAAACAGTACACGCTAGCTGATGCAGCGACTAAAGAAGCCCATATTGAAGCGATAAAAGCCAAATAAAGTAAAAACAACGGTCGATAGAATTTTTCTATCGGCCTTTTTGCTGTGCCGTAAAAGTAGCTAGTTATTAAATACTCTATAAAGTAACAAAAGTGATATAATTAATTTATAACCAAATCTCTAGGATAGTAACAGTCACTATTCTATGAATCCATTGTCATCACAGTTTTCTTCTTCAAAAAAGGAACTGAAATTTATAACTATTTCAATTAGTGCAACCTTTTTGAATAATTGATGACCAAGGTGTGTATTAATTAACCTAATCCTTTCGCCTATACTACAGGTAGACAAATTGAAAGGGGTTAACCGACTTATGGGTAACTGGTTGAATCTGAATGGAAAGACAATTGTGGTGACAGGAGGCGCGTCTGGTATTGGCTTGCATATTGTTCAAGAATTGAAAAAGAACGAAGCAAACCTTGTTGTTGCAGATATTAATGTTGAAACGGGAGAAAAAGATGGCGTATACAACATTAAAACAGACATTACGTCAGTTCAAGACATTGAGAGAATGGTTGAACTGACAGAAGAAAAATTTGGAAAAATTGATGTATTGGTAAACAATGCGGGTGTGAACTTACCTCGTTTACTAGTAGATGTTTACAGTGATGAAAGACAATACGAAATCGATGAGCGCTCATTTGACATCATGACAAACATCAACCAAAAAGGTATGGTCTTCACAACTCAAGCGGTTGTTAGAAGCATGGTTAAACAGAAATTAGAAGGAACGATCATCAATATTTCTTCAGAGTCTGGTATGGAAGGTTCCGTAGGTCAAAGTTTATATTCAGCGACTAAAGGAGCAACGAACTCTTATACGCGTTCATGGGGTAAAGAGTTAGGTAAATTTGGTATTAAAGTGGTAGGGGTTGCACCAGGAATTAATGAAAAAACTGGTTTAACCACGCCTGAATACAATGAAGCATTAGCATACACAAGAAATATTAATGTGGAAGATTTAGATACTGGTTATGAGAAGAGTATTCCATTAGGAAGAGTCGGTAAATTAGACGAGATTGCTTATTTGGTTGCATTCTTATCATCCGATAAATCTGATTACATTACTGGTACAACCATAAATATTTCAGGTGGAAAATCTCGGGGATAATCCTAAAAGGAATGATATAGAATGATTAATGATCGTGATAAAATGATTGGCTATTTACTAAAAAGAGAAACAGTTAGCATTAATCATTTAGCAGAAACCTTTCATATGTCAGAAGATAAAGTTCATTACTATATCGAAGAGATTGAATTATGTTATAAAGATGTGTTGTCCCTTTCGGGTGACGGCAAGCAAGTACAACTAGAAGCGTTCGACTCATCGCGACTCTTTCACAAGTTTAGGCTTAACTCGGTTCATGACTTCAACTCTGTTTCTTACCGAGTGGCTTACATCTTGTTTAAATTATCTGAAGCAGATGGCTACCTCATGATAAACGATCTCGCTGATGAGATGATGGTCAGTCGAAGTACCTTGAATAACGATTTACGAAAAGCTAAGAAGCTGGCTCGAACGTATAGTTGTAAAATTATGGGGATTCCTAATAAAGGCATCCGACTAGAGGGCTCGGAGTTTAATATTAGACTTCTACTCATTTATGAAATCTTTGAGGAATTAGACTTGTCTTTTGTATTAAAACCAAAAGTCGAAGACGCACTAGTCGATGTTAATCTTTATTACGAATTAGATAACTTCAGACGCAAATTATTTTTTAAGACCTTCGCTGTTACCGTATACAGACACGAGAAAGGTCGCCAGTTAACCGAGTCCATTCCTTTATATAAAAACTTTGAAGACGACTCTAAGGTGTTAAAAAAATTGATACAGTCAACAACGCATGACTTAGGCAGTATTGAAATCGATTTCATTTCTTTTCCTATCAATACAAGGAACTCGTCCTTTATATCCGACTTTGGAAACCAAGCAAACGTGGATTTGCTGCATTCATTAGTGGAAGAAATGTTAGATGAGGTTAAAAAGGAATTCGTTATAGAAATTGATCACGAGAAGTTTTTCTCTAAAGTGAAAGCTCATTTGCTCTTTTTGATCAACCGCTTAATTTTTAAACTGCCGAATACGGAAGTCTTTTCTCAAGACTTGAAGATTCGCTTTCCACTGGCATACGAACTGGCAACTATTTCCTTAAAGGTATTAAGTGATAAATTTGATTTAACTGCGACAGATGTGGATATTAGTTATTTCTCTATTTATTATGCCATTGTCTTGAGCGAAAGAAATATGACAAACACAAAATCTGATATGAAAATTGAGCATATTGCAATCATAACGAATAAAGGAATCGGATTTTTCGAACTGATTTCTAAACAGATTAAAGACATTATTGGTGGCAATATAAAAATGGACCACTTTAACAGTATGTCCATTGCGGAACAAGACTTTATGAAATACCAATTGATTTTTACAACCGAGACGATACCGGTTGCTCTCAATCTACCTATTATTAGAATCAAGAGCTTGTTTACGTCTCAAGAGGTGATTCACGAACAAATCAATGAAGTCATCACGCGTCAAAATTACTCGGTGATGGATGGCAATGAAGTTGATTTTGAAAGTGTCTCCATCGATCCAGCTAAAACCTACCGAGAAAATATGACGGCAATTATTGCTGATTTAGTGAAAAGAGATAAGGTATCAGATACATTAGAAGACGTGTTTATTAAAAAAGACGATACCCGGTCCATGTTATATGAAGACGGGATTGCTTTTCCTCACGTGATTGACGAGAAAGCGGATAATATTTTGTTAATTTTTGGTACAAACAAAGAGCACCGAGATTCAGAAGTTAAATTACTCATTTTCTTAATATTAAAACCAGAACTATCGCGAGATGAAGAAAAAGTATTAACGAGTATTTACAACTTAATCTTTTCCATCATTAGAGATAAGGAATTGGTTGAAAAAGCCATGGCCATATCGAACGCACAAGATTTTTACAAACTAGTAGAGGAGGTTGTACTCAATGGATAGTTTTATGTTAATCGCTGCATTACTAATCCCAGCTTATTTAATCCAGTCATTCTTAGGCTTCAAACAGATGAAAACCTTTGGTGAAGAGTATTCGAAGATGAGAAGAAAAGGCCGAGTGGCTATTGGGAGACGATCAGGTAAGCTTGCATCCGGAACCATTGTTCTACTCTCACTAGATGAAGAGGGCTATATTTGCGAAGGCCGGAAGTTGCAAGGAACAACAGTAGCCGCACGCTTCAAAGATTTTAACACCTTAAATGGTCGCCGAATTGATACGTTGAATTTTAAGGATCAAGAGTTGGCAAAAGAAACGAAGAATACTAAAAAGGCAGTAGTTGATGCCGTAAACAATTATAATTTGGTTATTAACGGGAAGGAAATTCCTGAAAAGAAAGCACCACTTTCTGCTTTGGCAGACAATGTAAAAGGATTATTTATGAAAACTAAGGAGGAAGCACAATGAATTTTTTAATCGATTTAGCTGAAGGGTTTATCGGCCTATTTCAAATAGGTGCAGATGTTTTAATGGGATGGGTAGTAGACATTCTGGTATTGGTATTAGTACTTTTGGTATTTATGAATGCGTTAATCAACATTATAGGACAAGATAAGGTTGACCGTTTTGCTCAATGGGCATCTCAATACGGCATCATGAGAAACATGATTTTACCCTTCTTTGCAGCCTTTATGTTAGGTAACCCAGCCAGTTTTACTTTAGGTAAATTTATGCCTGAATTTTACAAACCAAGTTACTTTGCTGCACTTGCGCAATACAACCATACGAGTAACGGGATATTCCCACACATCAACCCGGGTGAACTCTTTGTTTATCTAGGCGTTGCACAAGGTATCGAGCAACTAGGATTAAGTATGACACCGTTAGCGATCAGATATTTATTAGTTGGTCTAGTCATGAATGCCGTTGGTGGATACGTCACAGATTTCACTACTGCTTATGTATGTAGAAAAAATGGTGTGGAATTAAGTAAAACAGTTGCTACATCAAAATAATTAGTTAAAATTCAAGATATGAGGAGTAAAAAACATGACAAAGTTTAATTCAATTAGAGTTGAAAAAGGCCGCGGAGGCTGGGGTGGTCCATTAACGATTACACCAACTGAAGACAAACAAAAATTCATTTATGTCGTTGGTGGTGGAGAACGACCAGCGATTGTTGATAAAATAGAAGAGTTAACAGGTATGGAAGCTGTCAACGGCTTTAAAACATCTATTCCGGATGACGAAACAGCTTTAGCAATTATTGACTGTGGTGGAACGCTTCGTTGCGGTATTTATCCACAAAAAGGTATTCCAACAATTAACATCATTCCAACTGGAAAATCAGGTCCTTTAGCTAAATACATTACGGAAGATATTTATGTATCTAACGTAGGTGTGGATCAAATTACATTAGCTGAAGAAGGCGCAACAAGTCCAGTTCTCAACGAAAATGCTTCTGAAGAAGACTTATCTACTCAAGGTAGAGGAAACGAATCAGCAGCTAAAAAAGTAACGCAATATGATTCTACTAAAAAATTAACTGAGCAACGTGCAGAAAAAGGAAACGTTATTGCTAAATTTGGTATGGGTGCCGGTCGAATTATCTCTATTCTTCTGCAATCTTCCAGAGAAGCTGTTCAAACCGTATTAAATACAATCCTACCATTTATGGCCTTTGTAGCCATGCTGATCGGTATTATCCAAGGTAGTGGCTTAGGAACTGTATTTGCTAATATCATGACACCATTAGCCGGTAGTGTATGGGGACTAATGATTATTGGTTTCATCTGTTCATTGCCGTTCTTATCACCAATCTTAGGACCTGGTGCAGTTATTTCACAAGTTATCGGGACATTAATTGGTGTTGAAATTGGAGCAGGAAACATTGATCCAAACTTAGCATTGCCAGCACTATTCGCTATCAACACACAAAACGCTGCTGACTTTATTCCGGTTGGATTAGGATTACAAGAAGCTGATGCTCAAACAGTAGAAATCGGTGTACCATCTGTTCTATACTCTCGATTCCTGAATGGTGTGCCACGTGTATTAGTCGCTTGGTTAGCAAGTTTCGGTATGTATTAAGAAGAATCGATTGAAATAAATAAATGAAGGAGAATGAATATGAAATATGAATCGCTAGTTAATGAGGTTGGACCACAGGCAGCAGATTTCTTGAGTGAGCAAATGCTCGTTTTATTCGGATCAGAAGCTCCTCCAGAATTAAGACCATTTTGCTTTATTATTGACAGAAATAATGTAAAAGAAACGATTGTTGAAGGAGACACTCTCTTAATTGATGAAGAAGCCTTTAAAGTCGTTGCTGTAGGTAACGCAGTCAATAAAAACTTGAACGATTTAGCTCATATTACGTTGAACTTCAAAGGAGAAGTAGACGGAGATATGGCTGGAACCTTGTACCTTGAGGAAAAAGAGATTCCTAATATTACAGTTGGTACGACATTAAAAATAGTATAAAATAAGATAAAGGGATTTCAAAACGAATGGAGTCCCTTTATTAGCTTTTATGAGATTAAAGGAGGAGAAAAAGATGCAAATTACCATTGTTAAAAGCAAAGAAGAAGCAGGTAAAGAAGCGTTTAAGTACGTCAAGGAAGCGATTGAAAAGAAAGAGGATAGCGTTCTCGGCCTAGCAACAGGAAGTACACCGGAAGTGTTGTACGAAGAAATGATTAATAGCGATGTATCCTTTACAGAAGCAACAGCCGTGAACCTTGATGAATACGTTGGGTTGGATAGTGACCATCCGCAAAGTTATCATTATTTTATGGAGGATCAATTATTTAAACACAAGCCTTTTAAACAGACCTTCGTTCCAGATGGAACACTTGGTGAAGAAGAGGCAATTAAACAATATGATGACATTTTAGAGCAGCATCCGATTGATATTCAAGTATTAGGAATCGGTGTAAATGGCCACATTGGTTTCAACGAACCAGGAACGTCATTTGACAGTACAACACATAAAGTACAGTTGACCGAAGAGACGATTAATTCAAACAAGCGTTACTTTGATTCTATCGACGATGTACCAAAAACGGCTTACACAATGGGCATCCACTCCATCATGAAAGCAGACAAAATTATTCTAATGGCTTTTGGAAAAGAAAAAGCGCAAGCGATTGTTCAGTCTCTTGAAGGGGAAGTCACTGAAGATGTACCCGCAAGTATCCTTCAAAAACACCCTGATTTAGTCGTTATTTTAGACGAAGAAGCGGCCAGTGAATTGAGCAGCGCGAAACAGTAAAGGAATGATCGATTTGTTTTTAGATACAGTGAATCCTGACGAGATAAAAAACTACCTTCCGACAGGAGTAATAAAAGGAGTCACATCAAACCCGACTCTACTTTGGAAAGAAAAAAAGGCTGTGGATAAGCAATTAGAAGAAATAGCTGCTTGCCAGCCTGACATGTTGTTTGTTCAATTGGTAGGGGAAACAGTGGATGAATTAGCTGCTTCTTACGAAGAATTGAAAAACAGAGAACTCGGTGTCACAATCGGATTAAAAATTAATATGAACCAAGTCGGACTTGAATTTGTTCATCAATTAAAAACACAAAAAGTAGAAGAAAAGATATTAGGCACAGCCATCTATTCTGCAGAACAGGGAATATTGGGAACACTTGCTGGGTGTGACTATCTCGCTCCTTATATTAATCGCATGTCGAACGTCAACATTGACCCCTATCATGTGATTAAACAAATTAGAGAGTTTATTGACAGTCGAGAGGCAAGCACACAAATTATGGGAGCCAGCTTTAAAAACATCAAGCAAGTTCTAGACGCCTTAAGCGCAGGTGCTCACACCGCAACGATTCCAGCAGATGTGTTTGAAGGCATGGTCAATAACCCATTGGCTACAGACGCCATTCATGTATTTAACACGCACGGCAAAGAGTTGTCTCAGTTTTAAGAGACAACAAAAATAGGTAAGGTTTATTATTGGAGGGCAATATGTTAGAGGCAGTTATATTTGATATGGACGGCGTTATTATTGATTCAGAACCATTCTTTCATGAATCAGAACAATTGGTATTAAAGAAACGTGGTCATGACGTACCACTTGATTATTTTTATCAATTTCAAGGAACAACTCACTCGTACATGTGGGGATTGATGAAAGAGAATTTCGATTTACCTGATGAGGTAAGCGATTTGGTAAACGAAGCAACCAGCGTTCGTGAGGCTCTGATTGAAGAAAAAGGGATGACAGCTATTCCTCATGTATTGGAATTTATAGACCACTTGTCTACAACAGACATCCCGTTAGCGATTGCGTCATCGTCACCACGAAAAGATATTGAAAAAACGATTGAGATGTTCGATTTACATGATGTGATTACTTATTATGTCTCAGGAAATCAAGTGGAGAACTCAAAACCGTTCCCAGATATTTTCTTAAATGTATCAAGCAAGTTAAACCTCAATCCCGAAAACTGTCTGGTCATTGAAGACTCCGCCAACGGTGTCAGAGCAGGATCAGCAGCAGGCATGAAAGTGATCGGGTACCGCAACACGAACTTCCCAGCACCCGATCACAGCAAAGCCGACAAAGTCATCACAACCTTTGAAGGATTGAGAATAGAAGATCTACAGAGTATTTAAATTATAGAGGCTAGCTAGAGAAATCTTTGCTAGCCTTTTTAGTTTGCACCACTTTAAACAGCTCTACATCGTAGTAAGACTATAGTTTTATTGTGATTGATAATACCCTTAACAGAATGTCGGAGGGTTGGACTGTTTAATAGTCTAATGAAGCGTAAATGTTCACCCTACAGACTAATAAACTGTCTTTAATAGTCTAATCAATCAGTTATATGCAGTGTAAAGACTATTAAAGTAGATTTATTAGTCTAATCGATCAGGAATAAGGTTGCCACAGACTATTAAACACCTTGTGGACCTACTGTCTTTGTATGCTTCTCTGAAAGAAGAATCAGATGAAAGGGTTGAGCAAGCATTAGAGGAAGTATTGCGAGGTGAGCCATGGTACACGGACTAGGAAAATTCAAAGAGTATTTTGAAAATCATACAAGGAAAGTGTATAAAGAAATTAGAAAAAGATTTGTATGAAATACGTTCTATACAAGGTTCTGACATCCAAAGGGCAATATATTTTCAAATCAAAGATGATTATTACTATATTACCCATGGTTTTACCAAGAAAACCCAGAAAACTCCAAAAAGAGAAATAAATAAAGCAAGGAATGTTCGTGCTTCTTTCAAAAACGATAAAAAATAGAGAGGAAGTTAAAAATGGAAAAGAAAGATGTTTTATTCGACGAGTGGTTAGAAGAACATTTAGAAAATGAAACGGATGATTATAGAGACGAATATGAAAAAGAAAAATTTAAATTAGAATTGGCAATACAAATCAAAAAAATTCGTGACGAACAGAAATTATCTCAAAGAGAATTTGCGGAAAAGGTAGGTATCGCTCAATCAACTATTACGAACATTGAATTAGGGAATGCTGAACCTAATGTTGATACGATGTACAAAATAGGAGTTAAAAATAATAAAAAACTGGTTATTTCATATGAATAATTTAATATCTTACGCGATTTCATGATCCAGGGAAATCGCGTTTTTTGAACCGCTCTGGTTAGGAAGTCCCTGATTCAACCATTGATTATCAAAGAATCAATATGTATATGAGAATTCGATATTGCATCGTATACTACCGTCTTGTAAGAGTACACACTACCTGAGTGACTATCAAAACGGTATTTAATGCCACCAGTTAATGAATTAGAGTTTTTACCACACTCGTGAAAAAATGGTGTTTCATATTAATAGATTTATGTATACATGTACTTATGGATATGGTAAACTAAAAACAGTTATAGAACATACGTTCGGCAAGTGCTCGATTTTACTAATAAAAGTATCACAAATAGAAGACTATGTGTAAAATTAATGTCGGAGAGGGAAAATAATAACCCTAGACAAAAAGAAAGAAGACCCTTAATCTAGAGATAA
>NZ_PREX01000036.1 GCF_009935905.1 Alkalibacterium sp. MB6 | reverse complement strand
TTTTAATTGATGGTGAAGTTTCTATGCGAGAAAGACACGGCTTAAAGTTCAGACTATAGGAAGTAGAAATTACTACTAGATACTATTTAAATCCTTCTAAATAAAAAGCCACTGCTCATTGAAGTGTCAGTGGCTTTTTATCCACATTTAATGGCTCAAATTCCCGCACTTCCTGGCTCTAAATTCCGCACAGATGGCTCATTTTGTCCGCAATACTCAGGGTTGACCAACTGTTGATCCAAATGCCGTAGGCTATCGGTTTCATCATTAATCGCATAGAGAAAGAGTTTCAGTACTTTCTTAAACGTTAATTTTTTTGAATAGCGATCAAACTGACCGATAGCCTGTCGAGACGATTCACTTAATGTTTCTAAAGAAATGTACGAAAACCATTTATTTATGGTCATTTTTGTTTTATACTTATCCATGTTGTAAGTCCTTTGTTTTGGTCTTGGATAAGTCATCCAACCCCATTATAAAGGACTTTTTTATATCATGAAACAGTTAAAATTTTAATGCAACACTAGTGATTCCGATTATAAAAGATATTATAATTATACCTCTTAAAGACAATGTTGTTTTCAGTTATGAAGGTATTCAAACTATAAAAGAATCAGGGGACTATCCAGGATTTCGGGTAAACTTGACGGCAAGTTTAGAGAGAACTAGACAGCGACTCAAGATAGATATTGCTACTGGTGACACCATTACTCCCAAAGAAATTAAGTATGACTACCCGATGATGTTTGAAAAGAGAAGTATTCCTATTATGGCATATAACTTGGAAACCGTACTGGCCGAGAAGTATGAAACAGTCATATCACGGTCAGTACTTAATACACGGATGAGAGACTTTTACGATATTCATATCCTTCAAAAGATGATGGAGATAAATGTTGACCATTTCAAAAAAGCCTTCGAAGAAACAACTATCAAAAGAGAGACTAAAAAAGAAGACTATAATCGTAAAATAATCTTGAATACTATATTAATAAGTGAAGATATGAAACAATCATGGGCTCAATATCAAAGGAAATATGAGTATGCCGAATCCGTTAGTTGGAAATCAATTGTAAATGCTTTAACTGGATTGGAGAAAATGCTAGTTCCGTAAAGGTTAATAGAGCCTAGGGCGTTAACTTGGTAGCATGAAACTACTATGTATTTAAAATAGCAAATACAAAGAAAGGATGATTAGTAATCACATCAGCCAATCTTTTGTTATATTATTTAGAACACCAAGCGTTTCTGTTAAACTAAAGCCAACAGATAAAGAAAGAGGAGGTCAATGATGAAGTTTTTACATACGGCAGATTGGCATATTGGAAAAATAGTCAATGAGTTTTCAATGCTAGAAGATCAAGCCTTCGTTTTGAATCAACTAGTGGAAGATATTAAACAAATGGATATCGATGCGGTGATTATGGCAGGGGATTTATATGACCGAGCGATTCCGCCAAAAGAAGCAGTTGTGCTGGCAACGACTATTTTCAACCGACTGGTTAAGGAAGCGGGCATTCCTGTTTTAGTTATTGCTGGCAACCATGACAGCAACGAAAGACTTGAATACGGAGCTGAATTATTATCGTCAAGTGACTTGCACATAGAAGGGACGGTAAAAGAGACCGTTCGAAAAGTAACCATTAAAGATACAAACTTCTATTTATTACCTTTTGCAGACCATGTGACCATAAGGCAGTTGCTAGAGGATGACGAGATAAAAGATATCCAAGATGCCACGATCAAACAAATTGAAACCATTAGACAAGAGATGAATCCGGACGAAGTCAATGTCTTAATCGCCCACGGTTATGTTGTTAATGGTGGGAAAGAATCGGTTGAAGACTCGGATTCTGAACGCCCATTAAGTATTGGGACAGCCGAATATGTGGATGTCGATGTATTTGAAGCCTTTGACTATGTCGCACTGGGGCATTTACACAAAGCGCAAAAAGTAAAACACGAAACCGTTCGGTATAGTGGTTCTCCTTTAAAATATTCCAAATCAGAAGTGAATCACAAAAAGCAGTACTTAATTGTCGACATTAGCAAAGAGTCTACCAAAGTTGAGCCGGTTGAGATAAGAGCTTTGCGGGATATGAAGACATTAAGAGGGACGTTCAGTGACTTGGTGACTGGCGAATCGGATGACTTTATCTTCTTTGAATTGGAAGACGACCATTATGTGATGGATGCCA
The DNA here is from genome assembly GCF_009935905.1 of Alkalibacterium sp. MB6. Taxonomy (GTDB): domain Bacteria; phylum Bacillota; class Bacilli; order Lactobacillales; family Carnobacteriaceae_A; genus Alkalibacterium. Next base: position 12,940 of record NZ_PREX01000036.1, on the reverse strand, counting down.
TGAATCAGTTACGTAGACGCTACCCTTATGCCATGGGGCTGGAATATGTCTATCAAAAAAATGAGCGCTCTACAGACCAAACTGAGATAAAGCGAACAATTGAAAAGAAAAGCATGATTGAATTATTCGAAGACTTTTATAATGAGTATAAGGATATGGAATTGGATGACATAAGAAAAGCCGCTTTACACGGTATATGGGAAGATGTTCAACGAGCTGAGAATAAGTAGAACGGTATTCTTCCAATTGCTTCAGGAAAGAAGAGGTCAATTAGAACAATACGACCTTATTCTTCCAAATTCAAAAAGATTTTTTCGAGCAACTGGAGTAATAAGCCGTTATTATTCCAATTGCCACCAAATATTTAAGATTAATTAGAATAATAGCACGGTATTCCTCCAATTCTAAGTGAGAAAAGCTAGCTAACTGTCATAATAAGAGAAAAAGACTTGTCGGCTGACAAGTCTTTTCTAAATGAATCGATTGTATTATAAGAAGTAAGGGTCATCCATTGGATCGATGACTGCTTTTGGATTGTCGTAGCTTGTGTCTCGTCCGTTTGGCCCAAGTTCAGCTGCTGAACCAGGGTTAGCAGGCTCAGAAACAACGTTCAAGCTGTCGTATCCACGTGCGTTAGCTTCTTCGTTTGCTGTACGAGAATCGCGTGGAGTTGGTGTTAAATCAACATCAGCCAAGTCGATACCTAAAGCTTTTGCAACACCTTTTCCGTATTCAGGGTCTGCCTGGTAACAGTTGTTGATATGGCGGTGTTTGATTTGAAGCGTGCTGTCACCCATGTTACGAGCTGTGTTTTCAAATAAAACCAATTGCTGCTCATTTGTCATAGAACGGAATAGGATTCCAGGTTGTGTGAAGTAGTCATGATCGTCTTCACGGAAATCGTAATAATCCACTTGTCCACCTTGTAGCGCAGGCTCTTTCAAATCGCGACGGTCAGTCCAGTTACCGTAAGAGTTGTTTGCAACGTTAATCTCGCTTCCGCCATTTCCGTCAACGCGCATGTGTCCATCACGGTGTGGTGTGTGGAAATGCTGTACCCCACGAGGGTAGTTAACTGGAATTTGGTGGTGGTTAACGCCGATACGGTAACGTGCAGCGTCGCCATAACCAAATAAACGAGCTTGTAGCATACGGTCTGGTGACACCCCAATACCTGGTACTAAGTTAGATGGTGTGAAAGCCGCTTGTTCAACGTCAGCGTGGTAGTTATCTGCGTTGCGGTTTAATTCAAACTCACCCACTTCAATCAATGGGAAATCTTTTTTATACCATACTTTAGTTAAGTCAAACGGGTTATAATCTAAGTTAGCTGCTTCTTGTTCCGTCATGATTTGAACATACATTTTCCATTTTGGATACTGTTTTTGTTCAATCGCATTATATAAATCTCTTTGGTGAGATTCACGGTCGTTTGCAATCACTTGTGCAGATTCTTGGTCAGTTAAGTTTTGAATCCCTTGCATGGAACGGTGGTGGAATTTCACCCAAACACGCTCATTATCAGCATTAATAAAGCTGTAAGCATGTGAACTTGATCCGTGCATGTAACGGTAAGAAGATGGAATACCACGGTCACTCATAACAATCGTGACTTGGTGCAATGCTTCTGGTAAAGATGTCCAGAAATCCCAGTTTGTGTTCGGGCTGCGCATGTTTGTGCGTGGGTCACGTTTAACGGCACGGTTTAAATCGATAAAGTGCTTTGGATCTCTAATGAAAAAGACAGGTGTATTGTTTCCAACAAGGTCCCAATTTCCTTCTTCAGTATAAAATTTCAATGCAAAGCCACGAATATCACGTTCAGCATCTGCGCCACCACGTTCGCCTGCAACAGTTGAGAAGCGGGCAAACATCTCTGTTTGTTTTCCAACTTCAGAAAAGATTTTAGCTTTTGTGTATTTAGTGATGTCATTCGTTACAGTAAATGTACCAAATGCGCCTGAACCTTTTGCGTGCATACGACGCTCAGGTGTGACTTCACGGTTAAAGTGAGCGTGTTTTTCTAATAACCATGTATCTTGCAGCAAAGTAGGACCGCGTTTTCCGGCCATTAGGTTTGCTTCATTATCAACAACAGGTGCACCTGAAGCGGTGTGCATTTCTCGCGTGTGTTCATTCACACGTTGGTTACGACTTTCTTCAAGGGGTCCTAAACCATTTTTATCCATAGGGTTGTTCATATGTAAATCCTCCTTTAAAATAAGAGCAGACCTCGGTTTCATTTAATAAGCTCAAATAAAACCTGTCTGGAGTATCTTTTAGCTCTGTTCATTCTCAATTAAAACAATCTGTTATCATTAAGGATGAATAGAAGAATTAAGATTTACTCTTCCATAGACCAGATTATCATAGTTTTATGTTAAAATAAAGGCTAAAATTTAAAAGAATGGTTATATTGTCAGTAAAGCGCTAAAGAACAACAATTATCAGATTATAATTATTATTGAAAACACTCATCACGTTACAAGGAGGAAGATTATGCGCCCTTTAACATTAACAATGAACGCCTTTGGCCCATATAAAGAAAAAGTACACATTGATTTTACTCAATTTGCCCAATCGTCTCTGTTTTTAGTCAGCGGCCCAACCGGAGCTGGAAAAACAACACTTTTTGATGCGATCGCCTATGCGCTTTTTGATGGAGCAAGTGGAGACACGCGTGAAAAAGACACCTTTAAATCAGACTTTTCGACTGACACGGACTTGTGTTATGTGGATTTTGAATTTGAATTAGGCAAAAAGCGCTACAGTATACATAGAGAACCTACACAAATTGGACCGGGTAGCCGATCAAAGACGAAACAAATTCAAGCAAACGTGACCTTCACTCACCCAAATGGTACGACGACTAAAGTAAAAGAAGCGAACGCTGAAATTGAAGCCTTACTTGGCTTATCTTTTGACCAATTCAAGCAAATCGTTATGCTGCCGCAAGGTGCCTTTAAAAAAATGCTCGAATCAAAGAGCAATGAGAAGCAGGACATCTTTAGAAATATATTCCAAACCGATCCGATTGAACAGTTTCAAGATAGATTGAAAGAAACCTTTAGTGCTATAAAAAAAGAGAGGGCCTCTTACGAACAAGGGTTAGCCCAAGCCTTTCAGCAAGTGAAAACAGAAGATAACGATCAACTTAAGCAGGCAATCGACCGATTTGACGTACAAGCGACTTTAACTGAACTTGACGAACTTATAACTAAAGAGAAAACAAAGCTGGAAATGGTGAGAAAAGAGCTCAATGAGCTGCAAGACAACAAGCACCGACAAGAACGACTGGTTGATACCTTGTTAAAACAGGAGCGATTAAAGGAAGAAGAAGTCGAGTTAGCCAAGCAAGAAAGTCAAATAGATGACTACACTCAGCAATTAAAGAAGCATAAAGAAGCCGTTACATTAGTAGAAGCCAAAAAGCGAATAGAGGATACACTCAAAGACAAACAGACAAAAGAATCCGAATTAGAGAAGCTCGTTGCTTCAGAAACAGAGTGTATGACTAAACTCAAGGAATTAGACACGCAAAAAGAGGCCATCGACAAAGACGTGAAGCAAATTGAAAGCAAACGTCAAGCCATACAACAGTTAACTGACGAAATGAAAAAGATAGAAGAATTGGCTAACAGAGAGACCTTATACAAAACATTAACCAAGCAAAAAACAGAAGCTGAACACAAAGTGAACGACCTAAACGTGTCACAAGAGAAATTAGCTAAAGAAGTGGCGACATGTCAGAAACAACTCGAAGACCTCTCCAAGGTAAAAGACAGCCTGCCTGACCTTTATAAAAAAAGTGCGGATAAAAAAGAGACGATTAATCAGTTGACTAAGCGGTTAGAAGACATCGAAGAATTATGTGCCTTGAGAAAAGAAGGCGCCAAAATCAAAGGCCAATTCTCAACTGTTAACCGTCAATTAATTAAACTAAAAACCACCTATGAAGAGGCTCAATCGCTATACTACACGAACTTAGCCGTTGTTTTGGCTGGAGACTTGAAAGAAAATGAAGCCTGTCCAGTATGTGGATCAACGGATCACCCTAACGTGGCCCATTCCAAACAAGGGGACATCACTAAAGAAAGAGTAGAAGAGCTTGAAAAGGAAAAAAATGATTGCCAAAATGAGTACAATCAATTAGGGGCGAAACTGGAGTACTTATCACAAGAAGTAGGCAAACGATGCAAGAAACTAGAGTTGGACCATACAGAAGCTGATGACGCGTTTGAAGAGGCTAAAAAAACTCTGGCAAAGGAAAGAAACGACTGGTCTCTTTTGGAAAAGGAACGACAAGAGAAAGAGAAACGCGTATTAAATGAAGCAAAACTGAAAAAACAGTTGGAAGAGCATCAAAAACAGGAGCGAGACTGTTCAGACTTATTAAATAGTATGAGGCTCGGCATAAAGCAGACGGTTGAGCGGATGACAGAAGTGGAAAGTGAGTGCAAGAAGTTAAAAGAGACCCTTGCTTACGACTCTAAAAAAGACATTGAACAAGAGATTAATCAAAATCAACAGTTTATAAATGAAATGGAGAAGAAAGTAACCGATCATCAAGCGCAAACCAACCAGTTGACAGCTGATAAAGCAGCTATTTCTAAAGGAATCGAATTGACTAAGGAACACATTCAAAGCCTTAAAGAAAAACAGAAGGCATTAGAAGTAACCTTTAATGAAAAAATGGGTGCAAGTAGACTGGATGAACACTTTGAAAGAGCGGTTCTGGAAGGTAAGCAAGAACACCACATGCAAAAAACGATTGAAGATTACCATAAACGCTGTGCGGTTCATGCGTCTCATGCGAAAGAAGTCGAAGCCTTCTTAGGGAAGGTTGAAAAAGTAGACTCAAGGGAAAATCATGAAGCCCAGTTAACCAATATAAAAGAAGCCATACCAGGTATGGAGGAGAAGCGGGATACCTTACTCCAGATCACAAGCCAAAATGAACAGGCATACCAAACAATTCAATCCTTTAAAAAGCAAAGTGAAAAGATTGAAGCGGATTATCAAATGTACGGGGAGCTGTCTCGCATGGCGAACGGAACGTCTAACGAAACGGAGTACGTCTCCTTTGAACGATACGTTCTTGGCATTTATTTCGATGAAATTTTACAGGCAGCCAACGCACGCTTCACTCATATGACAACTAACCGTTACGAGCTTCACCGAAAAGTAGATAAAGGAAAAGGTGGCGGGGCCCAAGGGTTGGACGTAAACGTCTTTGACCATTTCACTGGAAAGATTCGCGGAGTCAACACCTTGTCCGGTGGGGAAAGTTTCAAAGCATCTTTAGCCTTAGCTCTAGGACTGAGCGATGTGATTCAAAGTAAAAGTGGTGGCGTCAGTGTCGACACGCTCTTTATCGATGAAGGTTTTGGTACGCTTGACTCAGACTCACTCGATAACGCGATTCAAACCTTACTTGATTTACACAAAAATGGACGGATGGTGGGCATTATTTCACACGTGGATGAGTTGAAAACCCGTATACCGTCACATATCATTGTAGACAAAACAAGTGCCGGCAGTAAGGTAAGGGTACAAAGCTAAAGACAGATTAGTCACACTTAAAGAAGAAGGGAATCACAACCATATGACGAATTGGAAAATTAAAATTGAGGAAATCATTAACGCTCTACGTCCAGAACTACAAGCATTAAGCGAGTATATTTATGATAATCCAGAATTAGGGCATGAAGAGTTCAAGTCATCAAAAGCCCATGTCGATTTATTGAAACAACACGGTTTTGAAGTAGAATACCCTTATCTTGGCATCGACACCGCGTTTAAAGCAGTCTATCAAGGTGAAAAAGAAGGCCCAAGTATCGCTTATTTGTCCGAATACGATGCCTTACCTGGAATTGGTCACGGTTGTGGGCATAATTTACTAGGGTCTACTGATACGGGTGCAGGCATTGTTTTGTCTAAGCTGGTCGATGATATCGGGGGAAAAGTCGTCGTTTTAGGCACGCCGGCTGAAGAAACGAATGGCGACAAAGTCACGATGGCAGATGCGGGAACCTTTGATGACATTGATGTGGCTTTTTGCACGCACCCATCAGATGGTTATTTCGCAAGTGGCACGTCTATGGCAATGGAAGCCATCGCCTTTAACTTTTATGGCAAAACGGCTCATGCAGCAGCTGCACCTTTTGAGGGCATTAATGCATTGGATGCTGTTTTGAACACCTTCAACAACATCAACTCCCTTCGCCAACAAATTCACCCAACCGCTCGAGTACACGGCGTGATTTCAAATGGGGGAGAAGCGGCGAATATCATTCCTGACTTTACACGAGCTGAGTTCTATGTTCGAGCAATGGATATGCCGTATTTGAATGAACTCAAGGAAAAAGTCATCCGCTGTGCTGAAGCAGGCGCAATGGCAGCCGGTTGTACCATGACTTGGGAGTATTATGAGACAGGCTATAAAAATATGATAACTAACGAGACATTATCCAAGCGCTATAACGACAACATGAAAGAGCAAGGCATTCAGATGTTAGTGGATGCACGTGATTCTATGGGATCGATGGATATGGGGAATGTCAGCCAAGTTGTTCCGGCGATTAACCCCTACTTTGAAATCACGAACGGAAAAGCGATCTCCGCTCACACGGTTGAATTTAGAGAGTGCACTAAAACAGAAGAAGCTTACCGAGCAATGGAAGACACCATCGCCGGACTAACTCTAACAGCTTTGGATCTCATTCAAGATACAGACCTTTTAAAAGCCGTAAAAGACGAGTTTGAACAGGCGATTAACTGACAATACGATGATCACTATTAATGATAGTCGGGACGAGGAGTCAGTCTTTTTTTAACAGAGTCATTTCCTTAACAATGATTAGCATGTGATACTAAATTAGGTATATATAATGATAGGATAGAATGGTATAGTATCCCTAACATAACCTTGCTAAATGGTTAAAGGAAAGAGGTTTGATACGTGGAAAACAAGTATAAAGGGACAAAAGTAGTACTAATGTTGTTTGCGTTCACTTTTTTAATGGTTGGCATATTTTTTCTTTATGAATACAGAGATATCACTTATATCAACAATCAATTAGCGGGAAATGGGTGGGATACCCATGCTGTTTATGAAAAAACACGATATGACTCTAAAATCGGAGAGTTTTACAAATTAGTTATTTACGAGGAATACGAAGACTACACGTATGAATACAGAGTGAGAGAAAGCATGGGTACAAGGCAACCTTATGTTCATACCTTTTTATTAGAAGGATCGAATGGCTTTGACGATGTGAGTATGCCGTATCAATTTGCTGTAAAATAAGGTCTAATGAGTTAACTAAATAAGAAAGAACGCCAAATTAATGTTTGGCGTTCTTTTTTTATAGACAATGACCGGACTAAAGCAAAGCGGTGGTATGATCTGGCAAGGGAACATCTGGACAAACTGCCTACATATGCGGATAAACGAGTAAATACTAACCTTCTGGATCATATTGAAACAGTTATGGCATTTGGAACACATAATAATTGAGGAACGATAAAACTGAACGTTCCTGCAAGGGATAAAAAGATAAAAAAGGAAACGAACCTTCTGTGACATTGTCTTGTAGAAGGTCGTTTCCTTTTTATTGATAAAATGCGTGCAACTAGTCTGTTTCTGGAAAAAGATACTGAAGTTATCTAACTGTCAGGACTTGACCAACACGAATGAGGTTAGGATTGGACAGATTATTAACTGATGCCAGACGAGCGACAGTGGTATTGTATCTGCGAGCGATGGAATAGAGGGTATCGCCGGATCTGACAGTATAGGTCTGGCTACCGAATGCTGGAAGATTCATCAGTTGAGAGCGGGTCACAAAACGGTATCCTTGAGATTTCAGACGGGTAATGATCGTTGGCAGTGCAGCTGGAGTACCGGAATCGCCGGCGCCTGTATGCATCAGGATAATAGCGCCTTGTGTAATACTTGATATGACGCGGTTTCCGATATCATGGCATTGATTGACGATGTTGCGGATGGATTGAGGATGATTATTCATACCGGTTCCTGTCAGGAAGAAGGTAGCTTTGACATTGTGGTTGGATAGAGTCTGTAAAATCCGATTGATATTTGTCCCATCAGATCCGTCATCAAAAGTCAGCGCAACGACTTTCTCTGTGGTGGATCCTCTGGTCACTGTCTGAGCTGGAGCGGCTGATACTGGAACAGCAAAGGTCAAACTGATGATTACCCCTAAAAACAGACAAACGACTTTTGCGATTAGTGATTGCATGCTTTTTGTGCTCATTTCACTCACGTCTTTCCTCATGCACAAAAGACGTTTAAGTGTTAGAAGCGAACAGCAGGCACATGATAGCAGGACCTTATTTTGCACCTTTATTATAAATCTAAACCATAGAAAAAGTACCAGTCAGCACTCAAAAAACAGTTAAAAATTAGGGGATTTAAACGAAAAAAATGACGGATATTCCGCCATTTTCATATGCATATTCACTTTAAATAGTCTTAGTGTAGCAGATGATCCGGTTGGCTTCCTTGAAGCCGATTTTCTCATGGAAGGCTGCACTGGTAGTGTTGTGGAGCGCCACGTCACTGGCAAATTCGGTTGCGTTCATAAAACGGGACCAGTCTTCGTAGACCTCAACCAGCTTTCTGGCAATACCTCTTTTTCTATATGCTTCCTTGACGTATATGCCTTCAAGGTAACCTGCTGGAGTGGTTCTCGTCCCTTCTACGTAATCGAATCTCAGCTGGACATGTGCAAAGCCCACGACCTGGTCATCAGTTTCACAGACAAACAGCTCAGCCGTACTATCCTCCTGATACCTCGTTATTTCCCGCTGAAGTTCGTCGTAATTTTCGCTGGGCCACAGCAGCAAAGCGAGTTGAGTAATGTTTTCAATATGTATGTCTCTGGCCTTGACGATTTTGTGCATAAGTATTCCTCCAGCTCAACTGTAATGAAAGAAATGAATGATTGTAAAAATAGTGTACCACAATTTATGGTCAAACGCTTTCAAATAAAGCCTTAATCCAGTAAGAATTACAGAAGGTCTCAAAAATACTTATGAAAGCATAAAGCTTAAAGCCAGGAGGCGCATCTTAAATTCATTTCTTTATGTTATACTGATTGAAAAATGACTGATGAGGAGGACAAAAATGAGAGTAGTCATTATAGGAGCATCTTTTGCAGGGGTAGCTGCTGCTTTTGAAGTACGGCACATTCATCCGGATGCAGAAATTATGTTGCTTGAAAAGCAGGATACCCTGGGATACATACCAAGCGGCCTTCATTTATATTGGGATAAGAAAATTAGTGACTTGGATGAGGCCCGTTTCGTTACAGAAGGTCAGCTGGATAAGCATGGAATCGTGTATCATCTAAATGCTACTGTACAGAAGGTCAACACGACTCAAAAAATAATCACTTATGACCAGCACGATTTATCAGACCAGCTATCTTATGACAAACTGATCATAGCGGCGGGATCGAGACAGTTATCTGAGAAAATTACCGGCAGTGCCCAGGAGAGTGTACTAAAATACAAGCGTTACGATGAGGCTCAGGCGGTTTTGATTAAAGTTGAGGAAAGTGAGCATATTACGATTATCGGTGGAGGGCAAGTTGGGGTGGAGGCTGCAGATCTACTGACCACAATGGAGAAACAAGTGACTCTGGTAGAAAGTATGGATTATGTTCTATTCAAGTATCTGGACGAGGATATGATCAAGCCGATCGAGAAGAATATGACTGAAAAGGGCGTTGATCTGAGAATGAGACAGACGGTCTCTTCCGTAGAGATGGAATCAGACCAGAAGGTGACTGTCTGCCTTGGTGAAGGATCTGTCACCAGTGATGCTGTTATCATGGGAGTGAATGTCAGACCGCATCTGCCTTTTTTGGATAAAACCATCAAGCAGCATACCGATCAGACAATTGCTGTCGACCGCTATTTAAGAACATCAGTCGAAGATGTCTTTGCCGTGGGTGACTGCATTCAATTGTCAGGACCGGGAGAAGACAGAGTCTATGTTCCATTGATCAATAATGCTGTTCGGACAGGTATTGTGGCAGCAGCCAATCTGATTGAGCCATCCCGAACTTTTAAAGGTTCGCTGCGTACAATTGGTACCCGTGTCTTCGGCAAGTATATAGCCAGCACAGGTATGACCGAAGCCGAGAGTCTGTTTACTGACCGGACTGTTGAGTCTCACAGGCAGGAGGTGCGTCTGACCAGTCTGGCTGATTCTGATACCGTGACTCTAAAATATGTATATGATGCCAAAACACATGAGCTGCTAGGCGCTCAAATGATATCAGATGCCAATATACTTGAAAAAATAAATGTGCTGGCGCTGGCTATTCAGTCGAAGCAGACCTTAGAAGATCTGCAGCAGACCGATTACTTCTTTAATCCAGCTTATTCTCAAATGACTGCCACCACAAATCTGATAGCCTGGATGGATGAGAGGGCGGACGAAGATGAAAATTGAACACTTTCTTGAGAAAAACGAAGTAAGAGAAATCACCATCTTCAATCAGCTCGTGCTGAACGGGGGTACGTTGTCTTATGGAAAGATGCTGAATCATTTGGGGGTATCGAAAGCGTCTCTTGAAAACGACTTGTCATCCATTGCTGTTAGAATTGAAGGTTTTGATCAGAAGGTCCAGCTTCAGTATGACGGACAGACGATTGGACTCAGCATGAGTGATGATCTGTCGCTCCAGCAGATTTACCGACTCTATCTGGATCAGTCTATCAAACTACAAATCATCACATTTCTTTTCAAGCATCAGGAGTTCTCGATTACACAGTTGACCCAGAAACTGGCAATCAGCGAGAGTTCTCTGTTCCGAAAAATTAAAGAACTGAACAGCCATCTTAAAGAGTTCGGCATTAAAATACGTAACGGACAGATGCAGGGTGAAGAGCTTCAGATCCGGTATTTCTATTTTCAGTTCAATTGCTATATAGAAGACAAAGCAACTTTTCTTGCTGAACATCCTGACGACCGGCTGACTCAGATGATCGATGCAATGGAAAAGTTCCTGGATGTAACGATTACTCCTGAGAATAGAGAGCGTCTGAAAATCTGGCTGATCATCAGCAATGCACGTGTATCAATCATAGACAAGCAGGCCAAACGTCTGAGAACCCAGATGAAGGCGTACAGAAAAGACCCCTTTTTTCATAAAATTCAAGTCTTTGTGCTGCGTTATTTCAGTCGGTATTCTATTGAAGTAGATGAAGTTGAGTCCATGATTCATTTTGCTTTTCTACTGGCATTTCCTGTTCTCACAGAACCGGATTTCCACGAATACAGATTGCTTCGGGACCGCCATGCACCTATCGCTTCAATGGACACACTGATAGCGGAGACGATCATCAATCATTTTAAGTACCGCAGATTACCTTATATGCTTGAACGGGACATGTCCTACCATCTCACTCATATCCATACCCGGCTATACTTTTTTCAAGGTGATATTGAAATCTACGAATATGAAGGAATTATAGCGAAGGAAAAGCAGATCGTTGGAACGAATGTTGTATCGTTCGCACGCACACTTTTGAAAACCAGTACCAAAACCCTCGCAGATAAGACGGGCGAGAGTAACAGTCTTTTGAAGATGGAGCTGCTGAAATACATTAGTCTTCTCGTTCTCATCACCTTTAAAATGGCCAGTGTCATACAGGTGGGAATTGATCTGAAAATGGACGGCTTGTATAAAGAGACTCTTGGAGAGCTGCTCATACTGAAATTAAAGCCGATCAAAGGGGTCCGGGTAGAGCACTATGACCCTACAAAAATCTATGATCTCGTACTGACCAATGAAGAACCGAAAGACCAGGCGAATTATGATGATGCCAGGATATATATACTTTCAGAAATTCTTTCTTCATTTGACATGGTGAATATACAAAGAATCATTCAGGAGCTGAATTAATAGAGTAAGCATAGCGTTATGCTGACACTTTTTTAGAAAGAGTAACTGTAAACAAACTCAGATAATATTCATTCTTGATAATGAAGTACCAAAATACGTTGTAAAAAGAAAAATACATTTCCTGATTTTATCCTTACAATAAGGAAATATAAGGCAAATGTATTTTTCTAATGTGGAAAACTCTCATTTAATAGCGGTCAGAATTCTACTCTTTTACTCTAAATATATGGAAGTCGATCAATTTAATAGATTTAATTGTGCCTATTTATTCCCTCGACTACATCAATTTCTTTGCTACTGAAGTTTGTTTTTAAAAAATACAAATTCATCAAGCCATTGTTCCCATATATTCAATACTGTGAAGATAATGGTTTTCTAATTTTATTATCAAAAAAGGGGGGAATTATAAATGGCTACTAGAATAGACATTATAGCAAATAATAAAGGGACTCTCAACTATTTTGACATATATAAAACCTGCCGTATGAATGATCATTATAGTGTGATAAATACTTTACTTTCTTTTAACAAATGTGTGAGTGATGTCGTAGGTCACTGAACTACTAACAATGTTTCTTAAATTGTATGTTGTTCTAATTGGGAAATTTATTGTTGCCAATCCAAATCCTTTGTACCAGATGATTTTATACGAGTATTGTCCAATTGACCGAACAACGTTTCACTTAGAGCGTGCTATTGCGGTTTAAATTTTTGTATTACTAACAACCGTGCTGGGAAATATAGTACTTGTTTTAGAATGGTCCGTACCGGCAATATGGATCCTGCACTTACTTTAAGTAAGTGTGGTTTTGAACTATACTTTACCATCTGGATAACCAAAATGATATATTTGCCTGATTTTCCAGTTATTCTATTTGAAAAATTATGAGTAGTAGATAAAGTTTCAAATTCTAGAGGCTTAAGATAAATTATTAAATAATCTTCAGCCTGAATAATTCACACTTTTTCTACTAATGGTAACTAACGTTGTCCTAACA
>NZ_PREX01000035.1 GCF_009935905.1 Alkalibacterium sp. MB6 | reverse complement strand
CAACTATGCTTCTGCTTCCAGTTTCACAGGTGTACTTGCAAAAATGTTCAGTTGATTTGCCTTGAATAAAAATATTTTCTGTAAGACAGACTTTTAGATTAAAGGTTACCGAGAATAACTTGACACATACCATACTTATTTCTATAATTGACATCACTTCTTTGTTGCCTTATACTTACGGGTATAATAGTGGAAGCGATGAACAGGCGCAGTAGTGTGTTGAGCTTTTTTTAGAGAGCGGGTGGGTGGTGAAAATCCGTATGGCCAACAATCACGAAGTACACCTTGGAGCTATCTTTTTAGACGCGACCCGGCGTTATGGGTGATGAGTGAAGCAGATAAGCCTGCTTTAATAAGGGTGGTACCACGGCGCAGGTCGTCCCGGTAAGAAGCATTAGCTTTTTACGGGGCTTTTTTTATTGAAAAAATTAATACTGAATAGTAAAAACAGGAGGAAATGAGATGTCTATATTACATGAATTAAGGTGGCGTGGGGCGATTAACCAGCACACCGACGAAGAAGGCTTGCTTAAATTAACGCAAGAAAAGAGTATCGCTTTGTACTGCGGCATCGATCCGTCGGGCGACAGCATGCATGTCGGCCACTTGATCCCCTTTATGATTTTGAAACGATTCCAGTTGGCTGGCCATAAACCTGTTATCTTAATTGGAGGCGGAACAGGTTCGATTGGTGACCCAAGCGGACGCAACTCTGAACGTCCATTACAGACCATGGATACCATCATGGAAAATGCTGAAAAACTGAGCAATCAAATGCGTCACTTGTTTGAAGCTGGATCTGAACAATCAGGCATTAAGTTAGTTAACAACTATGACTGGTTAAGTGAATTAAGCTTTTTAGACTTCTTGCGTGACTTTGGTAAAGAGTTTAACGTGAATACCATGCTGGCTAAAGAAGTCGTTGCGAGTAGATTGGACACAGGTATTTCCTTTACCGAGTTCAGTTACCAGATTATTCAATCCGTTGACTTCCTTCATTTATATGAAAACGAAGGTGTTCAACTTCAGATTGGAGGATCTGATCAATGGGGAAATATCACTGCCGGTTTGGATTTGATTCGTAAAAAAGTGGGTCCAGATGCCAATGCTTTCGGCCTTACCATTCCTTTGTTACTAAAAGCAGACGGAACAAAATTTGGTAAATCGGCAGACGGCGCCATTTGGCTTGATCCAGAGAAAACAACACCTTACGAATTTTACCAATTCTGGTTCAACCAAGATGACCGTGATGTCATCAAATACTTAAAGTACTTTACGTTCTTATCAAAAGAAGAAATTGACGAGTTCGAAAAACAAGTGGAAACGGAGCCTCATAAACGTGCAGCTCAAATTGCTTTAGCAGAAGAAATGACTCGCTTTGTTCACAGTCAACAAGCCTTAGATGAAGCCATCAGTATTTCTCAAGCACTCTTTTCAGGTGATATTCAAAATTTAACAGCTGATCAAATTGCTTCTACTTTTAAAGACGTGCCTTCATCTGAAGCGCCAAAAGAAGAACGGAATATTGTTGAATTTTTAGTTGATGTAACAGGGATTGAGCCGTCCCGTCGCCAAGCTAGACAAGACATCACAAATGGTGCAATCCGTATTAAAGGTGTACAAATTAAAGATACAGATTATGTGATTTCTGAAGCGGATAGTTTTGATGGTCGCTTTATCATTGTTCGTAAAGGTAAAAAGAAATACTTCCTTGTTCATCTGAAGTAGTTTAATTGGCCTATAAAATAAAACACGGTGCTTTGCTTTGATGGGAAGAATCCCTTGTCAAACAAGCACCGTGTTTGTCGTTTCATCTATTAATTAAAAAGTCCGCGTATCGCTTCCCAAATCTGTCTAAAAAAGTTTCCAATTTGGTCGATTAGGCCACTGTCTTCTGCTTGCTCCCATACATCACCGAAACGTTCGCTCAAGTTGGATGATAATTGTTCGAGCTGCTCTCTCACTTGAGCAGAGTCGATTGCGCCGGTTTGTTGATAGCGATCAAAGAAAGCGAGTAAGCGGTCAATCTGTTCCTGTGAGATAGCATTCTGTAAGTTGTTATTTGCTAAAGCATCATTAATGATGCGTTCGATGTCTTCACGTGTCGCCAATTCATCTTGGCGATCTCTTAGTTCAGAAAGCTGTTGCTTAATTTCGATAATCGCTTGGTCAAATCTGGATGAATCGAACTCTTCTTCATCAGCATTTTCCTGAGCAATTTGATTGGTTGTTTCCAATTCTTCTTGCGCGACTTCCATACGGTCTTGATCTAATTCTTCTCCGTTAACGTCAAAGGCTTTATAGATGCCCGTCAAAGCACTTTCCCCAGTAACAGGGCGGATGCTTGCAACCATTATGGTTACGTCTTCTACACCTGCTGTAATCGCTGCGTTGGCGTATTGCTCTTCTGTAATTTGAGTGATGTTATCTGGTGTTTCGATTAATACCGTGACACCCTCTCCATCGTTTTCACGCTGAACGAGTACAGATGAAATCATACTAGCCGTATTTCCAGAACCCGTTCCGAGATAGTTTTGTAAATCTTCTCCAGTCACGTCAACGCTCGCAACATTTTCCATATCGTCTATGCCTAATAAATCCGCTGTTTCCTGAACTTGAGCATCCGTTAATCCGCCACCATATACATATGTAGGTAGACCCCATGCTTCATTGACCACACTCGTGTCAATACCTTCTGATGCTTCTACTGATGACAGAGAAACCGATGTAACGAGTCCCAACACTGCTAAAAATCCTAAACTCTTTTTAATCACATGCTTCATTCTAAACTCTCCTTTTAAGTAGTATCTATTTATTAACTACTTCTATAGTATAGCATCATCTTTTTCAGAATTTCTTAATTTATCAAAAATCTTTAGAAAATCGACGTTCTTCTGAAGCTTTTTCACCTTCATTCCGACAGCCAAAAAGCAAGAGCTCTCGCTCTTGCTTAACTCGTCTACTTAAGATTGTTTAAAGCATCTTCGATTGATGAGTCCCCTGTAACCAAGTCAAATGCTTGTCTATAGGTTTTTTTGTTATCAAGACTTGCCGCAATGACTTTCGCTACATCCACACGAGGAATGCTGAAATCATCGGAGCTTGTGATAGCATCTTGGATGAGAACAGTTCCTTTTGATTCT
This sequence comes from Alkalibacterium sp. MB6, assembly GCF_009935905.1. Lineage (GTDB taxonomy): Bacteria > Bacillota > Bacilli > Lactobacillales > Carnobacteriaceae_A > Alkalibacterium. Next base: position 12,758 of record NZ_PREX01000035.1, on the reverse strand, counting down.
TCATTTTCAAGAATACCTGGGCGAATAATCGTGTAGTTGAGTGTTGAATCTAACAGCCACCAGTCAGCAAAGTGCTTGGCAACATAATACGGTTTGATTTCATCACTCCATCGTTCACGGTCATCGGCTCCAAGTGCGCTGACTATAACGAAGCGTTCAATCCCCTTCGCTTCTGCCGCTTCCATTACTTTGACGGCACCATCTAAATCAATCAGCAATGTTTTATCAGGACCTGTGCTTCCTCCAGAACCCGCTGCGAAAACAACCGCATCAATGCCTTCCATTGTTTGGCTGATGTCTTGTACGGAGTCTTCAAGGTTTCCGAGTCTTGCTTCTACGTCTTTATCTTTAAACTTTTTCACTTGTTCATCTTTTCTGACAAAGGCGATCGGTGTATGCTTGGCTTCTTCTTTTAAAATATCAACTAAATGCGTGCCTATTTGTCCGTTGGCTCCAACAACTAATACATTCATGCTAACACTCTCCTTTTGATATCTTTACATTTCTAACCATAACAAAAAGAAGACAGTCCTCCAAACAGAACACACTGTCCTGGTGGGGGCTGTCTTCTTTTTTTAAATGAGATGATAACTCAAGCAAGCAGGTTTGTTCGTATCTGGATCATGAACTATTTTGGCATCAATGTCAAAAACAGAACGAAGCACCTCATTCGTCATGACTTCTTTTGGTGTGCCTGATTTAACAATTTTTCCGTCTCTAATGGACACTAAAAAATCTGAAAAGCGAGCGGCATGGTTCAAATCATGTAACACCATAACGATTGTCTTGTTTTGTTTTTTGTTCAATTTCTCCAACACTTGCAAGACATCCAATTGATGAGCTAAATCCAAGTAGGTCGTTGGCTCATCTAAAAGCAAAACATCCGTGTCTTGCGCCAAAGCCATGGCAATCCACACTCTCTGGCGTTGCCCTCCGGATAGGGAATGAACCGACCTTTCGGCAAAATCCAGCAAATTCGTTTCTTCCAAAGCCCAGTGAATCATTTCCCAGTCTTTGGCTGTCAATTGGCCAAAACCTTTTTGATAAGGTGAACGGCCATAAGAGACTAAATCCTTTACAGTCATTTCTTCAGGCGTATGAGGAGACTGCGCCAATATAGCAATCTGCTGAGCAACTTTTTTAGTTGGCATTTTATGGATAGCCTGCCCGTCAAGAAGGACAGAACCAACTGTTGGCTTGAGCAAGCGGGCGATGGTTTTTAAAAGAGTGGATTTACCACATCCATTGGGTCCAATGATACAGGTTATTTCTGATTTTGGAATAACCAGCTCCATCGAATCGACAATCAACTGTTTTCCGTAACCAACCGATAACTTCTCCGCACTTATTTTAGGCACTATTTTCTCTCCTCAATATAATCCTAATCCTTTATTCTCTAGTTAGACGAGTGTATTGCTTCCTCGATAAATGTTAATACTTGAGTGTTTGCAACTGGTCCATAATATAACCAGGCAGATTGTGAATCAAAGGTATAGACCGCATCGTTTATTACGGCCGGAATATTTTGCCATAAACGGTCATCGCTTAAAGTTTGTTCTTCGTCATCGTTGATAAAGAATAAATGATCCACTTCCATCTGTGCCAATTCCTCTAATGAGATAGCAGCCCAGTCAGCATCCGCAGACAATTGGCTCACGACTTCAGGTATCTCAAAGCCAGCATCCCCATATAATACCGCTCCGCTTGACCGTTCTGGATGAACCACGAACAAAGCATCGTTGACTAACCACACAGCCGCGGCAGATTCGCCATCAGCTTGTTCAGAAACGAGTGCTGCCGTTTCTTCTGCTCGTGCATCGTAGTCGTCAATTGCTTGATTAGCGGCTTCTTCTTCTCCAAGAACTTCTCCCAATTCAAGAAGTGTGTCTCGCCACTCTGTCGGGCTCGAATTTAATACATAGGTGGGTGCAATTTGACGGTATTGGTTTAACTGGTCTTCTTCCACTGCGTCACGTATTAAAATCAAATCTGGTTCGTGTTCCAATACTGCCTCGTAAGGTAAATCATATGGAATCGTTGGCAGATCGCCTAATTCGTCTTCCAGGTAAAACTGGATGCTATCTCCATCGTTGACTGACCACTGGACAACAGGTGTCACATCTAAAGCTACCAGGTAGTCTTCTAAATAAGTCGCAATAATCCGTTCAGGGTCAGACGGAATGTCTACCTCTGTTCCTGTTCCGTCTGTCAACGTCCGTGTTTCCTCTGTTTGCTCTGTATCTTCAGCTTGCTCATCTGATATACCTTCAGTAGGTTCGTTCATTTCATCTGTTTCTTCAGCTGAATCGCTACCACAAGCAGATAAAAACAAGGTAAGGGATAAAGCTGCTATTATTGATTTTTTCATGAGTCATCCTCCAAGATGTGTTGTTTAATTAGATAGAATTATTTTAATCATCAATAGTCATCAATAAATATATAAAATACGGTGCTCCCAGCACTGATACCAATAAGCCAACCGGAATTTCTGTAGGTGCAAGTAAAGTGCGAGCTACGGTATCAGAAAACAAAAGTAAACCAGCACCGATACAAGCCGTAATCGGAATCAATCGTTGATACTTTCCTCCTACCAATCGCCTAGCTAAATGAGGAGCAAGAAGACCTAAAAACGATATGCCACCTGCCGCAGCCACACTCGCTGAAGCAAGTGCAACACCAATGACAATGAGATAGATCCGTTCTTTTTCTATTGAAGTGCCTAAACCAGTTGCCATATCGTCCCCCAGTTGCATAATAGTCAGCACGCGGGCTTTGAACATGGCGAGTGGCAAAAATAGAAGAATCCAGGGCAATAGGCTCCAAACAGTCGACCATGTCGAATTCCATATAGACCCTGACAACCAAACGATGGCACGATTGAAATCACTCTCTGCCATTCTTAATTGAATCACTAATAAAGCTGCTGAAAAACCGGCATTAACCCCTATTCCTACTAAAATTAAGCGGATAGGGTTAACTCCTTTCTTCCAAGCCAATGCATAAATAAGTATAGCTGCCGTCAAACCTCCTACAAAGGCTGCAAAGGGTAAACTGATTTGACTGAACTGCGAATCGCCTGTTAACTGAGTATTTTGCAGCGATATAATATAAAGGTATAAAACAACAAAAAAACCAGAACCTGAATGTATGCCAATGATGCCAGGATCCGCTAGCCCATTTTGAGTGACTCCTTGAAAAATTGCTCCAGAGACACCCATTCCTACCCCCACTAAAATTGCTATGAAGATGCGCGGTAATCTAAATTGAAATAAAAGCAACGCGTTTCTGTCTGTTCCTTCACCGATAAGGGTAAACCAGACTTCTGAGGGCGTCATGGACAAATGTCCGGTCCCTAAGCTAATCAGACACATAATCAGTAAAATGAAAAGGAGGAAAAGAAAAAGAGACACTGTTCGTTTCAATGATTTGTCAACCGTTTGAAAGCTTTCTTTATGCTTAAGCACTCTTAACCTCTCCCTTCTTTGCGAGCTAGGTATAAGAAAAACGGAACGCCAATAAGTGACGTGAGTGCCCCAATCGGTGTTTCATAAGGCGCATTAATAACACGTGCAGCCACATCAGAAACCACTAACAAAATAGCTCCGAACAATGCCGCCGCTGGTATGACAAAACGATAATCCAAGCCCATCATTTTTTTTGCCATGTGAGGAATAATCAGCCCCACATAACCGACTGTTCCTGCTATAGAAACAGCAGCTCCCGTCAATAACAATACAATAATTAAAGAACAACCTTTTATCCATCCCACTCTCAGACCAAGTCCTTTAGCCATTTCCTCCCCTAAAGATAAAATCGTTAATGAACGAGACAAGAGGAACGCACCTAGCAAACCGACTCCCGCTAGAACAGCAGCGGCCGTGACGCTTTCCATTCTCACACCAGCTAGACCTCCTGCAAACCAAAAACTCATATCTCTGGCAACGTTAAAATGGATAGCGATCATCGTTGATAAGGATTGTAGTAGCGCACTGACTGCCGCACCGGCCAAAGCCAATTTAACTGGGGTTAAGCCTCTTTTTGTAAAAGCCCCTATCATAAAGACCATTCCTGCTCCTAAGGCTGCACCTGCGAAGGACCACAAGATTAGCTGAATATAATTTGATTGAGGATAAAGTGCAAAAGCTATCGCAATCATAAAGGCCGATCCAGAAGTGACGCCCATTATGGAAGGTGACGCTAATGGATTTAATGTTAAGGCCTGCATGATGACGCCGGCTACTGCTAAAAACGCACCAATAAGTGCCGCACCTAGTACTCTCGGTATCCGTAAATCCATTAGTATAAGGTGCTCAGTATTTGTGGAATCAAAGGAAATAAGCGCATCTACTATCATTCTCCAAGACAGTTGCGCCGCTCCGTAACCAATAGATAGAAACATCGCAGCGACCAGTACAACTAGACTGACGAGCAGAATGAGTACTGTCGGATGAGGTGCCCTTAAGCGTTTCATCAACCGTTTTTGAGTTTCTTTTTTTGTCAGCTGATTCTTTCTTATCTCTTCCATATGTCTTCCCTTTTCTAGTGATCACTTCACATTCTCATTGGTTTTATACTCGGTTTTGTAAGCCGTCATGCATAGAAGACATGACCACAGCATGGTTAATCAAGGGATAACAGTATTGTCTAATTTGATTAACCGCATTCACTGCATCATTATATGCTCCAGCAATTAAGCGAACCTTTCCTTGAAAATCTAATATATCCCCTATAGCGTACATGCCTTGTATCGAGGTTTCAGCCAAGGATGATCCTTTAATATAATAGTGATCAATCAGTTCTAAGTTCAATGCTTCATCTTGGTGTACATTTTGCTCCGTTTCAAAACCAATATTTACAAGCAACTCATCTATAGGAAGTGATAACCGTGTACCTGTTTTCGTATTATGAAGACGTATCGAACGTATTTTATCTTGACTGTCATCTGGAAGCAATTCTTCTATAGCACTGTAAGTGTGAATATGTATATGCTCCCCACTTAACTGACGTATTTGAGACTCATGAGCAGTAAATTCATCTCGACGATGGATAACATGTAACTCTTTTACTCGATCTTTCAGCTCATTTGCCCAGTCTATAGCCGAGTTCCCTCCGCCTACAATCGCTACTCTTTTATTTTCAAAATCTTTCATACGATAAATTGTGTAGTGTAAATTAGCTGTTTCATAAGGTTCGCAATAGATACCTGGCAATCGTTTAGGAGTAAAAATACCTCCTCCGGTAGCAATAATAATCGACTTGCTATCGAAGTAGTCTCCTGTCGAACTAAAGACACGGAAATGCTGCGGTCCCAACTTACTGATTTTTGTAATGAGTTGGTTGAGTTCAACTTTAGGACTAAATGTTTGAGCTTGATGAATCATCTGCTCCATCACTTCTAATCCAGGAGTAGGTTTCATCCCGCCAATATCCCATATCATCTTTTCGGGATAAAAATGAAGTTTACCACCTAATTTAGATTGATTTTCAATGATTCGAACAGACAAATCGCGCATCCCTGCATAAAACGCAGCATACAAACCAGCTGGTCCACCACCAATAATCGTGCAATCTGTGCTTGGTAATTGTTCCATTTCACCCCTCCTTTTTATAATTGAGAATGATTATCACTTTCATATAAGTTATACCATTCACAAAGTAAGGTGTCAAGTTAATAGCTAGCCCGATTTATAATCGTTTTCTAGTCAATTTGATTAGTTAGTGGGATTTTATAGTTGTTGATTATCTAACTAGACTCGTCCCATTGATTGATGTGCTCTTTTCATCCATAACGTTGAAAAGACCTTCAACGTTACCGTCAAAGGTCTTTTAAAAGATTTTTACTATTTATTCTTTTTAATATAGTCATCAAGTGCTTCTTCTGTAGGCAATCCTTCATTGTCGCCTTCATGTTGAACTTGTAAAGAACCAATTGCATTTGCATAAACTGCTGCTTCTTTCCAAGACAATCCTTTTAAATAACCATGAAGAATACCAACTGCAAAACCGTCACCTGCACCGACAGTGTCAATAACCTTTTCAACTTTAAAACCTTTAACATTAATTGTCTCTTGGCCTTTCTCAGTGATGAAAGCACCGTCTGAACCACTTTTAGTGATGACCACTTGAGCACCTTTATTAAGGTAAAAGGTGGCAATCTCTTCTATATCCTCTGATCCTGTTAATGCTTTCCCTTCAGCTACGCCGGGAAGCACAACATCTGCATATGAAGCAAGGTCATTCAAAACATCTACCATCAGTTGAGGTGAGTCCCAAAGAGACGGACGAAGATTAGGATCGAAAGTGACAAAGGTTCCCGATTCCTTCGCTTCCTTCATTAAATAAAAGACTGCTTCTCTGACCGTTTCACTCACTGCTGGAGGAATACCTGTTACGTGAACTACATCAATTTTGGAAAAATCGACTTGCTTCACGTCATTTATTGATAGCGTGGTAAAGGCACTGCCTTTTCTAAAATAAGCTGTGTCTGGATCACCATCTTCAACTTTACTTTTCATCATCAAACCAGTTGTATGAGAGTCTGAAAAAGTAATGTATTGTGTATTCATTTTGTTCGCTTGGATACTTTTAGCAATCCATTTACCTATTTGGTCTTCGCCCAGTCTAGTGATATAGTTCACTTGGTGATTCAAACGAGCCAATCCAATTCCTACATTCAGCTCAGCACCTGCAATTGACTTCCTAAAATAATCGTTATCAGCTATAGAGCCTGTTTCGGTGGCAGAAAACAAGCCCATTGGTTCTCCAATTAATAATATGTTAGCCATGGTACACTCCTATGTTAAGTCTTTGTATGTTGAAACAAATTCAGCCGCTTTTTCTTTCACGCTGCTGTACCCTTTTTCTTTTAAGTCAGCTGTCAGTGCGCTGCCGATTCCAACTGCCCAAGCACCACTGTTAATCCACTTATCCATATTGTTCAGGCCGACCCCTCCTGAAGGCATCATTTCAACATGAGGAATGGGGCCGTGAACATTTTTAATAAAGTCCGGTCCTAAAATGCCTCCTGGGAAGACCTTAACGACTTCCACTCCTGTCGCCATAGCAGCAGCGACTTCTGTTACTGTGCCACATCCAGGTAAGTATGGGATTCCATAGGTGTTACAAACTGTAGATATTTCTGGTACAAAATTAGGGCTAACGACGAAATCAGCTCCTGCTATAATGGCGATGCGCGCTGTAATCGCATCCATGACAGTTCCCGCTCCAACGACCATATCAGTCCCAGCAAATGTTTTTGCGAGTTCTTTAATTGACTCATCCGCTTGCGGTGTAGTAAACGTCACTTCAATGTTCTTGATGCCGCCTTCATAAACCGCTTTCGAAATATCCGTTGCTTCTTCAGCAGAGTTGCCTCTGATCACTGCAAATAGAAAATTCTCTTTTAAATTAGATAAAATCTGTTGTTTCTTAGTCATAAAAATCCTCCTAGTATAGTATGAATTCACTATTACAGTATACCCTTTTATACAAGTCAGCTCAATGATGTCTGGCTTTTTAATCCTGTAACCCTTAATGTTTTTCATTTTAATAACGGCATTGGCGATTCTTATGGAACGATCTATTCCCTTCTTTTCAGTCCAAACGATTTCAGTAGGACTGGCTTTAATAAGAACAGAAAAACGCAAGCATTGACGTCTATTGCTAGACTCAATCCTTGCGTTTTTTTAATTCTTATAGTGTTAACGTGCGCCACCGCCACCTCCGCCGATGGCTCCCCCTCCGCCACCAAATGAGGTTGCTCCTCCAACTCCACCGGTGCTTGAATACCCGGCGTTGGTTCGTCCAGTATTCATGCTGCTTGACATGATGTGCAAGCCATAATAATTGGTGTAATAGTAGGGGATAAAGTCGTGATCTTGTTCCGACCAATCTGGAAGTAAGTCTTCCAAGCGTTTCATAATCGCTTCTTCTTTCCCATATAGTCCTGCCCAAATTAAGAAGTCTTCCTCTGGTAATAATTGACGGTAACTCAGTGACTTATCTTTTGTCATAGCTTCTAAATGGTTTTCAAACTGTGTGAGTAAATCATATAACCGTTGACCTTTATTTGTAATGGCATCAAAAGTAGAGCTCATTCCTAAAAATTTGACTGTTTTTTCTACAAGATAGCCCTCTGCTATTAACCATTCTCTTGATTCTTCAATTATTTCTTTATACATATCCTCTAACTCTTCATAATGCTTTTCGGCCCACTTTTGTATTTGCTTATTGGTCATTTGATTATTTTGATCTGCTTGATCAATAAGGGTCTCCCACAAGGCCTCTTCAAATTCAGACCTGTTTATTTTATTTCCCTGCTTCTTAGCAAACTTATCGGGAAGAAAAGTCAATGTCGTCCGACCTTTTTTGCTTTTCTTATTAGCCGCTTTTTCTTTTGTTTCAATAACTAAACAATTTCCTTTTGACCACTTCATCAAGTAGGCAAAGAAATACTGTTCGAATGTGCCCCTTTGAAGGTGGTTTAAGAAATAGGCAATATCACTAATTTCTCCATCTTTATAGGGAATATCAGTATACAATAGGCCTTTGTTCGCCTTTCGCTGTTTAAAGGATGTGGGAACTTTTCCTTCATCTTTTTTCTTCTTCTCCATCCATAAGCCACCGCTTATAACAGCAGCTCCTGTAGTCATTCCGGCTAAAAATATACCGATGAGCCACCCGGGAACTGAATCATCATCTCCACCTCGAGCAGTTTCTCCTTCAGCTTGAGCTGCCTGTTCTTCCAGAGTTTCATCTACATAGTAGGACGGTAGGAAAGGATCGTTAGGAAATTGCATCAACACGGCGGCCGGCCGCCCTTCTGTCATTGGCTCACTCGTCTCAGTCACTAATTGACCATCAACTAAATTTACCTGTCCTTCATACCCAAATCCCCAAATCCGTGTGTTGTCTTCGGTAAATTCGATGGGTCCTGATATTTCTATTCTTAATCGGTCTGGAACAATATCACCGAACGTATTGAAGTTCCAATAAAGAGACTGACCATCATTTAATTGTCTGACCATATTCGTAACAGTATAAGAAACTGTGTAGTTTTGGTTACCGTAATCCCCTATTCCCCATACCAGTTCTTTTCCGGTATCCGTGTCAATCACACCGTAATAACCAGATTTTTCTTCTCGAGACCTACCTGAATCCCAATCAGGCATCTCTGACATGCCTTCTACTTGAAATTCAACAACTTCAGCACCCTCGTCTTCGTTAATAACGATGAAGAGTTCTGTTCCTTCTTCCATTGTCATTTCACGATTTTCAGTAATAATAGCCGTACCATTTTCAAGCAGTTGCACATGGACAGTCATGTCAGTCATGTTATTCTCATCGGCTTTAACAGCTTGTGGCATAAACCATACCGCTAAAAATCCGATAAGGACCCAACCAACCCACTTTTTTTTCATCTTGCTTTCCTCCCCTTTTTAACTCTTCTCCTTTTAGTCTATACAACTTTAATGAGAAAAAACACGGTCTACAGACTGATTTTTAGACTGATGATGCCTACTCCCTCCAACTACCAGGACTCCACAATCTGCCGTCCAGCTCGCCACTCAACTGTTCTTTGCGCTTTTCTTGTTCTTGAATCAATTTTTTTGTAGACAATAGCAAGGCTTTTTGTTTATAATCTCGGCTCTCTTTAACGAGTTTATCCAATTGCTCAACTAACCATTCTACAGATTCCATGTCATTCACTCCTTTAATTAGTCCGCGTAGTGATCGATATGAAGACGCAGTTCGTCCAACTCCAACCGATTGTCTTCTAACATACTTATCGCTTCATCAATAATAAAAGGAGCCTCATCTACTGGTATCTTGTCATAGGACAACTCTTCTAATTGTTTAAGCATCCACTCTTCTTTTGCTTTTAATGAATCTGCCTCTTTTAAACTTAAATATTGCTGATAAGCAATTAGCAATTCCATTTTCTCTTCCTCCGTTTTATAAGCAAATTGGAAGATAGAAAATGGCTTCAAGTAAGTCATACCCGTTTTTTTAGCTACCGCTTGAAACGGTTTAGTTAACTCGCTAATACTAAACCCTTCTTGTCCACCACTTTCATATTCTTTTTCACCGACACCAATGATTAAAACTAAACCAAATTCTTTTCCATGCAGTTTATCGCCTCTATATCCGTAGGCAAAATGCTCAGTTAGCACTTCATCCTGCCAGTGTTTAAGAAGTGGTGGCGACGAATACCAGTAGAAGGGAAATTGAAAGATAATGCGGTCATGTTGAAGGAGCAAGTTCTGCTCTTTTTTCACGTCAATTATTCCATCTGGGTATTCACGTTCTAAATGGTGCAAAGTGACGTGGTTATGGTCATTCACCGACTGAATGAGAAATTGCTGGCTCCCCGACTCTCCAATGGACGGGTGCGAGAGGATGACTAGTGTCTTCATGAGACAGCTCCTTTCTTAATTGCATCTTATATATGATAGTATACCAAAATTCCGTTTTAAAAAGGTAATCAGTCGAAATCTATAATGAAAACGAGTACAATAGGAAGTGACAACAGATAAAGGAGGAGCAGTTGAATATGAAGAAAATTATAAATGAGCCGGATCACGTGGTCGATGAGATGCTGAATGGGTTGGCCTTTGCCTATGACTCACTGGTGACACGTATACCAGAGACAACTGTCATCGCTAGAAAAGTTGAAAAATCTAACAAAGTAGGGCTTGTTAGTGGAGGCGGAAGCGGACACGAACCTAGTCATGCCGGTTTTGTCGGAAAAGGGATGCTATCTGCAGCAGTTGCCGGACAAGTTTTCACGTCTCCTACTCCAGATCAAGTTCTAGAGGGCATAAAAGCCGCCGATGAAGGGGCTGGTGTCTTTTTAGTTATTAAAAACTATACTGGGGACGTTATGAACTTTGATATGGCCAAAGAATTAGCAGAATTGGAAGATATTGATGTTGAGTTTGTGATTGTTGATGACGATATAGCTGTAGAAGATAGCACCTTCACAGCTGGACGACGGGGTGTAGCAGGAACAGTTTTCATGCACAAAATACTAGGAGCTGCTGCTGATTCAGGCGCGTCATTGAGTGAAATCAAAGAGTTAGCAGATAAAGTAAATGAACAGTTATTCTCAATTGGCTTAGCTCTATCTCCTGCCACTAATCCAGAAGTTGGTAAACCAGGATTCGAACTGGAAGATCAAGAAATTGAATTCGGTATCGGTATCCATGGAGAACCTGGCTATCGACGAGAAACGCTTCAACCTTCCAAAGAATTGGCAAAAGAGTTTGTCACCCAACTCAAAAAAGAAATGAATTGGTCTGAAGGTGATCGGTATGCCGCCCTTGTCAACGGTATGGGTGCCACTCCTTTAATGGAGCAATTTGTTTTTATGAATGATGTGAAAAAGCTTCTGGTTGATGATGAAAAACTAGACTTAGCTTTCAGAAAAGTTGGCGACTATATGACGGCCATTGATATGGCAGGCGTTTCACTTACTTTACTAAAAATCGAAGATGATCAATGGCTAGACTATTTGAATGCACCCGTTGATGTTATTGGTTGGTAAGCTTATTTTTGAAAGGATGATAGGTCTATGGTAGACGTTAAAAAGGTTCAATCTTGGTTAACTTTATTTGGTGAAAAAGTTACTGAAAATAAAGAACATTTGAATCAATTGGATACTGCTATCGGTGACGGGGATCATGGCAGTAACTTGACTCGTGGAGCTGCAGCTGTAAAAGAAAAGTTGGACGGGCAGAGTTATGATGAGTTAACTGATTTATTCAAAGACGTTGGAATGGTCTTGGTCAGTAAAGTCGGAGGCGCAAGTGGACCTCTTTACGGTTCAGCTTTCATTTCCATGGCAAAAGAAGCCAAAAATGACGCAGACTTGTCCCAACTGATTACTGCCGGCTTGGATGGTATTGTTAAAAGAGGTAACGCCAAAACTGGTGAGAAGACGATGGTAGATATGTGGTCGCCTGTTATCGACAGCATAAAGGACGGGTCACTTTCAGATGAGTCCATTGATGAGATTCTACAGAAAACGAAAGACATGAAAGCCTCTAAAGGACGGGCATCTTATTTAGGTGACCGATCCATTGGCCATATTGACCCAGGAGCACAATCCAGTGCTTATTTATTCCAAGCACTCATTGAGGCAGGTGTGATAAATGAGTAAAGTCTATGGCATCTTATTAGTGTCACACGTTGAAGAAGTCGCTAGCGGCCTCCTTCGTTTATTAGATCAAGTCGCTGGAGACGTCACGATCAAAGCAGCTGGTGGAACTGAGGACGGTGATGTGGGTACTAGCTTCGATCGCATTACAGAAGCTGTGGAGTCGTTCGATGAAGATCACATTCTTTGCTTTTACGATTTAGGTAGTGCCAAAATGAATTTGGATATGACTAAGGAAACAAGCGATAAAATCATGACTATTTTCGACACTGCTTTCATCGAAAGTGCTTATACTGCCGCTTCTCTCTTACAAGCAAGCGTTCCTATTGATGGCATCAATGAACAGCTAGAGTCGTTGAAAATCAAAGAATAGATACTCACTAAACAGCCCCAGTTCAATTGAACGGGGCTGTTTTCATGCTCGTCATGCTTTAAACGAAGAGTAACCTTCTTTCTTTAACCAGTTCAAAATAAGGTCAGCTGTTTCATTGGCAGCAAGGTGAGTCGTTTTTAGTCTTAGGTACTCAAGTTTTGCAGTTGAATATCCAGGTTTAACCCTTGCGGTTATTGAAACTTCTTATAAATAATTATCAAAAAACAC
>NZ_PREX01000034.1 GCF_009935905.1 Alkalibacterium sp. MB6 | reverse complement strand
TTATCTCTAGATTAAGGGTCTTCTTTCTTTTTGTCTAGGGTTATTATTTTCCCTCTCCGACATTAATTTTACACATAGTTATTTAGTAAACTAACAAACCTTGATTTTAAGCAAAAAAAAAGCATGAACAATTGTTCACACTTTTTTACGCAACCTATAAATAGGTGAAATAAGGTGTTCACAGCACCCTTATTTCCGATACCAACATCCTGTTGTGATGATTTAACATCTGTATCGTGCAGAAGTCTCCAACTAATGTGGAGTCCTCGACTCATCGCATAGAAATAGTATAGCATACCACTTAATGCAATACAACTTCTTTTTTATCTACTATACTGTCTATCCACGTTTTAGCTATAAAACCGTGTCCAGCAACTGTCGGATGTACCCCGTCATCCCCTGTATAATAACTAAACCCATTTTTTAAACCGGCTGCATTCAACAATCCATCTAGTGGGATCAGTTCTGTCTGGTATTCTCCAGCCATTTTACGGACGACATGGATGCGTTTATCAAGATCTGCTCGCCAGTATACTCTGTCTTTAGGAAAAGGGAGCACAAAAGGTTCCATTAAAATAACTTTTGCATCTGTTCTTTGATGAAGAGATTTTAATAAAAAACGATAGTTAGACTCAAATTCATCCAACTCTTCTTCAGATGGACCGTCGGCTTTCGACTCATTACTCCATGTATCATTAATACCTATCATTACAGTGACAATATCGGGATTAAGGTTTAAGCAATCTTCTTCCCAGCGGTTTTTCAAGTCAACGAGTTTATCTCCACCAATCCCTCTATTAATGAATGTAAGTCTCTTTTCTGGAAATACATTCTGTAGAGCAGCAGATATAAGCAGTGGAAAGCCTTGACCCATACTTTCGGGATTCATTCTGTCTCTTCCGGCATCAGTTGTGCTGTCTCCTATGAATAGCAAGGTGTCGTGTGTATTGAATTTCATTAGTCGGCCTCCTATAAGGCATTCGTATTAATTAAACCATTCTTTAGCATAAAATTATAAATAGCACCGATTAGGTTGGCGTCGCTTTTGAAGGTACATAATTCCAGTACTGGTTTAAAGGTATCCCATTGCAATCGTTCAAGCAGCTCTTTAAAGGATTCATCCAGCTTTTCTAATAAACCATCTAAATGTGAGACGCCACCGCCGATCACTATTTTTTCAGGATCAAAGGAATAGGCCAAATTGTAAAGCCCCATTGTTAAATAATAGTAGAATGTGTCCACCTCTTCTTTTGCTAATGGATCTCCTTGCTCAGCCAATTGAAAGACTTGTTGTCCATCAACATCATCTGGTGAGAGTCCTTTTCTTTTTGCATAGCGCTTTGCCATTGCAACGGCTGTTCCCAGTTGACTAAATGTTTTTTCTTCATTTAATAGCATATAGCCGTATTCACCGCCAAACAAGTGAGGCCCATGATGAACTTCTTTATTGACGATGACTGCACCACCAATGCCACTACCTATAACCACAAACAAAACCATATCGCTATCCTTTGCTGACCCCTGCCAAGCCTCTGCCAACCCTGCACTGTTGGCATCGTTCTCCATCGAAACAGGAAGCTCAAATAATGCTTCCAGTTCATCGTAAATAGGAAAAAAGTGTAGATACGGCACCGCACTCGTTCCTTCAATCTGCTTAGCTTTTTGATTCACAGCTCCAGGAGCAGAAAAAGCCACTCCCCCAAGATTATAATGTTCAGATACATTCAGTTTAACCCTCAATAACTGTTCTTTCATTTCCTCCCATGTTTTGGGTGTTTTGAACTTAGCTTTTTCAATAAGATTTCCCTTAGTCCATACTCCGTATTTAACTGATGTGCCTCCGATATCGAATGCTAAAATGGCCATGACTTTTCCTCCGATGTTGTACTGGTTTGTGCATTAAAGACCGAATTCCTACCAAGCTGCGACACTTCCGTCTGTTCTTGGTTCGGTTGCTCCCGTCAATATATTATTTTTTGTCTTCACAATGATTTGTCCTCTACCGAATTGTCCTTTTTCCAACTCGACTTCAATCTTGTGCCCCTTACTCTTCAATTCTGAAATGATAGACAGTGGCATTGTTGGTTCGACGATGACTTTTTTCCCTTCGATCCATTGCCATCTTGGTTTGTCTAAAGCATCTTGAGGATTTATATGAAAGTCGATCATTGACTGGACAACTTGCAAATGCCCTTGAGGTTGCATTATCCCTCCCATTAAACCAAATGGCCCAACAGCATCTGAGCCTTTGGTTATAAAGCCAGGAATGATTGTATTAAACGGTCGTTTATTGGGCGCCAATTGATTAACATGTCCTTTTTCTAATGAAAAGCCGACTGCTCGATTGTTTAATGATAGTCCATAGCCAGGTATAACTGCTCCTGAGCCAAAGCCCATATAATTACTTTGAATATAAGACACCATATTTCCTTCGTCATCGGCAGTTGCTAAGTAAACCGTACCAGACTGGTCCTTGATACTCGACTCAGCAATTAAAGCTTCATCAGAAATGAGCGCAGATCGTTTCATAGCGTAATCGTCAGACAGTAGTCTTTCTACCTGCTCTCTCATAAAACGGCTGTCTGCTATTGTCACATTAGCATCCGCAAAGGCTAATTTAATGGCTTCAATTTGTTTGTGGATGGTTTCAGGGTCATCTTTTCCTTTTAATTCAACCTGCTTTAATATATTTAAAGCCATCAAAGCGACTATTCCTTGACCATTTGGAGGCATCTCCCATATTTTATATCCTTTGTAATCAACATAAATAGGATCTACCCATTCTGGTTTGTATACTTGAAGATCTTCTATTCGTAAAAAACCATCAAACACTTTGGAAAATGAATCTATGGCTTCGGCAATTTCTCCTTCATAAAATGCTTTACCTGACGTTTTAGCAATTAACCTGAGTGTACGAGCGTGCCCTTTTGAACTCCACACCGACATCGCTTCTGGTTCTTTACCACCTGGAGCAAATACGTCAAACCAGCTTTCTAATTCTGGATGTGCTGCTTTTTCCTTTGAAAACCGACGGAATGAACGGATAAATGATTGGGCCACGACATCCGTCAGTACGACTCCTTCTTCAGCTAACTTAGCAGCTGGTTCCAATACTTCCTCTAAAGAAAGCTTCCCGTGTTTTCTATTTAATTCCACCCAGCCAGCTGGCACTCCAGGAACTGTTGTCGACTTTAACCCATATGTCGGAAATGGTTGTGATTTGTTTAAGTAGTTAGTTACATCCAATTTTTGAGGAGATGGACCACTTGCATTTAATCCAGTCAGCTTATTATCTTTCCAAATGATACTGAAACTATCCCCTCCAATGCCATTAGAACCGGGTTCAACCACTGTTAAAGCGGCAGCAGTTGCAACTGCCGCATCAATGGCATTTCCCCCTTTTTTTAATATATCCAGACCTACTTGAGCAGCAAGTGGATGAGACGTTGCTACCATGCCTTTTCTTCCATAAACCAGTTCTCTTCTAGATGGATAGTGAAATGTTCCTGCTTTAAAGTTAAGTTCTTTCATACACTCTCCCCTTTATATGTATGACCGGGACTCACCCCGATCAGCATGCTTTACATTTGTACGATCTCGATTTTGTATCCATCTGGGTCTTTAATGAAGAAATACGAGGCTGCGCCATCCGATAAGCCAGTTAAATCCGTTACCTCATACCCTGACTCGCTGTAATCCTCGTGAGTATCTTTAAGATTGTCTACACCGATAGCAATGTGACCATAGCCATTGCCTAAATCATAAGGTTCTTCTTGATCATAGTTGTAAGTTAATTCTAATTCTACTTCATCACCTGGCAAAGCCAAATAAACTAAAGTGAACTTAAAGTCGGGATAATCAAGACGACGGACTTCTTTCATTCCCAATACATCTTCGTAAAATAACATGGATTTGTCTAAGTCTTTGACTCGTATACATGTGTGAATCATTCTCTTGCTCATATCCTATTCCTCCTCAGTGTTATGAGTTCATTTTGCCTTAATAACTATCCATCGTCAAGAGAAATACTGAGTGATATCAACAATTGCAATGGTTTGCAGCCAATCAAATTAATGATAAATTAAATGTTGACTTCTTAGGATGTATGCGTTATCATTTGTGTAGAAACAAGTTTGCAACACTACGACTAGTTTTCTTTTTCATAAATCATCTCCTTTCTATGCAGGTGCCCTTGCGGAAACAAGGGTGCTTTTTTTTTTGCTTTTTCTTCTAATGGTAATGTGAATCAGGGTTCGCTATAATATGTATAAGACCGATGAATTCGAGAGGATGAGTAAAATGGAGACCTTTGCTGATTATTTAGAAACCATAGACAACGAGGACCACCGTCAAATAATGAAAGATTTATTTGAGTGGACTGATAAAGAATTTCCGCAATTGGATCACCGCATTGCTTGGAACCAACCGATGTATGTCAATAATGGTACGTTCATTATTGCCTTTAGCCCTACAAAGAAGCACATTTCAGTTGCTCCTGAAAAGGCAGCGTTAAAACAATTTTCTGAAGAACTTCAAGATGTTTCTTATGACATTACGAAAGAACTATTTAAAATAAAGTGGACTCAGCCTATTTATTATGAACTGCTAAGAGATATTATCCAGTTTAATATTGATGACAAACAGGATTATCCCCACTTTTGGCGAAAGTAATTCAATTAATTGCATACAAGTTAAAAAAACGACAAGGATAATTAAGGTAAAGCAAGTGATGACACAGCTTTACGTTACTATCTCTTGTCGTTTTTTTCTTTAAAGCTTTTAGAGATTTGATCATCGGTTTAAAAGAAGCCTGCACTACTATTAGCAAAAACAAATAATAGAACAGGCTTCGAACTTTTTTCCTATTGTGAGACAGTTGTTCCTCCATCGTTATTGAGGGCATTTCCAATATTTTCTAAAGACGTGATGATCGCTTTGCCATCTTTTGTCCCTTTTACAAACTCAATAGCTGCTTCGATTTTAGGCAACATACTGCCCGGCGCAAATTACTCTTCACTAATGTATTGCTCCAGTTCAGATACAGTGACGTGTTCCAGTTTCTTCTGATCAGGCTGGTTAGTGTAAAATAAACCTCGGTATTTGATAAAATTGGACAAAAAGAAACGAGACCTTTAATCTTAAAGTTACCACACCAAAAGAAAGGAAAGATCTCGTTTATGTTACCTAGTTTATCACAAATAATTGATGTTTTGAAGAACAGTTCCACTCCCATTGATATGGAAATGGGTTTAAGCCTATGGCTTAAGGACTTAGACAGTTTTATAGTGGGACTTCTTTTCCAGAGATTAGATAAGGAATTGTATGCGACCTATTATGAGAAGGGCTGGCGAATCGATCGTATTGAGTCCCGAACGATTCAGTTTATATTCGGTGAAGTTCGTTTTGAGCGAAGACGTTTGAGAAAAAAGGGGGAGAAGAGTTTTTTGCCGTTGGATGAGGCTCTTGGACTCGAGAAGCGTAAACGTTATTCTCTGAATGTACGTAAGAAAATTGCTCAAATGGGTAGTCAAATGCCTTTTAGACAAGCAGAGAAAGGTCTTCGCATCTGTTCACCCATTTCAGCGAGTCATACGACGATACATAGCATTACACAGGAGATTGGTGGAAAAGGGGCTGGGAAATAACTAGCTGAATTAGAAGACACCTTCAAATCTAGGAAAAATGATCCTTGATTTGAAGGTGTTTTTAATTACTCAGATTTATAAATTATTACTAAAAGGTGACTTTTTTCCCAGCCCCGTCCGTCCAGGAAAGAGAAACGAAGACGTGTGAGCCATGTATTTATTGAAGGTGACGGTCTGCATATTGCTGGCAGACAAAAAACGACATGAGCTGATTGAACCAATGGCTTTTTTCAGTGTTAAATCCAGCCATGAAGCATTCGAACAGGCTGCGGTTTATCTTGATCAGACATATGATCTAAAACAGTCGATTGTGATCTCTAATAGTGATGGGGGAAGCGGGTATGAAGCTGATCGGTTTGAAGCGATTATCGGTATGTGCCGTCGGCACGAACACTTTAGAGATAAATTTCATGTTCACAGAAAAATAAAAACTAGATTGAGCTTTGATAAGCCTATGATGAATCGTCTAACGCAAGCGGTTAGAGCGTATGAGTGGAAACGTGTAGAACGTATATTGGCTACAGCGCAGAGAGCCGTATAGTCGATGTACCTGAAACGGTGACAGTTGGCCGAATGGAGGAAATTAGAAAGCTACATGCTTATCTGAGGCGCAACTGGCCATATGTTAAAGGGTTTTATGAAAGAGATTTGAGTATCGACAGAGGCGTGGGTGTATGCGAGACAGGGCATCGTTTTTACAGCTACCGAATGAAACGTCAGGGACGTAGTTGGACAACCAAAGGCGCTGAACATGTTGGTGCCCTACTTACGGCTGAAAGAAATAGTGAGTTGGATACTGCGCTCAAATCAGAAGTTGATGAACACGTGGAACAGCTTGGAAAAAAGCTCAAAGGTGCAGTACGAGAGGCTCTAAAGAAATCAAAGACAGACACCCTTCGGGTGAAGACAGGTAAATTGACCAACTATGCTTCTACTTCCAGCTTCACAGGCATACTTGCGAAAATGTTTGGTTAATTTATCCTGAGTTAAAAAAATTTCCGTAAAGCAGAATGTTTTCTTTTGGATTAAAGGTTACCGAGAATAACTTGACACATACTGACCTGAGCTTTAACCTTCATTCAATAAAAATATTAGGTATAATGGATAGGTAACTTGTTCAGGTTTAAGTCTTAAGAGAGGATTTGTTATGAAACAATTTACTGATGAAGAAAAACTAAACATCTTATCTGATTTGATATCTATGAAGTCAGTGAATGAAAACGAGATTGAAGTAGCTAATTATCTAAAAAACCTATTTTTAGACTATGACATCGACTCTACGATCATTCCTGTAACGGATACTCGTGTTAATTTAGTTGCAGAAATAGGAAGTGGTCACCCCGTTATTGGCATATCCGGCCACATGGACGTGGTATCTGCAGGGGATGAAAACGAATGGGTATCAGATCCCTTTACATTGACTGAACGAAATGGAAAGCTATATGGTCGAGGAACCAATGATATGAAAGCAGGACTGGTAAACCTTGTTTTAGTAATGATAGAACTAAAAGAAAATAATGAGCTGATAAATGGTACAGTCCGCTTTATGGCGACAACTGGAGAAGAAGTTGGAGGCGCTGGTTCGAAGAAACTGTATGAAGAAGGCTACATGGCTGACGTGGAGTATTTATGGGTTGCCGAACCCTCTCATGACACAATCATTTATTCTCACAAAGGATCACTCAACCTAAAAGTAACCTCTAAGGGTGAATCTGCACACAGCTCGATGCCACACCTTGGACGCAATGCTATTAATCCTTTAATGGCTTATCTTTTAGAATTAGATCGGAAATTAAATAATGATGACCGTGTGAATGATGTTTTAGGACAACTAGTTATGAGTACAACCCTTTTCAATGCAGGCAATCAAGTCAACTCCGTCCCTGAAAAAGCTATCGCTGAAATTAACGTGCGGACTATTCCAGAATTTGATAACGACGAAGTCATTGCTTTGTTCAAAAAAACTGCAGAGACTTACAGTAAAAACGGTGCCCAGATTGACGTGGATGTCACGATGTCTTTACCAAGCGTATTTACTTCCGGAAAATCAAATATGGTGAATCTAGCTAAATCTATTGGAAGAAAACACTTAGGTTTCGATATTGATCTTAAAGGGTCCCCTGGAGCGACTGATGCTTCTAACCTGTTGCGAGACAAAGGTGTCGACTTCCCATTTATGATGTTTGGTCCCGGTGAGACAAAAATGGCCCACAAAACAAATGAGTATGTTTACAAAGATTATTATTTTGCTTTCTTTGACATTTATAAAGATTTGATTTTGGAATTAACGAGGAAATAGAATGGATAGATGGATTAAGAATTAGGTGACACAAAAAGACGCCCTTACATGAGTTAGAGCGTCTTTTATTTATATTTATGCGCACGAGAAGACTCGAACTTCCACAGGGCTAAGCCCCACCAGCCCCTCAAGCTGGCGCGTCTACCATTCCGCCACGTGCGCTGTTTCTCAACAGAAATTATCATACCAATCTTAGTATTTAAAGTCAATATAGATTTTGATGTGAGCGACTCATTCTGTTGAGCAGAACAGTTATCATGCTGTTCTCTTGCCTATAAGGGTGAAACTTCCTCGACAAGAAGAACAGACATACTTTTCAGTGTTAAATCGTCTTTTTCTACCAACAACGATCCCGCACTGTCCGCATCGGTATTGCCATAAAGGTGTCATTTGTTGCTTCTCTTTCCTGGACGGTACAAACCTTAGACCTCCGACTTCTTTTAATAAATCTTTGAATGCCTTGTCTTTATGCTGGTGCCCTTTTCCTTCCAGATGCAAATGATAATGACACAACTCATGTTTGATGATTCCAATTAACACCTCATCCCCCAGCTCATCACTAATGGCTGGGTTAAAGTCGAGGTGATGGGTTTTTAGGTGATAACGTCCGCCAGTCGTTCTCAGGCGTTTGTTGAATACCGCTTCGTGATTGAATGGCTTTTGAAAATACTCCATTGAGATTGATTCAACTAATTGTTGCAACTCTTTTTGGTTCATCGTACATCCTCTCAATAATCCATCGTTTGATTAGACAGTCAGTGTCGTTTCATAAACTTACAAGTTAATCAGTCTTTTCTTGAGCTTCGACCATCGTTAAAGCTATTCGGCCTTTTTTAATATCCACAGATTCTATCCACACATTAACGATGTCCCCAACGGCTACCACATCACTTGGGTGTTTGACGAATCCTTTTTTTAATTTAGATATGTGAACCAATCCATCTTGTTTGACACCTATATCAACGAAAGCACCAAAGTCAACGACGTTTCTTACCGTTCCTTCTAAAGCCATGCCTTCTGTCAAATCTTCCATAGACATGACATCTGTTCGTAGTAAGGGCGCCGGCATATCGTCGCGCATATCCCTTCCAGGGGCTACTAATGCTTTCAAAATATCCTGGTAAGTTTCTTTACCTAGCCCAGTTTCGGATAGCGCTTTGTTCTCGTCTAATAATGTCAAACAACTTTCTAGGTCTCTTGTACCCAAGTCATCCTTGGTCATGCTTGTCAGTGCTAAAATTTGTTCAGCTTCTTTGTAGGTTTCCGGGTGTATGCCTGTATTATCAAACGGTTCTTTGCCGTCTGGAATACGTAAGAATCCAACGGCTTGTTCAAAGGCTTTAGGTCCCAGTCGTTTGACTTTCTTCAACTGAGCGCGATTCGTAAACTTACCATGTTCTTCTCTGTATAAGACAATATTTTCTGCTGTCGTTTTGGTTAGTCCAGATATGTGCTTGAGCAAAGCCGCACTCGCCGTATTTAGATTAACTCCCACTCGGTTAACTGCTGTTTCGATGACAAAATCCAATTGTTCAGTTAATTTCTTTTGAGACACATCGTGTTGATACTGACCGACGCCAATCGATTGAGGGTCAATTTTCACGAGTTCTGCTAAAGGATCTTGTAAGCGTCGAGCGATACTGATGGCACTTCTCTCTTCAACTTGTAGATCCGGAAATTCTCTCCTTGCTTCATCACTGGCAGAATAAACAGAGGCTCCTGCTTCATTTACTATGACGTAAGCGACTTGTTTAGACACTTTTTTCAAAGCTTCTGCAACAAAAACTTCTGATTCTCTGCTAGCTGTTCCGTTTCCGATTGCTACAGTATCCACGTTATATGTTTCGATCATTTTAATAAATTCTTTTTCAGCACGGGACTGCTTATCATCCTTGGCTGATGTATGGGGATAAATCACTCGAACCCCTAGATTCTTACCTGTTGCATCAATGACCGCCAGCTTACAACCGGATCGGTAAGCTGGGTCAAACCCTAGTATTGTCTGATCTTTAAGTGGGGCTTGTAAAAGCAAGTTCCCTAGATTATCTCCAAAAACAGCTATCGCTTGTTCTTCAGCTTTTTCAGTTAATTCGTTTCGAATATCTCTCTCAATTGCTGGTCCGATGAACCGTTTATACGCATCGATTATAGCTGCCTCAACGTAGGCTACCGTTGCTGATTCAGCGTGCTGTGGTATTTCTTGCTTGAACAAATAGCCGTGAATCCGGTCGATATCAACATCTAAAGAGACAGATAAAATACCTTCTTTCTCCCCGCGATTCATAGCTAAAATACGGTGAGAAACAAGTGTCTTTATGGTTTGAGTATAATCATAGTACATCTCATATACAGATTTCTCATCGGCTTCTGCATGTTTGACTTGACTGACTATCGATCCGTTTTGAGCGACATACTCTCTAATCCACTCACGGTATGTTGGGTTATCTGAAATACCTTCAGCGATGATTTCATGTGCACCGGCTAAAGCTTCTTCTGCTGATGTGATGCCTGCTTCTTCGTTGACATAGTTTTCAGCTTCATTCATGACGTCCCCTGAAGGGAAAGTTAGCAACCAGTCTGCTAAGGGTTCTAGCCCTTGTTCTTTCGCAATCGTCGCTTTTGTTCGGCGTTTTTGCTTGTAAGGACGGTATAAGTCTTCAACTCGTTGCATAATGGTTGCTTGTTTAATGTCTTTTTCTAACTCTGGAGTTAGCTTGCCTTGCTCTTCAATGGATGCCAAGACATCTGTTTTTCGCTTTTCTAGTTGAGTGATGTAGGCATGCCGTTCTTCAATTTCTCTAATTTGAACTTCATCCAGTGAGTCTGTTGCTTCTTTACGGTACCGGGCTATAAAAGGGACTGTATTCCCTTCTTGTAGTAAATCCAATACGGCTGTCACTTGTTTTTTTGTAAAACCTGATAAGTCTTTCATTACTAAATTTAACACCATTGCACTTGATGTTTCTGTCAATCTAATCAGCTCCCTGAATTTATCTGCTTTATTATCTTAACACAAAAAAAGAAAAGAACGAATGGAGTCTTTGCTTTAGTTCTACTCTTGCATTGACCTCATCTATTCATTCTCTTCATAATAGTTCTATTCACTTAATTGATATCAAAGGTCACCAGACTCTTAGTCAGCTGATTCTTCACATCAAATTTCTTCCAATGTTTATGACTCCCTAGGCATGCAGTAATGAAGGTGCGCTCTTTTTCTTGGAGAATTTTTCTCATGTGAACATGTCCTATAATGCTATATTCTATCGTTTTGAATTCCTCGTAAAGTGACTCGTAAGACTGGGCACCTAAGAAAGCGTTGGCGTAATCGTATACTCGGTGTGGCAATGGCATGACGAATTCCGGGTGAGTAGCGACATGAGTCATCAGAATGACCTTCCTTCTTCCGACAGATTTTAGATCTTGTCTTAACTGATTCAGCATCTTATGACTAATAACTTGATCAGGTTCCCCCCAATTAACATAATGCTTGTCATTCCAAGATGCAAAACCGTATTGTTTTCTATCGAACTGTTCAATAGAATACCTGTCATGATTGCCATAACCATAGTCATACCAGCCCGGTGAACCGACTAATGTCCACTCGTTAGTCAATAGAACCGGATTATTCACAAGTGAATAGGTCTTTTGATTAAAAAAAGCATCAATGGTGTTCGTATCCGTGACCTCGTGATCTCTAGCCCAATAGTCATGGTTCCCCGGCACAAAATGTACCGGTACACCTGAAAGAAAGCTCACCTCTTCTATGAAGGTGTGGGTGGTTAAATAATGATTAGAAATATCTCCAGCCATCAACAAACGATCCACCCTTTTTTCACGCAGCACCTCCGCTACTAGTTGAGCAAAGCTCTCTCCCCTTTTAAGCATGTCTTCGTTTCGATCAATATGCAGATCCGAAATCGTTCCAATCCTCATTCACTGCTTTCCTTTCTAGCCATTCCATCTTAATAGCCTATACTAATTGTTTTCAACTTGATAATGATTAACCAGTCCATTTTTATCAAACACCACGCCATGTAAGGTCCCCCCGTATACGGCTCCTCCATCAATCCCTATTTTCCCATCGCCTGATTGCCATATATCCGTATTGGTCTGGTTGCCATGAAGCATTGGCGTGACTGTATGGCCAAAGACAAAGGTTTTGTCAGTCGTATTAGCTTGGTCATAAAAGCCTTCTCTAATCCAAACGTAATCATGATCAGATGTGTCCATCCAATCATTTAAAGTTAAATCCACTCCTGCATGAGTAAAGACGTACCCTTCCCATTCGTATGTTAAAGGTAAGGACTCCAGAAAAGGAAGTAACCACGGGTATTGACTTTGTATACTTGCGGCTAATTCTGTACTGTCATCTGACTGGTGATGGGTGTCCAAAAGCGACTTAATCGTTACTGTCCCACCGTTCATCATGTAAAGAGCCGCATGTCTAAAGGGATTTTTCAAAAAATTAATTAGCATATCTTCGTGATTACCTCGCAAACAGATAGCACCTTTATCTTCCACTAACTCTTTAGCTAATTCAAAACAGGCTTTCGGATTTTCTCCACGGTCACCTAAATCTCCAATTAACACTAGTTGTTCATTCTCTTCATTCCAGTTAGTAAGAAGCTCTTCAAATTGTGTGATTTGTCCGTGTATATCACCAACTGCAAATATTTTCTCCTTCATGTGAAACTCTCCTTTCACGTCAGTCACCATTAACGGTTCGTTTGAGATAAGTTATGAGTAGTTTTCGTGAGCTGGTTAGTATCTCTTTTTAATTTCTCTCTTATTTTACCACAATACGAAAGAACCTACTAAATTTGCTTATTTCGAATTAGTCTATTCAACTTATCACTTACGATTAGTAAGAGAACTTGAAGATTCTGTGATTTTCATTAGTTTTCATAGATATGGATTTATACTAGATGTATAATGAAACATGTTAACTAATAGAACAAGTATAGAGAGGAAGCACTATTTATGAAGGGTAAAAAATGGATTGCTTTACTAGTATTTCTGGCATTTGTCGGGTTTATTGGTATGAGTATTTATAACAGTCAACGAGATGATGACACCGTTACGGTGCGTACGGCGGAAGTATCGGAAGATTCAATTACGGAAATTATTGTTACAACAGGCATGATTGAGCCGAGTCAAACTCAAGAGGTTATGGGACAAGGTATTGTTACAGAAGTACCTGTTTCTGTCGGAGACACTGTAGAAGAAGGCGATACACTCGTCACCTATATAGATGGCACGAGCTTTTCAGCTAACTTTAGTGGAACAGTGACTGAAGTGAACGTAACGGAAGAAGAGCCTGATACAAACGCTCAACAAGGGCAAGCTGCTATCGTTGTGTCGGACTTATCTAATTTGCAAGTATCCATTGAGTTGTCTCGTTCAGATGCATCACAAGTGGACGTTGACCAAGACGTCTTATTGTCATATGGAGATATGGAGTATGAAGGTACGGTTTCTCAAAAGGACCCCGTCGCTACTCAACAGCAAACTCAATTTGGATCAAACACTACTCTTGGTGCCACTATCTCGTTTGATGAAAACACAGACGGATTGATTGCCGGATTTGAAATAGATGTAGACATCAAAGTTGATGAAAGTGAGAACACTCTAGTTATCCCTATTGAATCACTGAACCATGATGAAGAAAACAATCCATATGTTTTTGTATTTGATGGAACACATATTAATCAAGTCAACATTGAAACAGGTATTCAAGCTGATTCACGTATTGAAGTCATTGATGGACTGTCAGCCGGCGATCAAGTCGTTCTGTCTCCTGATCAAAGTTTAGAAGATGGAATGGAAGTTGAGTTGGAAGACTAAAAGGAGGAATTCTCGTGATCGAAATCACGGATATAGAAAAGATTTACCGAATGGGTGGAGAACCTTTAAAAGCGTTAGATAAAGTGTCTTTATCTATTAAAGAAGGTGAATTCACCTCCATAATGGGCCCGAGTGGTTCTGGGAAATCAACTTTAATGAATATACTTGGATTACTGGACCGATTTGACAGTGGAACTTACAAGTTAAATGGCACGGATGTGACTGGCTTATCTGATTCAGAACTAGCAGGCATTCGAAATAAAGAAATTGGCTTTGTATTCCAGTCCTTTAACTTAATGGCTCGCATGAACGTGCTGGAAAACGTGATGCTTCCTCTTGTCTACGCTAAGGTTCCTGCAAAAGAAAGAAAAAAGCGTGCAACGGAAGCTTTGGAAAAAGTTGGATTGGGGAACCGTCTGTACCACTTAACCAATGAAATTTCAGGTGGACAAAAACAACGTGTTGCCATCGCTAGAGCTATTGTCAACAAACCCTCTGTTTTGATGGCAGATGAACCAACAGGTAACTTGGATTCAAAAACAACTGAAGATATTATGCGGATTTTTCAAGATTTAAATAAAGAAGGAACGACGATCGTTATGGTTACACATGAACCTGAAATGGCAGCTTACACTAAACGCATTGTCTATTTCAGAGATGGTGTCCTCCAAAAAGATGAGAATCAAGAACCAAAAACCCTTATGAGTAAGGAGGCTAACTAAATGTTTATCAAAGAAAACTTCAAGATGGCATTAGATAGTATCTTTGCTAATAAAATGCGTTCGTTTCTAACCATGTTGGGTATTATCATCGGTATTGCTTCAGTTATAGCTATTCTCGCAGTCGGGAATGGTGCCACAGAAGAAATCACTGCAACATTCTCTGAGTTAGGTGCCACGACGATTAGTCTCGATGCTACTGATCCTGAACAATCGGGTGATTTAATAACAAATGAAGATCTAACCATTCTAAGACAATCGATAGATGAGATAAATTACATTTCCCCCAACGAAACAACTTCTGGAACGGTGTCAAACGATGGCGAAGCCCGAGTAGCCGTTGTTTCTTATGGTACACCAGACTTGCAATACCTTACCCAGACGATGAGTTCATCTTTAATAGAAGGTCGATACTTCAATGAAGCTGATTACGCAGATGCTCAAGATGTCGTTGTTATTGACTCAGATGGTGCTGAAGCTTTGTTTGGACGAGTAGATGTCGTTGGCGAAACGATTCGAATCACAGTTCAACAGCAACAAATGAACTTACGTGTTGTTGGTGTTGTCGAAGGGTCTTTTGGTAATTTACAGGGAGCTTTTGAAGAAAGTGAACTCCCTCTCTTTATGGCAATGCCTTACACCACCGTTAGCAATACCCTGCCTCAAGTAGACGGTATCGATTCTGTTATTATAGAAGTTCAGTCGACTGATCAAATTGAACCTGTTTCTCAGCAAGTGGTTCGTATATTGGAACTTCGTCATGATGCTGTAGGAGAAAATATCTATAATGCTCAAAACTTTTTACAAGCATTAGATCAAGTGGATAACGTGCTTAATCTGTTCATTAACTTTATTGCTGCTGTAGCTGGTATAGCACTTCTAGTAGGTGGTATTGGTGTGATGAATATTATGCTCGTTTCTGTAACGGAACGAACACGAGAAATCGGAACACGAAAAGCTCTGGGGGCAACAACCTCAGTTATATTGGTTCAATTTTTAATGGAATCTATTATCCTTAGCTTAATTGGAGGAATGATTGGTTTAACATTAGGAATCCTATTGTCTACTCTCGTAGCAGGTGCATTAAATATTACTCCTGTTATCACCTTAGGTAGTGTCCTTTTAGTCTTACTCTTCTCTTCTGGTGTTGGTGTGTTCTTCGGTATTTATCCTGCAAGAAAAGCAGCGAATTTGAACCCAATAGACGCTTTACGCTATGAATAAAGTTAGATAGAAAATAAAAAGCTCGTTCCAAATCCCTTAAAGGATTTCGGAACGAGTTTTTATTTGATACCTATAGGATCGAATAAAACTAAAATTGATAAGGTAATAGTCCTAGTTCTATTTCATTTACGTTTAAAGTCTTCCCATTAAGAAGAAGTTGAAAATAAATAGAGCTGTCGTTGCCCACAATACCGGGTGAACAACTTTCACCTTTCCTTTAGCTACTTTAGTGATAATGTAAAATAGAAATCCTGCTGCAATACCATAGGAAATACTATAAGAGAATCCCATAAATATCGATGCAAAGAATGCAGGAACAGCTTCTTCTAAATTATTCCAGTCAATTTCTGTAAATGCTGATAACATCAAAATACCCACTACAATTAGAGCTGGTGCTGTAGCTGCGCCAGGTACGATTGAAATCAAAGGTGAGAAGAATGCAGTTAATAAGAACATTGAAGCCGTTACAACACTGGTTAATCCTGTACGTCCACCGGCACCGATGCCTGCAGTACTCTCTACAAAAGTGGTGACAGGTGATGTTCCAAAAACTGCTCCTAAGGCAGTCGCTATGACGTCACCAAACAACGCTTTTTCCATTTTAGTGTTTATACCCTTACCTGTATCCATTGACTCTTCATCTTCAAGTGTAAATATACCTGATTTTCTACCTGTTCCAATAAA
The DNA here is from genome assembly GCF_009935905.1 of Alkalibacterium sp. MB6. GTDB lineage: Bacteria > Bacillota > Bacilli > Lactobacillales > Carnobacteriaceae_A > Alkalibacterium. The sequence continues at coordinate 3,286 of NZ_PREX01000034.1, read as the reverse complement.
TGTTCCGATGGTATCAAAAACATCCGTCAAGGTGAAGGCAAAAACAGTTATGAGAATTAGAGCGTATCTAGAAGGGTCTGAGATGAGCGAGCCAAAGCCTTCTGAACCAAAAGCTGCTCCGAATGTTACTCCTAAATCAGTAAAAGCAGATGAAACCGAGTTGGACGGGTTTGTTAAACCCGACAAATCAGTCACTCCCATAGGGATTCCAATAATAGTCGTCAACAAAATACCAATTAAAATAGCTCCTTTAATTTTAGCAACCATTAAAGCAACTGTAATGACTAACCCGATAACTGCTAACATCACATACGGATCCCCAAAGCTTCCTAAGTCAGGTATGATGCCACCACCAGTAACTACAGTGTTAACTGCTCCGGTAATTTCAGTTCCAGCTGTATAAGCTTCGTTATTAATGGATACAATATCTTGTCCTTCAGAAGTGAATTGAAGTAATCGAGCATTTTTTAAGCCAATATAAGCAATAAATACACCAATTCCCCCACCGATCGCATGTTGCAGGCTGTTGGGAATAGCCCGTATAATTGTTTTTCTAACAGGTGTTACCGTAATTGCTATACCTACTAAGCCTGTTAAAAATACCATTGCCAAAGCTTCTTGCCACGAAAAGCCTAATGCAAATACAACCGTATAAGTAAAGAATGCATTCATTCCCATACCAGGTGCTTGGGCATAAGGGACATTTGCATATAAAGCCATAATCAATGTTCCGACAGCCGTTGATAATACGGTTGCCAAAAAGACTGCTTGAGTCGGCATACCGGTCATCGACAGGATTTGAGGATTAACAAAAATAATATAAGACATTGCAAAAAATGTAGTTAAGCCTGCCGCAATTTCCGTTCCGACTGTTGTACCATTCTCTTTCAACTGAAAGAATTTTTCCACCAAAGATAAAACCCTCTTTCGATAATTTTCTTCATTTTCATGAAGACACTAATTAAGGGTTATCTAATAACAACAATAAATAAGTTTAGGAAACAAACGGATCCCAGAACTCCCCCGAGCAAACTCTTCCAGGTTAGTCGTTTCTTAAACTCATTGTATTGTTTAATCTAATAGTCAATCCTTTTCGGGGATTGGTAGAGACTCTAGCCCATATCGCTAGATTATATTAGATAACGCTCTTATTAAGATGATTTCATCATAATATACTAGTAAAGAGAATGCAACAAAAACCTTAAAGTTTAACTACATTTTTTCCCGAACGTTCGGGTTTATGCCAAATAGGCCGGGAGTTTGACAGTTGAAACCAAGAAAAAGTGACAGAAAGCCTATAAGGGCTTTATTTTTTTGTCAAATTCACTTCTTTATTATTGCGTACTATTTCGTGCAATTGTATAATAAGCTTATCAAACTAAGATATGAGGGATTCCTATGCGCGTGAAAAAGAGCCAGTCAAAACATTCTACCTCCTATATGATCATTAAAGACGTTTATGTTAACGGAAAGAAAACCACAAAAGTGGTTGAAGCCCTAGGAAATGATAAAGAGATTTTAGAAAAACATCCGGGAGTCGATCCGTATGAATGGGCCAAACAATACGCTAAGACTTTGACCGATAAAGAAAAAGAAAAAAAGGCCAAGATTGTAGCGAAATTTGATCCCCATAAACCCATCCCTAAAAATGACCAACGGTCATTCAATGTCGGGTATTTATTTTTACAATCCCTTTATCATCAACTAAAGCTGGATAAGGTCTGCCGCATCATTTCAGACAAACACAACTTTTCTTATGACTTAAACACGATACTCTCTCGACTGATTTATATGCGTATACTGAATCCCCGGTCAAAGAAAGGAACGTTTGAGTGTGCGCAAGATTTACTTGAAGCGCACGAAGTAGAATCCCAGCACATTTATCGTGCCCTAGATGTTTTAGCCGAAGAATCAAATACTATCGAAGAAATGGTCTATCAGAACAGTTTAGAAATTGTGGAACGTAACCAACAGGTATTATATTATGATTGCACGAATTTCTATTTTGAAATTGAAGAAGCCGAAGGCTTAAAACAATACGGCATGTCTAAAGAGAATCGCCCTAACCCCATTGTTCAAATGGGACTGTTCATGGATGGTAACGGGCTGCCCCTTTCTTTCGTGATTCACTCAGGCAACCAAAATGAACAACCGACGTTAAAGCCATTGGAAAAGAGAATTATACGCGATTTTAACTTATCCCAGTTTATTGTTTGTACAGACGCTGGACTGTCTTCTCATGACAATAGACTCTATAACTCTTTTGGAAATAGAGGATTTATTACGACTCAGTCTATTAAACTGTTAAAAAAGCATTTAAAGGAATGGGCATTGGATACCAAGGACTGGCTCCCCGTAGGGGAATCGCATCGGTCTTCCCGTAAAATAAATCTGGAAGATTTGGATTTAGAAAAAGATAAAGGACACTATTATAAAGAACGCTGGATCCATGAAAATGGATTAGAACAGCGATTGATTATCACTTTTTCTCCCAAGCATAAACGCTATCAAGAAGAGATTCGCAGAAAACAGATTGAACGAGCCATGAAGAAAGCCGATAATCCAAGTCAATTAAAGAAAAAACGTCCAACAGATTTCAAGCGTTTCTTAAAAGAGACCCATGTCACTAAAGAAGGCGAGATCGCGAAGGACTTTCAAGTCACAGTAGATCAAGAGAAGATAAAAGAAGAAGCGAAATACGATGGGTTATACGGTATCTGTACAAATGTATCGGGGGATTCAGAAGAGATACTTAAAATATCTCATCGCCGTTGGGAGATTGAGGAAACCTTTCGTATTCTGAAAAGTGAAATGCGTGCACGACCGGTTTTTGTCCGAAAGGACGACCGGATTAAAGCACATTTCCTCACTTGTTTTCTTTCATTACTGGTTTATCGTATTCTTGAAAAAACATTAGATGAAGCTTATACCTGTCCTGATATCATTGATACACTGCGCAAGATGCGTGTGTTTGAATATTCAGGAGAAGGGTATATCCCAACCTATACACGAACGGATTTGACTGATCAACTCCATGAGGAGTTTGGGTTTAGAACGGACACTGAAATTATTCCTCAAAAAAGAATGAAAAACATTTTAAAACAAACGAAAAAACAAAAATAGTACGCACTTTTTCAACTAAAAAAACGACAAGAGAGCCTATACCTATGGCATTCTTGTCGTTTTGACTGTCAAACTCGAGAATATACTAGTAAAGAGAATGCAACAAAAACCTTAAAGTTTAACTACATTTTTTCCCGAACGTTCGGGTTTATGCCAAATAGGC
>NZ_PREX01000033.1 GCF_009935905.1 Alkalibacterium sp. MB6 | reverse complement strand
TTTAAGTCAGCCTTAAATGACAAATATAGTAAAAAAAAGATTAGCCATTTAAGACTAATCTTATTATACGAGGAGGATGGGTATGAGCTTGAGTGTATCAGCTAAAGAAATGAAAGCGATTGATGAGTGCACTATTCACACAATTGGGATACCGTCTCTCGTATTGATGGAGCGAGCGGCTCTAGGAATTGTTGAGGCACTGCTTTCAGACATGACGTTTAAACAACCCATTATTCTCTGTGGTCCTGGAAATAATGGTGGAGATGGCCTGGCGATTGGTCGCATCTTGTATTTAATGGGTTATGAGGTCACGCTGTGTTTAATTGGTCCACCTGATAAATGGACAGATCAGACCCAAGTTCAACACCAGATTGCGACTAATTTAAAGTTAAGCGTGTTAGATGATGTGCCTGACAACATGAATGAAGGCTACGATATCGTGATCGATGCACTTTTTGGTATTGGTCTAGATCGAGAGGTCGAATCCCCTTTTAAAGAAGTCATAGAAAGAATCAACCAGTTTAAAGGGCCTGTGGTGTCAGTTGATATTCCTTCAGGTTTATCAGCTGATACTGGACGACGGTTCAACACGGCAGTAATAGCTAACCGAACCTATACAATAGGGTTTAACAAGCAAGGGTTTGAACAACTATCTGCAAAGGCACTGACTGGTAAGGTAACAATCATTGATATTGGATACCCACCAGAAAAGATGATTAAACACTTTTTAGAAAGTAGGGAAAAGAATGAGTAACCGATTTGATTTTCAAGGGTTAAAAGAAACGGGAGAGTATTTTGAGGGATGGTACGTCAAATGCACGGATCCAAAGAATGAGTTGTCTATTGCCTTAATTCCTGGAATCGCACAATTTTCTAACAGGGAGTCATTCGTTCAATACACTATTCAGTATAAGGATCAGTCTTTCAGTGGTAAGGTGACGTTCGACAGAGACGATTTTCACGTCGTACCTGAACCGTACTCCATCTTAATGCCAAAGTTTGTTCTGAGTGAAAAAGGGGTTAGGGCAAGTTTGAAAGATGAGAAGAATGACATCATTCTTGATTTTTCTTTCGGCCCCTTTTTACCTATTCGCCAAACGGCCTTCATGCCAAGTATTATGGGACCTTTAGAATACTTAACCATGCCTTGTGCACACGATATTGTGAGTATGAAACATGATGTATCAGGCACGTTAATTATTAATGGCGAAAAAATTGTGCTGGATTCAGCTATAGGGTATATGGAAAAAGATCGGGGTCATACCTTCCCGTCCAATTACTTATGGTTACAAACGAATGTGTTTGAAGATGATACACATGCAGCCTTGTCTTTAGCAGTCGCAACCATTGAGAAAAAACCACTTCATTTAACAGGGAGCATAGCGATTTTTCATGACGGAATAAACGAGCACCGTTTTGCTACTTATCTCGGCACAAAGCACGAAGTCATAGTGGATAATGACGGTCAAGGGTATACGGTTGTGTTAACCAGTCTAGGAAAAAGGTTAAAAACATCTGTACGTTTATTAAACGCACAAGAATTAATCGCGCCGATGAACCGTGAAATGGATTTTCCAATTAAAGAATCAGTGAAAACGGAGCTGAAGGTTTGGTTTAAGGAAAAAGGCAAACCGGAAGTCTTCTTGTCGAGCGATTATGCCGCAGCGGAACTTGTCAATTGGAAGGCTTAACTTAAAAAACTCATTCGTCTTCTGTTTAATATAAACAAGAAGGCGAATGAGTTTTTATATAAGTAAATCATTAAACTTTTTCGTTTTTAGGTAATTCCTTTAAGTACTTGGTTGGTGTTTTGCCAGTGATTTTTTTAAATACTTTAGTAAAGTAAGAGTGGCTATTGAAACCTGCTAAGTTAGCGACTTCACTCAATTGATGCTCACCTAAATGGAAATAATACTTGGCCAAATAAACACGTTGCTGGTTAACGTAACCGATAAAGGTGTTACCTGTTTCTTGTTTAAATTTCCGAGCCAAATGAACAGGATGCATACCGTAAATGGAGGCAATATTAGTTAAAGTTAATTCGCTTGTTAAATTTTCAGTAATATAACTAACGATTTCTTTCATAACAGATGAATAGGCGGTAGTGGAAAAGTTGGCCACTGCATCACAATAATCTTTGAATATATCGAAATAAACATTATCGACTAAGTAATCGACTGAACTGGCATCTTTTATAATAATAGTGAAGCGCTCATAAATGAGGTGCAAATATAAAGGCAAAGTGCCACCGTTTTTTGCAGCAATTCTTGAATAGGTATTAACAGTAATCAGATGATTTTTGAGTTTGTCCAATAAATCGTCATCGCTGTCAGCTTTGAGGTAAGCAAATAGTTTATCTATGTCGAGTAACGCTAGAGTATCGTTAAGTTTTTGTAGATCTCCTTCAGTGATGGCATCGCTGAGTTGGTCTTGGATAAGATAGCGGTAATTCATTGCATCCGTTGTCAACTCTCTTAGTTTGCTCAATCGTTTGTCTTTTAAGGCTTCTTTATCATCATGACTTTTCATTTGACAAAACCCTTCCTGTTTTACTGTATTTGATTATACCTTGTATGATTAATATACCATAAGAAAATAAAAAATAAACATGAAATGCATAAATAACAATTGTTTTATGTGACTAAATTTTGCCGAAATACATTCAGATATTGATATAATGGAGCTAAATAGTAATCATTATAATTGAAAAGCAAGAAATGACTGTTTATATTTATGCATAAAGTTATAAATATTCATAAAAGGCCTACTATGTATGCGCTTCCTGACTTCTTTGGGGCGTATCTTTTTACAAGCGACTGAAGTAGTGATAACATTATGGCATAAGATTGAACAAAATGTGACAGGTAGAAAGGGTGAAAAAATGGATCGACATATTCTCGGAACGTTTAGAATGGAAGAGGAATTGATTCAAGAAATTCAACGTCTAATAAATGAAGAGGGTTACCAGAGTGATGAATTAATGGTAATCATTGACAGTGAACAGGATTATGACGATAAATTGAAGAAATTGAATCAAGTAGTAGTAAAAGAAGTGGAGTTAGAAGACGACTCGATTTGGGAGAAAATCAAAGATACATTTTCTTTCGGTTCATATAACAGTAACGACAATGGTACAGAGCTAGAAGATTATGGTGTCGCCTCTTTGCATTCAGATCATTACACAGATGCGTTAAGGGACGGCGACTTCATTTTACTTGCAGATACAAATGCACCAAAACATGCAGGCTTATCAGAAGTAAATGAAGAGGTTATTGATGAGGTGCAACCAGTTAATAGTAATGAAAAGGGGAATGTAAAGATGGACAACGACGAGATAAAAAAAGATAGCACAATCGATGAAGTGAACACAGAAGAAGAACAAGCAATAACAAGTGATGCGAAACAACACGCTTCTAACGAGGAGAATCCGAGTCAAATTAACACATCGGAAACAGATTCAGGAAATATGGATAACATGTCCGATGCAACTCAAGCATCAAGTACGCGTAAAGAAGACCAAGTCTCAAAAGAAGCAAATGCCAAAGAAGATACTCATACTGAAGAAAAGTCTTCGGATCCTTCTGTAGCTGATGACGACACTCAAGGCACGGACTCTAAAGAAGAGCCTGAGGTGACAGGTGATGAAAAGTCAGTTATCAGAGATTATGAAAATGACGAAAAGCATGAATATGGCTCTAATATTGCCAAAGGTTCCTTTAGTGCGGAATCTAAAAGCCCATTAAACACGGAAGATAAAGAAGAAAAAGACCCTTCAGAAGAATCCGAGACTCCAGAAACGGATGCAGTCTATCCGGAAAGCCATGATGATGCTGGTATGAAATCAGAGGAAAATCAATAAAAAAGGGGCATTCATGATGTCAGAAGAAAAAAACATTAAAACCCAAGAGCCTAAAAAAGACTATTTAATCGATGACGAATCGAAGAATATGGACCGGGAACCAAAAGTTGAATCTGATACTTATAAAGCAGCTGGTAAGCTAAAAGGGAAAGTAGCGATTATAACTGGTGGCGATTCTGGAATAGGTGCAGCTACAGCTATCTTGTACGCTAAAGAAGGTGCTAAAGTAGCGATCACCTATTATTCATCTGATGACGATGCTAAACGGACTAAAAATCGTTTAGAAGAGTTAGGTGCTGACGTTCTCGTATTTAAGGGCGATGTAGGCGATGAGTCATTTGCCCAAGAAGTCGTTAAAAGAGTAACTGATAAATGGGGTTCCATTGATGTCTTGGTTAACCATGCCGGAGAACAGCATTACCAAGAAAGTATTCTAGACATTACTGCTGAACAAATCGATCGCACATACCGTACGAATATATTCAGCCAGTTTTATTTCGTGAAAGCAGCATTTCCTCATTTCAATGATGGAGCGTCTATCATCAATACATCGTCAATCACCGCTTACCAAGGTAATCCGACTTTGATGGATTACTCAGGGACGAATGGGGCACGCGTATCCTTTACGCGTTCACTATCTCAAAACCCTGAAGTCATTGAGAAAAAGATTCGTGTAAATTCAGTTGCACCAGGGCCGATATGGACACCACTTATCCCAGCAACGTTTCCTGAAGAGGCATTAGAGAGTTGGGGCAAAGATGGAGCGTTGGGACGTCCAGGTGAAGCGTATGAATTAGCACCTGCTTATGTGTATTTAGCGAGTGACGATTCCAGCTACGTCTCCGGTCAAACGATTCATGTGAATGGTGGCGTCGTCGTTAACGGTTAATAAAATTAAAGAGTATAGAGTGAAAGGACTGATAATATGACTAACAATAAAGACGGAGAATTGAAAAGACCGAATCATAATGTGAGAGATATGAGCGATCCTGTTCATGAGTCACCTGTTTCACCGGATACAGCCGCTCCACTTGGCTATATTAAAGATAGACCAGCTAGAGACAAACTAAGTGAAGAAGAAATCGATAGAAAAGCGCTTGGCGAAGCGCCCGGGAATGACGTTGAATTATCCTTGAATCCTAATGAAGAAGATGTAACTGAGGATGACGTACTGGACGACTAGCATAATAATTACGGCCTTCTGTGTGTATGGATGCAGGAGGCTTTTTTTGATGGGACAAAGACGTTATGTCATCAAGTTAAACATGTTATACTTATAGAGTAACGATTAATCGATTGAATGAAGACGAATACGCCTGCCATGTTTCGTTGTAAGAGAAAAGGAGCATCTAAATGGTAAATGATTATGTCAATGACTTTAATGAAGAAAACAACTCATCCATTCCAGGTTTAATAGAATTGTCTCCCAACACAGTTGACAAAGGAACGGAGAAAAAAGAAATAAAAACGAATGATGAACCATCATCATTAACTAGCAATAAAAACGGTTGGGAAGAAGACCTTTTAAACCAATACAGGTCAGAAAATAAGAAAAAAGAAAACAAGTTAATCATTACTAAAATTCAAGCTCAAAAAGCGAAAGGGCGTTACAATATATTCGTTAACGACGAGTATGCCTTTGCAGTAGATGATAATTTACTTGTCAATTACCGTCTAATGAAAGGAATGGAATTAACAAAAGAAGTGATTGAAGAGCTTAGGGAAAAAGGGGAAATGAGCAAGGCTTATCAAGCCGCTTTAAATTATTTAAACTTCAAAATGCGTACAGAAAAAGAAGTGAGAGATCATTTAAAGAAAAAAGAGTATCAGTCAGTAGACAGTGTCATTGAGAAACTAAAAAATCATCGCTTTATTAATGATCGAGAATATGCCATTAGTTTTGTACGAACCAACTATATACTGAAAAATGATGGTCCAAGAAAAATCGAACAAGCACTTTACAAAAAAGGCATCAATAAAAATGATATATTAGAAGGGTTGGAAGAATACAAGATGGACCAACAAAAAGAAAATGCATTAGCATTAGCTGAAAAAACACTAAACAGACAAAGAAACAAATCAAGCAGAGAAGTCATTCAAAAAGTGAGAGAGCAACTTATGCTCAATGGTTTTTCAAGCGAGATCATAAGCGAAGTGATGGAAGAAATTGATACAGAACAATCGGTTGACGAAGAATACGAATCACTTGAAAAACAAGGAGAAAAAGCGTGGACTCGTTACTCTAGAAAGTCTAAGAATAGAGATCTCATTCAAAAAACAAAAGCCTTCTTGTATTCAAAAGGCTATCCTAAAGAACTAATTGAACGATTTATTACAGAAAAAGAGGAAGACATGTGACAAAAAAAGAATTAAAAAAAGATTTACTCAAAGAAAATGGCATAGAGATATGGCCTGAAGATAAAATTAAAGCCTTTAGGCAGACCTTACTGCAGTGGTACGATGATAACAAAAGAGATTTACCATGGAGACAAACGAGTGACCCTTACCATATATGGGTATCAGAAATCATGCTGCAGCAAACACAAGTTGTAACGGTGATTCCTTACTATAATCGTTTTTTAGAGACCTTGCCAAATATAAAAGACTTGGCTGAAGCGTCTGAAGAGACGATTATTAAGTTATGGGAAGGGCTCGGTTACTATTCTCGAGTGCGCAATATGAAAGCCACTGCCATACAGATTATGAACGACTTTAACGGTGTATTTCCGAGAAATAAAAAAGACATCTTAACGTTAAAAGGCATTGGACCTTACACGGCAGGTGCGATTAGCAGTATAGCCTTTAATCAAACAGAGCCAGCAGTGGATGGGAACGTGATGAGAGTCATGAGTCGATTATTTGAGATTGACTTGGACATTGGCAAAGCGTCTAGTCGTAAAGTATTTGAGGCATTGATTGATCGATTGATCGATCCAGATAGACCAGGAGATTTCAATCAAGCTCTGATGGACTTGGGTGCAACCATTTGTACGCCTAAAAATTACGACCCCTCAATAAGTCCAGTAAAAGAGTTCAACGCATCCTTTGTAAATGAAAGCTGGGAGCAATACCCTATTAAAGCAGCTAAAAAAGCGGCTAGGGAAGAAGAATACGTTGCAGTAGCCATACAGAACAAGGTTGGAGAATATGCTTTTGTAAAACGGCCGTCTAAAGGTGTTTTAGCTGGTATGTGGACCTATATTATGATTGATGCTCAACACGTGCTTGACAGTGGCTGGAAATCCTTTAAGAAGAAGCAAATGGATTCAACTGACCTAATGACTCGAGTAGAAGACGTGCTACTAAAAGAATACGGTCTTCAAGTTAGCGTCAACGAATTACCTAAAGGGGAAGTCACTCATGTGTTTTCACATATAAAGTGGAAAATGACTGTATGTGAAGCTATGCTCATTAAAGAAAAACAGACACTAGCTCCCATCGAATGGATTCATCCTTCAGATTATGACCAACATGCCTTTCCTATGCCTACTCAAAAGATTCAGAAATTGGTATCGGATATCACTTTGTTTTAAAGCTACTATCTAATTCTCTTAATTGTATTTTTTTGTTCACAATTTATGATATAATACTCATGAGTTTGAGGATAAGAAACGTTCTTTTTATTGTGAACAAGAGAGTTGGGTTAAGATGGAATTTCCAAAAGAAGGAGAGTTCATCACAATCAAGAGTTACAAACATGATGGGAGTCTGCACCGGACGTGGAGAGACACGATGGTACTCAAAACGACTGAGCATGCCTTAATTGGGTGTAACGATCATACATTAGTCATTGAATCTGACGGGAGACGGTGGAAGACAAGAGAACCAGCATTGGTTTACTTTCATAAACACTATTGGTTCAATATCGTGACCATGATCCGTCAAAAAGGAACGTCTTATTATTGCAATATGGCTTCGCCTTTTCTAATCGATGAAGAGGGTGCCAAATATATTGACTATGATTTAGATGTGAAAGTGTTTCCGGACGGAGAAAAACGACTGTTAGACGTCGATGAGTATGAGGAACACGGAAAAAAATGGGATTACCCTGATGAAATTGATCTGATACTTAAAGATCATATCAAAATCTTGGTTGAATGGATTAATGAAGAAAAGGGTCCCTTCTCAGAAGGGTATGTTGACTTATGGTATGACCGCTATAAGCAACTGACTGGGAAAAAATGATTGTGATGACTGAAACAGTAGAAGATTAGTCTTATTCTTCTACTGTTTTCCCTTGTCTTTAATCGTTTCATACCATTTATTTAGAAAGGATGATTGATAGTGAAAAAAAGTGCCATAACGATTCCATTGTTACTCGTTGCGACTCTATCGACTATTGTTTTTGGCAGACGCTATGCCGCGGAACGTCAAGAAGGAATGGACGACAATCAACTAGTATCAGGGAGCGAATTACAGGAATATAGTCAACTTTCCAAAGATACGTCTGAAAATCCAACAGGATCAGATGGCGACATGGAAACCAATGAAGAGTTGCTTGAAGATTACGAAGGGCGTGAAGATACCTTATCCATTTATGAGCGATTAGATTATTTATCCCTTTTAAAGAACCAAGTGACACTTGCTTTTTACGGTGACATCGATTTAGAAGAGGATTGGGCTGTTACCTTAACTGATAGACTGACTACTCAAACCAGCAACGATTTGGTGGTGTTAGATCATACATTTCCTAACTACGATACATATCAGCTTTACATAGAACAAACAGTAGAAGGGTTGACCTCCGACAACCCAGACATCATCATATATGGGTTACCAGCACTTCCTGATAAAGTGAGAGACATCGGTTTATCAGAAACAGAAGAGTTTATGACGACTCTTTTAACTAGCTTAACGGTTGCTGAAGAGACTGAACTTTACCTTTTAGAGCCGTATCCGATTATAAATGAAATCAATCAGTTAAATTCCCGCTCATTGGACTACAGAAGTTATTTAAATAGAATGAGAGACGTTGCTGAAGAAAGGGACATTCCAATCCTGCCCCTTCATTCTGGATTTATTGAAAGCTCTAATGCAGAAGACTTAGCTCCTTTCTATGAAGAGGGTACTAATGAACTAAATGACGCAGGGACTGAACGTGTTAACACTGTATTAGAAGAACTTTTTAGTGAACCAAGATAACCTAAAAAGACTTATGACTAATGAGGAGACGTAGAGTGCTCTCATAAGTCATAAGTCTTTTTTTAACGGAAAAAGTTAATGAAGTGATTTAATTGAAGAGAAGTTATCTTTGTGTTTTGATTTAAAGCTAGTTACTAAGATATTCAGGTGTTGAAGTTGCTCTTCGTATTCTAATACGGCTGACATCAAATGAATAACCGTATTGCTATGGCCATAATCATTTTTTAAGTAAGATTCCAGACTTGCCTCATTAAAAAAAGAATCCATAAATTTAACCCTTAAGTCGGATTTATAGGCAATAAAATTAACTTCACCCGGTTGTACTCGGCCATTCCATTTTAAGATGATTTGTTCATGAGCACTCATTAAAGTCTCCAAACGTTCTCGAAGTAATGCCCTCAGCTCATCTGGGAAATGATTAAAAACATGTTCAGATCGGTGCAAGGTTTTAAGCAAAACAAAAGCAGCTTCAGTGGTTCGAATCATTTGCCTGTAAACCACTAATAATCTTGTAACAGAATACCCTTTTTTCCTAAACCCTTTAATCCAATACCCATCACGAAGCAAGGAAAGCATTCGCTTCATATCTGTAAGTGATTTTTCAATATTTCTTAAATCAGTCAACATAAGAGAATGTTGGGCATTTTTCCGCAAACTCAATCGAATGAAGCGAGTAATATCATCTGTCATTGTATTATTAAGGTTATATAGCTTTTTTTCATAGTTAGGAGGTAGAATAAAATGATTGATTAAAAAGGCAATGCCAACCCCGATAAAAGTTGCCATCACTCGAAGAGTAGAATTGAAGATAATATGTTGATCAGCTGATAACATAATGACAATTAAGGTTACGGCTGACAAACCAATCACATTATTTAATTTTAATTGATGAAGCAAAGCTATAAGTAATGCTGTAGCAACACTAATAATAATAAAAGAATTACCAAACATGATGACCATGACAATGGCAACAACTCCACCAATGGTGTTGGCAAATACACGATCACGCAGTTCTATAAATGACTTTTTAACTGATGGCTGCATGGATGAAACAACTGAAATAGCAGCAAGTGAAACATCATTCAGACCAAGTAAAGTGGGGATTAATAATGAAAGAAAGACGGCTAAACTCGTTTTAAACGTTCGCGCTCCAATTCTCATTGTTAAATAAACTCCTACCTTCTAAAGTGTCCTATCATTATTAGTATACTATAAATAAATGAGTTAGTTTAGTTAAAGTTGTAAAGACTTTTGACATATTCTTGCAAAATAGTGCAATAAACGGTATCATTTGAGTTACAGAAGGAAACAGCTAAAGGATTGATAAAAATGAGTTATTTAGTTCAACAATCCATCGAAAGGTTAAAATATAGCAATATTCGCATTACCCCTCAGCGGCACGCTATATTAGAATACTTAATTGAAAAAGATAATCACCCAACTGCAGACGAAATATACAAAAATCTTGTCGATCGATTTCCGAGTATGAGTGTGGCGACTGTTTACAATAATTTACGATTATTTATTCACCTTGGATTAGTCAAAGAAATGATGTACGGAGATAATTCCAGTCGATTTGATTTTGCCTCTACGGAGCATTATCATGCGATTTGTTCAAGTTGTGGAAGAATTGAAGATATTTACTACCCTGGATTAGATGATGTAGAAGTTGTAGCCAGCACACTAACAGGATACAAAGTCAATTCACATCGATTAGAGATTTATGGTCTCTGTCCTGAATGCCAAGAAGAAGCCCAATAGTCATAAAACGCATGAAACCTGGATGTCATATCACTGACTCCAGGTTTTTATTATGCAAAAAAACCCACCTATTAAATAGCAGTATGTATTGTTACTGAGTGAGGAGTTAGTGTAGTAAAATGGATATAAGTTTACATGAAAGGAGTCTCTAGAATGAATGACGTTATGATTATTGCAAACCCTTCTTCTGGTCAAAAGCAATCTGAAGAATATGCTGGTTATGTTCAGGACTATTATAAGAAAAAGAATAAATCAGTCACTTTGAACTTCACTGAAAAGCTAGAGGATATAGGAGCATATGCAAAAAAGGCAAGTGAAGACCATTATAAAACCATCATTGTTCTAGGAGGTGACGGCACCATATCTGAATTGGCTAATAGCCTTAAAGATAACGACTATCGCCCAGAAATTGGAATCATTCCAACTGGAACTGCGAATAATATCGCTAATGGTCTAAATATACCATCTAACTTAAATCGAGCTGTCGAATCCTTAGACTATAGCCATCCTCAAAAAACAGACGCAGGTTTAATAAATGACCGCATATTTATGAGTTCTGTTTCTGCCGGTACAATCACTGAATCAGCCTGGCAAGTAACGAAAGAGCAAAAGGAATCATACGGGGCGGCTGCTTATTTCATAGAGGGCTTAAAGTCATTAAGAAATGAAGATTCTTACCGCTTTAAATTGATTATTGATGGCAAAACCATAGAGGCTGACTTAAATGTCCTTCTCGTCGGTGTATCAGATTCAATTATTGGTATAGATGGCTTTTTTGACAGTGCTCGTTATAATGATGGCAAGTTACACTTATTTGGGTTAAAGAGTTCGACACTATCTGAAAAACTGACTATACTCCCATCTATATTTCGTAATGAAAATGAATTTAATAAGAACCAAGACTTGGCATTTACCATGCCGTTCGAAGAAGCAGAGATTCATTTAAAAGAAAAGGTCGCCCACTTAGCTATGGATGGAGAGAAGGGTCCAGATTTTCCGGTGAACATAAAGGTATTACCTGGTTACTTTACATTTTTAGTTCCAGAAGAGAAAACAGGTCTATTCTCTTGACGAGTAACAAAGAAAAAGGCAGTTATACATTTTGCTCAAAATGGATTGACACAAATACCATACGATGTTAAGATATAAGAGTTGTTAAGACAACGTTTCATTCCGCAATAGCTCAGTTGGTAGAGCGCACGACTGTTAATCGTGTTGTCGCAGGTTCGAGCCCTGCTTGCGGAGTTTTCTTATGGAGAATTGTCCGAGTGGCTGAAGGAGCACGCTTGGAAAGCGTGTATACGGTTTTCCGTATCGAGGGTTCGAATCCCTCATTCTCCGTTATGAATAGTGTTCAAAAATAGTTCTTGTGAATGTGTAACTTTACACATTTACAAGGACTTTTTTATTTTACAAAGTGTGTGGTATAGAAAAACCAATTAAAATTATTTACTCATAAGTTAAATAGTAACTTGTTTTATTAAGTATGCTAGATTATTACTGAAAGAAAGTGATGTCTAAAACGGTGTAATGGAAGCAAAGTCTAAATTTATTATGATGAAACCCTTTACAAAACTTTCAATCATGTTATACTTTACACAAAGTAATATATCAGTTTCTATGATTTAGACCACATTAAGTTAAAGGAGACGTGACTATGAGTTTTATAACAGAAGATTTTATGCTAACAAATGAAACAGCCAAACGCTTGTATCATGACTACGCAAAAGATTTACCCATTTTCGATTACCATTGCCATCTCATTCCTGAGTTGATCGCAACAGATTATCAGTTTGAGGATATCACAGAGATATGGTTGGCGGGCGATCATTACAAATGGCGAGCAATGAGAGCAAATGGTATTCCTGAAGATAAAATTACAGGAAGTGCCTCTCCCAAAGAAAAGTTTAAAGCCTGGGCAGAAACGGCTGAAGCAACCATTGGTAATCCTTTGTATCACTGGACACATTTGGAAATGAAACGTTACTTTGATATTGATGAGTTACTCAGTGCAGATAATTGGGAAGATATATATGAACGAATGAACCAAAAAATTAAAGAAGATAACCTATCGACTCAACAATTAATCAAAGATTCAAACGTTGTTTTCGTTGGGACAACGGATAACCCAACGGATACGTTAGCATTTCATGATCAAATAAAAGAAAGTGAGTTTGACGTCACCGTTGCACCGTCTTTTAGACCGGATGAAGCTTCCCCAGTTGGAGAAGAGCGGTTTAAAGAATTCCTAAGTCGCTTAGAAGGTCTATACGGGAATAAACCAACATCATATAAAGAAATGATGGAACTTATAAAAAGACGTGTGGATTACTTTGATGAAAGAGGCACTCTTGCGTCAGACCATGCGTTGGAAGAGATGATTTATGAAACCGCAACGGATGATGAAATTGAAGCGATCTTCAATAAAGCGGTGAACATGGAATCGATCAGTAAAAAGGAAAAAGAGCAGTACTTGACTCGTATTCTAGTGGACTTGAGTGAGATGTACTATGAAAAAGGTTGGGCTATGCAGATTCACATTGGCGCCATCCGGAATAACAATTCTTTTTATTTAGAAAAATTAGGACCAGATACAGGCTTCGACTCAATTAAAGATTCAGGAAATGATGCAGCTGGTTTAAACGGACTATTAGATAAGATGAATCAAAAAGGAAAACTACCTAAAATGATTATCTATAATCTTGATCCAACAAAGAACCATGTCGTAGCGAGTGCTGTTGCAAACTTCCAAGTTAACGACGAAGGCATCAAAGGGAAAGTACAGTTCGGTTCTGGTTGGTGGTTTAATGACACAGAAGAGGGCATGCTGCGTCAAATGAAAACATTAGCTGATCATGGTTTACTCATGAACTTTGTCGGTATGTTAACCGATTCAAGAAGTTTTATGTCTTATCCAAGACATGAATACTTCCGTCGCATTTTATGTAACTTTGTCGGCGAACAAGTGGAAGACGGTAAGTATCCGAAAGAGGAAAAATTGTTAAAACGATTAATAGAAAACGTATGTTACTATAACGCTAAACACTACTTCACAAAATAACTAAGAGAATTTTTAATGAGATGTTGGAGAGAACCGGAAAAGGTGCTCGTTGGATTGCTGTTCTTAACTGATGAAATAGCCTATATTTTTATAAAAGTAAACGGCGTTTTGTGTTGAAACGCTGATGGAATGGTGGATATTATGGAAGAATCGACAATTCAAAGCAGAACTTATGAAAGATTAAGAGAGAAAATCGTAAAGATGGAATTGAAACCTGGTCAGAAGATAGTGATATCAGATTTAATGGAATCATTAGGAGTAGGTAGAACACCATTAAGAGAATCACTTAAACAACTGCAAAGACAGAATTTGATATATACGGTCCCTCAATCTGGAACGTACATATCAAAAATAGATATGGTACAAGCCGTGCAGTCTCGTTTTATCAGAGAGTGTATTGAAAAAGAAATCATGGTTGAATTATCTGCTAAAATTAATGATAAACACATTAGAGAATTAGAAGCTATTCTGGATGATCAAAGAAGAGAGTTCGAATTAAAAGATCGATCCAAGTACCACGATCTAGATAATCAGTTTCACGAAACCTGTTATAGAATAGTTAGTAAAGAGCAAATTTGGTCTTGGATTAACACGTATAACACTCATTTGGATCGCTTTAGATGGTTGCATCTTGAAAAAGCCACTTTTGACTATAATCTAGTCCTTAAAGAACACGAAGCGCTCTTGGAAGCTGTTATGAATAAAAATATAGATGAAGTGAAGTTTTTGACCGTGAGTCATATACGATTCATGCTTAAGTCTCAAGCAGACATCTTTGATTTATATCCAAACTATTTCACTGAGAAGTCAGTTGAGCTAGTAAAAGATTAAGGGAAAATAGGATTTCCTAACAAATAGTGAAAATAAAGTAGTGATTATGACTGACTACAGACGGTGGATGGTTAGCAAGGTAAGGGAATAATCTAGAGAGGGTTGGCGGTCAGGTTTAAATCTGATCGTCCAACTTCTTATTAAGAAATGACTCTTTTTGAAAGATATTGAATTAAGATATTGAGTCTCGTTTTAAAATATGATATACTCATCATTGTGAGTTTGAAACGGACGTAGTCATTCACACTTAATGATGTACTGGCCCCTTGGTCAAGCGGTTAAGACACCGCCCTTTCACGGCGGTAACACGGGTTCGAATCCCGTAGGGGTCATCAATAGAAGTAGGCGCTGTAGCTCAGTTGGTAGAGCAACGGATTGAAGCTCCGTGTGTCGGCAGTTCGACTCTGTCCAGCGCCATGTCATCCTTTTGGAGGGATAGCGAAGTGGCCAAACGCGCCGGACTGTAAATCCGTTCCTTCGGGTTCGCAGGTTCGAATCCTGCTCCCTCCATTATAGGGGTATAGTTTAATGGTAAAACTATGGTCTCCAAAACCATCGATGTGGGTTCAATTCCTACTACCCCTGTTTCCGACAATGTTAGCATTCACTTTTAACAAAATCTATGCTATAATAGGTTTCGGATAATTAAATAATATGGCGATTGTGGCGAAGTGGTTAACGCACCGGGTTGTGGTCTCGGCATTCGTGGGTTCGATCCCCATCAGTCGCCCTTAAGATTGGGCTATAGCCAAGTGGTAAGGCAACGGGTTTTGGTCTCGTCATTCCTAGGTTCGAATCCTAGTAGCCCAGTAAAGAAATAAAACCCAATGCAAATGCGCATTGGGTTTTATTCGTATCCAAATCTATTTTAGAAAAGGGTCAAAACATATGGACAAAAAACAAGGAAAATTTCTGTTGATTATGGGGCTAATTATTACGGTCCTCTCAGTTTATTTATTATTTATTGATTTGTTAATAGGCGTTGTCGGCTTGCTTGTTGGAATATGGAATATCATTAATGGTATCCTAACGATTAAAGGAAAATCATTCTTTCAATCGAAAGACAAGCAAAACAAATTAAAATAGGTTACAAACACTAGCAAAAAGGCATCACTCCCATAGAAAAGGGAAGTGATGCCTTTTTAAGTTTTAGTGTTTATACTTCTGAGTCTTCCTCTTCACCCGTTTCATCATCGTCTTCAGGAGGAGGTGTTGGTTCAGGCTCTTCTTCCTCTTCTTCAGTATCGCCCTCTTCAGGTTCTTCTTCTACAGGCTCCTCATCATCTGTTTCTGAATCCACTGGAGGAGTGGCTGGTTCTTCTTCGGTTTCTTCTTCGGTTTCTTCTTCCGTGTCTTCAGGCTCTTCTTCAACCTCTTCATCTTCAGGTTCTTCTTCCTCGACTGGCTCGGGAATGGTCACGTTGACAGACGTGCTTGGGCCAGTATTTCCATAGGCTGTTACAGCTAATGTAATGGTCAAGGAACCAGATGGTGGCGTAGAAACCGTGTATTCAGTTTCTGAAACAGTCACGCTTTGACCACCAATGTTTAATACATACTGAGGTGTTTCATCATCATTTTCGAGACTATAGTCATCCCAAGTAATAGACAATACCTCTGATTCTTCATCGTATTCAGCAGATAAACCAGTAGGTGCAGTTAATTCTACTCCAAAACGTGTGGATACTTCTGATGGCTCCGTACCTGTAACGAATAATTCTGTTACGATATTAGTAGAAGGCGTGTTTGGTCCAGGTAATTGAGCTGGGTTCGATCCATCTTCTACAGCGACTTCCGTAACAGAAGAAGGGCGAGACCAGTCGGTATTTTCTACCGATTCTGAAACAGTCGCCATCACTTGTCTGTACAGCTGACGAGGGATGTTACGGGAACCATCATCAAAAGTAAGGTAACCTTCACTGTTGTTACGGTAACCGGTCCATACAGATAGAGAGTAATTAGACGTGTAACCGACATACCAAGAACTAGGCACAGCGCCAGATGGGTAACCATATCGTTCTAAATCAGCAGAACTAAAGTTAGTTGTTCCTGTTTTACCCGCTTGAGGGACGCCAGGAATACCTACAGAGTTATTATAAACTGCAGCTACATCTTTCAACATGTCCGTAATCATATAAGCGGTATAATCAGACATGGCTTGGCTGGTTTGAGGCGTCAAGTCTATTTCCTGTCCATTATGAGTCACGACCCGTTCAACCGTATAGGGTTCAGTATAGTTACCGCCGTTAGCAAAGGAAGCGTAAGATCCAGCTAACTGTAAAGGAGATAGGTCCCCATTAATCGCGTTTTGAGGTAAAATCCCTGTTGCGCCTGAGTTTAACAGTTCTGGATCTAAACCTAAGCCAGTAATAAATTGCTCAACTTGAGATGCTTCTAAATCTTCGTTCATTATTTTAGCAGCCGGTATGTTTCTGGAATCAACTAAAGCTTCACGCATACTCATTTGTCCACGGTACTGACTATCGTAGTTTCTAAGTGGCGTCCCGTCTGGATAGGCATATTCTTCGTCCACAATCTGGTGATAGGTAGAGTATTCCAAGTATTCTATGGCAGGACCATAGGTAGTTAGTGGTTTAATCGTTGAACCGACAGCTTTTATATCAGTCGCATGGTTAAAATTCAACTGTCCTTCTTGATTACGACCGCCTCCAAGGGCACGAACTTTACCTGTGTTATTTTCAATGAGGGACATAGCAGACTGCATATTTTCATTCGTCCAATTGATATCTTCTGAATGTAAGGCTTCATAAATACTTTCTTGGGCATCCATGTCTAAATTGGTGTAGATAGTTAAGCCAGCTCTGAATGGATCCAGACCCGTTTTTTCTTCAACTTCATCTAAAACTTCAGTCAAATACGCATCAAAGACAAGGTTATTTTGATCATCTTCCGTCCGTTCCACTAAACCTTCCTCAATAGGAATGGCTTTCGCTTCTTCAGCTTCTTCGGCCGTAATGACGCCTTCATCTCTCATAACGTTTAAGACAACGTCACGACGGTTTTTAGCTGTTTCAGGATTGACATATGGGTTGTATCGGTTAGGGGCTTGAGGCATACCTGCAAATAAAGCAGCTTCGTGAAGCTCTAACTCGCTAACATGCTTACCGTAGTATTCTTCAGCAGCGGTCGCAATACCATAGACGTTTCCAGCCATATGAACCTTATTCATATATAAAGTTAAGATTTGTTCTTTTGATAATTGACGTTCCAATTGAACAGCTAGCCAAGCTTCTTGCGCTTTTCTTTCAAGCGTCTGGTCTTCTCTTAACGTTGAAAAGACAGATAATTTGACCAATTGTTGGGTAATTGTACTCCCACCGCCGACAATTTGACCACGGTTAGTCACATATCCAACAGCTGCCCGAGCAATTCCAATAGGGTCGATACCCATGTGATCTTCAAAACGCTGGTCTTCTATAGCCATCATGGCATCTTTCATAACTTGTGGAAACTCACTCGCATCAGCATAATCGCGACTTTCTCCACCTAATGTATAAAAGACATTGCCATCCATATCAACCAAGTCTGATGAAAACGTACCAAGTAAATCTTCTTCAGTCATCTCAGGAGCGCTTGATGCATAATAGGCAAAGAGACCGCCGCCCGCAATAATCGCTAGCATAAAGAGTGCCAAGAGGGTTAAAACAATACGTTTAAACCATTTTTTCGGCCCACCTTTTTTTGGTGCTTGTTTCTTGCTTTGTTTATTATTTTGTTTTTTGCTTTTCTTTTTATAATCTTTTCGTGACACGTTATTGTTCTGTGACATATAAAAACTCCTTTGTTTTCACTTTATAAATATATAAAACACCTATTTAAGTTACAAAAAAGAACATTACACTATATTGATTTTTTAGTCAATAGATGAAATAAGACATGTATCCTTATTTACCAGTATGCGATTCGATTAATTTGTCTATAATAGGAAGGTAGGGCAGTCTTGGTGCTAATGAATAGGTCAGTTCGTATGCTTCTGTTTCAAAAACGGATAGAGGAATGGATTTCTTTACGTTTTCTTCCGATTGCTGATTCCACCACGATGAAATGAGGGGGAAATCGACTAAAAAGACACGGTTTAATGTACTGAATCGGATAATAACAAAACAAATGCCACCGTGGTCTGTACAAGCTTTCATGTGAGTTAATTGATGTTCATGGAAGTTCTTTAAAGGAAAAGATGTTTTGTTTTGGGTTTCCTTCGCTTCAAAATCAATGTAATGCCCTTTATAAACGCCGTTGTAATCCGTGGTGGATGCTTTTTTGTAGTAAGCTTCAGTAATTTTGGCCGCACTTCGTCTAGGGTAATCAACGTTCACAATTTGTATCGGAATGGGTTTTTTATGGATAATAGCCATGTTCCGACTTAAGTAAAACTCATTCGTGACGTTCAAGTCTTCCTCAAGAGTCATCCCTCGATTACTATGAGACAATTTCTTTATCCCCTGTTGCTTTTTGCTTCTCTTTTTGTCATCATTACTGATGTAGAGCTTCCCATTTGGGTATTTAATCGACACAACGTTCACAACCTTAACACATGATAACTATAGTTTACCAAAATGTGAGAGAGCAGAGTAGAAAAGAAGGTGAATTTTATTAAAACTTTATTTGTTACCGGCTACAGACCATACGAATTGTCCATATTTTCGTCAGATGATCCAAAACTTCATTATATAAAATTATTTTTGGAAAAAGAGATTAAACGTTACGTTGAAGAAGGCTTGGAATGGGTCATTATTGCTGGAAATATAGGCACAGAACTATGGGTGGGAGAACTTGTTCTTTCATTAAAAGACGATTACGAAGAGTTGAAGTTAGGAGTTCTGTTGCCTTTCGCAGAAATGGCAAGTAAGTGGAACGAAGCCAATCAAACACTATATAATACAGTCATCGAGCAAGCAGACTATGTCAATTATACGTCTAATAAGCCCTATACTAATCCAAGTCAATTAAAAAACAATCAAGAATTCATTATCCAAAACACCGATGCTTGTTTACTTTTTTATGACCCTGAGTATCCTGGAAAAGCTTCATTTATATTTGAAGCAGCTATACTATACCAGGAACATTACCCCTATGACATCCAAACCATCAGTTTTGACGAACTACAATGGTTCGTGAACGAAATTGAAGAATTATAACTGACAGTTACCTTCACTTTTAAGCAACTGTTTGCTATAATAGGATAGTAATATGATGTGAACAACTCGATTTAATTAGTTAAGATGGTTTAAATACTAGGAATAGCAGATGGGGTGTAGGAATGGATAGGGAGTTAACCCAAAAAGAGATACTTGAAAAAGACTTTAAAACAAAAGTTCGCGGTTACGACTCAACTGAAGTCGATGAGTTTTTGGATATCGTCATCAGAGACTATGAAGCCTTTCAAAATGAAATTGATAAATTGAAATCTGAAAATAATCGATTACTTGATAAGTTGGACGAACAAGCTAAACAGATGAGTACTCAGCATCAAAATCAGCAACAGTCCAGTTCAAGTGTGACAAACTTTGATATCTTAAAACGATTATCAAACTTAGAGCGTCACGTTTTTGGTTCGAAACTAGATAACGATTAATAGAATAATATGTACATCACGGATAATCGCGCAGCTTATGGCTGTGAGGAAAGTCCATGCTCACACAAGCTGAGATTGCTTGTAGTGTTCGTGCGCAGCGAAATCATAAGCTGCGGCACCCTTTAATGGGATGACGGCAGGAAAAAAAGCTAAGGGGCAACCTATGCTTGAGTACCCTTGAAAGTGCCACAGTGACGAAGCACTAGCGGAAACGCTAGTGGTGGAACGGGTAAACCCCTCGAGTGAGCAACCCAAACTTTGGTAGGGGCACTTTTCTCCCGGAATTCAACGGAGAGAAGAGGCAGGGCAGTTATGCTCGTGCAGACAGATGATTATCTCTGAAGAGGCGCTTGCGTCTTTTCTAGACAGAACATGGCTTACAGTGATGTACATAGTAAAAGAAATCCTCTCTTTTTAGGGAGGATTTCTTTACGTAAAGAAACCAATAGTGCATACTAATAGAAGAGAGAGGTGGCAGATAAATGGAATATAATTTAATCGCTACAGCAGCTAGTGGAATAGAAGCACTGGTTGGTAAAGAACTGAAAAGCATGGGCTACCAGGTCGAAGTTGAAAACGGCCGAGCTCGTTTTAAGGGTGGAAAAGAAGACATCGCTAAAACCAATCTATGGTTACGTACTGCAGACAGAGTCAAGATAGTGGTTGGTGAATTCACAGCGAAAACCTTTGATGATTTATTTGAACAGACAAAAGCGTTACCGTGGGATGAGTATTTGTCTATGGATTCCGCGTTTCCCGTATCAGGTAAATCAATTGAGTCCGTACTGTTCAGTGTCCCTAATGTTCAACGTATAGTAGACAAGGCTATTGCTGAGAAAATCAAAGATGTTTACCATAGAAGAGGCATGCTTCCAGAAACAGGAGCCAAGTTTCCTATTGAAGTGGCTATAAGAAAAGACAAGGTCCTTTTAACGATCGACACCACAGGAGACAGTTTATTCAAACGTGGCTACCGCGTCGACAAGGGTGGGGCACCTTTAAAAGAAAACATGGCGGCAGCTTTAGTCATGCTGACAACGTGGAGAAAAGATCGTCCCTTTGTCGATCCGACATGTGGATCAGGGACGATTCCTATAGAAGCAGCTTTAATCGGACATAATATCGCTCCAGGCTTTAACCGTACATTCTTATGTGAAGAATGGGACTGGATGCCTAAAGAGTTATGGCAAAAAGTCAGACAAGAAGCAGAGGAACAAGCCGATTATGATATAGAGTTAAACATCAAAGGATACGACAGTGACCAACGCATGATAGAAATTGCTAAGCGCAATGCAATGGAAGCAGGTTTGGCACACAGTATCGAATTCGAGCAAAGAGAAGTGGCTGACTTTGATACTGATGAGAAATTTGGCATCATTGTTTCAAACCCTCCATACGGCGAACGTTTAGGAGACGAAGAAGAAGCCTATGAACTATATCGTCAAATGGGTAAAGCCTTCCGACCACATGAAACGTGGAGCAAGTACATTATCACCAGTGATTTAGACTTTGAAGAACATTATGGACAGCGAGCTACCAAAAAACGCAAACTATATAATGGTTACCTCAGAACAGATTATTTCCAGTATTGGGGTAAACGTAAATAAAAAAGCCAGTGAGGCACTATACCTACTCCTAATGAGTAAGTGTAGTGCCTCACTTTTCTATATAGCAACAGTGTCTGAGTTAGCTAATTAGTTTGTATGTGTTACTATAATTTTGTTTCTTCTTGGCTCATACGGTAACACATACAAGCTAAAACGATTGATTGCTATTCGCACTTATGTATCATACGATAGTGTTAAATAAGAAGCCAGCTATAAAGATGTCAAGGAATAAATTGAAAGTTTAAGACCTGATTCTGAAGTGTGATTTTAAAGGAATTTATG
>NZ_PREX01000032.1 GCF_009935905.1 Alkalibacterium sp. MB6 | reverse complement strand
CTATAGTTGTCTTGATTCATAAATGAACCGAAGACCCCTGCACATTTGGTTGTTTTACTTTGTTCAGTTTTCAAAGATCCAGTGTTTCTCATTTGGGTTGTCTGCGTTTCGCAGCAACCTTTATATCATACCATCGCTTCGATTAAGTGTCAACACTTTTTTAATTATTTTTTATCAATTTCTAAAAGGTGTCTGTCACTCTCTCAAACGACAACTTCTTAAGTATACCTCATGGTTGAGTATTAGTCAACAATAAACTTAAAAGTTTTTTGTTGCGCTAATTACTTACTAGTTTTCACTAGCGTTTTGCAGCAACGAGATTAATAATATCAGTTAAAAGACTCGTCGTCAACACTTATTTTACTTTTTTATAAAATAGTTTAATTATAGTTGTACGAACGCCATTTGCGCCCATTCTTCTTTAGTTTAATTCAAACTCTTTTCCTTATTTATTCTGATGTTTACGAGTTTTTATATTAAAACAGGCTCAGAAAAGATCTTATTCTTCTCAAGCCTGCTTTATATTTTATTTAACTGCTTACGCACCATTTAATGATTGATGTTAAATCCTTATGGACTTGGGGATGTGACAGACCTTCTTCTTTATGAGCGGGAGTGTATGCGGCAACTTTACCTTTTCCGACTGTCTTGGTCCAACCAGCAATGGAATCGCCGTCTTTTGATGACGATTCTAAGAAGACGTCAACTTCCCCCATTAATTGAACAAAATAATGTTCATCTGATATTTCAAAGCTAGGTTGCTTCTCTTTATATAATGAGCTCTCTTTAAATGTGTACCTTACTTGAGCATGGTCATCTGGGTGATGAGTAAAATACCCTCCTAGCAGCTTGACGTACTCAGTTAGTTCTTCATAGCCCGCTAATCCTGAATGCCAAGCAAACCAAGAACCACCCTTTTTAACATAAGTATCAATAGCTTCTGCATCTTCTGTTGTCATCCAGCTCTTGACGTTCTCATCTTCTGGATTCAGTCGGTTTTCAGCAGCCAAGATGACTAACGATGGCTGCAAGTTAAGTTTATCTATTACATTTTTTCGATCTGTATACATAACCTCTACTTCTTCTATAGAGTGAGTCACTTTATCAAGCGTCTCTTTAAACAGCTTTTCGTCATGATCATAATCCCCTACTACTGCTAGTACTCGCAAGGAACCACCCTCCTCGTTATTAGTCATTTTCCAACAACTCAACGACTAGCTTCAATTTATCAAATGTATCTAAATAGGCATATCGTCCTCCAGTATACTCACCTTTTTGTATGAGTGGCATGTCATGACTTTCAAATCTCGCTACTGTATTTTTCATGCCATCTACCATAAAGGCAATATGATGCACACCTTCTCCATGCTTTACTAGATGATCACGCCAGGTGCTAGGCCCATTATCTGGTTCTATCAATTCTAGCTGAACGCTCCCCATATCAAAGAAGGATTGCTTGGCTCTGGACTCTACCGGCTCACCTTTATAATGCTGATTAGCATCTTTGAATTCACCTGTCCATACAATCTCAGGTACGTCTACGTTAAAAAATTCAGCATACGCTCTGCTTGTCTCTTCAATATCTTTTACAATCATTCCGACTTGGATGATTGCTTTATCATTTAAAATGGGTTCTTTTTTCAATTGGTTGTCCTCCATATAATTTAATTAATCCTTTATAGTTTACCACATTCGTAAACCGCTTTCATGTTTTGCGTATGAAAACTATTTATTAAAACAGTCTTGAAGTATTAACCTCTCTTTAACCTACTACCCGCCAAGCGAATTCGCACGTTTTGACAGGTAGCCTTTTCTTCTCTTTATAAAGAACAAAAAAATCGTGATTCTTCTATATGAATAAGAAGGATCACGATTTTTATAAGATACCGGCGGCCGGGGTCGAACCGGCACGCCCTTAACGGGCACTGGATTTTGAGTCCAGCGCGTCTGCCTATTCCGCCACGCCGGCTAAATAATTCTTTGATGATAAGGCGGTAACCGGATTTGAACCGGTGATGAAGGTTTTGCAGACCTCTGCCTTACCACTTGGCTATACCGCCATCAATTATCAACTT
Source organism: Alkalibacterium sp. MB6 (assembly GCF_009935905.1). Classification (GTDB taxonomy): domain Bacteria; phylum Bacillota; class Bacilli; order Lactobacillales; family Carnobacteriaceae_A; genus Alkalibacterium. The sequence goes on along the minus strand of NZ_PREX01000032.1, from coordinate 20,479 downwards.
TATTAAATTAATAATACTGGGCTACCAGGATTCGAACCTGGGAATGACGGGATCAAAACCCGTTGCCTTACCGCTTGGCTATAGCCCAATCAAGGGCGACTGATGGGGATCGAACCCACGTATGCCGAGACCACAACCCGGTGCGTTAACCACTTCGCCACAATCGCCATATTATTATATTGTTCGATACAAATTATAACATAAACTTGCTTAAAACTAAATACTCTATTGGTTCGAACACAGGGGTAGCAGGAGTCGAACCCACATCGATGGTTTTGGAGACCATAGTTTTACCATTAAACTATACCCCTAAATATGGAGGGAGCAGGATTCGAACCTGCGAACCCGAAGGAACGGATTTACAGTCCGGCGCGTTTGGCCACTTCGCTATCCCTCCGATATTTAAGTGGCGCTGGACAGAGTCGAACTGCCGACACACGGAGCTTCAATCCGTTGCTCTACCAACTGAGCTACAGCGCCTTTATTACATATTAAAACGGTCCCGACGGGAATCGAACCCGCGATCTCCTGCGTGACAGGCAGGCGTGATAACCGCTACACTACGGGACCAAAGAACTATTGTAAATCACACTGTGGACTGCCGTCCAAGCGTACCATGCTCGTTATACCGCTAAAGCGTCAACGACCATAGCAAATTGCGGGGGCAGGACTCGAACCTGCGACCTCCGGGTTATGAGCCCGACGAGCTGCCAACTGCTCTACCCCGCGATAATGTATAATACTCAACGTATTATGAAAAGGAGGATGTGGGATTCGAACCCACGCGCGTTTTTACACGCCTGACGGTTTTCAAGACCGTTCCCTTAAGCCGGACTTGGGTAATCCTCCACATTATAAAAAAATGACCCCTACGGGATTCGAACCCGTGTTACCGCCGTGAAAGGGCGGTGTCTTAACCGCTTGACCAAGGGGCCATAATAGTATTGAAATGGGCCTAAATGGACTCGAACCATCGACCTCACGCTTATCAGGCGTGCGCTCTAACCAGCTGAGCTATAGGCCCTATTGAAATAGGCATACTTTTTAAGTATGAAGCGGGTAGGGAGAATCGAACTCCCGACAACAGCTTGGAAGGCTGTGGTTTTACCACTAAACTACACCCGCATAAAATACTGACTAAACGGTCCCGACGGGAATCGAACCCGCGATCTCCTGCGTGACAGGCAGGCGTGATAACCGCTACACTACGGGACCAAAGAACTATTGTAAATCACACTGTGGACTGTCGTCCAAGCGTACCATGTTCGTTATGCCGCTAAAGCGTCAACGACCATAGCAAATTGCGGGGGCAGGACTTGAACCTGCGACCTCCGGGTTATGAGCCCGACGAGCTGCCAACTGCTCTACCCCGCGATAATAGATATAAGAATATCAAATCAATGGACCTTGCAGGACTCGAACCTGCGACCGAACGGTTATGAGCCGTTTGCTCTAACCAACTGAGCTAAAGGTCCTTCGACATATTCTTGTATAGCGGCGGAGGGAGTCGAACCCACGACCTCACGGGTATGAACCGTACGCTCTAGCCAGCTGAGCTACACCGCCATAATAAATGTGTTAAATCGGGAAGACAGGATTCGAACCTGCGACCCCTTGGTCCCAAACCAAGTGCTCTACCAAGCTGAGCTACTTCCCGTAACATTAAAACATGCACCCTAGAGGACTCGAACCTCTAACCGCCTGATTCGTAGTCAGGTACTCTATCCAATTGAGCTAAGGGTGCTCTATACGAATACCGAGGGCCGGAATCGAACCGGCACGGAGAAACCTCCGCAGGATTTTAAGTCCTGTGCGTCTACCTATTCCGCCACCCCGGCTTAAACTGCGTATTTACTGTTAACTAGTAAATAAGCGGAAGACGGGATTCGAACCCGCGACCCCCACCTTGGCAAGGTGGTGTTCTACCACTGAACTACTTCCGCAAAGGTTTATGCAAAAAGCAATGCCGGCTAAAGGATTTGAACCCTCGACCCACTGATTACAAATCAGTTGCTCTACCAACTGAGCTAAGCCGGCTAAATAATAAAATGTGCTATGCGGATGGAGGGACTTGAACCCCCACGCCGTGAAGCGCTAGAGCCTAAATCTAGTGCGTCTGCCAATTCCGCCACATCCGCGTGACAAGTATTTTGTTATAGTACTCACTGGTTAAAAGTACTATGAGCCATGCAGGATTCGAACCTGCGACCCACTGATTAAAAGTCAGTTGCTCTACCGACTGAGCTAATGGCTCGTGCTGAAATGGAGATTAACGGGCTCGAACCGCTGACCCTCTGCTTGTAAGGCAGATGCTCTCCCAACTGAGCTAAATCTCCGAAATGCTTCATCTCTCTGCAGCAACTCTTATATCATACAAAGTTATTCATCCCTTGTCAATCGTTTTTTAGTTTTTTCTATAAATATTTTAACAAGGGATGAACAATTCCTTTAGTTAAGCGTCTTTCCAGTTATTCTTAATAAAACCTGCTCGCCCAGAGCCAATACTATATCTCTTATAATGAGCTTGTTCTTTTTTATAAAAATCTTGGTGATAATCTTCTGCTGGGTAAAACGGCTTAGCTTCTTCTATTTGAGTGACAATGGGTTCTTTGAATTTCCCACTCTCTTGTAATCTTTTTTTAGATGCTTCAGCTATTTCTTTTTGAGTACCGTTATTGTAAAAGATTACCGCACGGTAAGAGTCCCCTCTGTCGGCAAATTGACCACCTGCATCTGTTGGATCTGTTTGTCTCCAGTAAATCTCTACCAATTCTTCATAGGATATTTGCTCAGGGTCATATGTGATCTCCACTGCTTCTGTGTGGCCTGTTGTACCGGAAGTGACTTGATTATATGTTGGATTTTCAACGTGACCGCCTGTATATCCAGAGACAACTGATTCAATTCCTGGTAATGAATCGAATGGTGCTACCATACACCAGAAACATCCGCCTGCAAAAATCGCTTTTTCTAAATTAGCCATCGTGCTCCTCCTTTTATCACCACATACTTGTCTTAATCTTTTAGGTCTATCAGTCATTGTAACATATCCTGATCTCAATATAAGAGAAAAGGCTCGTCTATAAAGATAGCCTTTTTTCTTAAGTTACTGAATTTAACGGATCTCTGTTGCTCCACCCATGTAAGGAATCAATACTTCTGGAATCTTAATACTGCCATCTGCTTGTTGGTAGTTTTCCATGATAGCAGCCACTGTTCGCCCAACTGCTAATCCAGACCCATTCAAGGTATGAACGTAATCTATCTTTCCATCTTCGTCACGTCGGTACCGAATCATCGCACGTCTTGCTTGGAAAGATTCCGTGTTAGAACATGAACTGATTTCTCTATAAGTGTCTTGAGTAGGAATCCATACTTCTAAATCATATGTCTTCGCTGCCGCAAAACCAGTGTCGCCTGTTGATAATAAAACAACTCGGTAAGGCAGTCCTAGTCTTTGAAGAATAGTCTCTGCATTTTGGACCATTTTTTCTAATTCATCATAAGACTCTTCTGGTTTAGAAAATTTAACCATTTCAACTTTATTAAATTGATGCAGTCGAATCAGACCTCGAGTGTCTCTTCCTGCACTACCTGCTTCAGAACGGAAAGAAGGAGATAGAGCTGTGAAGTATTTAGGCAAATCTTTTTCGTCCAAAATTTCATCTTTATAGTAATTGGTCAACGGCACTTCTGCTGTAGGAATCAGCGTTAACGGGTGCCCGTCAATTTGGAAGACGTCTTCTTTAAATTTCGGAAATTGGCCGGTTCCATATAAAGCATCATCATTCGCTAAATATGGCGGTATGATTTCTTCATAACCGTGTTCAGTGACATGCAGATCTAGCATAAAGTTATATAAGGCTCTCTCTAAGCGAGCACCTAGGCCTTTATAGTAAAGGAAGCGACTTCTCGCTACTTTGGCCCCTCGTTCGAAGTCCAAAATACCTAAATCTGTTCCCAGTTCCCAGTGAGGCTTCGCTTCAAAATCAAATGTTGGAGTCTCACCCCATTTACGGACTTCTTCATTAGCTTCTTCGTCTTCACCCACTGGCAAAGAGGCGTGCGGAAGATTTGGCAGACCCGCAGCAATATCAGTGACTTGAGCATCCACTTCTTCTAATTCTGTGTCGATCGCTTTAATGTTTTGACCAACTTGTTTCATTTCAGCAATAGCTTCATCTGCATTTTCTTTGTTACGTTTTTTACGAGCAATGTCTTCTGATACTTCGTTGCGATATTTTTTCAAGCGCTCTGTTTCTTGAATAAACCCTCTTCTCTTTTCGTCCAAGTCCTTAAGGGTATTCAACAACATCTCATCAACACCACGAGTTTTGAGTTTTTCTTTCACATCATCAAACTCAGTTCTGATCAACTTAATGTCCAGCATCTTTTCTCCTTCTTTCCTGTTTTTTAATAGATAACAAAAAAAGCAGTCCTCTCCCTAATAAAAGGGACGAAAGGACTGCTTCTCGCGGTACCACCCTGATTCAAAAAGAATTAATTCTTTTTGCACTCATACGGATAACGGCCCGTACCGAAATAATTTAGGCTGATGCTTCATTATTTTCACACAGCGATGGATTCAATAGCAAACAGGATCAGCTCGCACCATCCACTGACTCTCTTAACCTGCACATTATTTACTAGTTCGCTCATTCAGATATTTACTTGTAAGGTTATTCTACCTTAAGCCCTTGTTCCCGTCAACTTAATCCTGTGGTATAGGAATTGGAATTAAAATCTGTTTCTTAATCCACCAAAGAAGTCACTAACCCAATTGATAAGTATTGTAAAGAAACCAGCACGTTCCACCGATTGTGATGTCGCCACAGGAACGACTTGTTCAGTGTCTCCATCAATGAACTGTAGCATATCATTATCTTCAACCACAAGTTGACCTACAACAGTACCAGCGTCAATTGGGGCTTCTAGTTGTCCTTGATCGTTAAAGAATTCTTCATTTGGCTCGAATGTATACTGAATATCTGCCGTGTCCGTTCCTTTTGGCAAATAAAAGCTCAGCGATTCAGTTGACACAATGGTCACTTCATCTTCAACACCATTTTTAACTGAGATTGGTTCAATACCGTCAACTGAGTCATCGGCTTCAATAAGTGTTAACTGTTCAAATGAATTAAAGCCGTAATCCAAGAGTTTTGATGTCTCGTCAAAGCGCAGACCACGATCAGCAAATCCGTCTCCAGCACCCATGACAACAGAAATCAGACGGCGTCCGTCTGAAGAAGCTGTTCCAGTGAAGGTCGCTCCAGCAAATTCAGTTGTTCCTGTTTTCAACCCATCAACATCCAGACGTTCATGGCTTAAACCTTCGAGCATCCAGTTCCAATTCAACATAGAAATAGCATCTGGTGTGCCTTCCCTAAATACTTTTGTAGGAATACTGGACGTTTCCAATACTTCTGGATAATCTTCTAATATTTTTTGAGCTACAATAGCCATGCTTTTAGCTGACATAATATTTTCAGCTGTTTCATCACTGCCTGGGTAGTGATTGCCAAATAAAGACGAGTTATTTAACCCAGTCGTATTGTATAATTCGAACTCTTCAATACCCCAAGATTCAACTAACTGTCTCATGCGGTCAACAAAAGCTTGTTCAGAACCTTCTATTTCTTCAGCTAAAGCAATTGTTGCGCCATTAGCAGAGTAAATAGCCAACGCTTCATACAACTCTTGTACAGTATAAGTATAGTCACTTCTTAGCGGCACATTTGATAACGTGTAGTTTTGGCTGACCTGATGTGCATAGTCACTAATGGAGACTTCAGTATCCCACGTGAGGTTTCCAGCTTCAATTTCTTCAAACAAGATATATTCCACAAGCATTTTTGTCATTGACGCTATGCCTCGCTGGCTGTCTGCATTTTGGTCGTACAAAATTTGCCCTGTTTCAAAATCAACAAGTAAAGCTGCTTCTGCTTCAATCTGGCTTGGTTGTTCTTCAGCAAATACTGATGTCCCTGCCGTCAAGATAGGGAATGTTAAAGATGCTGCCAAAGTTGTTTTTAAAAAACTTTTTAAATTAAATGTCATGTTTTTTACTCCTAATTTTTATTGTTTCGCGAAAGTTATACTGAACACCTTATGTTCTAACTGAATTCGAGATTCTTTTCGGTGAAATGAAACGATTTAAGGTCAATCGAGTTCACCAAGTCTTATGGTACTCTTTCATGGGTTAAAAAACAACCATGTTCAATAACAATTCAAATTTTAGACACATGATTTTAATCTTTGTAAAACACTAAGCAAAAAGCAGAACAGGTTAGTCTGTTCTGCTTTATTGATTAGTGTTTAAAGGTAAGATAATAGTGAAATCAGTCCAACCATTATCAACTTTTGCAGTGATGTTCCCACCGTGTAGCTCCACTATACTTTGAGCGATAGCGAGGCCTAAGCCTGTTCCAGCTGTTTCTTGTGATCGCGAGGCTTCCGCCCTGTAAAATCGTTCGAAGAGTTGGTCGATGGCTTCTTCGGGAAGATTTTCACCATTGTTTTTAACAGATATAACCGCATTATCTCCCTCTTTTTGAGCTAGGATGCGGATTTGAGTGCCGCCTTTTCCATATTTCAACGCATTAGTTATTAAGTTGTTAAACACTCTTACAATTTTCTCTGTGTCTGCCCTCATCATTATATAATCTGCAGATGAAACCACTTGTATGTCCATGTCTACTTCTTTCGCTTCCAGTTCAAAATCAATCGCCAGCTGTTCGAGCAGTTGAATCATATCAAAGGTGACATACTCCAGTGGTGTGGTTGTTTGCCTTACTGTCGTGTATTCAAATAAATCATCAACGAGGGCTTTCATTTGTTTGGATTTTTCATACGCGGTATGAACATACTTTTTCATTTCATCAACCGATAAGTAGCGTTCTTCTTCCACTAATCCTAAATAGCCAATGATAGAAGTGAGCGGTGTTCGTATGTCATGACTCACATTGGTAATCAATTCATCTTTACTTTGCTCAATTCGTCTTTCTTCTTCCATCGCTTCGATAGTTGAATCAACTAGAACATTAATACTTTCAACTACTTGACCAATATCTTCACTATAATGACTGTTGATACGGTGGGTGTAGTTTCCTTTAGCAATATAGTGCAATTCCTTTATAATGTGTTGCAATTCATATTGACGGTAACGACGCTTTAATCTCCAAAAAATAGCTGCTACCGCTACAATGACTAACACAAAAAAGAGTAGTGGTGTTAGCCCCCATAATTCTTGGTTAATAATATCGTCAAAGACATTTCCGAAGATCCAGAATTCGCCAAATACCTCTGGAAAAGTCGTCACGAATAACCGGAAGATTTCGTAAGCCGCAAAATAACACAAGAAAATAATCCCAGCTGTGAAGATTGCTTCAATAGCTAATCGCCATTTTTCTCTATTAGTCAACCGCACGATATGACCTCGCTTCTTGATTTAGTTCTCAATCTTATATCCGACTCCCCAGACGGTTTTCACTACTTTTTCCCCGCCAGTCGCTTTTTCTATCTTATCTCTTAAATGACTCACATGCACCATCACCGTTTTCGCCGGCACTAAGCTTTCTTGTTTCCATACCTTTTCAAAGATTTCGTCAGCGCTAAAGACACGATTAGGATTCGTCGCCAATAAATGTAAAATGCCAAACTCAAGAGCAGTCAACTGAATCTCTACCCCATCAACGGTTTCCACTTGATGTTGATCTTTTCTTATAATGAGTGGGCCTATTTCTAAATCCCCTGCTTCTGATTCTGTTGTCCCATAAGCGCTTCTTCTCATTAAAGACTTCACACGAGCGAGTACTTCCAAAGGATTAAACGGCTTTACAACATAATCATCTGCACCATTCGTCAATCCTCTTATTTTGTCTACATCAGCTGTTTTTGCACTTAACATCAATATAGGAAGGGCCGAGTCTTGCCTAATCTCTTTGACTACTTCCAAACCGGTTTTTTTTGGCATCATCACATCAAGGATTAGACAATCAATCTCTGTTTCTCTTAATTTGTCCAATACTTGCTGACCGTCATAAGCCTTTTCGACTTCAAAACCTTCGTTTTTTATATAAATCTCCAGTAGATCACAGATTTCTTTGTCATCGTCTGCCACAAGAATACGCATGAATACTTTCCTCCTCACTCTTTCCTCTTCTATTTTATCATGTATAAGGAGGTGGAGTGGTAAAGATTTTATAAAGGATTAGCGATTTTATGCTTATTTATAGCTGTTTTCTTTAACTGTTTCTTTATCCAAGTAATAAATATAGTGTCCATGAGTGAATTTACCTTTATCTAAGATCTGTTCTTTTTCTTCGACAGATTCCATAACCTTATGGTCCAACTCTTTTAAGATTCCTAGACTCGTTTCTTTTTTCATTAAATTAATCTTCCTTTAACTCGCGATGCTTTTATCCTACTCTTTCTTTTTATAAATAGAAAGAGTAGGATAAAACAAAAACTCAATCCTATTAAATAGAATTGAGATTCATTTTGAATTATCTATATACTAATCAACTGGATAGGCATAAAACACAAAGCGTTCAGGTGCATAGCCTATATAATTGAAGGGGTAACAGGTCGAAACGACCAAAACTTCTTCCCCCATCTTCCCAATGACCGTTGTATCATCTGCATCGACTATCTTAGTGTCTCTAATTTCGTATGTGAATTCTCCATATGGCATTTCCACTACAAATACATCTCCCAGTTCTAAATCAGCAAAATTTCTAAATACGGTATCGCGGTGTCCCGATAAAACGATTTGCTCACCTTGCCCGGGAAAAACTGTGCTGGCTACGTGCCCCACACCTAAATCGAGTGCGTCCGGGTCAGTTCCCTCCACTATCCCTATGCTTCTATCCAGTTTGGGTATATGAAGGAGTCCAAAGGCTTCATGCATCGAAGGAGAAAACGCCATTATAGTCTCTTGATCAGTTGAGTTATCTTCCACACGCATGTCACGCACAGCCGCTTCAGCTTCTTGCACCGTGACCGACTGCATCTGGTTTTGTTGATACAGAGAAAAGCCGAAATACCCCAAAAACCCAATTCCTATAATGATTAACCCATTTGCAATCCACTTCATACCGATTCCTCCTTCATTTCCTTTAAACGACAAGCGAAGAGAGTTATCCCTTCGCTTGTCGTTGTCTATTCTATTTTACCTTATTTTCTCTTGCAAATAAAGTGAATACCGGCACCTGTTACTGCAGACATTACACCAATAACTCCAAGAACTCCCACAGCAGTTGCTGTACTTGGTAGAGTTTCGCCTGAATCTTTATCTGAACCATCAGTATCATCATTATCTGTGTCGCCTGGTTCACCTGGTTCTCCTGGTTCTCCTGGTTCTCCTGGTTCTCCTGGTTCTCCTGGTTCTCCTGGTTCTCCTGGTTCTCCTGGTTCACCCGGTGCTCCCGGTTCTCCTGGTGCTCCTGGTTCTCCTGGTTCTCCTGGTTCACCCGGTGCTCCTGGTTCACCCGGTGCTCCTGGTTCTCCTGGTTCTCCTGGTTCACCCGGTGCTCCTGGTTCTTCAGGATCAGTTGGTTCTTCATCTTCGATATCGTCTGCTGAATTGACAAGTGTTAGTCTTCCGAATACAGATGGATCAGACCAACCCATACCTGTCATATCGTTCCATGCAGCCACGCCATGACGTTCACCATCTCTGGCATCGTTAATTTGAACATCAAACCCTAATGTGTGTCCAGCTGCTGGCGTCACTTCTTTCCAAGGAATAGCCATCTCTACAACATAGCCTGAACCCGTTTGACGAGCTACAGATTGGAAGCCTTCACTGTAACGTCCAGGATTAAATGACTCGTTTCCTAGATAGTTCACTCGGTATTGACCTACACCATCAACATACTCGGTTGTGCTTTCACCTGTCTCATTGATAAAGGCTTCAACTGAGTCTTGCTCGTGGGCATTTGCCGCAGATGAATCAAGTAAACCATCTGTTACTTCATATAATACATATAAATAGTTATTATCCCATAGAACTCTAGCGTTTCCTCTAGCACCAATCTCATGAGCTTGTTGCATACGGTTCATAGGAAGAACTTGTGCATCTTCCCATACGCTATCAATGTCAGCGTCAATCGTCGGTGTACCAAAAATAGCATACCCCTGGTTTACGCTAACTGAGTCATCTTCATAATCTTCTAAAAATCCATCTGGGTCAACAACGGCGTAGTAAGCTGGTTTAGCACGCAAGCTTCCATCAAATAACAACGGGAAGCGGTCTGAACGCCAGCTGTTGGCATCATTTAATCCCCAGAAAGTGACACGGTCAATATGTTCAGAGTATTTTCTGAATATTTGGAATAGACGGGCATAAATATACGCTTGACGATTAATTTCATCCGCATCATACACGTTGTTTGTATTCGTTGTGACATCAAGTTCTGTAATACCAATTTCAATACCCAACTGTGTGAATCGTTCAATAGATTGTTCAACAGTGTCTGGATTGATATTGATACTATAGTGACCTTGCATACCTACTCCAGAAATCAACTTACGCGTTTCATCTGGATTTTCAGCAGCCCACTGGTCGTTGATATCTTTAATCATGTGATACATTGTTCGAGCTTTTCCTTGAACGTGGTCATTATAGTCATTGTAGTAAAGGACCATGTCGTGCCAGCCTTGACTATCAGCGTACTCACGAGCGATACGGAAGGCTTGATAAATGTAGTCATCACCTATCGCACGTAACCAACCTGTGTTACGCAAATTAGCTTCCCAATCTTCAGGATTTGCCCAACTGCCGTCTAAGGCTTCATTAACAACATCCCAGCTTGTTAGCTCTCCAAAGTTCTCCATAACTGTTTCGATATGCACACGCATGTTTTCTAGCGCTACTTCTCTTGAAAGAGGTGACCCATTTTCAGTATGGTGCCATTCAGGCGACTGTGAGTGCCACACTAATACGTGACCGTGAAGATCTAAACCAAGTTCTTCCACTCTATCAGCCAATAGATTAGACCCACTGAAGTCGAATTCACGACCATCATATACTTCGCCTGGTTTCATAGCATTTTCAGCTGTTACTAAGCTGTGGTGATGAGTTAACAAATCTGCTCTGGGTCCTTCTAAGTCTGGCATCGATACAGCGTTGCCAATTCTGAAATAATCTTCGTATACTGCTTGAAGAGAAGCCAATTCCAAATCTACTTCTATTGGATCGGATTCAATTTGTTGGAAATTCACATCATCCACATAAAAATCTAGATTAATATTATTTGATTCTACATAGATAGAGACGAACCCGCCACCTAATGAGGTATAACGGTATTCTCCTGTAATTTCAACCCATCCATCTGCTGCACTAACATCGACACTTGCAATATTATTGTATGCAGCTGCTGAGCCATCTCCCACTTGAGTTGATAGTGTTAATCGCTGAGATGACTCAGTATCTACTTTAACCCACACAGATACTTCATACGTTTCCCCTGCATTAATATAAGGAGTCACTTCTAACGATGGTCCGTGCCAATTGTTTGCACGGTCGGAAATGTGTAAGCTGTATTGACCGTCAGGAGTATGGTTTTCTTCATCTGTTATAAGAAGAGTTTCTTCACCACTTCGCCCTTCAACGCCATTTAACTCTCCGTTTTCAAAATCGATAAATGTGAATTCTTCTGCAAGTGGTGCATCAGGATCAGGTTCTTCATCAATAATAGGTGTCTGATTAGGATTCCACTCAATTAAGACTTCTGTGACATCAAAGTCAACAGTTGCACCACTGTCATTTGATTGCACTCTTAATTTAGTGTAAGCCTCATTAGTCACTGTGAACGTGTCAGTTAAAATAAATTCTTCTCCTGCAACAAAATCCGCTTCAGATAACAATGGATAATCCGCTTCAGGAACTTGTAACCACGCTTGTGCTCCTTCAGGAATGTCGGCATGTTCATCTACAGACCCTTTAATCGTCACGTCATAAGTGTAGCCGTATGCCATCCCCGACACACTATTAGGAATATCTAATCCATGCCAATTAGCTGAGCGATTAGTCACGCTCATAGCCCCATCTATATGTTGAACTTCAGCTCCAGCACCTACAGTTCCTTCATTACCTTCTTCGAACGTCGCATGATAGAGCGTTTCTAAATTTACTTCGTCTTCTTCAGTGGTATTCAGAATGTCGGTAACAGCAAATTCCATCCCAGAGCCTTCACTATTTGTTTTAATTCTAAATGAATGATCTGCATCATTAGCATTGGCGGAGCTGTACATAGCATTTAATTCAAATACGCCTTCTTCAGCTGGCTTATTATTTAACCAAGAATAACCGTCAACGGTTTCTAATGTCATTTGAGCTCCAGCTGGAATGTCTGTTCCTTCTTCGATAAAGCCGAGAACTTGAATGGAGTATTCTACTCCATCTGCAACATCTATGTCCAACGCTTCAAATGGTATATCAATGCCGTCATAATCAGCATTTCTATTAGTCACCATTACACCTGTTTCTGTATCATCAGCAAACCATTCTAATACAGCATTGCTTGCTGGTTTCATGATGCCATCATTCACATCCGCATCAGTTTCAAAATCATTATGATAAACAACTGTTTGACTAGTTGTACTTAAATCATTCTCCACTTCTTGCGCCATGACTGATAGGCTTGTTGTCAATATTGGTGCAACAAGCATAGAGCTGGCGAATGCATTAAACACTTTTATTTTTGTACTGTTTTCCATTTCTTTCCTCCTCGTAGATGGTTAAACCCACAACACTTTTCTCATATGTATGAGAGCTAGTAACTGCCATTACTAAACTAAGGACGTTTTTCTCATCCCCCCTTCTTTACAATCATTAAACCTATTAAACGCTTACATTCATCATACTTATTATAAGAAGCGTTTACAATAGTTAATTAGTTAGTAAAACAAATTAATGGGCAAATTGTATTATTTCTACCAAGATTGTCATTTAACTGTAATAATAGGCCTTGATTTGAAGTAGTTTGTTTATATTTTTCAACTAGTTTACAAATCTCATGCTATAAATCGTATCTTTTGAAGAATTATCGATTAGGGACTATACTCAGGGTGTAGTCAAATAATCGAAAGAAAGGGAGTTATTATGAATAATAATAGAGTTGAAGGCGTATATAATAATGTTGATGAGGCAATGCGTGCTGTTGAAGCTTTGAGAGACAGAGGTTACCCTCGAGAAAACATTACGATTGTAGCGAATGAAGAGGTTCGGGATAGTTTCCCATGGAACGTAGACGCAGAAGTCACTACAAGAAATACAGACACAACTGATTCAGGTGACAATGACCGATCTTTCTGGGATTCAATTAAAGATGCGTTTACAACAGATGATTCTTACAGTGATTCTAACTATGATAATCCTGATTATGATAGAGAGAATGACCCGGTTTATGAATACAGAGATGATATTAACCAAGGAAGCATCGTTGTATTAGTTAGAGAAGGTGCAGATGTAGAAGGCGCTACAACAAAAACAGCTACTACTCCTGGTATGACAAGCACAGATATGGATACTCCTACTATGGATAACGAGGTAGACGGCGAATCTATCGAACTAAGAGAAGAACGTTTGGATGTTAAAAAAGAAGATAAAACTGGAGATGTTCACGTTGGTAAACGTGTCGTTGAGGAAACTGAAACGATTGACGTGCCAGTTAGAAAAGAAGAAGTGGTTATTGAAAGAAAACCAGTACGTGATGGTGATAAACATGACGGTGGAACTATTACGGGTGATGCAGAAGAAACAGTTATCCCTGTAAGAGAAGAAACCGTACGTGTTGAAAAAGATACAGAAGTTGTTGAAGAAGTCGATGTAAGAAAAGAAACGACTCAAGACACACGTACAGTTCAAGATACGGTTCGTCATGAAGAATTAGATGTGGAAAAAGAAGGTGACGCTCGAATTGAAGATGTCAGACAAGATGACACATTTGATGATGGCACACCGGCAAACAATCGCTTCAATAATGACCGTGTGGACGGTAATAGTCCAGATCCGGATAGAGGATTATAAAAGTCACACATGAATTCTAAAAAAGGGGCTGGGAAATAACTAGCTGAATTAGAAGACACCGTCAAATCTAGGAAAAATGATCCTTGATTTGACGGTGTTTTTAATTACTCAGATTTATAAATTATTACTAAAAGGTGACTTTTTTCCCATCCCCTTTTTTATTTTTCGTTATATGAGTCTTCTTTTGCAGTCACACCATCACCTAAATAAATATCATGCTCATTATCGGGGTTACGTTTAATTGTAAAGTGATTGGGTACTTTATCTACCCCACCTTTAACAAACGGGTTGCACCTCATAATTCGAGCCATCCCCATAACCGATCCTTTAAGTGCTCCATGTTTTTCCAAAGCTTGAACCGTGTAATGTGAACACGTCGGGTAATACCGGCAGCTAGGAGGAAATAAGGGTGAGATGACTTTTTGATAGCCCTTGACTCCTGATACTAATACTTTTTTCATTTAGTCAACCCCTTTCTATATCTTCAGTGGTAGTATAGCAAATTCACTTACTATATGGAAGAGATTATAGCTTGTTTTATTAATGGGCTCTTTCATACAGTAAAAAGCTGCCCTGAAATGGACAGCTTTCATTTGTTTATGCTTCTATTGATAAATCTAAAATGTCGTCGACTGTTCGAGTAACGTAACGAGCATCTTTAATTTTAGAAAAGGTTTTGAAGCCATCCATTTCAAACATATCTTGAGCAATGATTTGCTCCATTGCTGTCTGTACAACTGCCGGATCCAAATTCAGTTTTGGTTGATCCACACCAATCACGCGGCTCTTTCCTTCTTCTGTTTCAAAACGCATTTCAAGTCGTTTATTCATTCAATGTCCTCCTTGTTATAATGATACCAACGTATTAGTAGGTAAAGCGGTGCTCTTCTATTAATACAGCGTGAGACACAGGAAAATCATTTATTGAGTCAATCGCTTGAGTAAACGCACTAACTTGCTCTTCGGTGACGTTTCTAATTGCTCCAGCAAATCGTTTTCGAATGATCTTACCGTTTCTTCCATCTTCAGTATAAATATCTACTTTATTACCCTGCCATTCTTTTTGCATCCTATTTCCTCCTTTAAGTCATTCTGTAAGGTGATCACTGCTTACATTCTTAATAACGATTTATTTTAAAGAATTGTTACTCTTTTTTTAACATGCATAAATACAAATGTTTTTATAGTATAATGTATAAATAATCGTATACCATCTCTATACAAGTTCATTCGATTTATACTTACTCATTGGTTTTTAATATTATGATGGTTTGAAATATGTCAACAACAAGTGTTTTCCATGCTATTTATTTAATATGTGAGAGTACTCATTTATAATTCAACTTTATAAAAGTACTTATTCCTGAATAATCCATAGCTATCTGTGGATAACTATTTCACTGACTATTTTCGTTCATTTGAGTATTTTTGTTGTCTTGACTGGCTCGAATAAAGTCGGTTCAGGCAGATTTTGATAGGTCCGCCCAAAAAAAGGGTATACCACCCCCTTGGTTTTACACTACTTAAAAAAAGGCGTCTGACTCATTCAAAAAGCTAATGCAAGAGGACAAGCGATTGAATATTCTCAAGCACTTCCCAAAAGAGGGAATCAAATACGTGAGATGATGCCAAACGAACTCTTAGTTGCCTGGCATGACTCGTTAGCCTTCCTGCAATATGAAAGAGTTTGAAACGAATTGTTGAAATGGTCGACCGTTTCATTTCCTTTGGAAAGGATTGCTTAGCTGGTGCTAAAACTTACTACTATACTAAAGATTATCTCATGGCAGACAGTGTGTTTGAATCCGCGCTTTTATTGAGCGCTTACAACAAACAATGACTTTCTATGTATTTACAACGAATTAGATATATGTTATGCTAAATTAAATTTTTTAAGTTAGAATAGGTTGCTCAATATAAGTACAATTATCAAATGTATTAGCATTAAGATAATAATTAATTGTCTGTATGAAAATACGGTTAGGGTTTTGTTGCTTAGATTGAAACAAATCGGTATGTCACCCTTAATATATGGTGATAGGAAATACCCTTGATAGGAGGGAACAACCATAACAAAAGGTCAATTAGAAGCAGAAATAAGCAAGGCATTAACACTGTGGGAGAAGGATTTTCTAGGACGAGGATCCGTTACAGTGAAAACTGACATTTTAAGGGATATGGTCATTGTTGTTCTAAGAGGAATATTAACACCTGCAGAATATAAGGTTTGCCAAACATCAGAAGGAATATTATCTATTAAGAAAATTCGAGCAGATCTAGTAGAAGCAGGTCGAGATATGTTAGGTGAAATAATAAAAGAAAAAACAGGGGAAGAAGTAATAACATTTCATACGGACATCAGTACAAAAACCGGTGAACGGGTTATGATCTTTAAATTATCTGGCGATTTAGAGAAAAAACTAATGTCTTAGAAAAAATAATAGTAGGGAGATCTACAAAGGCCCATTTTGGATGAAATAGTGGGTAAGTTGAGGATAAACCGACTTTTTTCTAGCGTAAGGCAGTTATACCACTATAAATGTGGATACTGTACCTTGCTAGAAAAAGTCGGTTTTTTGCTTAGGTACTCTATACAACAAACACCACTAAGAGTATGACACAATATCTCAAATACTTTTACAAAAGCCAGGGTATAAGCACTTAATATAATGAAAGGAGGTGTACTACTGTCCTTATAATTTACAATTATATTGTAATGAAAATTATGAAGATAAAGGGAAGTTGATAGACAAATGAAAGGTGGAATACACCAGTCAAATGTGGGTCAGCATCAATGGCTACTAACTCAAAGTTAGTAATATGATGTTGGCCTTATTTTTGTGTGTAATTAATTATAATTTATTAATGAAAAAAATAAGTTTTAAAAATAATGGTGAGGTGTTAAGTAAGATGATTTCTTTAGAATTTGCTTTTAGCAACATGTTATCTCCAGCAATATTATTTTTTATATTAGGAGTTATAGCGGTATCAGTTAAATCTGATCTTGAAATACCTGATTCAATTGGATCAGCAATAACATTATATATTTTAATATCCATAGGATTACAGAGTGGAGTAGCAGTGAGTAAAACAGGGATACTAGGAGTAGTAATACCTGCTTTATCCGCAATAATTATGGGTATTTTAATTACAACTGTAGTATACTATATAATGTCAAAAATAGGATTTGATCCAGAAAATGCAGGATCCATAGCAGGGCATTATGGAGCATGTAATAGTGTAACCCTTATAACAGTTTTGGTTTTTTTAGAGCAAATGGGAGCTAGCTATGAGGAATTTGTGCCTGCCTTGTACCCTTTTATGGATACAGCAGCTTTACTTACCGGTATTGTTCTAGGTCGTGTTGGTTTAAAGAAAAGATCTGTTGAAGTAGAAAAAGGTGAATATAATATAAGAGATATATTGCGTACATCTTTAACAGCTAAATCAACATTATTAATTTTTGGTGGCTTTCTAATTGGATTAATATCAGGTGTTGAAGGAACGAAAAGTCTCATGCCTTTCTATGATAATATTTTTGAGGGAATTTTCACAATTTTTATGCTTGATATAGGAATACTTTCCGGTTCAAGAATCTTTGGACTAAAAAGTGTTAAGCCAGTTACATTGGTGTTAGCAATTATTCTCCCGCCATTACAGGCTTTTATGGCAATAATATTAGCTACTTTTATTGGCTTAAGTCCAGGAGGAGCAACTGTGTTTGCAGCATTGGCTGGTGGAGCATCCTTTATATCTGCACCGGCAGTAATGAGAAGTACCTTTCCGGATGCCAACCCCTCTTTGGCTCTTGGAATGAGTCTAGGGATTATTTTTCCCTTTAATATTTTAATAGGAATCCCCCTTTACTATCAAATAGCAAATATAATTTCAAATTTATAGATGGAGGACTTAGTAGATTTGGTGAAAATATAAGAATAGAAATTATAATAGAGAATGAAGAAGAGGCTATAGCTGTAGCTGAAAAGATATACAATAAATATTTGTCTTTAAAATATGCGGGGATAGTCTATATAGAAGATATTCGAGTAATTAAGTAATGGGTAAGAACGCCATTATATGTATGAGAGGAGTTCAACTATGGATAAAGAAAAAGTTACTCACAGCTTGTTTAAAAATCGTGAGGGAATTTTAGCAACTATGCATAAAAAGGAAGAAGTAATATCACCGATACTAGAAAAAGAATTAGGAATTAAAATTATTATCCCTGAAGAGTTTAATTCAGATCGATATGGTACATTTACCGGAGATATAGAGCGTATGGGAAATCAATTTGAAGCTGCAAGACATAAGGCAATTGGCGCTATGGATTTATGTGGTAAAACCTTAGCCTTTGCCAGTGAAGGTTCCTTTGGTCCCCATCCTTTTATGCCCTTCGTTCCATTTAATCGGGAAATAGTACTATTAGTTGATAAAGAGAATGATCTAGAAATCAGTGGTATGGCAACTACAACAGAAACTAACTATAGTCATAAGATAGTTAAAAGTTTTGAGGAGGCATATAAATTTTCTTTAGAGGCAGGGTTTCCGGAACATGGAATTGTCATCAAAGTAAGGGAGTCTTCCACTGACCAAAGTGAAATAATTAAAGGTATAGCAACAAAGGAAAAGTTAGAAAATGCATTTAAGTATGCTTTAAGAAAGTCTGATAATGGTGAAGTATATATCGAAACCGAAATGAGAGCGCTATACAATCCAACTCGAATGAAAAGTATTGAGGCTGCCACTAGAGACCTTGTTAAAAATATATTTAATTATTGTCCGGAATGTGGATGGCCGGGTTTTAAATTGATAGATAGAAAGAAAGGACTGCCTTGCGGTTGGTGTGGGTACCCTACGGAATTAACTCTTTCACTAATATATAATTGCAATAAGTGTGGACATTCCGAAGAAAAATTTTATCCTAATGGGACAGAAAAGACAGATCCGGGAAATTGTCCATATTGTAATCCATAATTTAAGTCATTGTAATTTCTCCATCTCCTTAGATTTAAGTATATATCTTTACACTAATTAATATTAATGAGTATAAGTAGCAACATTCTACCAAATACATGTGGAGTGTGTTCTGCTGATAGAGCAGGCTTAAGTAGATTTTACCTTCCCTCAGATGAATAAGTCTGGGGGAATTTTAATTTAACAAAAGGATAAAAAGCATAAAAAAGCCTGAAGTATAAAAAAATTAATACCTCTGTTGTCAAATCAAATGCAACGAGTCGCCATCGCACGCCCCTTGGCAATGGACCCGGATATCATGCTTTTTGATGAACCGACCAGTGCATTGGACCCCGAAATGGTTGGAGAAGTTCTAGGCGTTATGCAAAACTTGGCTAACGAAGGGATGACCATGGTCGTTGTGACCCACGAGATGGACTTTGCTCGTGAAATGGCTGACCGTATCATCTTTATGGATGAAGGCCATATTGTTGAACGCGGCACACCTGAACAGATATTTGAAAACCCTAAGAACGAGCGTACGCGCGACTTCCTGAATAAAGTGTTGTAACCCAGTTAAGAATCACTAAAAAACGAACCCACTCATGGTGTAACTTCCAATGAGTGGGTTCGTTTTTTGTGGAGACACGTATGTTCAAAGTCGTGAGTTGCGTAGATAGTGCCTCTCTAAGTAACTCAACTAATGATTATGATGCGACTTGCTTAGAGAGACGGTATCTAAGCAAGTCGGTCATCCTAACTTGCTCGAACTGCCTAGAGAAGGCTTCTCTGAGCAACTCAGTCCATTCGTTTACTACTCTCTATCTCTTCATAGCAAAAACAATCCTTTAAGTGATCATTCACCATACCAAAGGCTTGCATATAAGCATAACAAATAGTCGGGCCAACAAAGGTAAAGCCGTCTGCTTTCAGCTGCTTGGACATGCGTTGGCTTATATCAGTCATAGCGGGAACCTCTTCATGTGTGTTCCACCGATTGGTTATAGGTTTACCGTCAACGAATTGCCAAATATAGTCGGTAAACGATACCCCCTCTTCTTCAATAGCTAATAAGGCTTTAGCATTTTTAACAACACTGTTAATTTTCAAGCGATTACGAATAATGTCTTTATTTTGAAGGAGTTCTTCTATCTTTTTCTCATCATATTGAGCAACGATTGACGGATCGAAGTGATCAAATGCTTCACGGTAAGCCTCTCTCCTTTTCAAAATTGTCCACCAGCTGAGTCCTGCCTGTGCTCCTTCTAAACACAGCATCTCAAACAGCCGTCGCCTGTCATACAAGGGTCTTCCCCATTCCTTATCATGGTAGTCAATATAGAGTTGCTCTTCTGTTACCCAGTCACACCGTTTAACCATACGTACCCTCCTCATCGTCTTTCTTCTATATTAAATCACTAGTGTTGCATTAAAAATTTAACTGTTTCATGATATAAAAAAGTCCTTTATAATGGGGTTGGATGACTTATCCAA
>NZ_PREX01000031.1 GCF_009935905.1 Alkalibacterium sp. MB6 | reverse complement strand
AAATTTTAACGAAAACTACTTGTGATGAAAGTAACAATGTATGAAAATCATTTATTCTAAGTTTTATGCAACACTAGTGATGTATTATATAAGATATGGGTGGTTTAATCCATTTCTTATATTAAACAAAAAGCGAAGATCCAAGTCTAGGTGACTGAGGAGCTTCGCTTTTAGTTTATATATAATAACCTAAAAACCCCGAAACAATACCGATAATCGCGCCGGCAATGACGTCTCGTGTGAAATGTACCCCGCCAATGACTCTTAAAAAAGCTAACAGTACGCCCGCTAGAAGTAGTATTATCCCTAATGGTTGAGAAATAAAATAAAGAGTTGATGCGACGACAAAGCCAGAAAAGACATGACGGCTAGGAAAGGATTTACCTTTCGTGTCTTTATTAATTAGCGGCACAGTATCGTTCACTTCATAAGGGCGCGGGGCATTGATTAGGTTTCTAAAGACACTCACCAATATAAAGGAAATAGCTGGGGCGAGGAAAACTCGCCACGCTCTTTCGTCACGAGTCCAAATAAGTCCAATGAGAACAATGGGATAAAGAGCATATACTGAATAAGTGATGAGACGGTTTAATAAATTGATGACTTTTGCATTCATTTGCTTAACACCCTAATTTTAGTTTATACACACAGTTTATCATTTTAGCTAGTTAAATGATAGATTTTTCAAGCTAGTGTTTATGAAGGAAAAACCATAAAAATAAACACAATAAGAATATCTATTCTGCTAAAGTCTGGTTATAATAGACACATAGAAATGCTTGAATTTAATTTGATGGAGGTTTTAAGGATGACGAAATTTGGATGGGCTTACATTGGATGTGGAGGCATCGCTCACACGACTGCAAAAGAATTAGTAGAGACTGAAGACAATCAGATTGTAGCCGTTTGGAACAGAACACGCTCCAAAGCTGAAGATTTTGCTAATACTTATGGTGGGACGGTTTACGATACACCTGAGGAAGCTATAAGTGCAGCGGGAGTCGAAGGGGTGTATGTTAATGTGAATGGGGATCAGCATGCTCATTTCACTAAACTAGCTATTGATCTTAACAAGCCCGTTCTGTGTGAGAAGCCTTTTACTTTCAATGAAAAAGAAACAAAAGAACTCTTTAATTATGCCAAAGAAAAAGGTGTCTATGTCTCTGAAGCGATGTGGACTTGGCATAATGACACTGCCTTACAAGTGAAAAAGTGGGTAAATTCAGGCGTTATTGGCGACATTAAATCAGTTGATAGTGCGTTTGCGGTTCCTTTACTTAAACACTCGGATAATCCTCGGTTGACGACACTTGATATGCTCGGTGGTGCGTTAATGGATTTGGGTATTTATAATGTAAGGTACTGCTATGAATTGTTTGGTAAGCCAGAATCGATTGAAGTGGATGCCGTTATGAAAGAAGTCGACCACGAAGAAGACGTGACGTTCCATTATCCAAGTTTTAAGGCACATATGCACATATCCATGGTTAATGAAAATGGACACTACTTTGAAATAAAAGGATCGAAAGGCACGATTTCTGTCCCACAATTCCATATGGCTAAAAAGGCTATCTTAAAAACAAATGAAGGCGAAGAAGTCTATACGACAGATGACCTCCTATATGGAAAGCAATTCTCTAATGTCGCAGCTGAAATTCGTTCTGGCAAAACAGAAGGTGAAAAAATATCAGCAAAAAGCACCATTGATGTCATGGCTTTGCTGGATGAGTGTCGTAAGCAGATGGGCTTAGTTTATCCTAAGGAATTGAAATAAAATGGTAAATTGTTCCGATTTAAATAAATGGGTACTGAGCTTATCTGCAGTCATCCTATTGTCTGCATGCACTAATCAAGAAGAGGTTAGCGACTCTACTGGTCATGAAGTAGCTGATGAGACTAATAAGGAAGAAAATGAAACGGGTGACTTGGACTCGTCAGACGATACTGAAGAAGAAACAGAAGAACCTGAAGAAGAAACAGAAATAGAAGAAACAGAAAACGAAGAAGAGCAAGAACCTTATGTTTACATCACTGCCGATAGACTAACGATTCGATCAGACAGTCATGAAGATAGCGAATCATTGGGAAGTCTAGTCAAAGGGAAAGAAGTACTCGTACTTGAAGAAGTGGAACAAGATGAGTCGACTTGGTACAAAGTCCAAACCCTTAACCCTGAAAATAGTATAGAAGGTTGGATTTCCGCTGAATACACAGTGACTGATATCAATGAATTGTATTCATCTCCAGAATTATTTGAAGATGAAGAGTTGAATGAATTTTTCACATCACCGACTTTATTTGAAGAAAACACAGTCGTCGCTTACTACGGACATCCACATTCAGAAATCATGGGGATTGTTGGGCGTCATTCTGTTGAAGAATTAATCCCTCTTTTGAAAGAGACAACTGAAACCTATAGTCAGACAAGCGAGGAGAAGGGGGCTGTACCAGCTATTTATTTAGTATACGGGACGGTTCAACCAGGTGGAGAAATTAATCCGATGAGCTATGATTTAGCTTTATCTTATATCGAGACAGCTTATCAAAATGGAATCCTCATTTATTTGGATCACCAAATAGGCAAGCATTCACCCCAGTTTGCGATAAATGAACTGATAAGCTTTTTAAGATACCCTAACGTTCATTTAGCTCTTGATCCAGAGTGGCGTACCGATCGACCGATGCAAGAGGTCGGCCATCTAACTGGCGAAGAGATAAATGGTATACAAGACACGATGCGAGCTTATATGGAAGAGAGGAACATTAAAGGACATAGACAGTTCGTCTTTCATCAGTTTATTGACAGTATGATTCATAATATTGAAGAGGTATCCGTGGATGATGGGCCAGTTATTCCGGTTCATAACACATCTGGCTGGGGATCACCTGACGGGAAACGAGCCACTCATGATAGAAATGCTGGAGCAACTAACATTCCCTTTAAAGGCTTTAAATTATGGTATTACTACTCAGATAGGCCGGGAGTTCACTATGACAATCCTTTAATGACGCCAGAAGAAGTAATGGACCTTAATCCTCAACCCGGGCTGGTTATCTATCAGTAAAGAGGCCAGGTTCGAATGTGCTTTTCTAATGAAAATAGTTTCGAACCTTTTAAAATAATGGTACTCTTATATGTAGAGAATTGATTCAAGAGGAAAAGGAGAATAATAGTGAAGTTTATTTCATGGAATATTGATTCATTAAATGCAGCTTTAACGAGTGACTCTGCCCGAGCACTACTTACTCGCGAAACACTGGATTCTGTTATCGCACATGATGCGGATGTTATAGCTATTCAAGAAACAAAGTTACCAAGAACAGGTCCGTCAAAAAAACACATGGATGTCTTAAACGAAAAGTTTCCAGATTATGAAATGGTTTGGAGGCTGTCCGAAGAACCTGCAAGAAAAAGTTATTCTGGCACAATGTTTTTGTATAAAAACCACTTAAAACCGACAGTTGATTTTCCTGTTATAGGAGCGCCGGATACCATGGATTCAGAAGGACGCATTATCACCCTTGAATTTGATGAGTTCTATTTGACTCAAGTGTATACTCCAAATGCCGGTTCTGGTTTGGTCCGATTAAAAGAGCGCCAGCTTTGGGATGAAAAATATGCAGACTACCTCGCTTCATTAGATGAGAAAAAAGTAGTGATTGCGACAGGAGACTTCAACGTTGCTCATAAAGAGATTGACTTGGCTAATCCCAAGAGTAATCGTCTATCTGCTGGCTTTACTGATGAAGAGCGCGAAGGCTTCACTAAATTGTTAGATAGAGGCTTCACTGATACATTCCGCCATGTTCATGGGGATGTAACCGGCGTCTATTCTTGGTGGAATCAGCGAGCAGTCACAAGTAAGGTAAATAATTCTGGTTGGAGAATTGATTACTGGCTAGTCAGCAATCGAGCAGCTGATAAAGTACTGAAATCAGAAATGATTGACTCGGGATCAAGACAAGATCATACACCATTGTTGTTTGAAATTGATTTGGGTTAAATGATGTGCTGTTAACTACCAAAGACCTCCTACATAAACTGTAGGAAGTCTTTTTCTTACCTTAAAAAGACAAGAACGGAAAGTAGTTAGAAGCTCTTCGTAAACAGTAACAAGAGTTGAATAAATGATGGCAGTTTGTCATCACTAGTTGACAAAAAACTAAGATTCTTTAAAATAGATAAGGTTAGACAGTTAAACAGCTTACTAAAGAGAAGAAGACTATACTCAGCTATAGCAACATTGTATTCACTGTAACTTTACTATTGAGAGGATTTTAAATATGAAAGAAAACTTTTGGAAAGACTTACCTAAACCTTTTTTCATTTTAGCACCGATGGAAGACGTCACTGATGTGGTATTCCGTCACGTGATTAGTGAAGCGGGCAGACCAGATGTGTTTTTCACTGAGTTTACAAACTCAGTTAGTTATTGCCATCCAGATGGTCATGACAGCGTGAGAGGACGTTTAACCTTTACTGAAGATGAACAACCGATAGTGGCTCATATTTGGGGAGACCAGGCAGAACATTTTCGTGAAATGAGTATCGGTATGGCTAAAGAAGGCTTTAAAGGAATCGATATTAATATGGGATGTCCTGTGCCCAACGTTGCTGGTAAAGGAAAAGGAAGCGGCTTGATTCGCAGACCCGAAGTTGCGGCTGAACTAATCGAAGCGGCTAAAGCAGGTGGACTGCCGGTCAGTGTGAAGACGAGGCTAGGTTACACAAACCTTGACGAATGGCGTGAATGGATTACTCACTTACTCAAGCAAGATATTGTGAATCTCTCTATCCATCTACGAACGAAAAAAGAAATGAGTAAAGCAGATGCTCACTGGGAATTGATTCCAGAGATAGTCAAATTGAGAGATGAGATCGCTCCTCATACATTACTGACGATTAATGGAGACATACCAGACCGACAAACGGGTCTAGAACTTGTCGAAAAATATGGTGTAGACGGAGTCATGATTGGTCGAGGTGTCTTCACGAACCCTCATGCCTTTGAAAAAGAACCAAGAGAACACTCAAGTGAAGAGATGCTTGATTTGCTAAGACGACACTTAGAACTGTTTGATTTTTACACCCAAGATACACCACGAGCATTTAAACCCTTAAGACGATTTTTCAAAATTTATGTGAGAGGGATGCGTGGAGCAAGCGAATTAAGACAGCAATTAATGGAAACACAAACAACTGATGAAGTAAAAGTGTTATTAGATGCTTTTGAAGAAAAACAAAAGCAACTGGATGAACAAGAAGCAGTAGAATACGCAAACCAATAAAATTGTTAAACAGGCGAACGTTCGTCTCAGTGACCATCAAGTTATCACTAGAGATTGAGCGTTCTTTTTTGGTTGGAAAATGAGTTTAACTGCCCACTCAGCAGTTTTCAAGCTTTTGAGTGGTAAGACAAACAGTTTTAACTGCCCACTCATTCATCGTCATGGTAGTGAGCGAGTAGATAAATGGCTTTAACTGCCCACTCAATCATGGAGAAATGCGTGAGTAGGAAGATAAACGGGTTTGAGTGTCAGACCAGTCGACTTCGATTAATGAATTAATACTATTCATTGAACAAGCAGGTCAAAGACTGTACAAACATTAATTAAAAGAGTTAAAAAGACTAAAAGTCACAAGTTGAATTATTCAAAGTTAAAAAAATCAAAACAACCTTGACTTAACCCCCCGACGTGCTAAAATTTAATAATGCTTAAAAGCCGCTGTCTTTGCAGCGGCTTTTATTTATGTAGAAGGAGGTTTTTCATGTTATACGTATGGAGTTATGTTAAAAGGCACAAAAAATTATTATCATTGAACTTTTTTGGGGCCATTTGTTTTGTGGTGGTTAACTTAGGGTTACCCACCATATTGGCTCAAATTATCGATGATGCATTAGTAAACCAAGACAGAAATCGATTGTATTTTCTTATAGCGATCATGGTGGTCGTGATTATTTTTGGTTTACTGGGTAATATTGTATTAACTTATGCCTCTAGTCGATTGACTAATGAAGCAACGAAAGATATTCGAAATGATCTTTACGACAAAATAAATGAATTCTCTCATGAGGAATACGAAACGATAGGGATACCCTCTTTGGTGACACGTATCACGAATGATGCGTTCGTTATCTTGCAATTCGTGGAGATGGTTTTAAGAATCGGGTTCAACACACCGCTTATGTTTGTCGGTAGTATTTTCCTTATCATTACCACCAGCCCATCTTTATCTTGGATATTAGTCGCTGCACTTCCCCCCATATTGTTTATTATCTACATTATCGCGGTAAAATCAGGACCTCTATCTAACAAAATGCAAACTCTATTGGATAAGTTAAATACCTATTCAAGGGAAAATTTAACGGGACTCCGTGTGATTCGAGCATTTTCCAGAGAAAAGTATCAAGAAGAGAAATTTTCTGAAATCAATCAAGAGTACGCAGATACAGCAAGTTCTTTGCATAAGCTAATGGCTACAGCAATGCCCTTGTTTTTCCATATTATGGCTTTAGTTGTTATAGCTATATTCGTTTTCTCTTTGGGACCAATAGAAGCGGGACAAATGCAGGTAGGGACTCTAGTCGCTTTTGTCGAGTATGCTTTTCATGCCTTATTTTCAGTCTTAATGTTTTCTCAAATTTTCATGATGTATCCAAGAGCAAGTGTATCAGCCAAACGTCTTAAAGAAGTACAAGACATGCCTATATCAATAAAAAGCAAGGCAGATGGCGTTACTGAAACAACAACAAAAGGTTATTTAGAGTTCGACCAAGTATCTTTTGCTTATCCTGGAGAAACGGAAAGTCCTGTTTTGCATGACATTAGCTTTAAAGCTAATCCTGGAGAAACAGTTGCCTTTATAGGAAGTACAGGTAGTGGGAAATCGACACTGGTACAGTTAATTCCTCGTTTCTTTGACGTGACGTTTGGAAGCATTATAGTCGATGGGGTTGATGTTCGTGATTACAATCTGGATGCTTTGCGCAGTAAAATTGGTTTTATACCACAGCGCGCTCTTCTCTTTACAGGGACCGTTGGAGATAATCTAAGGTTCGGTAAAGATGATGCAACTGAACTTGATTTAGATACAGCTTCAGATGTAGCGCAGGCCCGAGACTTTATTGAAAGAATGAATAAGAAGTACCACTCCTATTTAAGTGAGGGGGGAAGTAATCTGTCCGGGGGGCAAAAACAGCGGTTGTCAATTGCACGAGCGATTGTAAAAGAACCCGCTATTTACGTTTTTGATGATAGCTTTTCTGCACTGGATTACAAAACTGATGCGGAAGTGAGACGCCGCTTGAAAGAGATTACAGGTGATGCAACTGTCATCATCGTAGCGCAACGCATTTCAAGCATTCGAAATGCGGATCAAATTATCGTATTAGAAAAAGGTGAAATTGTAGGACGTGGCACGCATGAAGAATTGCTCCAAAGCAGTGAGATTTATCAAGCAATTGCGATTTCTCAATTAAAAGAAGAACAGGAAGGTGAAGTCGATGCGTAAGATTCCTATGGAAAGAGATGCGTCTATCATTGAAAGCTTTCAACGGATTTGGCCCTATTTAAATCAATACAAAGGCCGACTGTTCTTTTCTCTTTTTCTTGTTATCCTTCAAGTGATAACTAACGTGCTGGAGCCCTTTATCTTTGGGTTAATTATTACAGAGATAGGCTTTAATGTCATGGATATGATGAACGGTGTTCAGGGTGCGGGCTTAAATTACTCTTATATTTATACCGTCTTAGTTATTTATTTCATACGAGGATTAATTAATCATGGATCCACTTTTGGTTCAAATTATTTTATGACAGAAGCTGTTCAGAATATGACCTATGACTTACGAACAGAAATTTCAAACAAAATGAACCGATTGCCAGTGTCTTATTTTGATAAACATCAATTTGGAAATATATTGAACCGTATAACAAATGATATTGATACGATATCAAATGCGTTCCAAGTGTCACTTTTACAAATAGTTAATGCGATTTTACAACTCATATTTGTTATCTTGATGATGCTATGGATTCAATGGCAATTTGCGTTGGTCATGATTGTGGTGATTCCACTATCAGGCATCATTGCTAAGCTGATTATTAATAAGTCTCAACCTTATTTTAAAGACCAAGCCGACATATTAGGGCGAATGAATGGCTTTGTTCAAGAGAATTTAACTGGATTTAATGAAATTAAATTGTATGGTCGAGAAGACAAGGCTAGGGAAGAATTTAGAACAATTACTGATCAACTCAGTAAGACAGGGTTTAAAGCCAGCTTCACTTCTGGACTTATTCGTCCACTGATTACCTTTGTTGCCCATAGTGCCTATGTCATTATCGCTCTGTTCGGAGGATTATTGACTATTGCGGGTCGGATGACTATTGGTAACTTGCAAGCCTTCACGCAATATGTTTGGCAAGTGAATCAGCCCATGCAGATGATTTCCCAATTGTCAGGACTGATTCAAAGTGCCTCAGCCGCTATTAACCGTGTAACGGAATTATTGGATGAAGCAGATGAAAATCAAGAGTATAATCAAACGATTCAAATACCGGTTGAAGGGCACGTTTCTTTTGAAAATGTCTCTTTCAGTTACGACCAAGATAATCCCCTCATTCAAAACTTTGATGTTGATGTGAAGCCTGGGGAAAGAATTGCGATTGTTGGTCCGACAGGTGCCGGCAAAACAACATTAATTAATTTACTAATGCGATTTTATGACGTAGATAAAGGTGAAATCATGATAGACGGAACAGAAGTCAATGCCTTATCTCGTCAAGATTATCGTTCTCAGTTCGGAATGGTTTTACAGGATGCTTGGTTGTTTGAAGGAACCATAAAAGAGAATTTACGTTTTGGCAACTTAAACGCTACAGATGAAGACATTGTTCAAGCAGCAAAAGTGGCCAATGTTGATCACTTTATACGAACCCTCCCGAGTGGGTATGATGCAGTCATGAATCAGGAATCTTCAAATATATCTCAAGGACAGAAGCAGTTGCTTACTATTGCACGGGCTCTACTCTCTGACCCTAAGATACTCATTCTAGATGAAGCGACCAGTTCAGTGGACACGCGTCTGGAGATACTTATCCAAAAAGCGATGGACCGGTTAATGGAAGGGCGAACCAGTTTTGTCATTGCTCACCGCTTATCCACTATTCAAGATGCTGACCGTATCTTAGTCATGAATAACGGACAAATTATTGAACAAGGCAATCATGAAGAGTTATTGGAGAAGAAAGGCTTTTACACGCAACTTTACCAAAGTCAGTTTAATGACTAGCAACCTAACATATATAAACTCGCAAAGTTGATTCAAACGGCTTTGCGAGTTTTTTTATTTAAACCTAGAACGGAAATCCGACAAAGACTCAGGAAAAGAGATCTTTTTCTATTAAGAAGGAGACAGAGTCATTTTACTTAAGTGTGTTAGGAGTAACCTTTATAATTAAGTTGATTTTCATACTGATAGTAAGTATCGGGTTTGCTTTTTTTGCATAGAATAACTGAATAGTGTGTCTTTAAACAATATAAAGGATGTTTATACAAAATATACACAATAAAAGCATAAAAAACTTATAACAGCTTGTGTTTTAGTCTTAGTCATGCTATTCTTTAAAAGTTGAAAAATTTAGGAGGATACAGGAATGGCTAATAAATTTAAGTTTGTTATTTTTTCGCTACTAGGATTTATCTTTTTCTTAGTCCCGTTTACTATAAATGGGGAGAGCAGTATTACGATTTCTCATATTACAACCTTTGTTACAAGCACTATATTAGATGAGTTTATACTCTTTACTCAATTATCTGCATGGATTGTTTTGATTGGCACCGTCCTCTTCTCAGTTTATACATCTAGTAGTAAGCGACTGAATTCGATTTTCAAAGCGTCTCCTATAAATATCATATTAAGAGTAGTGGGATCCTTTCTTTATCTTATGGTGACTAACAACTGGTTCGTTGACACAACACTGGGACAAATGATACTGAGTCCAGACACAGGAGGATTAATGGCAGGGGGAACGGGCCTGTTAACCACCTTATATATAACGTTTTTTGTTGGGATACTCTTTCTTCCTTTACTCACTCACTTTGGAATCGTAGAGTTTATTGGAATTATATTGGGTCCTATAATGGAAAAAGTGTTTAAAGTACCGGGCTACTCAACCATTGATGCCATCGCTTCTTTTGTTGGAGATGGAACAATAGGTATTGTAGTGACGGATAATCAGTACCAAAGAGGCTACTATAATAAAAGAGAAGCATTTATAATTGCCAGCAGTTTTTCGGTAGTCGGCATCGCGTTTGCTGCAGCTGTTGCACAAGAATTAGGATTTGGACAAATCTTTCCTCTCTTTTACGGATCAATACTGTTAGTCACGGTCATTCTTGCCTTTATTACTGCACGTATGCCCTTAAAGAAATTTCCAGCAACATACTATGAAGATAAAACACCTAAAAAAGCTGTTCTACCAAAAGGAAAAACCACGTTACAGTACGCTTCTGAATCAGCTCTTGATCAAGCCGACTCAGTTAAATTGACTGAGGCGTTAGGAGAGGCCGTTCTCAATATCATCAATATTTATGTTGGGTTTCTCCCTATTATTATGGCAGTTGGTACGGCTTCTTTGATTGTCGCAGAATACACAGCCTTTTTTGATATCATTAGTGCGCCATTGGTTTATGTCTATGACTTTTTGGGTTACACCAGAGCAGTAGCAGAAATGATGGCACCAGCTTCGGTAGCGGGATTTGCTGATATGTATTTGCCAGCCCTCTTTATAACAGAATCGCCATCTGAAGCATCTCGTTTCTTTATTGGTGTGCTTGCCTTTACTCAATTAGTCTTTATGTCTGAAACAGGTATGGTACTAGTTAAATCAAAAATCGGATTAAATATGTGGGATGTTGCCAAATTATTTATATTCCGCACAATTATATCTATTCCAATATTGATGGGCATCACGTATGCATTATCGTTCATGGGCATCATCGCTTTTTAAATTAATATAGTTGAAATAACGAACCCTTTGCAGAAGAAAGAGATGGATAACATCTCTCTTACCTTTTATAGAGGGTTTTTAGTTGGGCGGCTTATCGAATAAATGGTGGTGAATTATTTCATTTAATGGCTATATCATGCTAAACTTGACATAACAATCCGACGATAACAGGTCGAAACAAAGAATGAGAGGGTGCCTCATGAATACATTTCACATCATTTACTTAGTCGTTGTTGCTTTAGTTTTGTTGATAAGTTATCGATTCAGTCTAACATCACCTAAGGCTAGGAAACTATCTATTACATTGTTTTTAGTATTTCAAATCATTTATTTGCTATGGCGGACCTTCTATACTCTTCCTTCAGTAGGGTGGTTGAGTTTACTTGTTGGTCTTTTATTGCTACTTACAGAATGGGGAGGCTTTTTTCAAAATATTGTCAGTAGTTTACTATTTTGGAAAAAGCATAAACGTAAAGAGGTGCCTATAAGTGCGTTGAAGTCATTACCTAAGGTTGATATATTCATAGCTACTTATAACGAGTCAGTCGATCTCTTAAGACGAACCATTGTTGCTACTCAACTTATTGACTACCCTAAAGATAAAGTGTCTATATTAGTGTGTGACGATGGGAGAAGAGAAGATGTCAGATTACTTTGTGAAGAATTAAATGTCAGACATATCACAAGACCGGATAATAAGCATGCCAAAGCGGGTAATTTGAATCATGCTATGACCGTTTCCAGTGGAGAAATTATTGTCACGATGGATGCAGATATGGTGCCCCGTTCTAACTTCTTAAACGAAACCTTAGGGTATTTTTCAAATGAACGAACAGGATTTGTTCAGGCACCTCAAGCTTTTTATAATGAAGATTCCTTCCAATACAACTTATTCGCTGGCGATCGAATCAATAATGAACTGGATTTCTTCATGCGGCTTATTGAGGAAGCAAAGGATCGGTTTAATGTGACCATGTATATTGGCAGCAATGCTGTCTTCAGACGTTCTGTTCTAGAGGAAATTGGTGGTTTTGCAACGGGAGTCATCACAGAAGATATGGCCACAGGGATGTTAATACAAGCCAATGGCTGGGAATCGGTCTTTGTTAATAAAGTTCTCGCCGTTGGACTAGCTCCAGAAACCTATAAAGACTTATTAAAGCAACGCGATCGATGGGGCCGAGGAAATGTTCAAGTTATGCGAAAATATAATCCCTTAAAATTAAATGGCTTGACTGCCTTGCAAAAATTACTCTACTTAGATGGCGTCCATTACTGGTTCTTTGGAATTTATAAATTGGTCTTTTTATTGGCACCGATCCTTTATTTAGTATTTGGTATTTTTGTATTGGAAGCAGCGTTTTTGGAGCTGCTCGTCTTTTGGCTACCGGCATTTTTATCTTCTCAAGTCTTCGCCAATTTGATTTCTGAGAAAAAGCGAACTGTGTTATGGAGCCATATTTATGACATTGCCTTAGCTCCTTCTATGGCTTGGGCGATGATTTCTGAAGTGTTTTTCAAGAAAGAATTTTCCTTCAATGTGACTCGTAAAGGTGTCTATACAAATACACGTTATTTTCTATGGAAATCCAGTTGGTTTCATATCCTCTTAACGCTCTTATCACTTATTGGTATAACGAGAGGGATTCTTGCCTTTGTAAGACCGGATTTAGTCTCTTTAGAAGTAAACAGTTTATATATTAATCTCTTCTGGATGCTTTTCAATTTATTTGGTTTGTTTATAGTGATGTTAATTTTCTTCGAAAGACCACGTTATAGATCAGCTGAGCGGTTTGAGCATCCTATTGATATAACGATTGGTAGTGATTCCGTTATTCCAGCAACGATGATAGATTTGAGTGAAACAGGTGGACGGATTTCGGTTGCTCAAGAACATTTACCCAAAAAAGATAAGCAAACTCTGCTGTTAAATTTAGTGGATAAAGACCCTATTGAGTGTGAAATAAGATGGGTTAACCCAGCTACGAATGGCAAAGTGGATGTGGGTATTCGCTTTATAGATCTTCCTCCTGATTCCTATAGACAAATTGTGAAAATTATCTATGCAGACCCGACAAGTTCAATAGGTGAAAAGAGTAATTATAAACCAGGTCTGTTTCCAATCATTGGCAATTTCCTTCGTTATTCAAAGAAAGTGCCTTTTACACAAAGGCGGTTACTACTTAGAAACAAAATCAAAGTAGAAGGCATTGTAACTATTAATGACTTAAATTATTCTGCCTCCTTAGTGGACATTAGCGAAGGGGGAACTCAAATAAAAACGAAGGTTAAGTTAGAAAAAGGAGATAGTGTTAAACTGCAAGCACCATCAGAAAATATAGAAAATAAAAAAGGTGAAATTAAATGGGTGAACACCCGTTTTGGTTCAGTTTATGCGGGAATTGAATTTGTAGATTAGACTACTTTAAAAGATTTGTCAGATCCCAACTAGTATGAGAGAGGACAAGGTAAATGCCTAACTATTGCAAGTTAATAAAGTATATTGATTGTGCTTTAGTCATTAGTGGACTAGCCTTGGTCCTCTTTTTGCATTTGAGTTATTCAGAGCAGATGGGTTCCCCCTTAAGGGATTGGATTGTTGACAACTTTTATATAGAAACGTGTTCTGAAAATGCTGTTACTGCAATGTACTTGGACTTTCGTGTGTTCGATACGATTCTTGAGGCACTGATGCTCCTTGTGTGTATTATGGAAGTGATCACTATTTCTGGAACGGACGGTCAAAAGAGACAAGATGCTTTCCAGAATAAAGGGATTGGAGATAAAGAAGGGGCTACCCATATGTTAAGGGGTATACGGGTCTCTTATCCATTAACTCTTCTGTTGGGCATTTATTTGATTTTAAATGGCCATATTTCACCGGGGGGCGGTTTTCAAGGAGGAACCATACTGGCTACTCTCTTTATTAGTCGTTATATTGCCTTTCCTAAAGAGTTATTTAATATTGATCGTTTAGAGAAATTGGAGTATATTCTCTATTTATTTATTATACTAGTGCCCTCTGTCTATTTATTTTCGAACCTACAATTTTTAGAAAACCTTATTCCACAACAGCTGTATTTAATTTTGATGAATACCTTAATTGGATTAAAGGTATGCGTGGGATTGACTGTCATAGTGAACTGGTTTATTTACTATGAGGGAGCACAAGAGCAAACAATGAAGCATGAAAAGTACAGAGACAATTAATTTAGAGGAGAGGCGACAGAGTTATGCTCTGTTGGTTAGTTTCAATCCCAATACTTATCAGTATTGCTCATTTAACATTTGGTAAAGAGAATTCAAAAAAATGGGTCATAGCCGTACAAATTGGGATTGTAGCCTATACGACATACTTATTCTACCGAATGGAAGAGTGGGGAAGTATTTCTGACCATTTAGGAGGTTACCCAAATGATGTGGCTATTACCTTAAGTGTTAATCAATTAACTATTGTATTCGTTTGGGTAACGACTTTATTGTTTTTAGGCCTTTATTTGTATGGCTACTATTCAAAGTATTTTGATAACTACACCGGCTTTTTATATTTAACACTAGAAGCTCTTGTTTTAGGCCTGTTTATGACAAATGATTTATTTAACATTTACGTCTTGCTTGAAGTATCTACTATTGTTGTTGCTTTATTGATTACATCAAATCGAGAGAAACAAGCGTTTACAATAGTATGATTTATTTATTTGTGACGGTTATTTCATCTGCCTTCTGGTTCTTTGGATGCCTTCTGATTCTTTGGAACGGTCATGCTCTACAGAACCTTTGGCGTTTTAGATATTGAATTAATATCTGAAGGTATCAATTTAATTTAGGATCCACGTAGCTTAATCTTACCCTATGCCATGTTGTTGTCAGCTGTTAGTGTGAAAATTGCTTTATTTCCCATGCACGGCTGGCTGCCTAAAGCTTACAGTGCGCCTAGCGCTCCACCTTTGGTTCCGGCCGTTCTCTCAGGTATTTATGAAGCAGCAGCACTGTATCTTTTTATTCGAGTCGTCACGTTGTTTTCAGGCGTGATAGATATCACTATTTTTTTATTTGTCATGGGCTTCATCTCGGGAATATTTGGTTTCATTCGAGCAACCATTGAAGAAGATATTTATTTGATTTTGGCTTATTCGACTGTATCTCAAATCGGTTTAATCGTAATCGGGGTCGCAACAGGAACGGAGGACGGCTTTTGGGGCAGCATTTTCCATGTGTTGGCTCATTCGTTATTTAAATCCACCTTATTCTTAGTAACTGGAGACCTCCTTCGCCATTATGGAACTAGAGACATTAGTAAAATTAAAGGAGTCATGAGTACCTTACCTGTAACAGGTATAGCTCTGGTTTTAGGTTTATTGGGTTTGACTGGAGCGCCATTTTTCAATGGATCGATTTCAAAAGCTTTAATAGGGGCAGGTATTTACACCAACGCGATGTATGTTCTCTTCAACGTGATTACGTTAGGTTCCATTATCTATAGTTTAAAACTAGCTGATATGTTGGTTGGTGAAAATGAGTTAAGTAGAGAAATAAGAGACAACAAAGAACCAAAGAGTCGTCAGAGATGGGTGACACTAATGTTTGGTTCCTTGACTTTATTAACTGGATTATTTGGAGAAGGGATCATGACCTTTTTATACGACTATCAAATAAATTTAACTGCACAAGGGTTATTACAACATGCCATAACGTATCTCATCTTACTCACCCTAGGCTACTTTATTAGTAGGCACATTAGAAAAAGTGAGAATGTATTTACATCTATCGTTGGGATTAACTTATCATTTAATTCTATGATAAGGGCGTTAGTGTTATATTTTATTATATTAGCTAGTTTTATGTATTGGTCTATTTAGTTAGGGAGTAGTGAGAAAGCAACGAATTAATCATATGACTGATGTTTCGTGTTAGAATGAATTGAACAAAAGAACCAAAAACAAAGGAGACTATCATGGACGGCACAAAAAGAAGCGCAATTACCCCAGGGACAAAAGTAAAGGTTGTTCAAAAGCAGGATCAACGATCAGGAAAATTAACTGAAGGGGTCGTCTCGAAACTATTGACGAATTCACCAACCCATCCCCATGGCATTAAAGTGAGACTGGAAAATGGTATCGTCGGAAGAGTAAAAGAGATTTTAGATTAATAAACCCATCAATAATAGGGTTTATGCGGATAATTAGTCGTTTTGCTGGCCTGAAGCAAGTGAAACGCTCAAGACTTTAACAATTAAGTGCCAATTGTGTCAAAAATAAAACAATTAAAGAAAACATTAGGTGATTCGGATATTCCATGGTACACTATGTTTAACATATTGGTAAGAGACGTAGTACGAACGATTGATTTATTCCGAATCGGCTTTAGCAATTATGTAAATATTTAGTGCTAAAACGCACGAGGAGGATTTTTAATTATGGAACAAGGTACAGTGAAATGGTTTAACGCAGAAAAAGGTTTTGGATTTATCGAACGTGACGGAGCAGACGATGTATTCGTACACTTCTCAGCTATCCAATCTGAAGGATTCAAATCTTTAGACGAAGGACAAGCAGTTACTTTTGACATTGAAGAAGGTAACCGTGGTCTTCAAGCAGCAAACGTACAAAAAGCTTAATTAACCTTAAACTTTAACGAGACAAGATCGTGGATGAACATCCACGACCTTGTCTTTTTTTTATTTACATAATGGATAAAGCTAGTACTGCTTTGGGTACCGTCTTGTTTTAGTTAAAGGCTCTTTTATGCATACTCAACAGAAGATTTTGTTTGAGTGTGGAGAATAAGCAGTGTTTTCTATGAACTCACTAGAATATTTCGACTGAGTGTGGTTAAAAAGGGGTCTTTTCTACGTACTCATCAAAATAATTTGATTGAGTATGACTAATAAGATTAAAATACAAAGCTGATGATTGATCCAGTATTTTATCTATATAAAACAAACAGTTTCGCAATTTTAGAGAGCGCTTTTCATTGCTATAAGGTATACTATATTCAAATGAAACGCACTTGTTACTTATTTATCATCATGTCGTTATAATGCTTAGGAAGGAGTGGAGATATGAGAAGATTTAAAGGGTTAGTCATCGGTTTACTTGCAATGGTAGTTTTAGTAGCTTGTTCTAGCGGTGGAGAAGACAGTTCTCAGGATTTTGATTCTGCAACAGAAGAAGTAGGGGTAGAAGATTCTGCCGATTATGGACAATGGGAAGAAGCAGACAGCGCTGGTGACCCGGCAGAAAGATTAATTGGAGAAAAAGTCATTCAAACCGTTCATGTTGATTTTGAAACACTCCATTACGATGAGGCTATTAATCACGTTGCTTCAACCATCCGTGAGCATAACGCCTACATTGAGTACTCTTATGAGCAGAATTATCAACCATCTGGGCTATCTAATCCTAATTCTTCAACACCCATTTACCGTCAGATTTCTTACACTTTAAGGGTCCCAACCGAAGCGTTATCAGATTTCCTTGCAGGTTTAGAAGGCATGGATGGGCATAAGACTATGGAAGAAATTGGGACAGAAGATGTTACTCAAACTTATAGAGACACCGAATCTCGCATTAACGTCTTACAAAATAAAGAAGACCGCTTGAATGCTTTATTAGAACAAGCCGAAACGATAGAAGATATTTTGCAAATTGAAGACAACTTAAGTCAAACAATTGCCGAAAGAGAAGTCCTACAATCTCAGTTAGATAATTATGATAGCTTAATCGACTTCACAACCGTTAATCTATCAATCGTTGAACGACCTAGAATATCAAGTGCCCGGGATGAACAGTTATCGTTCTTTGAACGTTCACGAGAAGCGATTATTGATTCTTTCTACGCCTTCTATTACTTTATCCAAGATGCAGTTATATGGTTCATTTATGCATTACCTTTCTTGATGATTCTTGGATTAATTATTTGGATTATTTGGTTTATTGTTAAAAGAAGAGACAAAAAAGTCATAAAGTAGTGTAATTGCAAGCAGAATGAGTGTGGTATAATCATAACTCATTCTGCTTTTTGATTAACAGACTAACTTTAAATACGGAACAGACTTCGTTAACGAGACTTTACAGGAGGATTTATGTGTTAAATCAATTTATTATCAATGTGAGTTTACTAATATCTCTTATTTTTATGTATGTGACGTTTAGAAGAAAACTTGGTCAGTTTCATCCTTCTCCATTGACGCTTTATCTTTATGACGGTGTCTCTGGAGGATTAATGGGGTATGTGTTGATGAACTTTTCCATCCTTTTAGTAGAAGGGACTTTTATAGACTTTCGTTACATTCCTATTATTTTGATCTTTTTATTTATTGATAACAAGGCGGCTATACTCAGTGCCTTGTTAATTGCTGCGGCACGTTTTTTCATTGGGATATCCATTTCGTCGTATTTTTCTATATTAATTTTATCCCTTTTAATTTTAGGGTTGTATGTCATGAAGTACTTTGCGAGAAAGATAGAATCGATTTATTTAAAAGGTATGATTATGGTTATTTACGCCACCTTTTTATATACCTTATATTTTATTAATTTATTGGACGTCACAACGGAAATTATACTAATATTGGTGTTCTTTTGGTTGGTGTCCATTTTAGGAGGCTTGTTTGCTTTATTTCTAATGAATTATTTGCGAACAGCCGAACTGATCGTAAGAAAGTATGAAGCAGAAGCTACGATTGATTACTTAACTGGCTTAAGCAACGTGAGAAAATTTTACCAGCTCCTTGATTATTATACTAAAAAGTCAAAAGTAAAAGAGAGTCCATGGGCCATTGCTATGGTAGACATCGACTTCTTCAAACGAGTCAATGATACTTATGGGCATGAGGCCGGAGATATTGTACTAATTGAAGTAGCAAGACTTTTGGAAGAAGTAGTGGATTCAGAAGCCTTTATTTTTCGAAAAGGGGGAGAAGAGTTTACGGCTATTTTTCCCAATACGTCTTTGGAAAAAGTTGTTCACTCCATGGAAGCCTGTAGAAAAGCGATCGAAAGCCATATATTTAATGTAGGCCAGCTTAATGAATTACACATAACGATCTCTATAGGGATTTGCCATTTTTCAGAAACGACAACATCAGTTGACGATGTGATGGCAAATGCTGACGAAAAATTATATATGGCAAAAGAGAGGGGCAGAAATAGATTAGTCTATTAATCTGCCATAAAATAAGAACACAACTTAAAGCTGAAAAGAGGATTTAGTCTTGATACAAACGTTGCTATCGTCACTGGTTGTTTATGTTTCTACCAGTATCGACTACTTATTTATTTTGTTAATTATTTTTTCGCAAGTTCATTCAAGTAAAGGATTCAGGCAAGTTCTTTTGGGTAAATATGTGGGAACAAGCTTCTTAGTTGCAGCAAGCTTACTTGCTGCTTATGTATTAAATAGCATCCCTCAAGATTGGGTCATTGGCTTGCTAGGCTTCATCCCCATCTTTTTAGGGATTCGTGTGGCACTTGTAGGCGAGGAAGAAATGGAAGAAGAGGAAGTCCTTGAAAAAATAGAAGCCCGAGGGACCAATCGTTTAGCTTGGGCAGTCGCTTTGATTACTGTGGCTTCTGGAGGCGATAACTTGGGCATTTACATCCCTTACTTTTCATCGCTGTCAGTTGCCGAAATCGGTTTGGTTATCATCGTATTCGCTCTATCCGTTTATGCTCTATGTTACGGTGCGTATAAAATCGCCAAAATCTCCTTTATAGCAGAAACGATGGAAACATACGAACGCTTCATTATCCCCATCGTGTTTATTGCGTTAGGTATTTACATTATGTGGGAAAACGGCACCTTCCAAATGCTTGGCAACATTTTAACCTAAAACATAAAACCACTGAAGTGCCTTTAAAGCATTTCAGTGGTTTTTCTAATTATAATGTTTTGCTGAACAAATAACAGGTTAGCGGAAACGTTTCACCATTATCATTTTTAAATTTAATGTCCCGTTTACCAGATTGTATAAATCCGCGGTGAAGATAAAATTGGTAAGTTGACCCAGAGTCAGTGTACAAATAAACGAGTTTATTTTGGTGTTTCTTGCTTACTTCTTTGAGTAGTAACGAACCAATGCCTTTTCCTGTTTCAGCAGGATCAACCGCAAAGAAAGTAAGTTCACCGTCAG
Organism: Alkalibacterium sp. MB6; assembly: GCF_009935905.1. GTDB lineage: Bacteria > Bacillota > Bacilli > Lactobacillales > Carnobacteriaceae_A > Alkalibacterium. The sequence goes on along the minus strand of NZ_PREX01000031.1, from coordinate 3,921 downwards.
GATAAGGAGTGTGAGTCATAAAATCATCCAGCATTTCCTTATTTGCCTGTGTATAGTCGTTAGCCATACCGTCATAACCGAGCCATTGCATCATTTTTTCAAAAAGGAAACAATATAGTTTGTATCTGATATTAGTATAAACAACCGATTCATTTCTAAATTCTCCAAATAAAAAACCAACTAGTCGGTTATCTAAATAGGCTCCCATAACAGTAGAAGAGCATAATAATACATCATAAAAAGCATAGCGACTGTATAAGGCTAAGGCCACTTTGTTTGAAACAAACCAATCATGATGCATGCCTTGTCGAGCGAAGGTCATTGCATGTTTAAAATCTTTCTTTTTAATTTGTCTTATATCAAGATGGGAATAAGTCATTAGTGTCCTCCTTCACTTACTAGTTCATGTTAATAATTCTATCATAATAAAAGAGAGGATACTTCTGATACATAAGCAGATTCAAAAACCAAACTGTCATCATATGATTGTTTAGTTTATTTTAAGTGAAATAAATGGTAAAGTGTTATATAGCTTAAGCGGATTCAGTTCGTATTAAATAGTGTCAATTATTCTTAAAATAATCAAAATCTTTCCTTTAGCGTGAGTTACAATGACTATATAGGTAAAAACAGGAGGCAAATGATGACCAAACAAGAAGCGTTTCCAAAAGACGCCATGCGTGTGTTGAAGGAAACAAGTCGAACATTCTATATACCGATTACTTTTTTAAAGAAGGATATGAAACACGCAGTAGCTGCGGCATATTTACTTTACAGAGCAATTGACGAAATAGAAGATCATGAAGCTATTTCTAATTCAGTTAAGCATGATATTCTTATCAAACTAAGTGATTTATTCAAAAGGAGCTTTACCAAAAAGGAGTACCTACAAATTATTGAACCGATAAAAGGGGAGTTACCAGAAGTATCGCTTCGTTTATATGAGTGGATTGAAGCATGCCCAAGCGGCGCCCGTCCCATAATGATGGGAGTAGGCAGCGAGATGGCTTATGGCATGGGAATATGGGCTCAACGTAATTGGCAAGTTCATACGAAAGAGGACCTTGACGATTACACCTATTATGTAGCTGGCATTGTCGGAATCTTCTTATCTAAAGTATGGGAGTGGTCATACGGACAGGAAACGGATGATGAGCTCGCTGTTGGTTTCGGCAGGGGCTTACAAGCAGTTAACATTTTAAGCAACCAAGAAGAAGACCTTGAAGAGCGTGGGGTCAGCTTTGTACCAGACGGATGGACTAGGGACCAGTTATTTGACTATGCTGAAGGGAATTTAGCAAAAGCGGATGCCTACATTGCAACCTTAACGGATAGAAGTGCGACAATGTTCTGTCGCTTACCACTAGCTTTTGCCCATAAGAGTTTGGATGCTATGAAAAAAGGCCGAGAAAAAATGACCCGACAAGAAGTCGAACAAACCGTAAAAGAAGAACAAGAAAAGTTCAATAGAGGAAGCTAAAGATAAGTACACTAGGAGGTAAACTCTTGGTGTGCTTATTTTTTTATAATAAAACTCCTCGGCTTCTTCATTTTTTATGTATAATTAGTGTAAAGGCGTCCAAAATAGGGAGTGAGTTTGTGGCAGCATTTGGAGAATACATTGCTATATTGGGACTGGATCATATGCTATATATGATAGGCTTAATAATGATAGGAACAGCTTTATTTATTAAGCGAGATAAAGTAGTAGATAATAAAAAAGTAGTGACCTTAATTATATTAATGGCTTCTATTTTGCAGCAGATTATTCTTTATGGATCTTATTTTCATTTCATGGCATTTGATTTAGCTGAATCGCTGCCTTTCCATATTAGTAGAGTAAGTTCAATCTTAGGCATTATTTATCTGATTACAAAGAACAGTAAAGTGTTTAAGGTGGTTTCTTTTTTTGGCTTATTTGCCTGGACTAGCTTTTTATATCCCAGTCGGGTGCATGGCGTGTTACACCCTATTGGTATCAGTTTCTTTATTAATCATTTAGTGACACTACTTTTGCCCTTTTACGGTATGATTGCTTATGGAGAAGTCATTCAAAAAGGAGACAAAAAGAGTGTATTTCCTTGGTTTTTATTGTATCTAGCTGTAGCGATGTGTGTCAATTGGCTAGTGGATGGAAACTATTTCTATTTGAAGCATAAACCGGTTTTGAGTAGCTTATCAGATGTGATTTATATCCCTCTTTTAATCCTTTTTGCGTATATTATTTTCAGCATAGGAGAGTGGGCCTATACAAGAGTGTCCAAACGATTTTAGAATGAGGATAATGGTTAATAGTCAAAATGTGATGAAATTAAAAAGAACTCCAATGTGTCGGACTATTTTTCTACCTTTATAAAATGCTAAGAATTCTTAAGTTTAAAGTCTTTTCAAATTCACAAAAAAAGACTATAGTTAGTATAATGTTTAAAAATTTATCTATTTATATGAAGGATGTTTTTTCAATGGCGATAGCTATTGTTACACTAATAATTTTAATTTTCATCAACGGTTTTTTTGCAGCTTCAGAGTTGGCCTTTGTTAATTTAAATGACAATAAGGTTAAGCGCGCAGCTGATCAAGGCGATAAAAAAGCTAAAAAAATGTATCATTTAATATCACAACCGAGTCGCTTTTTGAGTACGATTCAAATAGGCATCACCTTGGCTGGTTTCTTATCCAGTGCGTTCGCAGCTGATTTTTTCGCTGATCCGATGGCACAGGCGTTATATAATATAGGTGTTCCGCTAAATCTGAATGTTTTAAATACGATTTCAGTCGTTTTTATTACTATTTTACTGTCTTATTTTACTTTAGTTTTTGGAGAGTTAGTCCCGAAACAATTGGCGCTACAAAAAGGTGAAGCTATCGCTAATATAGCAATTGGGCCGGTATCATTCTTGGCTAAAGTCACTTCACCAATTGTCAAATTCTTGACTTTATCCATTAACTTAATATTTAAATTGTTCCGTACGGATCCTAACGCCCAAAACGAAGAAGCAACTGAAGAAGATATTCGATTGCTTGTCGATTTAGGCCGAGAGCGTGGAACCATTAACCCAGCAGAAGAATTAATGATTCATAATATATTTGACTTTAATGATACGTCTGCTATGAATATCTTGACTCACCGAACCGAAATGGTTGTTTTGTCTGTAGATGCTAAATTTCCTGAAGTGCTTGAAAAAATTAATGAGCATCGATTTACACGCTTTCCCGTCTATGAAGGCGATATCGATAATATAGTTGGAATATTTCATGCAAAAGACATGTTTCAATATATTCACGGTGGCCAACCAAACGATTTTGATTTAAGAAAAATTATACGTAAACCATTATTTGTTCAAGAAACACAGACAATTGATGTTTTATTTTCGAAAATGAGGCAGGGGCAGACTCATATAGCCATTGTGTTAGATGAATATGGCGGAACTCAAGGATTAATTACGATTGAAGATGTCATTGAAGAAATTGTGGGCGATATATCTAGTGAAAGCTTAGAAGTGGGATCATTAAAACAAGAAATTACAAAAGTTTCTGATCATGAATACCTGATTCTAAGTTCTTACCGCTTACGAGAGTTAGAAGACTTAACAGGTGTGGCATTACCAACAGATGAATTCGATACGGTCAACGGTTTCCTCATTAATGAGATTGGGCATATTCCATCCGCTGGAGAACACCCTATCATATCTTATGGTAAGTTAACATTTGAAGTGAAAAGTGTTCATGATAACCGGATTAACAGTGTATTATTAAAAATAAAATCAAGTGAAGAGTAATTTATCCCCCAACACGTCGTGTGTTGGGTTTTTTCGTTGTTACGCTTAAAGTAGACATTAGATCCTGAATAATTCATAGCTTTAATTCTTTGGCACATTTTATTGAAATATGTATCACTAATATCCCTATCAACTGATTTTG
>NZ_PREX01000030.1 GCF_009935905.1 Alkalibacterium sp. MB6 | reverse complement strand
TTGGATAAGTCATCCAACCCCATTATAAAGGACTTTTTTATATCATGAAACAGTTAAATTTTTAATGCAACACTAGTGAACTAACATATAAAAAAATGAAATTACAGAAATGATCGATTAAAAAAAGAAAAACGCCTCAAAAATTAGAGGTATGAATTATTCAGGTTAATATAAATTTTAGGAAAACTTTTATTAGTCAGGATATCGAGCTTCCTAATTAATGACTTGTGTAACATATGTTTGCAAACTCTAGAAGGAAAAGTACTGAAGCGTCTCAAGCAATAACTGCTGAATCTAACCGAGCATTAACATCTTTATTCTTGTATTATCATATGTTAATGACATTAATGTGAACAGAAACACCGTATGATTGACTAACAATATTATTTGAGTTAAGATTTGTGTACGCTTTTGAGAGCGATTACACAAAAGGAGTGGAAATATGTATAGTTTTATTTTAGGGGTCATTTCATTAATCTTGGGTTATGTTTTTTATTCCAAAGTTATTATCAAAAATTTTGGAGTAGAACCGGATCGGGAAACACCGGCAACAGCATTAGAAGACGGAACGGATTTTGTTCCAATGGAGAAACAGCGTAATTGGCTGATTCAGTTACTAAATATTGCCGGAACAGGACCTATTTTTGGACCAATTATGGGAGCCTTGTATGGACCCGTGGCTTTTGTATGGATTGTACTCGGTAGTATCTTTGCTGGAGCAGTTCATGATTATTATATGGGAATGATTTCTTTAAGAAATAACGGGGCTCACTTACCAGAGCTTGCAAGTAAGTACTTAGGTAAAGGGATGCGTCATATTGTTAACTTATTTGCCGCATTATTATTATTATTGGTAGGTACAGTTTTTGTAACTTCACCTGCTTCGCTATTGCAAGAGTTAACACCAGGCTTCATGAACTATACTTTTTGGGTCGTTATCATCTTTATTTATTATATTTTGTCAACTATTCTACCAATTGATAAAGTAATTGGACGAATTTATCCATTTTTTGGAGCATTACTTATTTTTACAACAGTGGCAGTTGGAATTATGTTGTTTGCGAAAGGACATGCCGGAAATATACCAGAACTTAGCATGCAAAGTTTCAGAAATATTCACCCACAGAGTACACCTCTTATTCCAGGGTTATTCTTTACCATTTCATGTGGGGCCTTATCAGGGTTTCATGCGACACAAACACCGATTATCTCACGTACTATAGAAAATGAAGAAGAAGGTCGTTGGGTATTTTACGGTGCAATGATTACTGAAGGAATTATTGCTATGTTGTGGGCAGCCGCAGCAATGGCACTATTCGATGGGCAAACATTAAGTGAAATCATTAATAGCGGAACTGCCTCAGCAGCTGTAAGTCAAATTACACTTACACTACTTGGAACAGTTGGGGGTACAATTGGAGTTCTTGGTGTGATCATATTGCCAATAACATCTGGTGATACAGCTTTTAGAAGTTTACGAATGATTATTGCAGATTATATCGGTCTGTTACAAGACAAGCTTTCAAATCGTTTCATGATTACTGTACCAATTTTCGCCATCAGTATCGCTCTAATGTTTATTGATTTTAATATTTTGTGGCGTTATTTCACATGGGCAAACCAAGTAACAGCAGTAACCGCTTTGTTCATGAGTACAGCCTATCTTTTCTATAAAGAGAAGAATTATCTATTTACCTTTATTCCTGGGAGCTTCATGCTTTACCTAGTTATTTTGTATCTGTTAACTGAACCAATAGGATTTAACTTAGCGATGACTATGTCTTATTATATAAGTGCAGTCCTGACAGTCGGAATAATCTATGTATTCTTCCAGCAAGTAAATAAAGTAAAAGCTGAATTAAACACGGATAGTGTGCTGATTAATGATCATTTACAGATTAGAGATATTTTTCCCGAATCTGTTAGATAATTAATTTTTTTCGGGCTAGCTATTCAGTTTTAAAAAGTGAATGAATGAGTGGTTTGCTTTCGGTAGTTACCGGATATAAACCACTCTTTTTAATTGCAATAGGTTAAAAAATACTGTGAAAAAACCGTCGGAATGGATGCAATGAGAGTATTTGATTCTCTAATAGCGCCTAGCACTACAAAGACTATGCGGTAAAGAGCAGGTGGGGTATTTTGTTAAAAAATGAGTGTCTGTACAATATATACAATCCTGAATAATTCATAGCTCTAAATTTAAGCTATTTTTTTGAACAAAGTGCCTATTTTCAAATTAGGCAGATACTTCCTTCCAAAATAATGCGTTTTCGAACAGGATGTCTACGGAAGAAGTCCATAATAAAAATTATTTGTCTATTTAAGGGCAGACGAATCCCTTGAAAAAGAATCGGCAAAAAAATTTGTATGAAAACTAGTCTAAATCCATTGTTTGGATCGCCGCAGGCGTTCAAAAACCTTATAAAATTCAGTTTGATACACATGATAACTTGACAGTTTGAGATAGACCTGTCTTCCAGTTTGAACAAGTTTACCGGCTACTTTAAGCAATGTCAGCCGGATGGAATGAATGGTCATACCCCGGTTCACTTTGTCAAATCCAATAGTCTTCAAAAAATTGACGAGGTTGTAAGCCAGGACACTGATCATCATTCTGACATGATTTTCCAGGAAACGCGGACTATCTGTTTTGTCAAAATAAAAGCCTGATTTCGCTTCTTTGATGAAATTTTCCATTTGTTCCACGCTTGCCGTAAAGAGAGAATATGACTTCAGGCGAGACATTATCGGATAGATTCGTCACAATGAATGCGTGGTGAAAAAGAAGCTCTCCTGCTTCACGGATTGATCGAATACAAACGCGACGGGGTTTTGACCAGGATTGTGCCTGATAAGGGAGTGAAAAATACTGTATTTCTCGGTCTTCCCATTTTTTATTATCCCCATAAAGAACAGAGTGTTCAGCTAATTGACTTAACCTCCGATTGTTCTTTAAACGGATAACGTACTGGCTTTCAGTTGATTCACAAGACTCATACACCTCTGGTGTGGCGAAGCCGCTGTCACCCCGAACTAATATCTCGGTATGAGGTAACGTGCTCTTGTAGTGGTGTAACAGCGGGTCGATAAAGACTTTTACCCTTTTAGATGTGTACTGATTGCCTGAACGCAGTTCAGCTTTCAAAAAATCTCCGGTCAATCCGTCAAAGGCAACTAATGGGTGATAGCCGTAGGTTTGATAATGGGCATTATAATCTGCTTGTTCTTGATGACCAAAAGTATCTGAATGTGTGGAATCGACATCAATGATTAATTCGGTGTCATTGCGAATCAAACGCGCTTTGTCAATGAGCGACTGATTTAATGATTGGAGTTGACCGATGTTAGTCGCGGTGAAACGATCTAAAAACCGTGAGATTGACGATTGTGAGGCCAACTCTTTTTTACCGAGTACAGCTTGAAAGACTGGTTCCCGTCTTAATAGATTAGCTGATGAGTCTGCCGAGTAACCAGCGATTAACTGCATAATGAGTTGTTCTAATATCGCTAAGTTATCATGTGTGAAGTAAGCACGATTGTCTTTGATATGGAGCCACTGTTTAGCTAAGTGTGAAAAGCCGAAGGTATTCATCACCTCTTTAACTAAGACCAAACCCGAATCACTCGATAAGCGACCACCTGTATGTGAAATAGTCAATTTTGAATTGAATTTTACCTGGTTTTTGTGTAAGCTAGTCATGAGAAGAACTCCTTTCTTATGGTTGGTTTCGACACCTTTACCATATCAGAACGGGGTTCTTTTTTCATCACTTAACAGGTGAAAAAGAAAAAGTAAATGAAGACTGCCGTTAGGCAGTTTCAGACGGTTTAAAGTCAAAGTATGAATTATTCAGGAATATAGGTAACAAAAAAAGAAAGAAGGGTAGGTCAGAATAATCTACTCGACTTTCTATTTTTTTTAATAAATTATCATCGATACATCGACATGGAACGGCAAGAAAAAATATCGTCTTTATAGATTGTTATGACTGGGTTTGTCAAAGTTCGGTTACAATGCTCCAGAAGAAAAACTTTCAAAAAATTCGAAAATTCAAAAAAAGCTGACATTTTTAACGAAAGAAAAACGGTTACAATAAAAACGTAAAGAAAACGGTTGCTAAAAACCGGTGATAAAACAGGAGGAATTAACCCATGTCAGATAATCAGTATATTATGTCCATAGATCAAGGAACAACGAGTTCACGAGCAATTATTTATGATAAACAGTTAAATACGATCGGAAGTTCTCAAAAAGAGTTTACTCAAATTTTTCCTGAAAGCGGTTGGGTAGAACATAATCCTAATGAAATATGGAATTCAGTCCAGTCTGTCATTGCCGGCGCATTTATTGAATCCGGAGTCAAACCTCAGGAAATCGCAGGAATCGGGATTACTAACCAGCGTGAAACAACAATCGTCTGGGACAAAGAGACAGGACAGCCGATTTATAACGCTGTTGTCTGGCAGTCTCGTCAGTCAGCGCCTATCGCTGCAAAACTTTACGAGGCCGGTCATTCAGAAATGATTCACGAAAAAACGGGTCTGATCATTGACTCTTACTTCTCAGCGACGAAGATTCGCTGGATTCTTGACCATGTTGAAGGAGCTCAGGAACGAGCTGAAAATGGCGAATTACTGTTTGGAACAGTCGACACTTGGCTGGTATGGAAGCTGACCGGTGGAGAATCGTACGTAACAGATTACTCAAACGCCAGCCGCACGATGCTGTATAACATTCACAAACTGGAATGGGATCAGGAAATTCTGGACTTATTGAATATTCCACGTGCCATGATGCCCGAAGTTAGATCAAACTCGGAAATCTACGGAAACACAGCGAACTATCACTTCTATGGAGCCAACACACCTATTTCAGGGATGGCGGGAGACCAGCAGGCAGCATTATTTGGTCAGATGGCCTTTGAGCCGGGCATGGTCAAAAACACATATGGCACAGGTTCATTCATCGTCATGAATACAGGTGAAGAACCACAGTTGTCAGAAAATAATCTGCTGACAACGATTGGGTACGGGATCAATGGTAAGATCTATTATGCTCTGGAAGGAAGTATCTTTGTAGCTGGTTCATCTGTTCAGTGGCTGCGTGACGGACTGAAAATGATCGAGAATTCGTCAGATTCAGAAGCATTAGCTAAGAAATCTAAAAATGATAATGAAGTCTTCGTTGTTCCAGCCTTTACAGGTCTGGGTGCACCCTATTGGGATTCAGATGCTCGAGGATCTGTCTTCGGCTTGACACGAGGGACGACTAAAGAAGATTTCGTAAAAGCGACGTTACAGTCTATTGCTTATCAGGCTCGTGATGTTATTGACACGATGAATAAAGACGCGGGAATCGATATTCCTCTCCTTAAAGTGGACGGTGGAGCAGCTAATAACGACTGGCTGCTGCAGTTCCAGGCAGATATCCTTGGAACTAAAGTGCAGCGGGCGCATAATCTGGAAACGACTGCACTTGGAGCTGCTTATCTTGCGGGTCTGGCTGTCGGTTACTGGGAAAGCATGGATGAAATAAAGAGTATGTACGAAGAAGGTGGCACGTTCGAACCGCAGATGCCTGAAGAAGAACGTCAGAAGCTTTACAAGAACTGGAAACTGGCAGTTAAAGCGACACAAGTCTTCAAGCCTGAAGAGTAGGACTAGCGTAGGAGGAAAAGAGTATGGTTTTCTCTCTTGAAAGAAGAAAACAAGATATAAACGTATTAAAAGAAGAAACATTGGATGTACTGATCATTGGTGGCGGGATCACGGGTGCTGGGTCTGCTTTGCAGGCCAGTGCTTCGGGTCTGAAAACAGGCCTGGTCGAGATGCAGGATTTTGCAGAAGGGACGTCTTCGCGCTCAACTAAACTCGTTCACGGCGGTCTGCGTTATTTGAAGAACTTTGATGTGGAAGTTGTAGCTGACACGGTTCAGGAACGGGCCGTTGTTCAGGGCATCGCTCCTCATATTCCAAAAGCGGACCCGATGATCTTACCCGTTTATGATGAGCCGGATTCAACGTTCTCCATGTTCTCTCTTAAAGTTGCCATGGATTTGTATGACCAGCTGGCTGGTGTGACTGGAACTGATTTTGCGAACTATACACTGACAAAAGAAGAAGTTCTGGAACGCGAACCGCAGCTGAACAGTGAAGGACTTTTAGGTGCCGGGGTCTATCTGGATTACCGGAACAATGATGCTCGCCTAGTAATAGAGAATATCAAGCGGGCAGCTGAAGACGGCGGACACATGGTCAGTCGCATGAAAGTGATTGGAATCTTACATGATGACAACGGCCGAGCTTCTGGAGCAGAAGTGGAAGACTTATTGACGGGTGAAACGATCAAAATCAATGCCCGTGTTGTCATGAATACGACCGGCCCATGGTCGGATACGATTCGTCAGATGGACGACAAGATCGATACGGCGCCTCAGATGCGTCCGACAAAAGGGGTTCATCTGGTCGTAGACAATAAGAAACTGTTCGTTCCCCAGCCGACGTATTTCGATACAGGAAAACAGGACGGAAGAATGGTCTTCGTGATTCCTCGCGAAGAAAAAACGTATTTTGGAACAACTGATACTGACTATAAAGGTGACCTTTCAAATCCTACGGTGGAGCAGGAAGACGTTGATTACCTGCTGGACATCATCAATACAAGGTACCCGTCAGCAGATATAACGTTGAACGATATCGAGTCCAGCTGGGCCGGCTTGCGTCCATTGATTGCGGCAAATGGCGGGTCTGACTATAACGGGCAGAACAATCAGCTCATTACGGACGAAAGTCTTGATGATGTACTGTCCATCGTGGAGAAGTATCAGCAGGGAAGCGCTGAACGATATGAAGTCGCGGATGTACTGAAAAATATTAAAACAGCCAATGCGGAATCAGACACGAATCCTTCCACCCTTTCACGCGGCAGTTCGCTTGAAATCGATGAAGATGGACTGATTACCGTAGCCGGCGGGAAAATTACGGATTACCGTAAAATGGCCCTTGGAGCGGTTAAAGCAACAATCGATGTGCTGGAAAGAGACTTCAATCTGACTTACGAACTGATCGATTCGGCTCATTATCCAGTTTCTGGTGGAGACATCGATCCAGCTAAAGTCGACGAGGAGACAGAAGCTCTGGCTCAGTCTGGTGTTGAAAAAGGATTAACTGAATCTGAAGCAAGATACTTGGCTAATCTGTATGGATCAAACACTCCGGCGGTCTACGATTTACTTGAAGAAGTGGATCAGGTAGAGGGACTTACTCTCGCAGATACGCTCAGTCTGCATTACGCCATGCGTGAAGAAATGGCGCTGACCCCGAGCGATTTCCTGATCCGTCGAACAAATCACATGCTGTTTATGCGTGACACCTTAGACAGCATAATCGAACCTGTCATTTCTGAGATGGCTCGCTATAATGACTGGTCCGATGAAGTAAGACAACAGTACACGGAAGAGCTTGAAAAAGCAGTTGCTGAATCTGATTTGAAAACATTAAAGGGAGACGTGGATTAAATGACAGGGCAAACATTAACACTTTTCAGTGAATTTTTAGGAACAATGTTTCTGATTCTACTTGGTAATGGAGTTGTAGCGGCTGTTAGCTTGAAAAAAAGTAAAGCAGAAGGCGCTGGATGGGTAGCCATCACGATGGGGTGGGGGGCTGCTGTAACACTGGCGGTATACATCGCCGGTTTTATGGGTCCCGCTCATTTAAATCCTGCCGTGACACTTGGATTTGCAATAACTGGAGACTTGGCATGGGGAATGGTCATTCCTTTTATTCTGGCTCAGGTAGCTGGTGCAATTTTGGGATCAGTGCTAGTATGGTTGACATATCTGGCTCACTATAAAGAAACAACAGATCCGGGTGCAATTTTGGGAACGTTTGCGACTGGCGCAGAAATCCGAGACAACACATCTAATGTAATGTCTGAGGCTATTGGTACTTTTGTTCTGGTATTCGCTTTGCTGGCTTTCGGTCAGAATGTCTTTACAGAAGGACTGAACCCACTAGTCGTTGGGGTGCTGATTCTGTCAATTGGACTATCATTAGGTGGCTCGACCGGATATGCGATCAACCCGGCACGTGATTTGGGCCCTAGAATTGCTCACCAGATTCTCCCACTGGCAAACAAAGGAGATTCTAAGTGGGAATATGCCTGGGTGCCAATTGTTGCACCAATGCTCGGCGCAGTAGCAGCAGCATTGCTGTATCTGGTCATCGTATAATCTGAGACACTAAATAAATACTTTACGCCTGACGGAACAACGATCGAGTTGTCGATGTCAGGCGTTTTTTCTGTGTTGAAGAAGAGGATGAAGTCAGGTTATGAAATGAATAGTTGCTATGTAAAAAAAACGTCACAAATACTAATAAAAAATAAGTGTAAAAGTTGACAAATGGCGTCATACCTTATATGATTTAACATGTCGAAACAATTAAAAGAACGAATCAAGGTTAAGCAGTGAAAGTGCTTTTCCGCTCAGAGTAGCAGTCTATGCTAAATTGGAGTGGATCAGGCGCTTTTTTTTTGTGAATTGGAAAGATTAACGTTGAAGTGTTGTCTAGCTTAACGTACCAGCCTCTCGAGAAAAAGATAAATTTACCCATTGCGCAGTTTGCTCTTCTTCCGCATACTCTGTCTCTACGCATTGGAAATGCTAGAGTCACAGCAATTCGGGGTAAATTTCCTCTACTCGCTATCGCTCGGTCGATCTCAACAATAGTTGTACGTGCTAAAGCACTACAACTTGTAAGGTCTACTCGCTATCGCTCCGGCGATCTCAAATATATCTGTAAGAGCTGAAGCTCGAACAGATACTAAGGTATTTTCTTTTCGAGGCTGAACGGCACGTGAAGCCCAACGCGTGTTGATTAATGCGAAGAAAATGATTAAACCGGTAGGTTGGCGAGAGCGACGCATAGAATCATTTGGAGAAGATCCTTTGGAATGTTCGGAATGTGGCAATGTGATGGAGTTCCGAGGGATAGCTGTGCTCAAAAAAGGGCACCTAACCCTTCAATTTGCGAACGATGTACTTGCCAAAAAATATATTAATCGGGAGATTGAAATCATTGAGTCGGAAACGTATAAATGTAAGATAAAAGAAGCAACGCGAAAAGCTATTAAAAAATATCGGTTCAACTGGGACCAACGCGAAAAAGAAATCAACGAACGTTATAGAGTTCATTTGTCGAACATGTAAAGAAAGAGAAGAGATTCCGAAAGAGATAGTCAAACATTTCGATAGTATGGATGGTGGGGATCCGATGGATCCCCCAAGATTTAGTTGTGAACGATGTGGAAATGAAATGGTACCTGTTTATTATAAGAGTGTTCACGGTATTATCTATGATTATTCAGAACTCAAAAAGTAAAGGCTACGCACTATCCCAAAAAGGGCGAAGGCGTAGCCGAATCTTTTTTCAGTTCCATGGCACCGGCCTCTTTAACTTTAAAACCGATTTTAGGATTTTCAGCCAGCATAATCGGCAGGATTTCTGGAAAGACGATCGAAATGACGACTGGTGGAATCCCAATGCGAATATTGCCTTTAAGCTGACTGGATTCTTCCTGAAGGTCTTCTGTCATAGCTTCAAAGCGCTCGATAATGTCTTTTGCATGACTGTACAGGACGTCACCGGCGCCTGTCAGGTTCTGCAGTCGACCATGAGACCTTTCGAATAACTGAAGATTCTCAGTTTTTTCCATGGTAGATATGGTCTGGCTGAGTGCAGGCTGAGAAAGATGAAGGGCTTTGGAAGCTTTTGACATATTAAAATCAGCTTCAACAATAGCGACAAAATAATAGAGTTGCTTGATATCCATAACGGGTCCTTTCTCTATATAAATTAACATGGCAGTTTATATTAGCAGTATACCAGAGATCTATCGGACTGAATCACCGTGCTCAAAATAATCAGCATAAAAATACTGCTCAGAATGAAGGCTTGGAACTTGTCCCTTCACTCTGAGCAGTAGAGTAACCTTTCTGTTCAATAATCAGCTAACCAGAATCAGAACTTCTCTCGGGTTGATGATCAGTTTATTTCCAGTGATTGTTCCCAGCGGATCCAGTCCGGCGGTGTGACGGTTGGCAATGATCGTCCTTTCTTTAGGCAGCGGGTAGCTGCTTTTCAGTTCAACCCGGTCGGGCTGCTGGTTGGAGTTCACCACAACAGCCATCATCGACCAGGCACCTTCACCGGTAGTGTTCGGGATCGTATAGGCCAGAAGATTTTCTCTCAGTTGTGAGAAGAAAACGGCGTCGCCAGTCTGATTCGTGTCGTCCCGGAGTGGAGCATACGCCTTTCTGATAGCAATCATGCCTTTATAGTAGTTGACAAGGTCAATATGCTCATAGGTGCGCGTCCAGTCAAGAAGATTGATGTCAATGGATGAACGGAAACTGTTGTCATCGCCGTATTTCGTCCGACCCCATTCCTCACCCGCCTGCATGAAGACACCTCCAAGCGAGGTATACAGCAGCGCAGCATTCAGTTTGTTCATCTGAATAAGATCCAGATTTCGCTCGTAAGCAGGTTTTTTAAGAGTAGATGCTACCAGTTTGTCATAGAGAGTCAGATTATCGTGAGCAGATGCATAGGTCACGACCTGGCTTGGATTACGTGCCCACTGTTTTTCATCCGGCAGGCGGAAACGGCCCACATCAGACTGAGTATTAGCCAGAATGCTGGCAATCAGATCATTCGTCGCATAGGCACTGTCTTCATGTCCGTTGGCTCCCTGCAGAAACCCGCCTTTATCGGCTTCAAATACAGGACCTTTGACTGCATCACGGAACTCATCATTAAATATGGCTATTCCGTCTTCGAAATCGCCGATATGGTATTTATCCGCTGGTTTATTCGGCTCATAAATGGCTACGCTTCCGGCATTCCAAGGTTCTCCGTAGAGAATGACATCGCTGTGACCTTTCTCATTCAAAGTCCGTCTCAGCTTGTTTATGGTATCGACATCGTGCAGGCCCATGAGATCAAAACGAATACCGTCGATATGATATTCTTCCACCCAGTATACAATGGAATCAATGATGTACTTGCGCATCATTTTCCGTTCGCTCGCTGTTTCGTTCCCGCATCCTGATCCGTTGGATAAGGACCCGTCCGACTCCTGACGGTAATAGTAGTCAGGTACAGTCAGTTGAAACCAGGAATCGTCAAATGTAAAGGTATGGTTGTAGACCACATCCAGGACCACACCGATCCCCTTCTTATGAAGACTGGCGACCATTTCTTTGAATTCTCTGATTCGACTGAGTGGATCGGCTGGATCAGATGAGTATTTACCTTCAGGGACCATATAGTTCTTCGGGTCATATCCCCAGTTGTATGCAGGAGAAGTTTCGTCGTTTTCATAATCGAAAGCAGGGAGGAGGTGCACATAATTGATTCCCAGCTCGCTCAGATAGGCCAGACCTGCCGGCTGATCAGGATGATCAAATACATGGACCTGATCATCGGTAAAGGCCTGATATTTCCCTCTATGTTCTTTTTTAAATGTTGCCGACTCGTCACTTGAAAAGTCCTCAATGTGGATCTCCCAGATCATGGCATCCGTGATCCGCGATACCCTCTCAAAGTGGTCCTCTGACCAGCCCTCTGGATCCGTTTCTGCTAAATCAATGACTGCCGACTTGTTTCCGTTCAAGCCGACTGCTCTGCTGTAGATATCTGCGGCCTCGGTTTCGACGCCATCATGAATAAATGAATACGTATAAAATAAACCCTTCAGGTCCTCATTGACCGTCAGTTCCCAGACTGTGTCTTCCAGAGACATCTCGATCTGTCGGGACGATGTGTCTGCGTCAGCTGAGTCGTACAGATTGACCCAGGCCTGTTCAGCAAGAGGGGACCAGACCTTGAACGTAGAGGAAGCGGCTGTATAGGTCAGGCCCAGATCATCCTGACTGTAGCGGTTATCTTCGAGATAGGGAATGCGTTTTTCTAACGGCTGACTGCTGTTCATAGTAACAATCCTTTCTTTCTACTTATTATAAAGTATACCATGTAGATCAATGGTCAATTTAAAAGAATGATAAAAAGGCTGTCCGGCACTTTCTATCATTCTTTGAGTTTATTTATATAATGCCAACTAGTTCCAGAAAGGTCGTCCATCCAAGACTGTATAAGGCAATTGATAATGGTTTGCCCAGAAGGATGATGACTGAGACTTTTAAAACGGACATATTGGATAGACCGGCAAGGTAACAGACCACATTATCAGGCGCAAACGGGAGAAATATGACGGTGGTAAAAAAGCGTTCGAATGTCTTGCCGTTTTTTAGTTTATCTTCGTATTTTTGAATCCTGTTTTGACTGACCAGTTTTTCAAGAGCCGAGTGACCGTAACGTCTTACAATGAGAAACGCCAGAATTGAACCAATACTTATGCCGATATAATTATAAAGGACACCTATGAATGGTCCATATAAAATGACTCCTGCCGTTACGGTAAGAGCTGAAGGAAGAAGCGGAAGGAAAATCTGCAGAATCTGAAGCAGGATAAATATAGCTACTGAAAATCGTCCAAAACCATGAACGTAGGCTATAAAATCTTCCCTTGAGTTGAACACGCCACCCTGCCATGCAAAATAAATAAGTATGACAGAAAGGCACAATCCGATGAGGCTCAACAGATCGATCCATTCCAGTTTACGATGCAGCTTTTCCACGCAACTTCCTTCTTTCCAGAGTGTACTGCTTATATTTTATCAGGGAACTAAAAAAAACGCTCATAAGAACGCTTTTGTCAGTCGATCATTCGATTATGTCTACAAAGATTTTAAATGCTGCCTTATGTCCGATGACTGTCTTTTCGCCAGCTGATGTCTCAAGAGTCAATGGGCCATCATACGGTTCGATTTCAGCTAAGGTGTATTCTTTGCCTAAGTGAACCTTTTTATACAGCAGATATTCCAGAAAGTCCTCCTGATCATCGACTTCCTGTATTTTGAACCGGTCACCGACTTTGCACTCAATAAGAGGCGTTGAATGGATTTCGGGGACTGTCCCGTCCTGATTCGGGATCACTCCGCCGTGAGGATCAAATGTCGGTTCATCCAGAAATATATTAAGACGTTCGATCAGAAGATCAGAAGACACATGTTCCAGAAGGTCGGCATCCGCATGGACCTCATTCCAGTCATACCCCAGTTTTTCTGCAAGAAACACTTCCCATATCCGGTGTTTTCTAGTAAGTTGATTAGCAATAAGCAGGCCTTTTTCAGTGAGCATGACGCCCTGGTAAGGCAGGTGTGTAATGAGCTCTTCCTTGAGCAGACGTGTATTCATATCTGTCACAGATGCTGCAGAAATCGAAAGCATCCGGACCAGGTCTTTATTGGTCACGACCTTTTCTTTTCCACCAAGTTCAAAAATTGCTTTAATAAAATCCTCTTTATTGGGTGTCATCGTTATACCCCTCTATCTTTTTCATTTCTATAAAAGTGTACCACATTTATCAGTTTCTAATCAAAGGGGTATTTAATTTTCGTTTCACGGTTGACTGAAATTATTTTTTAGGGTAGACTAAAAATAGTTAAAGTAAAATAACACTATTTGTATAGAAGGAGATATATATAATGAAATGGGTAAAAGGATTAGCATTAATGGCAGGTGTCGTGTCACTGGCGGCATGCGGAAATGAACAGACAGATGAGGTTTCAGAAGATAATCCATTGAACGTTGTGGCAACTACATCAATGATCGCCGATCTAATGGAGACAATCGGTGGAGAAAAAGTGTCAGTAGAAGGTCTGATGGGTCCCGGAGTCGATCCGCATGATTACCAGCCGTCCACATCTGATGTAAATGCCATGTCAGAAGCAGACATTGTCGCGTATAATGGATTAATGCTTGAAGGAGGTTTTGTGGAAGCCTTTGAACAGTTGGATGAAAGAGGAGTCTTTACCATCGTCATGGCAGATGCCTTGAATGAAGGAGAGCTTCTCAATCCGGAAGAAGATGAAGAGGATCTGGAGTATGATCCGCACATCTGGTTCAGCGTTTCTCATTGGGAAACGATCACAACTTATGTGGCAGACCAGCTGAGTGAAAAAGATCCGGACAATGAAGACTATTACCAGGAGAATGCGGAGGCGTATTTAGTTGAACTGGGAGAATTAAGAACGTATATTGAAGAAAGAATCGAAGAAGTACCGGAACAGTCCCGTTATCTGGTGACGGCACATGATGCGTTCCAGTATTTTGGAGAAGAATTTGATTTTGAAGTGGTCGGTCTGCAGGGATTGAATACACAGACAGAAGCAGGAACTGGAGACATCAGTCAGCTCGCAGACTTCCTGGCAGATAATGAGATCAATGCGGTATTCGTTGAAAGTTCAGTTTCACCAAGAAATATCGAAGCGCTGATCGAAGCAGCCGGAAGCAGAGGTCACGAGGTAGTCAACGCCGGAGAACTGTATTCCGATGCATTAGGCAGTGAAGAAGACGATGCAGAAACCTACCTTAAAATGTACCGTGCCAACATTGATACGATCGTTGACGGTCTGGCTGACTAAGTTCAGCTGAGTACAGCAGGTTTTTAACAGAAAGAAGGAACAGGTGTGGATGATAAACAGGCAATTTCAATCGAACATTTGACGGTCGCTTATGATGCGAGACCGGTCTTGTGGAATATTACCACAGGATTTAAAGAGGGCCGTCTCACGGCGATCATTGGTCCAAATGGGGCAGGGAAGTCGACTCTGATCAAATCAGTATTGAATTTTCTTCAACCTATTACTGGAATAGTAGCCTTTTCCATACAAGATGAACAGAACGTTCCTTACAAGAAAGTAAAAAACAAAGTAGCCTATGTCCCTCAGAATACTTCAGTCGACTGGGACTTCCCGGCTACCGTTCTGGATGTCGTTCTGATGGGCAGATATGGCCACTTAGGCTGGCTGAAACGACCAGGAAAGAAAGATAAAGATTTATCAAAACAGATGCTTTTAAAAGTCGGGCTGCCGACTTTTGCCTCCCGTCAGATCAGTCAGCTGTCTGGCGGTCAGAGGCAGCGTGTGTTCCTGGCACGTGCGCTGGCTCAGGAAGCGGATATATATATTATGGATGAACCGCTCTCGGGTGTTGACATGAAAACTGAACGCATCATCATGAAACTTCTGAAAAACCTGGTTGAGCAAGGCAAGACCGTTATTGTCGTTCATCACGACTTGCAGACGGTTGAAGACTATTTTGACGACGTGGTGTTCATTAATCGCGAAGTCATTGCTCAAGGGCCGGTTGAAGAGGCGTTTACTCAAGGAAATATTGATGAAACTTATCATCAGGATCGAAACCTGGGAGAAGGTGAAGGCTGATATGCTGGAACAGATCAGATTGCTGCTGAATGACTACACGTTTCAAGTCGTTGCTTTAGGCGCCGGCTTCTTAGGGCTGTTAAGCGGAGTGATCGGAACCTATGCGACATTAAGAAAAGAAAGTCTGCTTGGGGATGCATTGAGTCACGCTGCCTTACCTGGAATTGGGATCGGCTTTATTCTTATACAAAGAAAAGAACTGTCTGTACTGATGCTTGGGGCAATCATTTCAGGATTGATCGCTACGGTGATTATTCAGACTATGAGCAGGAAGACCGTGGTCAAACTCGACAGTGCCTTGTCACTGATCCTGTCCAGCTTCTTTGGTCTGGGCCTCGTCATCCTGACTTCGATACAGAATAATCCGAATGCTCAACAGGCTGGACTAAGCAACTTTATTTTCGGGCAGGCGAGCGCTATGCTTCGAAGCGATGTCCAGTTGATCGGTCTGACCGGACTGGTCCTGCTCGTTCTGGTAGCATTGTTCTGGAAGGAATTTAAAGTATTTACATTTGATCCGATGTTTGGACGGACATTAGGCTTCTCAAGTAAGATCGTTGAATCCCTGTTGTCGACAATGATTGTTGTAACCATTATTTTAGGACTGGAGTCAGTAGGGGTCATCCTGATCAGCGCATTGCTGATCGGTCCATCAGTAGCCGCCCGTCAGTGGACGAACCGGTTGAGTCTGGTCATGCTGCTGGCAGCGGGTATTGGATTTGTTTCCGGTGTGACAGGAACATTTATCAGCTCTATGGGGGCTCGAATACCAACAGGGCCATCGATCGTAGTCGTTGTCAGTATGTTCGTGTTCCTCAGCCTCTTTATATCTCCCGGAAGGGGAATACTGGCTAGACACGTGGCCTGCAGAAAGAGGCAGAAAGTATTTATGAAACAGATCAGAAGTCTGGAGGAGTGAGCGCGGTGAGCATGATCTATGAAATAACTCTGATAGCAATTATTGTTGCCGTCGCCTGTGCGCTTCCAGGTGTCTTTCTGGTGCTGAGAGGAACCACAATGGTATCCGATGCAATCACACATACAGTTCTGCTCGGAATCGTTCTGGCCTTCTTCATTACACAGGATCTGAACTCGCCTCTTTTGATGATTGGAGCTACGCTTGTCGGGGTGGCGACGGTCTGGGCAATAGAAGCGCTCCAGCAGACTAAGCTCTTGTCCAACGATGCAGCTATCGGTATTGTCTTTCCATTATTTTTCAGTATAGCGATCATTCTGATTACACGCTATGCCGGAAACGTTCATTTGGATGTAGATGCAGTGTTGATGGGGGAACTGGCCTTTGCGCCTTTCAGACGTCTGGTGCTGTTCGGTGCAGATTTGGGACCGAGAGCGCTCTGGACGATGCTGGTCATCCTGCTGATCAACAGTCTCTTTATTGGATTGTTCTATAAAGAGCTGAAAATCACAACGTTCGATGCAGGCTTTGCTGCAGCAATAGGGTTCTCACCGGTACTCATCCACTATGGGCTGATGACCCTTGTGTCTCTGACTGCCGTTGGCGCCTACGATTCAGTAGGATCCATTCTGGTTGTGGGATTCATGGTCGGTCCTCCGCTGGCGGCCTTTCTACTGACAAACAAGCTGCATGTCATGATTGGTCTGACAGCTGTAATGGCAGTGATCAACAGTATAGCAGGAGTGAGGCTGGCTTTTATGCTTGATACGACGATTGCGGGAATGATTGCTGTGGTGACAGGAGTCACAACTTTACTTGTCTTTGTCTTTTCTCCGGAAAAAGGACTGATCAAAGCTACGGTCAACCGAAAAAGAGAACAGAAGAAAATCGATCAGCGTCTTAAGGAAATAAGCTGATAAGATTGGTCGGTAGAAAAATATCTTGAAGAAGCAAAATAAATCTGGATCATGTGCCCCTGCTGTTATGGGTCAGGGCTGCTCATGCTCCAGATTTTTTATTTTATATTCAGCAAGTATATGGTTTAACTGTTGACGTGTCGAGGCTGAACGGCACGTGAAGCTTTTCTTGTAGTTATGGTTGCACTCACTTTGAGACCTAACTTGCTATATTTATCCATGTTCCTTTAGGATTCAAGGAAATAGTGGTGTTCAATCTGTTTAGTTAAAATTAAAACAATTTACCGGGGTTCAATCGATTATCCGGATCGAAGACGGCTTTAATTTTTCTCATGTAATCTAAATTAATATCAGCGGACATGCGTTCCAAGTATTTTTTCTTCACGATACCGATGCCGTGTTCAGCGGAAGGCAAGCCACCTAAGTCTGAGACTTTTTGATACAAGTCATCCAGTAAACCGGAGCGTTTTTCTAACCAGTCCTCTTTACTAAGGTCACCTTTCATCAATACAGTATGGACATTTCCATCACCGGAGTGGCCAAAGTTTATCACGTTTAAGCCGTGTTTTTCTTGCAACTCTTTTGTGTAACGAATCAGTTCGGCAAACTTGTTAATGGGAACGACTTCGTCCAGCATTTCATATTCTGTGAATGCCATTAAGCCGATTAAGATATTATCTCTCAACGCCCATGATTTCACTGCATCATCTTCTGACAAAACATGGATTTCCAAAGCGTCACTCATAGCGGCCTCTCGAACCGTTTCTGTTCGTGCGATTAATTCTTTCTCGTCGTTGCCGTCTAACGTCATCAGTAAATAAGCCTGACCGACTTGAGTTTTCAACGGGTAACCAAGATGCTGTTCGGCATAATAAAGGGCTTCTTTTTCAAATAGTTCCACACCCGACGGATCAGCACCGCTTGCTAAAATGGCTAAGGCGCCGTCTGTCGCTTTACCCACATCTTCAAAGGCCAACAAGATAGACTGGCTGACTTTTGGCAAAGGCAATAGTTTCAGTTTTACTTGAGTCGTGATGCCCAAGGTGCCTTCAGAGCCGATAAATAAGTCTTTCAAATCATAACCAGAACTGCTTTTAATATTCAAACTGCCTAAAGTCATGTCTTCGCCATTTGGCAAAACAACCGTCATTTCACGCACATAATCCCGGGTCGTACCGTATTTGACTGCGCGTAAGCCGCCTGCATTGGTAGCTACGTTTCCGCCAATGGAAGAGTGCTTGGATGCTGGATCGGGTGGATAAAAATAACCTTTTTTCTCGACATAATCATGAACCATACCGACCAGTACTCCAGGTTCAACGGTAAGAGTGAGGGTTTCTTCGTCAAGTTCACCAATCTTATTCATTAAATGCACATCGATAATGAGTTCATTGCCATGAATCGGAACTTGAGAACCGGCTACTCCTGTCCCTGCTCCTCTGGCTAAAATAATTAGGTCGTGTTCATTAGCGAATTTAACCAATGCCATAACTTCTTCATGTGTAACGGGCAAAGCCACACCGTAAACTGACGGGAGATCTGCGACATAAGAATCCGTTAGATATTCAGCGGGTACAGATTCACCAATAAATAATCGTTCAGGGTCTTTAATGATTTCTTCTAAAGCTGACATACAATCTCCTGCTTTCTATCTAAATAAGTAAACGCTATCTTTATCATATAGGTGAATAAAAGCAATGTCCACTATCTGATAGATAATGAACCTGAATGTCAGATTCTGCAACTTTCATCTTTCATTAGAGTAAGGTTTTGCATTAAAGCCCGTTCCCGGGTATGATAAAGACGTGTCAATTTCAGCTAACAAATGATTAGTAAAAGGGGATATCACCATGAAAAAAGAAAAAATGACTTTAGAATCTGTTAACGCACCAAAAGCAATTGGACCTTATTCTCAAGCAGTGGTCCACGGATCAACAATTTATGTGTCGGGGCAGTTACCGATTGATGCGAAAGAAGGCCGAATCACTGGGACAACAATCAAAGAGCAAACCGAACAAAGTTTAAAAAATATTCAGTATATTTTAGCTGAACACGCAATGGATTTATCAAACGTATTAAAAGCAACGGTTTTGCTTTCAGATATCAATGATTTTTCCGAAATGAATGAGGTCTATGACCAATACTTTTCAAGACCTTACCCGGCTCGAGCAGCGTATGCCGTTAAAGACCTTCCACAAGGCGCATTGGTCGAAATTGAAGTCATAGCAGGGTCGTAAGACGTTATTTAATAAAAGAAGAGGAGCCATAAGATGAAAATAGAAGTCTGGTCAGATTTCGTTTGTCCATTTTGTTATGTAGGTAAACGTATTTTAGAACAAGCACTGGAAAAATTTGAACACAGAGATGCCGTAGAAGTCATTTTTAAGAGTTATGAATTAGATCCACATGCAGAAAATAATGAGTCCGTTCATTTTGAAGAAGAATTGGCTAAAAAGAAAAACATGTCTGTTGAAAGTATTCGAGAAATGAATGAGAGCATTGTCATGCGTGCCAAAGATGTCGGTTTAAATTATACCTTTGATAACATGAAACAAACCAATACACTGGATGCTCATCGCTTAATGAAGTATGCAGAAACCAAAGGAAAAGGGGACGACTACACCGAACGCGTGTTGAAAGCTCACTTTGAAGAATCGACCTTTATTGGTAGCCACGATACATTAGTTAGCCTAGCAACTGAGGTTGGACTAGATGAAACCGAGTCTCGTCAGGTTTTAGAAAGCGGGCAGTACAAAGACGCCGTTCGAGCAGATCAAGCAGAAGCCAGGCAATTAGGTGTTCAAGGTGTCCCGTTTTTTGTGATTAATCGAAAATACGCTGTATCAGGTGCCCAGCCAGAAGAGATTTTCGTTCAAACATTGGAAAAGATTTGGGAAGAAGAACACTAAATAGATGAGTAGACTCTCTCTTCACTTTCATAATGAAGAGGGAGTTTTTTTGCCTATTGATTGTATACGATTAGACGATTGATTATACTATAAAAGAGATAATCTAACCGAACGAGATAATGGGAAAAGAGGAAAGACGATATGTGGGAATGGTTTGTGGAGTTAAGCCCAACTGTTCAAACACTCATGGCGACTTTATTTACCTGGGGAATGACAGCAGCGGGGGCGGCCCTTGTTTTTACGGCTAAGACAGTGAATCAAAAAGTCATGGATGCGATGTTAGCTTTTGCAGGGGGAGTGATGATTGCGGCAAGTTTCTGGTCACTTTTATCACCCGCCATTGAGATGGCCGAAGATGGACCCGTCCCGTCTTGGGTGCCGGCGGCTGTTGGGTTTATGCTAGGCGGTTTGTTTTTATGGGGAGTAGATAAATTATTACCCCATTTACATCCCGAGTTTGATCAAACCGGGTCAGACACCGGGAAAAGAGGAGCAGAAGGGATTAGACCAGAAAGTTATCGGCGGAGTACCTTACTTGTTTTAGCGATTACCTTACATAATATTCCAGAAGGGTTTGCTGTTGGGGTTGCTTTTGGTATAATGGCTCAAAATGGAGACATGTCTCAACTAATCGGTGCCGTTACATTGGCTATCGGTATGGGGCTTCAAAACTTTCCTGAAGGAACCTCTGTCTCCATGCCACTTCGTCGAGAAGGGATGTCACGAGGAAAAGCCTTCTGGTACGGCCAATTATCCGGTTTTGTAGAACCTGTCTCGGCTCTGCTCGGTTTATGGTTGGTATCTTTTATCCAACCCCTCTTGCCTTACGCCTTGGCTTTTGCAGCCGGAGCGATGATTTTCGTGACAGCCGAAGAAGTGATTCCTGGTTCTCAAGAAAATGGAAATAAGGACTTGGCCGCAATGTGGTTAATGGTTGGTTTCACAGTCATGATGATTTTAGATGTGGCGCTAGGTTAATAGCAAAAAACAGCCCAATCAGAACGAGAGACTCTCGACTGATTGGGCTGTTTTTCTAACCTCACTTCATGTTAAGCTGTTTGTCTTTTAGTGGCAACAACGTCTTTAACTTGTAAAGCGAATTGTGCAATAGTCCAAACAAGCATAAGTGTGAATGGCACGAAGAACAAAGCAGATGATCTGATTGGATCTAAAGAGGCAACGTGGTAATAAACGAAGCTCACTGCAGCAGTCATTGAACCATTGAAAGTTAATGTGAAGGCAGGGTGAATCGTTACTTTCTTAGCTAACCAAGCCAAACCAGCTACTGCAAAAGCAGCAATAGCCAAGTAACCAAAGGTACCAGTTAGTAAAGAAACACCGATAGTTGAGAATAAGCTTGCCTCAATGAGAATGTGAGTCAAAATGAACATAACGGCAGTGATAGCTGCGGTTACTTTCGCTTTTTTATTCTTTAATGATCCGCTTAAAACTATACCACTCATCGCTATGTATGCTAAGGTACCAACAACCATTGAACGGCTGTGCTCAGCATAAAAAGCTGAAATCCCTCCGTTTAAAGCCATCAACATGGCAACTGAAGCGATCAAAAATGCTGTCAGGCCTAAAAATGCTTTCTTGTTTTTCATGTAGACCAATCTCCTTTTCCTTATATAATGATATCGTCTCACTTATAATAAGTTATCATAGCTTGTCCATTAATTCAACTCTTATTAGTAAATTATTAACGTGAAAAGGCGATTTTTAAAGGAAGTTTAGTGTAAACACATTATAGTAAGTTTAAAAAAGTAATGACTATAATAGAAATTTTTTACAGGGAAGCTCAACCGCTCAACATTTAATAGGGTTACCACAAAGCAAAACACTCCCGTTATAGCTGTGTATTCAGCTGTTAGAGGGAGTGTTTTACAGGTCGGTCTATCTTGTTGTTGTACGGTGATCTCGATTGTCTGTAAGGAAACTAAAGAATCTGAGACACCATAAGGCACTCAAGCCAACCAAAACATAAACAATTCTGGATAGCAACGTCATGTCTC
This sequence comes from Alkalibacterium sp. MB6, assembly GCF_009935905.1. Classification (GTDB taxonomy): domain Bacteria; phylum Bacillota; class Bacilli; order Lactobacillales; family Carnobacteriaceae_A; genus Alkalibacterium. The sequence goes on along the minus strand of NZ_PREX01000030.1, from coordinate 2,238 downwards.
CAAATAAGGTAGCTACTAAATCAAATTCAAAAAGTCCAACAAGTAACCAATTTAAGCCACCGACTATTAAGAGAACCAATGCGACTGTATCTACAGCTTTCATTTTGTCACCTCCTCGTATTTCTCATGTTCAATATAAGTGAAATAAAAAAGAATGTCTAAAGAAAAGGCTTGAAGGGTTAAAGAAATGTATTAACGAAACACCAATGCGTATTATATAATAGTTCACTAATAAATACCTATTAGTTGTCATATCGATTAGTCTATGACATATTTAATATAGATTATATAAACGATAACTTAAAGAAAGGGAGAGGTAGAATGGCAGATGCAAGAGACAAAGCGTTAAAAATTATTGAAAAAGATAACATTGGTGTGATGGCTACAGTATCCGGCAATAAACCTGTTGCCCGTTACATGACGTTTTATAACGAAGGATTCACGCTTTATACGATTACCGATAAACGCACATCGAAAGTGGAAGACATTGAAGCGAATCCCCACGCCTTTATTTTATTGGGTTATGAAGAGGGGTTACTGAATAAGAATTTCGTCGAAATCGATGCAAAAGTGTCGACAACAGACGACCAGGCATTAATTGAACACTTATGGAGTTCATATATGAATGCTATCTTTGAAGGCAAGGATGATCCTAATATCCTTATTCTAAAAATCACACCAGAAAAAATCAGCTTAAGAGGAACCAAAAACACTGAAGTAGAATCAGTGGATTTAACTTAATAAGAAAAAAGGATGAGTTGCTCATATCGGCAACCCATCCTTTTTATTATCACTTAACATTTACTGTTTCAAAGCACCGTTTGCTTCTGGAATAGCATTCAATTCAATTGCGTTCATCTGACAGAAGTAATCTAAAAACTCTTTAGCGTGTTCTTTTTCTTCTTTATCCGTTTTCAATTCAGCAATATCTTTTATGATTTGAGCACCCCATAGATTATCGAAGTAACGGTAGGTTCCAGAGTTCCAGGTCATTCGGTTGGGATAGTTCTTATTAATATAATAATTCCAAAATAGCATGTCCTCAGCTTCGTCTTCTGTGAGTTCAATTCTGTACTTTTTATGTGAAGGAACGACGCCGTCATCACTCATGCTTCCAGAAAAGCTCTCTTTAACCATATAAAGACCGATAATACGTCTGTCGACTTCTGGCTGATCATCTTCTCGTGCAGTTAAAATAATGGCACTGTTAGGTCTTAGGCGAGCTGCTCTGCTTGGTTGTCCTTTATTTTCTCCACTTTGAACAGAACCTGTTGTGACTTGCCAATCTGTGAACACCGTTTGTTGCTCTTCTTCATCTAACCAAAAAACTGCTTGCGAACTTTCGTGCAGTTTTTGACTTTTTAGCATACTTTTCTGACGCTTTTTCACTAGCTTTTGTTTCTTTTCTTCTATTTCATTCAGTCTTAACTCTTCTTCTTCTGACTTTAGCTTTGATATAACGCTTTCCATTATGTGTGCAGTCTCTTGATCTTTTAACGTGATAAATTGGCCGAACGCATCAGGATAAACGAACGACTTGGTGTCATTTTTGAAAGCAACAGTTAATACAGAATCATCTTGTTTAACAATACTTCCTTCGCCGAATACTTTGTGTATAATTTTTTGATTAACTAAATTCATATCTGATTCTCCTTTAGTAATAGGGGTGGGTATATAAAAAAACCGCACTCAACATCTTTTAAAAGAAATTGTGCACGATTCTTGTTAGCAGTTGTTTAGCGCTTATAAACAGTATACCACAATTAATCAAGAATAAGAAATTTATCTTGACAGAGGTATATGCCTGCTGTATAATTCTAAGATTTCATCGGATGCTAAATAAGGTAGTCACATTCATTTTTCTCTTATCTTATATGATAGAAAATAGAGATACCTAGACCTTTAAATAGGTGTTATACTAGCTTTACTATATAACGAAGATGAGTGTACCTTCAATAACTATAAGGTGTGTGAGGAGAGATAGAGTGTGATAGTGACATATGACGATAGCTACTATGGAAAAGTTAAAGAGCTGATAAAAGGAAGTCAATACTATATCGCATTAGGAGAGAATGCTGAGACAAGTGTGATATCAGTCAAAGATGACGAGGTAATTGGTGTGGGTAGCTTGTGGAAGAACAGTTTGCATCCTAATAGAGTGGTCTGTCAACACTTTTTTAAACAAATTTTATAAGGTGTATAATCGTTCAAGACCGTTTTCTTTTTTGCCTCCCTCAT
>NZ_PREX01000002.1 GCF_009935905.1 Alkalibacterium sp. MB6 | reverse complement strand
AAATAATTGAACTAAAAGTGGTTGGCAAAGTTCTTAACTTTTCATTGCAATTTTCTAAACATTTATCTTGCAAAACACAAGTGTATTCAAAAAAACGATTCGCACTCATTATTGGAGTCGTTGTACTTGTTTCCTATTTAGTTTTTTTCTTAACTGGACTTGCTTATGGGCTAGCTCAGGAGAATAGATCAAGTGTCGATAAATGGGAGGCAGACGGAATTGTGTTGGCCGAAGATTCCAATTTAAACGTCAATATGTCAATGTTTGCAAGAGAAACGATTGAAGATATTGAAGCTGGAGATAAGGCCAGTTTAGGCATCACGTCTAACGTTGTTACGTTAGAAGGGCAAGAAAATGATGATGATCAAAAAGTGAATGTTACATTTTTTGGTATAGACGAAGATAGTTTTATTTATCCTTCCCTTGTTGAAGGAGAGAATTTTAATGACTCCTATGAAGTGATCGCAGATATTAGCTTGAAAGAAGAAGAAGCATTCGAAGTGGGAGACGAACTGAAATTGGCAGGGGTGGATACGACGGTTACAATTACCGGCTTTACTGAAGATGCTAAATTCAACGTTTCGCCAGTTCTCTACACTAATCATGAAACCTATCAATCGATCCGTGCAAGTGGTTTTGGAGAACGGGAAGATGAGATCATTAGTGCGATAGTTGTACGTAGTGAAGGAGATAGTTTAGAAGGTATCGACTTGAATGGTGAAGATTTAGAACTCTATTCAGTCAGTGAATTTATATCCAATTTACCTGGCTACAATGCTCAAGTTCTGACTTTCGGATTAATGATTGGGTTCTTGGTTCTTATTGCTGCGATGGTCATAGGTATTTTCATTTATGTCTTAACCCTTCAAAAATCATCTATGTTGGGAGTAATGAAAGCTCAAGGCATCTCAACAAGTTATATATCTAAATCAGTAGTGGGTCAGACCTTTTTATTAACCGTATTTGGTGTGGGGACTGGGTTGGCATTAACTTTAATCACAGGTATGTTACTGCCTGCTGCGGTACCGTATCAAAATAATGTGCTATTTCTAGCAGGCATTACAACCTTGCTCATTGTCTGTGCATTAATTGGGGCATTCTTCTCTGTACGAGCTGTTGTGAAAATCGATCCGTTAGAAGCTATTGGTTAAAGAGGCAGTTGTTTCACCATTTAACTGATGAGATAGGAGACAGGACATGAAATTAATCGATTTAAAAGGTATAACAAAAGTATTTAATGATGGTAGAAAAGAAATAGAAGCGTTGAAGAAAACCGATTTCTCGGTAGAAGCTGGCGAGTTTACAGCGATTATCGGACCAAGTGGATCAGGTAAAAGTACCTTGCTCACCATCATCGGAGGTTTGCAAACACCTACTGAAGGTGAAGTCTTTATAAATGAAGACACATTTAGTGAGTTAACTGAAAAAGAACGTGCAAAGATGAGATTTAAAGAAATTGGGTTTATTTTACAGGCTTCAAATTTAATACCCTTTTTAACTATAAAGGATCAATTGAAATTGGTAAATAAAATTGAAAAGTCATCTTTTGAATCTGAGCGTGTCACATCACTATTGTCTAATTTAGGTATAGAAGACTTAATGGATAAATACCCATCCGATTTATCTGGTGGTGAAAGACAGCGAGCAGCTATTGCACGTGCGTTATACCATGGTCCATCGGTTATTTTAGCGGATGAACCTACTGCAAGTCTGGATACGGAACGTGCTTATGAAGTAGTCAAGATATTATCTAGAGAGACCAAAGAAAATAACAAAGCCACAATCATGGTTACTCATGATGAGAGATTGACTGATTTCTGTGATTCCGTTTACGTGATGAAAGACGGTGTCTTAACAAAAAAAGATGACAGTGAACGAAATAAAAGAGATGCTTATGATATTGGAGGAGAAGAATGAAGAAGACCGTAAGTGTTATTGGTGCAGGAGTTGCAGGGTTAGCGAGTGCGATTCGTCTGCAACACGCAGGCTATGACGTGACTCTTTACGAAAAAGAAAGCATGCCCGGCGGCAAAATGCACCAAATTAAGAAAGACGGATTTACTTTCGATTTGGGTCCAAGTATTGTTATGATGCCTGCACTTTATAAGGAAATATTTGAATTAGCCGGAAGAGACCCAGATGATTATATCCCGATGGAAAGACTTGATCCGATGTATACGGCTTATTTCGATGACGAAAAAATAGACGTATCCTCTGATTTAGTTAAGTTGATGGCTCAATTAGAAGACTTGAGTGACGAAGATGCTGCTGGTTTCTTGTCTTATTTAAAAGATATCTATGAGCGATATATCATAGCCAAAGATCATTTTTTACAGCGTCCATTTAGAAACGCCAAGGACTTTTATAATCCTTTTATGATTAATCAAGCAAGAAAACTAAAAACCTTTGATAGTGCCAACCATATGATTGCCAAATATGTAAAAGATAAGAGGCTTCAGCAAATATTAAGTTTCCAAACTTTATACATAGGAATATCGCCTAATAATGGACCGTCTCTTTACACAATCATTCCGATGATTGAGTATTTATATGGTGTCTGGTTCATTAAGGGTGGCATGTATACTATGGCTAGCGCAATGGAACGCTTGTTCAAAGAACTTGGGGGTACCGTTCACTATAATGCTCCGGTTGAACATATTCTCATCGAGAATAAACAAGCTAAAGGGATTCAACTAAACGGGGAACAGATATTGTCAGATTTCGTCATGTGTAATGCTGACTTCCCTTATGCAATGAAAAATTTAGTAAAAGATACAGAAGCAAAAGGGAAGTACACAGATAAGAAAATAGATTCCATGAAGTACTCGTGTTCATGTTTTGTTTTGTATTTTGGTATGGATAGAAAGTATGATAAAGTGGATTATGTCCACAATTTTATCTTCTCCAATGATTTAGACCGCAACTTGGACGACATTTTCAGTGGGAAATTATTAGACAAAGCATCCTTTTATGTATACATTGCCTCTAAAATGGACCCAACATTGGCACCTGAAGGAAAAGATGGCTTGTATGTCCTTGTTCCTGTATCTGATCTGTCAACGGCTGAATACGAATGGAATGAAGAAACGATTCAGTATTACCGCAACCAAGTCATTAACAAACTGAAGACGATTGAAGGCTTTGAAACGGTAGAAGAAGATATTATATCTGAATCGTATACAACGCCTGTCGACTTTGAGCAACGCTTTAATGCATATAATGGAGCAACATTTGGTTTAAGACCGACATTAACTCAAAGTAATCACTTACGTCCACAAGCAAAAGCTAAGCATACAGACAATCTGTACTTTACAGGTAGTAGCACTCACCCTGGAGCAGGTGTCCCCATTGTCTTGCTTTCTGCTAAAATTGCGACTGAAGAATTACTATTGGATGATCAGCCACAATCTAACTAGACAAAAAAGCGAACACGGCTAAGGATACCGGTGAATCAGTATCCTATGAGTCGTGTTCGTTTTTTGACGTTGACTTAAAATGTTCACCTTCAAGTAAAGTGGGAAACAAGCGATGCTCTGTTATTAATAAAAATAATCTTTCAAGTAACGAGCTAAGCCATCTTGATCATTGGAATAAGTAGTCACATCATCGGCTATCGCTTTTAATCGAGTAATGCCATTTTGCATAACAACACCGTGACCAGCATATTGAATCATTTCATAATCGTTTTCTTGATCTCCAAAGGCTAAAATATCACTTCTATGAATGCCGTAATAGTCAGCTATACGTTCGACACCCATCGCTTTTTGCACGCCGGCAGCGACGACTTCCAAACAAGGGGTTTGCCCGCCCCACGTACGGACTTCAACCGTATCATGATACAAATCAATGATTTTTTGCTCGATGATTGGTTGATAAGCAATTGTTGAAGTGAAAATCTCAACCGATAAGGGATCCTCTAGTAAAAACTCGGTTGATAATTTTTCACTTAACTCAATACCCTCAGGAAAGAAGTCTGGGTAAGGAATAAAATTCCCCTCAACATAAATCTTATCGTGGGACTCAGCAGCAATTAGCTGTACTTCTGGATGATCTTTTAATGACAGCATAGACAAAGCCAAGTCTTTACTCAAGGTCTTATAATATTGATGGGACCAGTCTTTGTCATTGGGATGGTGACACCAAGCCCCATTAAAGTTAACAATGGGTGTGTCCAATTTCAATTCATCATGGTAATAATAACTGTTTCTAAAGGGACGTCCTGTGACGATTGATACTATATGACCTTGTTTTCTTAAATCTGTTAAGATCGTTTTCGTTTCAGAACTAATGAGTGACTCATTAGTTAAAGTGGTGCCATCTAAATCTAGTGCAATCAATTTTCTTTTCAAACTATTTCTCCCCCTCTGGCGGTTTAAACTTACTTCTTAACAGTATAGCAAAGAGTTATGCTTTTGTATATTTAGGAATAAGAAACGCATAGGCGATTAAACTGCCATTAAACGTTCAACAAATTGTTTGTAAATAAGTAAACAAAGAGCAAGATATGTGGTATTATATAAACGAGTAAGGGAGGGAATTTCATGAGCGAAGAAAGAACGGTATGGACTGAAGAAGACATAAACGATATTAAACATCGTATTACCCAAGCCATGGAACAAGTCATCGATCCGGAGTTAGGGATTGATATAGTCAACCTAGGTCTTGTGTATGAGGTCAATGTGTTTAACGGTGGTTATTGTGAAATGAAAATCACACTGACAACGATGGGTTGTCCTTTAGCTGACGTTATAACTGAAGATATTTTAAATGCAATGAAAACAATACCTGAAATTACTGAAACGGATGTCAAATTGGTATGGTACCCTGCGTGGGATACAACCAGAATGAGCCGTTACGCGCGAATCGCATTGGGCATCAGATAAACAAACTCTCAGCAAAGGTTTTGGTAAAAATCCAAACACTTTGTTGAGAGTTTTTGGATTCTCCTATAAACTAAGGAGACAGCACAAATCATTATGCACTATAAAAGATAAGCCGAAAGGTGATAAATATGGGGTATACTCCTTTACACATCATGAGTTCATATACACTTTTAAACAGTACCATTACCATTCCAAAGCTTGTTAAACGAGCAAAAGACATGGGGTATACAGCACTGGCACTGACAGATAAGCATGTCATGCATGGCGCAGTGGAATTTTACAAAACAGCTAAAGCTCATGGGATTAAGCCTATTATTGGTTTGACGATTGACCTTAGTGTCTCGTTGGAAGCTGATGAAGACATCATACAGCCTATGGTGTTGCTTGCGAAAAATAAAGCCGGCTATCAGTCTCTTCTAGCACTCTCCAGTGCCATTATGTTACATAAAGAGAAGATAACACCAAAAGTGTTAGGGCAGTACACAGAGGACATCATCACCATTATTCCGTCCTATACAGATGATTTTAAAACGCTCATGAGTCATGAGTCATTTTTAATGTCTATAGAAAAACGAAAAGATACCTACATTGGACTGGACATGACTACCACATCCGAAACTGAATTGGATGCCATTCAAGCTATCTCTAAACAACTTCATTTGCCTTTAGTGGTGAGTGAACCAGTCTACTACTCAGACAAAGAGGATGCCGCATCTTTGAAAGTAATGCGAGCTATAGATAATCAGGCTAATGTGGACTATCAAGAGCTTAGTAATGGAAAGCAAAATGCCAATTTAAGAGAAGAAGAGGCAGTGCTTTCTTTATACAATCAATACAGATTGTCAGAAGCCGTAATAAATACTCAAAAAATTGCAGATGACTGCTATATTGAATTTAACTGGAGTCCAGTTTTACCGAAGTATAAAACACCGAATAACGTGTCTTCCGAAGACTTTCTTAAAGAACTAGCAAAGAAACAGCTAGCTATAAGAGTCCCGAACAGTTCAGATAACTACACTAGTCGATTGGAAAAAGAGCTGACGACGATTATAAAAATGGGCTTTGCAGACTACTTTTTAATCGTCTGGGACTTAATGGCCTATGCTCACCGAAACAACATCGTTACTGGATCCGGTAGGGGATCTGCAGCTGGTTCATTGGTGTCTTATGTGCTGAACATTACTGATGTTGATCCAATTAAATACAATTTACTCTTTGACAGGTTTTTAAATGAAGAACGGTATTCACTCCCAGATATTGATTTGGACTTTCCTGATAATAAACGTGAATTAATACTTGAATACGTCTTAAACACTTATGGCAGTGAACATGTGGCTCAAATTGCGACGTTTGGAACATTTGCGGCCAAGATGGCTATTAGAGACACCGGCAGAATATTAGGGTTGACGACGATTCAACTAAAGCAATGGTCAGAAGCAATACCTAATCAGTTGGGGATGACTTTAAAACTCGCCTACAAGCAATCAACGAGTTTAAGGGAACTTGTATCAGAGAGTGAGTTAAATAAAACACTATTTAAAATCGCTCTTAGTCTTGAAGGGCTTCCACGTCATGTCTCCACACATGCAGCAGGGGTTGTTATTTCTAAGAATCCCTTGGTTGAATCCACTCCGCTTCTAGAAGGAAATGGACACATGGCGTTGACTCAATTTGCGATGAATGATGTTGAAGCGGTTGGTTTATTGAAAATGGACTTTTTAGGATTGAAAAACTTAACCATCCTCGCCGATTGTTTGACAAATACACCCGAGCTTAAAGGTAGTATAAAAGAAAAGATTGATTCAATTGATCTTAATGATTCACTCACACTCGACTTGTTTAAAAAGGGAGACACAAATGGGATTTTTCAATTCGAATCAAGCGGCATACAAAATGTCTTAAGAAAATTGGAAGCCACTACCTTCGAAGATATCGTGGCAGTGAATGCCTTGTATCGTCCAGGTCCAATGGAACAAATTGACACGTATATTAATCGAAAAAAAGGTAAAGAGCCAATTGACTATGTGCATGAGGATCTAAAAGATATAGTTGGTGTGACGTATGGGGTTATGGTCTATCAGGAGCAAGTCATGAAAGTGGCTTCTCAAATAGCGGGCTACACATTAGCTGAAGCCGATTTATTAAGACGTGCCATCTCTAAAAAGATCAAATCAGAGATAGATGCGGGGCGCAAGGAGTTTGTTGCAGGTGCCAAACAAAGAGGGTATACAGAAGAAACGGCGACTCAAATCTATAATCACATTGAACGATTTGCCAATTATGGCTTCAATCGGTCTCATGCGGTATCTTACTCTAAATTAGCTTTCCAGCTTGCCTATTTCAAAGCACATTACCCAGCAGCCTTCTTCGTATCCTTAATGAAAGCAAGCGCCAATAATAAAGATAAACTAAGGCTCTATATGTTGGAAGCCAAACGACGCTCTATTCCTATTGTTCCGCCGAGAATTAATGAGAGCGGGGCTAGCTTTACAGTTAAAAATCAACAGATCTGTTTTGGTTTTGATATCATTAAGGGTTTGAGAAAAGATTTCATTTACCATATGATAAATGAAAGGCGAACCAATGGCCCATTCAAGGACTTACTGTCGTTTATCAATCGAATAGATAACCGTTGGAGAAAAGAACAGTATCTGCTTCCAATGATTCATGCGGGCTGTTTCGATGGATTGGGGGAAAATAGGAATACCCTTAGTCAGTCACTTGAACCGATGCTAAATAGCGTAACCATGAGTAAAGGTAATATCGAACTGTTCGAATCTTTAGCTCCTCGCTACGAGAGAAGGCCAGATCAGACGTTGGAAGAAAAATTAAATCAAGAATACGAAGCAACCGATTTTTACTTATCAGGGCATCCAACGGAACAGTATGAACAGATAAGAAAGCAGAAAAAAGCCGTCTATTTGTTGGAAGCGGCGACTAATCAGTACAACACGTTTATTGTCTCCATTACAGCAATAAAAAAAATACAGACAAAAAGAGGGGAACCGATGGCTTTTGTCGATATAACCGATTCGACAGGTGAAGCTACGTGTATTTTGTTTCCAACGGATTATAGAAAATACGGAAAATTAATTAAAGATCAGCCCACTATTTTGTTAGAGGGAAAAGCCGAATGGAAAAAAGGCAGATTAACTGTATTGACCTCTAAACTGACAGCGATTGAAGACATGACTATAGATAATCCGACTCCAGGTGAGCAGTTGTTTTTGAGGTTTACCAACCTCCCCGAACAAAAGGAGCAGTTCGGTGCAATCCTTAATATATTGCAAGACCATTCTGGTCAAGCGACAGTCATTATCTATGATGAGCAATCAAAAAAAACAGACGTATTGAAACAAAGTTACAATGTATCGACAGCTCCAAATGTCATTCTAAAGATTGAAGACATTATTGGAAAAGACAATGTAAAACTTAAGAACAAGGCTTCTTCTTGAAAACTAATGAAGTGAATTAGAAGATTTAGTGAGACAATTGTGCTTAAAAGTGATAAGATATGTAATGGGTGTAAAATATTTGATGAATCAAAGTGAAACAGTTGAAAGACACTATTATCAATGGTTATGTCTTGAGATGTTTTACATATCTTTATTATTATAGTTATAGACACTATTAAGTGAAGAGAGAATAATTGTAGTGAAGGTGGATAACGAATGAAAAGAATAGGCGTTCTAACAAGTGGTGGAGACGCTCCTGGAATGAATGCTGCTATTAGAGCAGTAGTCAGAAAAGCACTTTACGAAGGTATGGAAGTGTACGGAGTCAATTATGGATTCGCCGGCTTAGTAGCTGGAGACATTAGAAAACTATCCCGTAGAGACGTTGGAGATATGATTCAACGTGGAGGAACATTTTTATACTCAGCTAGATACCCTCAGTTTGCTACTGAAGAAGGACAGTTAAAAGGGATTGAACAACTCAAACGATTTGGTATTGAAGGACTCGTTGTAATTGGAGGAGATGGTTCGTATAGAGGTGCTTATGCCTTAACGAAACACGGCTTCCCTTGTGTTGGACTACCCGGAACAATTGACAATGATATTCCTGGTACTGACTACACGATTGGATTTGACACAGCTATTAACACTGTTTTAGATGCACTTGACAGAATTCGTGATACAGCAACATCTCACGTTCGTACTTTTGTAATCGAAGTCATGGGTAGAGATGCAGGAGATATTGCTTTATGGACAGGTGTCGCAAGTGGCGCTGAGCAAATTATCATTCCTGAAAAAGGCTTTGATATTATGAAAGTTGCTGATAACATTCGTGATGGACGAGAAAAAGGTAAGAAACACACAATCATTATATTGGCAGAAGGTGTCATGGGCGGAAGCGAGTTCGCAGAAAAATTGGATGCCATTGACAATTTCCATGTACGTGTATCCGTATTAGGGCACATTCAGCGTGGTGGATCACCTACAGCTCGAGACAGAGTATTAGCTTCAATGTTTGGAGCAAGAGCGGTTGACTTATTAAAAGAGGGAACCGGTGGTGTCAGTTTAGGTATTCAAAATGAAGACATCGTTGTTCATGATATAGTTGATACCTTAGATAACATGAAACACACGCCTAATATGAATCTATTTAAATTAAATGAAGAAATTTCCAGTTAATAGACTGAAAGTAACCACACATGTTTTTAAATAATGTAAAAAATCTTATAAATAGGAGAGTAATATAATGAAGAAAACAAAGATTGTTTGTACCATTGGACCAGCCAGTGAAGAGATAGATACATTAGTGAAATTAATCGATGCAGGGATGAACGTTGCCCGCTTGAACTTTTCACATGGAGACCACGAAGAGCATTTAAACCGTATCAACAACATCCGTGAAGCGTCTAAACGTACCGGTAAAATGGTTGGAATCATGCTTGATACAAAAGGACCAGAAATCAGAACGCATACAATGGTTGATGGAGCGATCCGCCTTGTAAAAGGTGAAACAGTTCGCGTATCCATGACTGAAGTTGAAGGAACTGCTGAGCGCTTTTCAGTGTCTTATTCAGACCTCATTAACGACGTCACTCCAGGATCAAGCATTCTATTAGACGATGGCTTGATTAACTTGCTAGTAACTGATTTGGATCACGAAAACAATGACATCGTCACTGTTGCTCAAAACACGGGAACATTGAAAAACAAAAAAGGTGTAAACGTACCTGGTGTTTCAGTTAACTTGCCAGGATTAACTGAGAAAGACAGATCAGACATTCAATTTGGTTTAGATAACAACGTTGACTACATTGCTGCTTCTTTCGTTAGACGTACATCAGACGTATTAGAAATCAAAGAAATTCTTGAGCAGCAAGATAAAATGCACGTTCAAATCATCCCTAAAATTGAAAACCAAGAAGGTGTAGATAACCTTGAAGAAATCATTGCGATTTCAGATGGTTTAATGGTTGCTCGTGGAGATTTAGGTGTAGAAATTCCAACTGAAGACGTTCCTGTTGTACAAAAGCGTATGATTCGTCTATGTAACAATGCTGGTAAACCAGTTATCACAGCTACTCAAATGCTTGATTCTATGCAAGTAAACCCACGTCCAACACGTGCAGAAGCGTCAGACGTAGCGAACGCTATTTTTGATGGTTCAGATGCTATCATGTTATCAGGTGAAACAGCTGCTGGTGATTACCCAGTTGAAGCAGTACAAACCATGTATAACATTGCCGTTAGAACGGAAAGTGCATTAATTAATCAAGATGCTTTCGCACTTAAAGCGTATGACCAAACGGACATGACTGAAGCAATTGGTCAAGCCGTTGGACACACAGCTAAAAACTTAAATATCAATACAATTGTAGCAGCAACTGAATCGGGACATACCGCTCGTATGATTTCTAAATTCAGACCAAAAGCTGATATCTTAGCTGTTACCTTTAGCGAAGAAACAGCTCGTGGATTAGCTCTACAGTGGGGAGTACAACCTACAGTTTCAGAAAAACCAACATCTACAGATGATATGTTCAACTTAGCCACTCAAACAACAGTAGAAAAAGGATTCGCTAAAGAAGGCGACTTGATTATTATTACTGCTGGTGTACCTGTTGGTGAACGTGGAACAACAAACGTGATGAAGATTCAATTAATTGGGTCAAAGCTAACTAGCGGTCAAGGCGTTGGATCAGAATCTGTTATTGGTAAAGCCATTGTAGCCAATTCAGCAGAAGAAGCACTAGAACGCGCTATTGAAGGTGGCATTCTAGTAGTTAAAAACACTGACAAAGACTACTTGCCTGCTATTGAAAAATCAGCTGCTATTGTTGTTGAACAAGGCGGATTAACCTCTCACGCAGCAGTTATTGGTATTGCCATGGGTATTCCTGTGATTGTATCAGCAGAAAACGCAACTGAGATTATTGAACAAGATGAGTTAATTACAGTCGATGCAAGACGTGGTATTATTTACCGCGGTGCAACAACTGCCATCTAATTCATTTAAATTAAAGCAATAAACACCTGATGAGATAAGGTCACAGGATTCGAAAAAGGTAGGATGGATATGTTCCTTCAACATCGAATCCTGGCCTTGTCTCATTTTTTTTATTTGTAAAGGAGATTGATTACATGAACACTGATTTAGCAACCGAACTAACAGCCATTGTAATAGACAAAAATAATAAAGAGACATTCGTGCAAAAAAATGGCCTAACTTACCGATTACTATCCGAAAAAGACTATGACATCGGAGAGGTCGTTACCGGCTTCACCTACAGCAATCAAGATGATCAGCTCGTTCTAACAACGACTATTCCAGATATTCGCCCAAATTATTTTGGATGGGGAGAAGTGGTTAAGGTTAACCGTCGCTTGGGCGTTTTTGTTAATGTGGGCTGGGAAGAAAAAGATGTCGTTGTCTCAATGGACGACCTTCCCGCAGAAGGAAGATTATGGCCAAAAGAAGGCGACAAACTCTATTTATCTATTACAGTCGATGACAAAGACCGAATATGGGGTCAACTTGCAGATGAGGAACAGTTTTTTGATCAGTACATTGAAGGTTCAAAAGACATGCACAATCAAAACGTAGCGGGTTACGCGTTTCAATTGAAGATGAGTGGAACATATGCGATGACAGACGATGGGTATATTCTATTTATTCACCCGAGCGAGCGTGAAGCCGAGCCGCGTTTAGGTCAAAGGGTAGAAGGTCGTGTGATTGGCGTTAGAGAAGACGGCGTGCTTTATGCGTCACTAAAACCTAGAGCACATGAAGTAATGGAAGAAGATGCGATGATGCTTTTAGAAATGCTTAAGAGATCAGAAGACAAACGCATTCCTTATCACAATAAATCAAATCCCGAAGACATAAAAAAACAGTTTGGGATTAGTAAAGCTCAATTTAAACGTGCAGTTGGTCGTCTTATGAAGCACGGCTTGGTTAATCAAGACGACGAGTACACACATTTAATTAAAGAGCCGGATGAAGATATGACGCTCGATTAAAGGTTGAGGAAAATGGGGGATTATTTTATAATGATTATAATCGAATGTGCTGACGTCATACGTTCTAATTATAGTCATTTTAATCTATCTCAGAATAAGGGAGCTCGTTATGAACAATCTAGATTCTTCATTTAAACTCGTCCGAAAAACATTACATGATGCTGGTTTTAAATTGACCCCTCAAAGAGAACTGACGGTAGAAGTTCTTCTGGAGAAAGAAAAAGATCATTTAAGTGCAGAAGAAATTTACATGCTGGTTAAAGCAAAAAATACCGGTATAGGTCTCGCAACCGTTTATCGGACACTTGAAATTTTAACAGAGCTTCAAGTAATCAATAAATTAACGTTTCAAGATGGCATTGCTCGTTATGATTTAAACTTAAATAACGAAAAGCATCAACACCATCATTTATTATGCATGAAGTGCGGTAAAATAGAAGAAGTAAAAAATGACATGTTGTTAGAGATTGAGCTAGAAATCGAAAGAGAATACCAGTTTATAGTAAAAGATCATCGCTTGACCTTCCACGGCTACTGTAAAGTGTGCTCAGTCAGTCAAGGAAAAGAAGCGAGGGAGTAAGATAATGTTAGACAGAAACCCACTTGATGAGTACCTTCTTTTTTTAATTATTGAAAAAGGCTTGGCTGAAAACACCGTCGATAGCTACAAAAGAGATATCGAACAATACCTTCTTTATTTAGAAAAAAATCAAATTAAAGAGTGGAAGGAGATAGATCGCTATCTCCTTCTCAATTATTTTAGCGATGAGAAAAAAGCAAAGAAATCGGATAATACCATTATCCGAATGTTTTCGAGCCTTAGGAAGTTTCATCAATTTTTAAAGCAGGAGAATATAACGGATGAAGATCCGATGTTATTTGTGAAAACACCTAAAAAAGCAGAGACGCTACCTAAAATTATTTCGATGGATCACATTGAGCGTTTAATTCAAACGCCAGACACGTCTAAACCTATCGGTGTCAGAGATCGAACGATTTTAGAAGTGCTGTATGCAACGGGTCTCAGAATCTCTGAATTGACGAGTTTAACTGTCGACGATATCCATTTATCCATGAAACTGATTCAAGTCGTTGGTAAAGGAAACAAAGAACGACTTATTCCCATAGGAGAACAGGCTGCAAAATGGTTGGATTATTATTTGACTACAACTAGACCCTTATTGATGAAGAAAGCAGTAAAAGAATCACCTATTATCTTTTTAAATGCAAGAGGCACGCCGTTAACTAGACAAGGTATCTGGAAAAACTTAAAGCAATTAGCTCAAACGGCAGGTATTTCCGGAAACATATCGCCTCATACGTTGAGACACTCCTTTGCTACGCATTTGCTGGAAAACGGTGCCGATTTGAGGGTGGTTCAAGAATTACTCGGGCATTCTGACGTGTCAACAACGCAAATTTATACGCACATCACAAAGCACCGGCTAAAAGACATTTATTCACATTACCACCCAAGAGCATAAGTCAGACCTTTCATGAGTAATAGATTAAATATTATTCATAAAGGTGTATAAAGGTTAACATGTCTTGCAATTTATCAAGAGCTGAATTATTCTAAAACTATGACAATTGAGGAGGAAACATTATGACATTTGAACGCGTGCATTTAGTTGTTTTAGATTCTGTTGGTATTGGTGAAGCACCTGATGCTAAAGAATTTAATGACGAAGGCTCACATACTCTTGGACATATTGCTGAACAAGCAGGTTTAAACGTGCCTTTTATGCAATCACTAGGTTTAGGAAATATTGCCCCGTTAAAAGGAATTGATCCTGTCGATACGAGCAAAGGCTTTTATACCAAGCTAGAAGAAAAATCTGTTGGGAAAGATACGATGACTGGACACTGGGAAATTATGGGACTTCATATAAAAACCCCATTCCGAGTATTTCCTAATGGTTTTCCAGAGGAATTAATTAAACAAATTGAGGACCAGACTGGTCGCAAAATTATTGGTAACAAACCAGCTTCTGGGACTGAAATACTTGACGAATACGGCAAACACCAAATGGAAACTGGTGATTTAATTGTCTATACATCCGCCGATCCCGTTTTACAAATTGCTGCTCATGAAGGAATTATTCCTTTAGAAGAATTATATGAGATTTGTGAATACGTGAGAGAAATTACGAAAGATGACCCTTATATGATTGGTCGAATTATCGCTCGTCCTTATATAGGAGAACCAGGGAACTTCACTCGTACAAGCAATCGTCATGATTATGCCCTTGATCCTTTTGGAGATACCGTTTTGGATTATCTAAAAGAAGGCGGAAAAGATGTTATTGCTGTTGGTAAGATTGATGATATTTTTAACGGAAAAGGGATAACAGAATCTGTTCGTACCACATCCAATATGGACGGAGTGGACAAGCTCTTAGACGTAATGGAAAAAGACTTCACTGGTTTAAGTTTCACTAACTTAGTAGATTTCGATGCACTGTACGGTCATAGACGTAATGTGGAAGGCTACAAGCAAGCATTGGAAGATTTTGATGCGCGTATGCCAGAACTAATGGAAGCGCTGAGAGAGAACGATTTACTCATCTTAACTGCGGATCATGGGAATGACCCAACACACCATGGAACCGATCACACACGTGAATATGTACCGTTAATGGCTTATTCTCCACGGTTTAATGGCGGAAAAGCTCTGCCACAAGGTTATTTTGCTGATATTAGTGCGACCATTGCTGATAATTTTAATGTAAGTGACACTGGCTTTGGAGAGAGTTTCTTAAAGAGTTTGACTGAAGAATAAGGAAGAAGATTAAAGGAGATAATAAAATGGATGAAAAGTATATTGAATCGGTTAACAAAGCCGCTTCATTTTTGAAAGAAAAAGGAATGGTTGATGCAGAAGTCGGTTTAATTCTAGGATCAGGCTTAGGTGACTTGGCTAATGAGGCACAAGAGGCTATTGCCGTTCCATATGAAGATATTCCTGAGTTCCCAGTCTC
Source organism: Alkalibacterium sp. MB6 (assembly GCF_009935905.1). GTDB lineage: Bacteria > Bacillota > Bacilli > Lactobacillales > Carnobacteriaceae_A > Alkalibacterium. Next base: position 134,733 of record NZ_PREX01000002.1, on the reverse strand, counting down.
TACTGTCGAAGGACACGCTGGTCATTTGGTCTATGGCATGCTAGGCGGTAAGAAAGTCATCGCTATGCAAGGTCGTTTCCACTTTTACGAAGGCTATTCGTTACAAGAAGTCACGTTTCCTGTGCGAGTAATGAAAGCTTTAGGCGTTTCATCAGTGGTTGTAACGAACGCTGCTGGAGGAGTCAATGAAACCTTCAAACCGGGCGACTTAATGATTATTACCGATCACATCAACATGACTGGCGGCAACCCATTACTAGGTCCTAATGATGCCAATCAAGGCCCTCGCTTTACAGATATGAGTGTAGCCTATGATAAAGGCTATCAAGAATTGGTTGAAGACTCAGCTAAAGAGTTGGGTATTGATATCAAGCATGGTGTATACATGGGACTAACTGGTCCAACTTATGAAACGCCAGCCGAAGTCAGAATGGTCCGCACAATGGGTGGAGATGCCGTTGGTATGTCAACTGTTCCCGAAGTGATTGTGGCGAGACATGCTGATATGAAAGTAGCCGGCATCTCATGTATTACAAACTTTGCAGCAGGCATGCAAGAAAGCTTGAACCATGAAGAAGTCGTTGAAGTCACAACAAAAGTAAGAGAATCATTCAAGTCTCTTGTTAAGACAGCCATTTCAAAAATGTAATAAAGAGAAGTCGAGCGAAAGGTAAGTTACTTTCGCTCCCTTTTTCTATTTATGGCAGTCTTCAATTTGACACGCTTCTTTGTGCACCTGTCTATTGAATGTTTGGCTGTCAAAATCGCATTCTTTTCCATCTGAATTTGATTTTTGGTCTATTAAAATGTATGATAATCAGTGATGAATAGAAACTAACAGATTAAAATGAAAGAAAATCTAGAAAGAAATGTGGGACTCTATGACTAACCAATTTAAAAATAGACTAGTAGAGAATATGGCAGTAAATGCGGACAACCATCTTGAAATAAGTGGATTAGACGCAACAGAGTTAGCAAAAAACTATGGTACACCTTTATATGTGTATGATATTGCTTTAGTGAAAAACAAAATCAATACCTTCAAGGACGCGTTTCGCTCGTATGAGAAAGGGACTCAAGTCGCCTATGCCAGTAAAGCATTTTCGTCATTAGCTTTATATCAACTACTAGCTAAAGAAGATGTATCGCTTGACGTCGTATCCGGTGGCGAATTGCATTTAGCGATTCACGCTGGATTCCCATCGGAGCGTATCCATTTTCATGGAAACAACAAATCTTACCAAGAATTAAAAGAAGCGTTATCCTATAAAGTAGGGTGTATCGTTGTAGATAATTTCAGAGAAATCGAGATGATCAATGAATTGACCGAGGAACTCGATACAACAGTTGATGTGCTCATACGAGTGACACCGGGTATAGAAGCCCATACTCATGAATACATTACTACCGGTCAAGAAGATTCGAAATTTGGTTTCGATTTAGCTTCTAACCAAGTAGAAGAGGCCATCATCCGATTAAGTGACTTATCACGTCTCAATACTATTGGTCTACACGCTCATATCGGTTCTCAAATATTTGAAGTAACCGGCTATGAAGCAGTTATCAAGAAATTGATGGCCAGTTCGAAAGACTGGGCTAATCGCTTTGATTTCGACTTGTCTGTATTAAACGTTGGCGGTGGGTTTGGTATCCGCTATACGGATAAGGATGAACCAAGACCTTTGAAAGACTATGCCAACGCTATAATGGGTGCCGTTCGTGAACAAGCAAAAGAAAATGATTTGCCTTTGCCGGAGATCTGGATTGAACCGGGTAGAAGTATTGTCGGTGAGGCTGGTACATCACTTTATTCCATTGGCACAAACAAAACAATCCCTTCTGTACGAAAATACGTCACTGTGGATGGTGGGATGGCTGATAATATTAGACCAGCTCTTTATCAAGCAGAATACACCGGGGTATTGGCTAACAAAGTAGAAGCAGATCAGTCAGAAACGGTTTCTATTGCAGGGAAAGCCTGTGAAAGTGGTGACATGTTGATATGGGATCTGTCTTTGCCTGAAACAACGACAGGAGACCTCTTGGCCGTATTTAGTACCGGAGCTTACGGGTATTCAATGGCAAGCAATTACAATCGTCTGCCACGCCCAGCTGTGGTTTTTGTCGAGAATGGAAAAGACTTTTTAGCTATACGAAGAGAAACCTATGCAGATTTTCTTCGATTAGAAAACAGCATAGATAACGGACTTTAGGAGGTCTTTAGATGTTGGTTAGATCTAAAGCAGACTACCATAAAATTACAATGGGACTGCTATCTTACGTGCCAGATTTAAAAGACACCCATCGTTTAACAAACGAAATGGATTGGTACAATCAAGAAGAAAACAGACAACTTTATTTATGGAAGAGTGACGAAACGGGAGATATGGCTGGAGTCGTGGGTATTGAAGTAGATGAAGAACTGATTCTACTGAGACACATTGCCATTAATCCATCTTACCGAGAAGAAGGGATGGCTTTTGATATATTATCTGCTTTATCCGAAAAGTTTTCGCCGAGAAAAGTTGTCGGAACCCTTAAAACGTCTTCTTTAATAAGTAAATGGCAGAAACAGTCAGAAGATAGTGATCATGAACGTGAGACTGAATAAGAAAAAGAGGAAGACAGATGAACGACAAATGGAACGTCAGCCTGGATGTCTTTGAAGGGCCATTAGATTTACTCCTTCATCTGATAAACAAGTTAGAGATAGATATTTACGATATTCCAATTAAAGAAATTACTGAACAGTATTTGGATTATATACGCGCCATGCAACTGTTGAAGCTCGATGTAGCAGGGGAATATTTAGTTATGGCTGCCACTTTGATGTCTATCAAAAGCCAGCTACTCCTTCCGAGAAATGAGTCATGGGAAGAAGAGAGCGAAGTATTTGATGTGAACGAGGATTCTTTAGAACGCCTTCAAGAACGGTTGCTTGATTATCGCAAAATAAAATACACATCTACGAAGCTGAGTGAGAGTAGAGAAGAAAGAGAAGTCTACTATTCCAGAAACCAAGCCGATCTAACTCAATACCAACAGTCCATCCCTCTTAAGGAAGGGGAGTTAGATATTCGTCATCTACTCGATGCGTTTAGTGACATGATGAAACGAAAAGAGTGGCTAGAACCGACTCCTACTACGGTAGATATGGAAGAAGTAACGGTTACTCAAAAAATAAACTGGTTAAAAGAGACGATTTTCAACTCAAATCGAACCGTTCTATTTAGCCATTTAGTTAATCGACCATCAAAAAAAGATGTGGTCTTAACTTTCTTAGCTGTACTTGAATTAATAAAAGAAAATAAACTATCCATCAAACAAAGTGAAAGCTTTGGTGAAATTGAGCTGAAGGCATTATGATGGAAAGCCGAAAGGGTTGTCAGACACTTAATGAATGAATTAGCAGTATATGAGGCTTTGTTATTTGTAGCAGGTGAAGAAGGCATCTCTTTGAAAGAGCTGGCACAACTGACCAAGTCCACTTCAGATCATGCAAAGCGTTGCCTGGAGCGACTTGAACAACATTACTTGCACACACCAGAGAGTGGACTGACACTTATAGAGACGGCAGAGACTTACCGTTTAGTAACGAAAAGGGAATACGCTTCAATTATTCAACAATACGCTCATTTACCTTTGAGTAATAAACTCAGTAAAGCGTCTGTTGAAACATTAGCAGTTATTGCCTATAAACAACCTATTACACGAATGGAAATAGAAGAGCTAAGAGGTGTTCAATTAGCATCAAGCCTTCAAAAGTTAAAATTAAGAAATTTAATACAGGAAATCGGACGACTAGACGCTCCCGGAAGACCCGTTTTATATGGCACAACCGATTATTTTCTTGATTATTTTGGACTAAATGATTTAACTGAATTACCTGAACTGGAAGCAGAGGAAGAGTTTGTAAATGAACGTTTATTTAAGGATTCCTTTGACTACTAAAGATTGGCACACATGTCCTAAATAAAAGAGTGTGTTAAACTTAAAGGCCGGTGTTGTAAAATGAAAAGGGGAAGACATATAAATGGAACGTTTACAAAAATTAATGGCTCATGCTGGGGTTGCCTCGCGTAGAGGGTCAGAAAAATTAATAAAAGAAGGCAGAGTAAAAGTTAACGGTGAAGTCGTTACCGAAATGGGACTCATTGTTAAAAAAAATGATACCATTGAAGTGGACAATGTGCCGATAACTCAAGAACAAAAGTTGTATTTTTTATTTAATAAACCAAGAGGAGTCATCACGAGCGCCTCTGATCATAAAGGTAGAAAGACAGTCGTCGATTATTTCTCATCTATTGAACAACGTATCTATCCGGTCGGTCGTTTAGATTATGATACAACAGGTGTGTTAATCATGACGAATGATGGTGAGCTGACCAATCAATTAACACACCCTAAATTTGGTATTGAAAAGACTTACGTCGCTAAAGTGACAGGTTTAGTGCATAAGTCGTCGATTGCTAAACTTGAAAAAGGTTTATTTATTGATAATTACAAAACAAGACCAGCAAAAGCAAGAATTATCGAAATCAATAAGGCGAAAAATACAAGCTTAATTGAATTAACGATACATGAAGGGAAAAATCACCAAGTTAAAAAAATGCTTCAAGCGATTGGTCACCCGGTTGAGAAATTAAACCGTAGCCACTATGGTTTCTTGACTACAGAAGGCTTACAGTCTGGGGAGTGGCGTGAATTAAAACCATTTGAAGTCAATAAATTAAAACAGTTAGCTCATGAGGAAAGTAACGATTAGCAAAGAATAAGAGAAATTGTTGGAAGAAACACCTTTCTTTAGTTATAATAAAAAAGAGATAAGGAATAGATGGTATGTACTGCAGTGATGCGAGTAAATCTTAGAGGAGTGTCTAAAATTGATCGGAGAGACTAATCAAGAAGACAAGAAGAGATTATTAGTAGTAGATGACGAAGATAGAATCAGACGTTTGCTTAGAATGTATTTAGAAAAAGCGGACTATAGTATTGATGAAGCTGAAAACGGAAGAATTGCGTTAGATCTTGCATTGGAAAATGAATACGATTTAATCCTTTTGGATGTGATGATGCCTGAAATGGATGGTATTCAAGTAGCTGAAGAATTACGAAAAGAAAAAGAAACGCCGATTATGATGTTAACTGCTAAAGGTGAAGAGCTAAATCGTATTCAAGGATTTGAAGTTGGCGCGGATGATTACATCGTTAAGCCATTTAGTCCAAGAGAAATCGTATTAAGAGTAGCTGCCATTATCAAACGGACAAAGAGCAGCGCAGGTTCAAAAGCTGGAAGTGGCGATGTATCTGACACATTGAAACTGCCTCACTTGGAAATCGACAATGACTCTAGACGCGTGACTGCTGATGGGAAAACAGTCAATTTAACACCTAAAGAATATGACTTACTGCACTATCTAATGTCCTCACCTGATCAAATTTTTGGTCGTGAACAATTACTAAGAGAAGTTTGGAAATATGAATTTTTCGGTGATTTAAGAACGGTTGATACACATGTGAAGCGTCTCAGAGAAAAATTGAAAAAAGAATCTGAAGTTGCTGCCAAAATGATAGAAACCGTTTGGGGCCTTGGGTATAAGTTGAACTCATATCCTCACGAAGAAGAGGAGTAACACCGATGAAATTAAATGCCATAGCTATTAGGATATGGGTGATTACGTTCGTCCTTACTTTATTTTCCTTTTTATTTACTAGTGTGTTTTACGGATTATTTTTTGCTGAACAAGTAAAGGAAAATTATATGGATGATTTTGAAGAAATCATATTAAATGTGGAACGCTTAGTAGTTGCGGATCCACATTTTTTATTGGAAAACCTATCCTTAATAAATAGTATCCATTCAAAAGTTGATTTTGGCGTCTTATTAAATGATGAATTCGATCCGAATCATGATGAATGGCTATTGTCATTTTCAGATGAGGTCCGGGCAACCATTCAAAATAAACCAGGTGTACTGGAAAATATTCAACGAAACGAACGAACGAGAATTCGCTCCGATCGACATAGGGAATACCGAAAAAATATCCCTCATGTCTTTCATGTTCAACCATTAACCATTGATGATGAACCAGCTTTATTTTATTCCTATGCGGACTTATCTTTTTTAGTTACATTGGAAAGACGCATGACATCTGTATTGATTGGCATTATTATCGCTGAAGTCTTTGTTGCTCTATTTTATTATATTTATTTGAAAAAGACTATTTCCGAGCCTATTAATGCCATGACAAATATTGCCTTTGATTTTGCTAGGGATGATTTTAGTCAACAGTTACCCGTTTCCGGGCGAGATGACTTAGCTGAACTGGCCATGGCTATGAATAAAATGGGTCATTCACTTGAAACAAACCGTACGGTCGTTAGACAAGAAAAAGAATTACTGTCTCATATTATGAACAATATCGAGACGGGTATTTTATATTATGACTCGGATCGCACCTTGCTATTATCCAATCCAGTGGGGGATTTATTTTTAACGAAGTATCAAGTTGATAAAACAACCCATTCCAACCATAGCGACTTTGTCGATTTAGGACTAAAATTAGATGAAGCAATAACCAATAAACGCACGACTGAATTCACTGTGGAGCTTGAAGAAACTTATTATGAAGTGACCATTCTTCCTTTAATCGGTGATAACGCCAGTGAGTTGCGAGGCATGCTGGTCTCTACAAAGGACCTGACTAAAGAATACCGATTGGACCGAATGAGAGTTGATTTCATTAATAACATTTCTCACGAATTAAGAACGCCTTTAGTCATGGTTCAAGGATACAGTGAGGCCATTTTAGATGATGTGGCTGAAAGTGTTGAAGAGAAAAAAGAAATGGCTCAAATCATTCGAGATGAATCCCAGCGTATGAACCGAATGGTTAATGAAATGCTCGATTTATCCAGAATGGAAGCCGGCTTTATTGAACTTCAAAAGACGGAAGTTAATTTAAATATTTACTTGAGAAACCTGTTATTCCGATTTGATAATTTGGCTAATGAAGCAGGGGTATCTCTCCAGTTGGAAGTACCCAACGAACCCGTTCACTTAGTTATGGATAAAGACAAAATGGATCAGGTATTCGTTAACTTAATTAATAATGCCATCAGACACACCAGTCTAACGGATAAAGATGATAAAGTGGTTACTCTCCAATTGCTTAAAGAAGATTCATTAGGCGAAGTCGTCATGATTGTTAAAGATACAGGGACCGGCATACCGGAAGAAGATTTGCCTTACATCTTTGACCGTTTCTTCAAAGCTGATAAATCCAGAAACAATAACGTCTTTAATGCGAAAGGGACGGGCATAGGTTTATCATTGGTTTCAAATATTGTAGAGGCACATGATGGTTATATAGAAGTCGAATCTGACTTAGGTGAAGGAGCGTCCTTTATTATTCACATACCTGTTCAACAGTCGCTTATAGGATAAATAAAATAGGCTTCTTAAAGGTTGAAGGAAAAATAACAAAGACTACTTGACAACTGTCTCATATTCGATATAATTAGTATTGAAATAAAAATTAAATAAATGATTCATCTTCAGGGGCAGGGTGCAAATCCCGACCGGTGGTAAAGTCCACGAGCGAGTAAAATTGCTGAACTGGTGTAATTCCAGTACCGACAGTATAGTCTGGATAAAGAAGATGGAGCTTTTTGACTGAACCTAATTCTGTCTTTATGCTCTATTTGTGTCCTGAAATGACGATACAAATAGAGTTTTTTATTTGGTCTTCATTTCGGGAAAAGGCAAAAAGTAGAGTGGTTTAGCGAAGTTCACCCTATAGTAGGATGAATCCTTTTAGGAGGATTTATTATGACAAACAACAAAACCAAGAAGCTAGTAGGTATCGCGATACTTGCTTCACTCGCGTGGATTATCTCCATGCTTTCTTTCCCAATACTGCCAGGCACACCCTTTTTAAAAGTGGATTTCAGTGACTTAGCTGTGTTGTTTGGGATGTATGTATTTGGACCAGGAGCTGGTATAGCCATTGCCTTTATTCGGTCGCTCTTGTCTTATGCATCAACGGGGGGCGAAATGGGCTTCCCAATCGGAGATACGGCAGCATTTATTGCCACGTTATCGTTTACGCTTCCCCTTTATTACTTGTTAATAAAGAGAGGTACATCTCACAGAAATAAACTGTTATCAGTAGGGATTGCCAGCGTGTCGTTGACTATAGTGATGTCTCTTGTTAATTGGCTCTTTATTGCACCAGCATATATGGCCGTTATGGGCTTCAGTGTAGGACCTATGGTGACGTACATCATCTATGCTTTGCTTCCCTTTAATATGATTAAAGGTGTATTGGTCGGCACAGTCTTTTATATTGCTTTTGTTAAAATCAGACCAATGCTTGATCGGACAAAAAACAAAGGCCGTCAAAAAAAGAAGACGAACCTAGCTTTAAATAAATCAGTAGATAATTAATAATAGTGTAAATAAGCCAGTCTCAAAAGATAGACGTTACCGTCGTGTCTATGTGACTGGCTTTTTTGATTCGTTAAGTAGACTTGTTGAAAAGTGTTTAAAATTTCTTTAATCAGTCGAGGGCACTTTCATGTAGAATGAGCGTTAGAGTTAAATTGTTAGAGATGGGGTTGAAACGTTGACAACCAAGCTTGCAGAACACTATATTATTAGTTTGTTTTCGAGAGATAAAAAACTTACCGCTAAGCAATTAGAACTGATAGGTGTTGGACGACGCACACCTTCCATACTGTATACGATAGAGCGAAAGCAATTATTTTCATTATACGGTTTGTTTCCAAAATGGAACGAAAAGATGTGGATGCGCATCATCAACGACTTTACAAAAAGAAAGTGGCTAATAGTAGACAATGGTGAAGCTTTTCTTTCTGAAGAAGGAGAAAGACAAAAAACAGCTTTCATCATGCCAGATAGATCACTTCCAGATATCAAGTCCATTGAATACGCTAAAACAAGATCCGTCTTTTGGGAACGATTCGTCTTTATCAGTCAAATTCTGTCTGAATTTAGCTATAACAACAATCAGTATCTCCCGCATCTCCCGTCAGCTGAGGACCAAAGGCAAACGAAACTATGGATAAAACAGCAAGGTTTACCAATGAAGGAATTGACCAGACAGTGGGCTGAGGAAATCGCTTCTTATTTAGAGAGTCTACCAGTATCGTATGCCAATATGTTGGTCGACCAGTTAATGGGTAATGAAGAAAACGGACTGACTAGACGGCAATTACTCGAGAAGTTTGCGATGACCGAGAGTGATTACAAAGTCTTAATGACTCATTTACTCGAATCGTTTAGACTTTATTCCCTTAACCATGATTTAGCTTTAATTCAGAACTTGTGGTCATCAATACACGTCCAAGAGAGTAAGGGATTAAATAAAAGTGCGTATGAGACGCTTCATTTAATAGAAATGGGCCATACCATTGATGAGATTGCACGATTGCGTCACTTAAAAGAAAATACAATCATCGAACACCTTTTGGAAATTGTATTAGTGACTCACTGGCCAGGTTATAAGGCGTTTATTCCTGATGATGCTTATGCCATGATTCATCATTGTTTTGAAGATAAGCCAGATCTAACCTATGGAGAGTTTAAATTGGATCACCCAGACATTCCTTTTTTCTGGTTCCGATTAATTGAGATTGAGAGGATAAGAGCACATGCATACTAAGTTAAGCGAACAAGTTCATACTCTTCTTAAAGAAAAATACGGTTTTTCTCACTTTAGGCCAGGACAAAAAGAAGCTGTATTCGCTGCATTAGATGGATTAAATACGCTAATTATGTTACCGACAGGCACGGGTAAATCCCTTTGCTACCAAGTCCCTTCTTATTTCTTTGCAGGACAAACCTTAATTGTTTCTCCCTTGCTATCCTTGATGGAAGATCAAGTTGAAAAAATGAAACGGGATGGAGAAAAATCGGTTGTTGCGCTAAACAGTTTTATGACTAGCCAAGAAAAGTCGTATACATTATCCAGGTTGAACACCTATAAATTTATTTTCATCTCTCCTGAAATGATGCAGCAAGAGTTTGTATTGGCAAAATTAAAACAACTCACCATCTCATTATTTGTTGTAGATGAAGCTCACTGTATATCGCAATGGGGAATGGATTTTAGACCAGACTATTTACAGTTAGGGGAATTACGCAAATCATTAAACAACCCACTAACCATGGCTTTGACTGCAACGGCTGTCAAACAAGTAAGAGAGGAAATTATAGCCAATTTGGGAATAGGGGAGCATATTCAAGAAATTATTTATTCGGTCAATCGTCCGTCTATTCAGTTAAGGGTTCAAGAATGTGCTAGGAATAAAGACGATTTGCTATTACAAGCTGTCAATGAGTTTAAGGGACCAGGTATCATTTACTTCTCAAGTAAAAAAACAGCTGACCGAGTGGCTCAACTGCTTAGGGAAAACACACCTTTTAGAGCGGAGAGTTACCATAGCGATTTAGAAGCATTAGATAAGCGCATTATTCAATCCCAATTCATCACTAACCAGATACAAGTGATCTGTGCAACAAGCGCCTTTGGTATGGGTATAGACAAACCGGATATTCGGTTTGTGATTCATTACCATCTTCCTTCCAATCCCGAAATGTACCTTCAGGAAATCGGACGTTGCAGTCGAGATAAAAAAGGAGGAGTCGCTTTGCTTTTGTATGAAAAAGGTGACGAAAATCTCCAACGGCGACTACAAGAAGGGTCATTGCCTACTGAAAATGAGATTCACTATGCCTATACTTACCCCAATCGGTTGACTCATTTAAAAGATGATCCAAAGGTAGGGATGCTCACTTATTTTATTAATCAGAAGGTGTCTGAATCACAAGCTCTCCATATTATAGAAGACAGAAGAGAGCATAAAAGAGAGCAGTTAGATGTAATGGTCTCCTATGCTTTAAGAGAAGCATGCAAACGACGCATTTTATTGAGTTATTTTGATGAAGATGTGACTCAATCAACAAAAGAGTGTTGCTCTCATTGTAACAAGGAGCTGACATTACCTTACATTCCAAAAGAGTATGTGGAGAATGTGAACGTTAGTCACGAAAAGGACTTTCAAATCAAGGTAAAAAACCTATTTAATTTATAAAGTGAGGATATATACATGCTTATATATGCTATAATAATATCGAATTAACTGAAAGGAGTTTTTTTATGGGAAAAAAAGAAAGAGAGTCTATGGAAGAGCTGTGGTCTAAACGTTTTGATGAAGAAGTCGATCACTCTCAAGACGAACCCATGTCCAGGAGGGCTAAAAGAGAACGTGAGCAAAGTATATCTCCTGTCTTAACTGTATTTTTAATATTTTTAGTCTTACTTATTATTTTACCGATATCTGCTTATGCATGGTATACTAATCGATCAGGAACATCTGAAGAGCCATCTGGTCCGTCCGTTGAACAGGTTGTTCAACGTGAAGAGGAACCAGAAGAAGATGATTTAGAGGAACCAGAAGAAACAGCTGCTGATTCAACGGATGTTGTTGACGAATCAGAAACCGTTGACTTACCAGAAGATACAGAAACGAATACAAGTAACGAATCTGTGGAAAACACGACACCTCCTTTGCAACCTGCGCAAACCAATCAAACAGGAAGTGAAGACAACGGAACAAGTGGAGAACCCTCTGCAACTGAACCCCCATCAACTCCTGAAATGACAGAGAGTGAGACCGTTACAGAAACAGCTGGGGCAGAACACTATGTTGTAAAAGCCGGTGATAACATGTACCGAATTGCTTTAAACCACGGCATGACCACTGAGGAATTAATGACATTAAATAACCTCACAGAGGAAACAGTCTTTATAGGGCAACAATTAAGAGTGAAATAAAAATGCTAACGAAAGTGTGAAATGAATGGGAAACGAAACAATGACAATTGCAATAGATGGACCGGCGTCATCTGGAAAGAGCACGGTTGCTAAAAAGATTGCTAAAGAGTTAGGTTTAATTTATGTTGACACAGGAGCGATGTACCGTGCATTAACTTATGCCGCTTTAAAAAATAATGTTAATATTAAAAATGAAACCGAGCTGGTTAACCTGTTATCTGGTTTAGTTATAACATTTGAGTGGAAAAAAGACGGTCAGAGAGTTTTTTTAAACGATACGGAAGTGACAGATGAGATTCGCGAGAATAATGTGACCAATACCGTTTCCATCGTGTCTGCTCATAAACTGGTCCGTGAAGAAATGGTTAGACGCCAACAAAAAATGGCTGAAAACAATGGTGTCGTTATGGATGGACGAGATATTGGAACGGTTGTCCTTCCAAAATCAGACTTGAAAGTATTCTTAGTGGCTAGCGTTAAAGAGCGTGCTGAAAGACGACACAAAGAAAACAAGACAAGAGGCGTGCAAAGTGATTTGGAGCAATTAAAAAAAGACATTGCTGATCGGGATTACAAGGATTCTACCCGTGAGACATCTCCTTTAAAGCAAGCAGAGGACGCTATTAGAATCGATACAACGAAGTTATCTATTGAAGAAGTCGTCAATGAAATAAAAAAACTGATTAAAACTATCTAAATTAGACCTTATACATGGATTTGAATTGGTTTTACTGGAAATCCATTTTTATATTCGGTACAATGAAAGAAGTAGGAATTATTGGTTTGGGAGGCATACAAAGATGACAGAAAAAGAGAATAGAAACGAAGAAGTAGTTAACGAAGAAACAACTGACGAAACAGTATCGACATCCGAAGACGTTTCTTCTGATGAAGTAACAGATAAAGAAGCTATTGAACTTGCCAATGAACAAGTTCAAGTGAATTCTACTGGCAATACAAATCCAGAAGATGTTTTGGCTGAGAATGAGAATGCTCAAGTACAACCGGCAGTTGGTTCTAACGAATCAACCTCGGAGTCTATGTCTGACGTGATGAGTGGAGTAGAAGACATTACACCAGGCGACCTTGTACAAGGTGAAGTTCTAGCAATTGACGGAGAAAAGCAAGTCATTGTTGGGCTATCTGGAGGACAAGAAGGCATTATTCCTCCGAGAGAATTAGCAAATGAGCGTTTTGATCACCCATCAGATATCGTAACAGTCGGTGACGTGATTGATTTGGTCGTATTAAGAGATGTAAAAGATAAAGAGCAAGGTAGTTTTGTTCTATCCAAAAAACGCGTTGACCAACGCAAAGTATGGGAAGAATTACACGAAAAATATCAAAACAATGAAACAGTTGAAGCGCCAGTTACTCGTGCTGTAAAAGGCGGATTAACCGTTGATTTAGGAGTGAGAGGGTTTGTACCTGCTTCTCAAATCGACACATCCTTTGTGAGTGATTTGACTCAATTTGAAGGAAACACTTACACCTTCAAAATTATTGAGATTGATCCTCATGAGCGTCAGTTAATTCTATCTAGAAAAGTATTGCTTGAAAAAGAACAGGCTGCTGAGAAAGAAGAAGCGCTAAATAATCTTGAAGAAGGATCCGTTGTAGAAGGTGAAGTTGTTCGCCTAACTAACTTCGGTGCCTTTGTAGATGTCGGTGGAGTAGACGGATTAGTTCATATTTCTGAGATTGCGCACGAGCGAATCGATCATCCAAAAGACAAATTGTCTAGAGGAGATAAAGTGAACGTTAAAGTTCTGAAAGTAGACAAAGAGCAAGAACGTGTCTCTTTATCTATTAAAGCTATTTTACCAGGACCTTGGGAAAACGTCGCAGACGAATTACCTGCTGGTACTGTGACTAAAGGAACAGTTAAACGTGTCACTGATTTCGGTGCATTTGTTGAAGTGAAACCAGGTGTAGAAGGCTTAGTACACATCTCTGAAATGGCTCATAAACATGTGGAAACCCCTCATGAAGTGGTCGCTAAAGATGAAGAGATTGAAGTGAAAGTACTAAGTGTTAACCCTTCTGAAGAACGTATCTCTCTAAGTATTAAAGCTTTATCAGACGATACGTCAAGTGAGTCATCATCCGTTTCTTCTAATGATGCACCAAAAGACGTTAAGGTTAGAGAACAACGTCCAACACCATCCAAGCCAGCACTTCGTGAGGAAGATGATGGAGCCTTTACTTTAGGCGATCAAATTGGTGATCAGTTGTCAGGATTTTTAGCTGAGTCAGATGATTCAGACGACTCTGATAATAAGTAATAAAAGACTGTAACCCGTAAAAAGAGTAATCGGTATATTTACCGCACCCAATCGGTTCGGGCTTAGGCCCGGATTGGTTGGGTGTCACTATTTTAAATTGACAAAAAAATTGGAAAGAAGGTGTTGCTATTGGCAAAACCTACTGTAGCGATAGTTGGAAGACCGAACGTTGGGAAATCAACTATCTTTAACCGTGTTGTCGGTGATCGTATTTCGATTGTAGAAGATACATCAGGAGTAACGAGAGACCGAATTTATGCAGATGCTGAGTGGTTGGGAAGAGAGTTTGCACTGATTGATACGGGTGGAATCACCATGGAAGATGAGCCCCTTAACGTGCAGATTAGAGAACAGGCACAAATAGCTATTGAAGAAGCTGATGTGATTATCATGATGACTAGCGCTAAAGAAGGCTTAACAGCCGAAGATGAACAAGTGGCTCCTATCCTTTATCGTTCAGGCAAGCCTGTTATTTTAGCTGTAAACAAAGCTGATAACCCAGAAATTCGTGCTGAAATCTATGAATTCTATTCCTTAGGCTTAGGAACACCGTATCCTATTTCAGGATCTCACGGACTCGGTTTAGGTGATTTATTGGATGAAGTGATCAAACACTTCCCTGAAGATACAGAAGAAGAGTACGATGAATCAACCATTAAATTTAGTATCATTGGACGTCCAAACGTTGGAAAAAGCAGTATGGTGAATGCAATCGTTGGTGAAGAACGTGTCATCGTTTCAGATATTGCGGGGACCACTCGTGAAGCAGTCGATACTCGCTTTGAAACCGCTGATGGTCGGGATTTTGTCGTTATTGACACGGCTGGTATGCGTAAAAAAGGTAAAGTGTACGAGGATACAGAGAAATACAGTGTCTTAAGAGCTCTGCGTGCCATTGAACGTTCTGATGTAGTCTTGTGTGTCATTAACGCAGAAGAAGGCATTAGAGAACAAGATAAGCGTGTATTTGGCTATGCTCATGAAGCCGGAAAAGGAATTATTATTGTTGTCAACAAATGGGACACCATTGAAAAAGAAACCAATACGATGAAAGAATTCGAACAGGACATTAGGGAAGAATTTCAATATTTAAGCTATGCCCCTATCGTATTCGTATCAGCACTAACTAAAAAACGTCTGCATGCCTTACCGGATAAAATTAACGAGGTGTTTATGAACCAACACTTAAGAATTCAGTCATCTATTCTTAATGATACGGTAATGGACGCGGTTGCTATGAATCCGACACCTACTGATAAAGGAAGACGTTTAAAGATTTACTACACGACTCAGGTCGCTGTAGCACCACCAACCTTTATCATTTTTGTAAATGATCCGGAATTGCTGCATTTTTCTTATGCACGATTCTTGGAAAATAGATTCAGAGCAACTTTCAACTTTGAAGGCACACCGATAAGAATCATTGCTAGACAAAGAAAGTGACAAAGAGACACAATGTGTTTGCTTTAATGGGTAGATTCATTAGTTTTTCCTTATCCGACTAAGAGTTTTAGAGAATACCATTGCAGTATCAACGATTCTATGGTATCTTTTAAAATGAAATGTCAGAACAGACTATTTCACCCAGTACATTTTAATTCAAATTAAAATGTAGATAGATCGCAAGTTAATGATAAAACTATTGACATGCATCGATCTTCTTTTGAGGAGGTGAAAGATAAAGATGGCAAATAAAGCAGAATTAATCGAAAAAGTAGCAGCTTCAGCTGAACTTACTAAAAAGGATGCAACTGCAGCAGTAGAGGCAGTTTTTGAAACAATTAAGGAAACTCTTGCTGACGGAGAGAAAGTACAAATCATTGGCTTTGGTAACTTCGAAGTACGTGATCGTGCAGCTCGTAAAGGACGTAACCCTCAAACTGGGGAAGAAATCCAAATTCCAGCAAGCAAAGTACCTGCATTCAAAGCTGGTAAAGCATTAAAAGACGCAGTAAAATAATTAGTACCTATTTATATGATTAGTGTCTTATAGAAAACCCATTTACACTTGTCCTTGATTAGTCAAGGAGAGTGTCAAATGGGCTTTTTTTTTGCTTCAGTAACTCGCATAACTTATATGCCATAAGGCTTCTTAATTGACTTTTTTTGCTTATCACGTAAGCTATTAAGTGAAAGAATTTTATGATAAGAAAGGGATGTTGGGATAAATATGACTTCACAGACCAGAGAAGCCATTTTAAAAGAAGCGAAGGAGGAAAATGTACGATTTTTACGCTTGATGTTTACGGATATCGATGGGGTTATAAAAAATGTTGAGGTACCGATTAGTCAGCTTGAAAAGGTTATGGACAATGAGATGGCATTTGACGGCTCGTCGATTGATGGCTTTGTAGAAATTGATGAAAGTGATATGAAGTTGCATCCGGATTTAGATACATGGTTAATCTTCCCGTGGGAACTTAATGGCGACAATGGAAAAATCGCTCGTTTTATCTGTGACGTGTATATACCTGAGGGGGAACCTTTCCAAGGCGATCCTAGAAGTAACTTAAAACGTGTTTTAAAAGAAATGGAAGCTCATGGCTTTACAGAGTTTAATCTTGGACCAGAGCCTGAGTTTTTCCTGTTCAAACTAGATGAAAACGGAAGACCAAGTCATACGCTGAATGACCAGGGAGGCTATTTTGACTTGGCACCAACAGAGCTAGCAGAAAACTGTCGAAGAGACATTGTATTGGAACTGGAACACCTTGGGTTTGATATTGAAGCCAGTCACCATGAAAATGCACCTGGGCAACATGAAATTGACTGGAAATATGCTAGTGCAGTAGAAGCTTGTGATAATATTCAGACCTTTAAATTAATTGTTAAAACAGTAGCGAGAAAGCACGGTCTTCATGCAACATTTATGCCAAAACCATTCGAGGGAATTAGTGGTTCAGGCATGCACTTCAATATGTCTTTATTTAACGAAGAGGGCAACGTCTTTTTCGATCCTAAAAGTGAAGACGGCCTAAGTACAGTGGCTTACCAATTTATTGCTGGCTTATTGAATCACGCCAAAGCCTACACAGCCATTTGTAACCCGATTGTCAATTCCTACAAACGATTGACGCCAGGTTTTGAAGCGCCAGTTTACGTTGCCTGGTCAGGGACAAACAGAAGCCCTCTCGTGCGTGTGCCGTCTTCTAGGGGGAATTCCACCCGCGTAGAGTTGCGTAGCGTAGACCCTACTGCAAATCCTTATTTAGCCCTAGCAGTTTTGTTGAAGGCGGGCTTAGATGGGATTGAGAAAGCAAAGACCGCTCCAAGTCCAATTAACCAGAACATTTATGACATGAGTCAAATGGAACGGATGGAAAATAATATTGGCACATTGCCGAAAAGCTTAAAAGAAGCCATAGATCAATTAAAAGAAAATGAAACCATGATTGACGCTTTAGGTCAACATATCTTCGATCGATTTATCGCTGCAAAAGAAACCGACTGGGCAAACTATGCTATGTCAGTTTCACAGTGGGAGACCGACCGTTATTTCGAACTTTACTAAACAGTTAGTCATCAACTAGTGAAAAAATCATCTTTATGTCATCAGACATGAGGATGATTTTTTTATTTTTCATAAAACAAAAATTAGTTAAAACTTTTTATTGCATCAGAAAAAATAAAGTGGTATTATTCAAAAGTAATTTAGAAATAAGCTTTTAATCACTATAAATCAAAAGTGGTATAGACAGGAGAAGATGAGAATGAACAGAATAACTAGCCAATCTATAATTGAAGAGGTAAAGGTGAAAAACGTCAAGTTCTTGCGTTTAATGTTTACCGACGTTATGGGTATAGTGAAAAATGTGGAAGTCCCGATCAGTCAGTTGGAAAAAGTACTGGATGGGAAAATGATGTTTGACGGCTCATCAATAGAAGGTTTTGTGCGTATTACAGAATCAGATATGTACTTAAAACCAGATTTAAATACGTGGTTAGTTTTTCCATGGGAAATCAATTCTTCTAGAAAAGGTAAAATCGCAAGACTGATTTGCGATATAGCCAATCCGGATGGCACCCCATTTGCCGGAGACCCAAGAACGAATTTGAAACGCGTCTTAAAAGAAGCAGAAGAGATGGGATTCTCTGCATTTAATTTGGGAACAGAACCAGAATTCTTTTTATTTAAACTAGACGAAAACGATGATATTACGAGTAAGTTAAATGATAATGGTGGCTATTTTGACTTAGCCCCGACCGATTTAGCAGAAAATTGCAGAAGAGACATTGTTTTAGAGTTAGAAGATTTGGGCTTTGAAATCGAAGCGAGCCACCATGAAGTGGCCCCAGGACAGCATGAAATTGATTGGAAGTACGCCAACGTCGTGGAGGCGTGTGACAACATTCAGACCTTTAAATTGGTAGTGAAGACAGTTGCCAGAAAGCACGGTTTACATGCTTCATTTATGGCTAAGCCGCTCTTTGGAATAAATGGTTCGGGAATGCACTGTAATATGTCTTTATTTAAAGAAGAAGAGAATGCCTTTTATGATGAACACGATGCCTTGCAATTAAGCCAAACAGCTTACCGCTTTATGGCTGGTTTACTGCATCATGCTCCAGCTTTTACTGCGGTGACAAATCCAACAGTCAATTCCTACAAACGCTTGGTTCCTGGATATGAAGCCCCTGTATATATCGCCTGGTCTTGTAGCAATAGAACCCCAATGATACGTATACCAGCTTCAAGAGGACTCTCTACACGTTTAGAAGTCAGATCCGTTGACCCGATGACCAATCCCTATTTAGCCTTGGCAGTTATGCTAAAAGCCGGTTTAGACGGCATTAAGAATGAATGGATGCCACCGAAAGAAACCAACGATAATATTTATGAAATGGACAAAAATGGCTTAGAAACAGCTGGTATCAATTCCTTACCAACTAGCCTACACAGCGCAATTAAACGATTAAACGAAAGTGACACGATAAAAGAAGCCATGGGCGACCACATTTACAGAAACTTCGTTAAAGCGAAAAGTTGCGAATGGGATAATTACAAAGCAGCCGTCAGCCAATGGGAAATAGATCAATACATGCACGTTTATTAATCTAAACTCAGCAATAATTGAATGGATTATAGACTATTAAATAATACGTAGCGTAAGAAAGACTGGAATACAGTTAATATTTAATGATTATTTTAGGCACAAAAAAGGACCAAACATCTTGACGACGTTTGGTCCTTTTTATTGTATGACGTTCTGGGAGGGATTCGAACCCCCGACCGTTCGCTTAGAAGGCGAATGCTCTATCCTGCTGAGCTACCAGAACATTTCAGCAACAGAATTTATTATATAAGCTTTTGAAAGGAAAGTCAATGATAAAATGAAAAATACTTTAAAGGCTTATATTGGTTAGTTTTTAAGGACTTTGATAAAATACAGATAAGAACGTAACTATGAGGAGGAAGAGTCATGAAATTTATCAGTGCCTTTCAACGTGTCGATATCTTGGCTGCTGAAATAGAGGATTTAATTCAAGAAGATCATTTATCCCCAAATGATTTTAAAGTGTTATGTTTAGATGAGCGACGAGATGACATTGAATCAATGGTGAGCGTACCAGTCGAAACAGTCAGCGAGGACGAGTTAGATAATGATTTTCTTATTGATAAATACGGTGTAGAGGATAGTTCCTTAACTACTTATATTAATTTGATTCGCAGTGGGGGCTATATTTTAATTGGTGAAGAGTCTATTGAAGACGGAGACAAAGACCAAAAGTTAGAAAATACGGCTAATCAAAATGAGTGGCACGCTCCAGGCTTTGGAGTGAACCTTAGAGAACCAAAAAGTGACGAAACGAACCATGAAGACAATTTTAACCCTGACAACCCTAACCCCCAAACAGATTTATAGTCAAGCATAAAGAGCCGGGTCTTTTAAGAAAATAAAAGTATTCGGCTCTTTTTTTTTCTTAAATTGCTATTAAATCCATATTTAAGTATACTTATTGTATAATCTTGAAAAAGGTAACTGTATATAGCTTCAGGATTAATCCGAGTGACTATCCTGTAGCTATTGAAAGGTTGAGTTTCATGAATAAAAAAGACTGGTACTCCATCCCAAATATTTTATCTTACATTCGCTTAATGATGGTACCTTTTTTTATCTACTACTATATAACTGCTGAAGATAGAAATGACTTTTATATAGCGACCGGCATTTTAGTAGCATCAGGTGTGACCGATGCTTTAGATGGTTATATAGCCAGACGGTTTGACCAGAAGACAAAATTAGGAACCCTTTTAGATCCAGTTGCTGATAAATTGACGCAATTGGCTGTCGTCGCAGTATTGATGATTAGATGGCCTATATTTATATTCTTATTCTTACTGTTTATTGTAAAGGAAGGATTCATGCTTGTTGAAAATATACGTTTATACAAAAGAGGAGCAACCATTGATGGTGCAGAGTGGTATGGGAAAATAGCGACCATTATTTTTTACCTCACCATGTTTGTAGCCGTTATTATGCCCAATCTGTCCAGAACAGCACTTTACAGTATTGTTGCAGTGGCAAGCGTGTTTCAATTGCTTTCTTTTGTCAGCTATTCAAAGCTGTTTAAACGAGCTCACGAGTCTCTAGACAATCAACAAGATGAAAAAGTGGAAATGTGATATAATAAAGGATGTAATGAAATATCAATAGGAGGATGTACAATGAAGATAGGAATTGTTACGGGTACAATTAGAGAAAACCGCGTCAATTTGGATGTTGCCAAATGGGTGCTAGAAGTTGCCAATGAATTTGGCGGCGCTGAGTACGAACTAATTGATATCAAAGATTACGATTTACCGATGTTTGCTGAACCTGCTTCTCCTGCATATACAGATGATTTGGTGGAAAAAGAAAAACAAAAACCATGGGCGGATAAGGTACGCAGCATGGACGGCTATGTATTTGTGACACCTGAGTACAATCATGGTATGTCGAGTGCACTGAAAAATGCACTAGATTTTATATATTCCGAGTTAAATGATAAAGCTGCGGGTATTGTTAGTTACGGTTCTGCTGGTGGAGTAAGAGCTGCTGAACAGTTGCGTACAGTATTATCTGAATTCCAAGTCGCTCACGTAAGAACAAACCCAGCCCTCTCCATTTTCTTTGACTTTAAAGATGGTCAATTAAATCCGATACCAAATAACAAAGAGGCAGTAGAAACCATGCTGGGTCAGTTGTTACCTTGGACGGAAGCAATGATGGGTGTACGTGAAAAGAAACAACAATAATAAGAAAGACAAGTAACTAAGGGACTTCTTAGTCCCTTAGTTAGTTTTTTGGTGGTGAAAAAATGGATAAACATAAAGAAGAGCTAAAAGCATTAACGATTATTTTAAGAGCTTCATCAAGTGTGGAAAAAGTCGTAAAAAAAGACATGTCCTCACATGGACTTAACGCAACAGAATTTACGGTTCTTGAACTCCTTTATAGTAAAGGGAGACAGCCGATTCAAATGATAGGTAAACAAATTTTGCTCGCGTCCAGTAGCATTACTTATGTGGTGGACCGATTGGAAGAAAAGGGATTTGTTTTAAGAGTAGCTGATCAAACGGACCGTCGAGTAACCTTTTGCGAGTTAACTGATAAAGGCGAAAGATTAATGACAGCAATTTTCCCTAAACATGCTGAGAAAATCGCGGAATTATTTCAAGATTGTACACCAGAAGAAGTGACTGTTTTGCAGTCTATCTTAAAAAAAGTTGGGTATAAAGCCAAAGATTTGCTTAATTAGTTATGGCACTATTTGCTGATTAGAAAAGCATGATGATTTATGGTATAATCATTAAAGAACCATAATAATTTAATGGAAGAATCGAGGGGATGGAAGTGGCAAAAGTAAAGATTACCGCTGAAGTTCAGCAGCTAGTAGAAACTGAGCTTCGTAAAGGGGCCAGTAACTCCCGAATTGCCAATCTTTTAAATTTACCATATAAAGAGGCAGTGGAAATTATAGAGACGATCAAAGAGAACCTTAGACCTGATGTAGGAGACGAAATTATCTTTTCATTTCGTGATGAACCTATGGAAGGCACGATTGAAAAGTTACTAACCAATAGTGCTATCGTAAGAATCAACTGGAAAAATTCGACTGCTCGTATGCATGACCTAGTCGAAGAGAAAACAGTAGTCAATTTCAAAGACATCGAAGGCTTTAAAAATCAAATTGATGATGACTTCGAAAGTGAAATGAAAGACTTTGAACCAGTTGATGAGCCAACCGAATAAAAGATAGAGTGCAAAATAAGTCATTTATGGTGGCTTATTTTTTTTTGGAAAAAATCTAGGGGAATGGAGTGATAAAAAGCCGCCATTTTAGGATTTACACTAAAGATAGCAATACCATCACTTTTTTTTATAAAAATTCATGTTGACAGATTGATTAATCTGCGTTAGTATTTTGATAGTCAAATAGTTTGATAATCAAAGCAATTAAAAAAGAGAAGCAAACTAGGCATTAAACGAATAGGAGGAGCTGATGTGGATCGACAAGTTCAACAGATTAACAGCTATTTAGTTTCAATATTTAATGATGTATTAGCAATTGAAGAGCGTACACTACAATCTAGCCAATTTAAAGATGTTTCTATTAAAGAAATGCATACCATTGATGCAATCGGAATGTATGAACCAAACACGACAAGCGAAGTAGCTAAAAAGCTTGGCGTAACTGTCGGTACGTTAACTGTATCAGTAAACAATCTGGTTCGTAAAGGATATGTCATCCGAGTAAGAAGTGACGTAGACAGGCGAGTCGTTAAGCTCTCACTTACTAAAAAAGGGCGTTTACTATACCGTCTTCATGATAAATTTCATAGAGACATGGTAAAAGAAACGATCACAGAAATGAATGAAGAAGAATCAGCCGTTCTGATGAAAGGATTAATCAGCCTTCATGGATTTTTAGAACGGACAAAGGAGCGGTTGCCAGATTGATGGACACAACAAGTGTACAGGTTCTTTCGACTGGAAAGTATGTTCCAAAAACAGTGGTCACTAATGATGACTTAACTAAGTGGATGGACACGTCAGATGAATGGATCAAGCAACGCACAGGTATTGAACAACGCTATATTTCTGATGGAGAAAACACCAGTGATTTATGTATTAAAGCAGCAGAAGATACCCTTAAAGGTCAAGACTTAGATCCTGGCTCGATTGGACTAATCATAGTGGCTACAGTCACACCGGATACCAATTCACCTTCTGTTGCCAACAAAGTTCAGTCAGCTATAAAAGCAACGAATGCTATGGCCTTTGATTTAAGCGCAGCCTGTTCAGGTTTCATTTATGCCTTGTCAGTGGCTGAAAAAATGCTAAGGCATATGCCTTATGACCATGCGTTAATCATTGGTGGCGAAGTCTTATCAAAAACAATTGACTGGTCTGATCGGAAAACAGCTGTCTTATTCGGAGATGGTGCGGGTGGCGTTCTCCTGAAAAAAGCACACGACTCGAACCGTTTATATGCAGAAGATATGCATTCGGATGGTAATCGTGGTGATGCCCTTACTATAGGGGCACAAGACGTTAACAATCCTTTAGTCGAGCAACAAGAAGAAAACAAGGGATATTTAAAGATGGATGGCCGTTCAGTATTCAACTTCGTTACTCGAACCATTCCAAGCAGTATAGAGAGTGTCGTCAGTGAAGCTAATTTATCTATGGAAGACGTTGATTACATTCTTCTTCATCAAGCGAATGCAAGAATTATCGAAATTGTAGCAAAAAAAGTGAGTGTGCCACTCAGTAAGTTCCCTATGAACATTCAACAGTATGGAAACACATCTGCAGCCAGCTTGCCTATATTATTAGATGATTATGTAAAAAATGGGCAATTGGTATTAGGAAGCAAACAAAAAATAGTATTAAGTGCGTTCGGCGGGGGATTAACCTGGGGAACGATACTAATCGAATTATAAATATTGGAGGAAACCAACATGACAACTTTTGAAAAAATTCAGGAAATTATCGTAGACCAATTAGACAAAGACGAGAATGAAGTGCAACGTTCAACTAACTTTAGAGAAGAATTAGAAGCTGATAGTTTAGACTTATTCCAAATCATTAATGATATTGAAGATGAGTTCGATATTAAAATTGAATCAGAAGAAGGATTATCAACTGTTGAAGATTTAGTTACTTATGTAGAAAAACAAATCGAAACAAACTAATAGAGAAGGGGCTCCCAGATGAAACATCCATTACTTGAACAAATAGGAATCACCTACCCGATTATCCAAGGAGCCATGTCTTGGGTAGCAACCCCTGAACTGGCTGCTGCCGTGTCAAATGCTGGAGGATTAGGGATGCTTGGATCAGGTCATGAACCGGGAGAATTTGTCAGAGCACTGATTAAACGAACCAAAGAGATGACCGACAAGCCTTTCGGAGTTAACGTACTTTTAATATCTCCCTATGTGGATGAAGTGGTTAATGTCATCTGTGAAGAGAACATTAAAGTCATCACGACTGGAGCAGGCAGCCCGGGTAAATATATGAAACGATTTAAAGAAGCGGGCATAACCGTTATTCCAGTCGTAGCATCTGTTGCATTGGCTCGTCGTATGGAAAAAGAAGGCGCTGATGCGATTATTTGCGAAGGAATGGAAGCAGGGGGTCATATTGGTAAACTGACGACTATGGCTCTTGTCCCGCAAGTAGTGGATGCCGTATCTATTCCAGTGATAGCGGCTGGTGGAATTGCTGATGGAAGAGGCGTGGCTGCAGCTATAATGCTTGGGGCATCTGCTGTTCAGCTGGGTACCCGCTTTGTTGTCGCTCATGAAAGTATAGCTCATGAGAACTTCAAACGACGAATTATTAAATCAAAAGATATCGATACAGTCGTTACAGGACAGATTACAGGCCACCCTGTAAGGGTACTAAGAAACAAACTGACTAGAGAATATTTGAAGGTTGAAAAGTCCATGTCGAGTGATGAAAACCCTGATTTTTCTATACTAGAAAATATTGGTAAAGGGGCTTTACGTAAAGCCGTTATTGAAGGGGATAAAGATGGTGGATCATTTATGGCTGGTCAAATTGCAGGTCTTGTTTCAAAAGAACAGAGCTGTGAAGACATCATTCAAGAATTAATGACTGAATACAGAGCGGCAGTAACGAATTCATTGAGCTTTTAATTTTTTTAATGTGATACTTTGATAATCAAAGTAAAATCAATGATGAAATAGTTGCCGTTTATTTAGAAAGGATGAATCAGTTGAAAACAGCATTTATTTATAGTGGGCAAGGGGCTCAATACAATGGAATGGCTAAAGAATTATATGAAACGTACGCTTCTGTTAGAGACATTTTTGAACAAGCAGGAGACACATTAGGGGTTGACATGGTTGACTTGTGTTTTGAAGATAACCCTAAACTTCATTTTACCCCATTCACACAGCCTGCTGTCTTAACTGTAAGCTATGCAATTGATCAACTGATGAAAGAGGCAGGTGTCTATCCAAATGCGGTTGGAGGACTAAGTTTGGGAGAATACACTGCTTTAGTATCAGCTGGGGTCATGACGTTTAAAGAAGCAGTCGCTCTAGTCCATAAGCGTGGACAATTAATGGAAGAGGCAGTTCCTGAAGGGACCGGCAAGATGGCTGCAATTATAGGCTTGGAAAAAGAGGCAGTTGAAGCTATTTGCAGACGCTTGTCATCTACAAGTAGTGTAGTTGGTATTGCCAATTATAACACGCCGAATCAACTAGTCATCTCAGGCCATAGTAAAGCAGTTGAAGAAGCGTCTCAATTGATGAATGAAGCTGGAGCTAAACGTGTCGTTGAATTAAAGGTTAGTGGACCATTTCATTCGCCACTCCTTCAATCAGCTTCCGAGCTATTAGAAAACGAGATTGACAAGCTAGCTTTACACTCTTTTTCTTATCCTGTTTATTCAAACGTTACAGCAGCACCTTACTCAAGTGAAGAAGAGGTTAAACAGTTGCTTGTTAAGCAAATGACTTCACCCGTCAAATTTGAACAGATGATCGTCCAAATGATAGATGATGGTGTCGAATCGTTCGTTGAATTAGGACCTGGGAAAACTCTACGGACCTTTATTAAAAGTATCGATCGAAAGGTTAACGTCAAAAACGTTGAAAATGTATCTCAGTTAAATAAAATTCTAAATAATTAGAGTGTTTAAAAAGGAGAATAGAATGGACACTAAAAAAACAGTGATCGTCACAGGAAGTTCAAGGGGGATAGGTAAAGCTATCGCCACTGCTTTTCTTAAAGACGGTCATAATGTTGTGGTCAATGGCCGTAAAGAATTGCCTGAATCGGTTTTAGAGTTCTTTAACTCTTTGCCGGGAACCGCTCTGCCTATTATTGGGGATATCAGTGATGCTTCATTTGCGAAACAATTGGTTAAAGAAACGAAGAAAGCTTTTAATACGATCGATGTATTAGTTAATAACGCAGGTGTTACAAGAGACAACTTGATTATTCGTTTATCAGAAGAGGATTTCGATGCTACATTGGATATCAACTTGAAAGGCACTTTTTTTATGACCAAAGAAGCATCTAAGTTGATGCTAAAACAAAGATCAGGTCATATTATTAATATTTCAAGTGTGGTTGGTGTCGTTGGAAATGCAGGACAGTCCAATTATGCAGCAAGTAAAGCAGGGGTAATTGGCTTTACAAAATCCATTGCCAAAGAACTAGCACCACGCGGTATAAAAGCGAACGTGATAGCTCCAGGGTTTATTGATTCTGATATGACGACTGTGTTGACTGATGACGTTAAAGAAGGCTTAATGGATTTAATCCCTCTTAAACGATTAGGGAAAGCAGAAGAAGTAGCCGACATGGTTCATTTTTTGAGCAGTCAAGAGTACATAACAGGCCAAGTATTCAATATTGATGGTGGCATGGTTATGAACGGATAGAATGAGGAGGCACAAGATGGAAAGAGTAGTTGTGACTGGATTAGGTGCGATAACGCCTTTAGGAAATTCAGCTGAAGATATGTGGAACGGAATGAAAGAAGGAAAAAATGGGATTGGTCCGTTAACGAAATTTGACGGAGAAGTCATTAATATTCACGTAGCCGGAGAAGTAAGAGATTTCGAGCCAAAAGATTACATGGACCGTAAAGTAGCGAAGCGCATGGATCTATTTTCCCAGTTCGGAGTAGCTGCAGCTGCACAAGCAATGGCTGACAGTGGTTTAACCGAAGGATCCTTTGATCCAGAACGGTTAGGCGTCATGGTTGGATCAGGTATCGGTGGCTTGCAGACAATGCAAGATACCATTATTAAAATGCATGACAAAGGCTTAGACCGAGTCGCCCCTTTATTTGTACCTATGGCTATTGGAAACATGGTAGCAGGAAATATCTCTATAGCAACGGGTGCACAAGGACCTAACCTATCACTAGTGACAGCTTGTGCAACAGGAAATAATGCAATAGGCGAAGCCTTTAGAACAATTAAACACGGCTATGCAGACTATATGTTGGCAGGTGGATCAGAAGCCAGTGTCAATGAAATTGGTATGTCTGGTTTTGCTGCTCTTCAAGCTTTATCGACCAGTGAAGACCCTAATAAGGCGTCCATTCCTTTTGATAAAAACAGACATGGCTTTGTTATGGGTGAAGGGGCAGGGGTTATTGTTTTAGAAAGTTTAACCTCGGCATTAAACAGAAAGGCTCACATTTATGGCGAAATTGTTGGTTACGGCACGACAGCAGACAGTTTCCATATGACTGCTCCGACACCAGACGGATCAGGAGCTGCAAGAGCGATGCGATTGGCAATGAAAGAAGCCGGTATAGAACCTAAAGACGTTGGTTATGTCAATGCTCATGGAACATCCACACCAGCAAATGACTCGGCTGAAACAGCGGCCATTAAATCTGCTTTAGGAGAGTCAGCTAAAGATGTATTAGTGTCAAGTACGAAAAGTATGACCGGACACTTACTAGGTGGCACAGGTGCTATTGAAGCTATTGCTGCACTGAAATCATTAGAAGAAGGCATCGTTCCTCCAACGATTAACCTAACAACACCGGACGAGAATTGTGACTTAGACTATGTTGCAAATGAAGCAAGACCGTTAACTTATACCTACGCGTTGAATAACTCATTAGGTTTTGGCGGACACAATGCAGTCACATGCTTTAAAAAATGGGAAGGTGAGTAAAGATGACTAGTGAAGAAGTCAAAGAGCTAATTCATGTGATTGAATCCTCTTCATTTAAATACTTTGAATTGAGTCAAGGGGACTTTTCCATAAAAATGAGTAAGAGAGAAATAGATACAGCTTATGTGTCCTCTGTTGATACGATGGTTCAAACGAACTCAAAGGTTTATTCTATGGGGGATTCAGATCAAGTTCAGTCTACTCCATTACCAGAATCATCCCGTGATAATCGCGTAGAAGATGCAGGTAAAGATGAGGACGAGGCTGACCTTCATGTCGTTCATGCACCTATTGTTGGAACCAGTTATTTGTCGTCTTCTCCTGAGACACCAGCTTTTGTCAAACCAGGAGACCGCATAACGACCGGTCAAACATTATTTATCATCGAAGCGATGAAAGTGATGAATGAAATCAAAAGTGATGTCGACGGAATAGTCAAAGAGATCTTAGTAGAAGATGGACAAGCCGTTGAATTTAACCAAGCACTCATTAAAATAGATACAGAGTAGAGGAGAACACTAATGACTACATTATCCATTAAAGAAATCCAAGAATTAATACCTAACCGTTACCCTATTTACTTTATTGATAAAGTAACAGAGTTGATCCCTGGAGAACACGTCACAGCGATTAAAAACGTGACCATTAACGAAGAGTTTTTCCAAGGACACTTCCCAGGAGAACCTGTTATGCCAGGGGTTTTAATTATTGAAAGTTTGGCTCAAGCGGGATCCATTCCTTTGTTGAAATTAGATCGATTCAAATCACAAACGGCTTACTTAGGTGGTTTAAACAAAGTAAAATTCCGTAAGAAAGTTGTACCCGGAGATGTGTTAGAATTAAAAGTAGACATTGTTAAATTAAAAGATTACGCTGGTATTGGAAAAGGCGTCGCGTATGTTGATGGAAAAAAAGTATGCGAAGCTGAAATGACATTTATCATTGGTAGATAAATTACTATAAACAGACCACATTGATGGAGTAAGGAAGGATCGGACATGTTTCAAAAGATACTCGTAGCCAACAGAGGTGAAATCGCCGTTAGAATTATTCGGGCGTGTAAGGAAATGAATATCAAGACCGTAGCTGTTTATTCAACTGCTGATGAAGATGCCCTTCATATGCAGTTAGCAGACGAAGCGGTTTGTATTGGTCCACCTAAAGCGACAGAATCGTATTTGAATATACATAATATTCTAAGTGCTGCGGTTATTACTGGAGCTGAAGCTATCCATCCGGGATTTGGTTTTTTATCAGAAAATAGTTTATTTGCTGCCATGTGTGAAGAAGTCAATATTACCTTTATTGGACCGGACAAGAGAGTTATTGAGCAGATGGGAAATAAGTCAAATGCCCGCTTAATGATGGAAAAGGCCAATGTACCAGTTATACCAGGTAGCAGTTCACCCATTACAACGGTCGAAGAGTTGGAAGGCATCGTTGCTGATATAGGTTTACCTGTCATCATAAAAGCTGTAGCCGGTGGTGGAGGAAAAGGGATGAGGATGATTCATGACGAATCCCAACTGATTCCTGGCTTTCTTCAGGCTCAAAATGAGTCTAAAGCAGCTTTCGATGATAACCGCATGTATGTTGAGAAGATTATTTCTCCTGCCAAGCATATAGAAGTTCAATTGCTTGCAGATAAAGAAGGTCATGTTATTCATTTAGGTGAAAGAGATTGCTCTATGCAACGAAATCATCAAAAAGTATTGGAAGAAGCGCCTAGCCCATCTTTATCTTTTGAAACAAGACAAAAGATATCCGAAAGTGCCGTAAAAGCAGCTGAATTTGTCGGTTATGAAAATGCGGGAACCATTGAGTTCTTAGTTGATGAAGAGGAGAACTTTTTCTTTATGGAAATGAACACTCGTATTCAAGTGGAACACCCCATAACCGAAATGATTACGTCTTATGATATTATCAAAGAGCAAATACGGATTGCTTATGGCTTACCTTTAAGTTTTACACAAGAAGAAATTGAATTTAAAGGACACGCAATTGAGTGCCGTATCAATGCAGAAAATCCTCAATATAATTTTGCGCCGTCACCTGGAACCATTGATCTTCTGAACTTGCCTTCTGGTGGATTAGGCTTAAGAATTGATACAGCTATGTTCGCTGGAAGTATGATTCCACCTCATTATGACTCGATGATTGCCAAAGTGATTACCCATGGTAAAGACCGAGAAGAAGCAATAGCTAAGATGCGTCGGGCATTAGATGAGATGGTCATTGATCCCATCCAAACTAATTTATCTTTTCACATGGACTTACTTGAAGATGACGAGTTTTTAGACGGTTCTTACACAACAGATACCCTATCTAAACGCTTTATTCCAAATTGGACTAAGCTAAAGGAGGCGGATGATGAGATTATTTAAGAAACGATCCTATATCACTCTTCAAAAATCCACTACTCAAAATGGCCCGACTGTTCCAGACGGCATGTTTGAAAAATGCCCTCAATGTAAAAAGCCGATTTATGTTAAATCGCTTGGCATTGAACGCATGTGTCCGAACTGTCATTACGCTTTTAGAATAACAGCTCAGGAACGATTATTTCTTATAGCCGATCAAGGAAGTTTTACCGAATGGGATGCATCCATTCATTCAGAAAACCCTCTAGATTTCCCTGGTTATACAGAAAAGATTGCTCAGACACAAATTAGAACTGGTCTTAGAGAAGCCGTTGTTACTGGAGTAGCTGAAATTGAAGGACACAAAACAGCCATTGGCATCATGGACTCTTACTTTATAATGGGAAGCATGGGGCAGGCGGTGGGAGAGAAGATAACCCGATTATTTGAAGAAGCAACGAAGCGAAAATTGCCAGTTGTGCTATTCACTGCCTCAGGGGGCGCTCGCATGCAAGAAGGCATTTTCTCACTCATGCAAATGGCTAAAACCAGTGCAGCGATTAAACGCCATTCTGACAGCGGCCTATTATACATTACTGTTTTGACGGATCCGACAACAGGTGGAGTGACTGCTAGTTTTGCCATGCTAGGCGATATCATTCTTTCTGAACCGGGAGCTCTAGTCGGTTTTGCTGGTAAACGGGTGATTGAACAGACGATAAACGAATCTTTACCGGATGACTTTCAGTTAGCTGAAACCGTTCTGAAAAATGGTTTTATCGACTCAATAGTGGAACGCAATAAGATGAAAGAGACACTTAGTTATCTCTTGTCTGTACACTGAAACCAATAGTTTGAAGCGAGGAGAGTTATGATGAGTGACGCAATGAATACCGTCTCAATGGCTCGAAAACTTGATCGGATTAACATGGTTGATATTGTCACTCATTTAATGGATGATTTTTTTGAGTTGCACGGAGACCGATTGTATAAAGATGATGAAGCAATCAGGGGAGGCATTGGTCGATTAAACGGCCGTGCCATTACGGTCATCGGTAATCAAAAAGGTCAAACAATAGAAGACAATATGAGAACCAACTTTGGATCAGCCCATCCAGAAGGGTATAGAAAATCCTTAAGGCTAATGAAACAAGCTGAGAAGTTTAATAGACCCATATTAAATTTCATTAATACGTCTGGAGCTTACTGCGGTGTAGAAGCAGAAGAAAGAGGTCAAGGCGAAGCCATTGCTAAAAACTTATTTGAAATGAGCAGCTTAAGTGTGCCCATTCTTTCTATCATTATCGGTGAAGGAGGAAGCGGGGGTGCTTTAGGCTTGGCATTGGCAGATGAGGTGTGGATGATGGAACACTCTATTTATTCCATTTTGTCACCTGAAGGCTTTGCGTCAATTTTGTGGAAAGATGCTAAAAAAGCAAGCGAGGCAGCAGAATTGATGAAATTGACCTCAAAAGACCTTCTGGAATTAGGGATTGTTGAAAAAGTTATTCCCGAAAATGAAAATGGGTTAGCCATCGATCAGAAGAAGTTAATGGAGGATTTAAAAGGTCAGATTCATGAAACCTTTAACAGTCTAGAACGAGTACCAAAAGACGAATTAATAGAAACACGTTACAATCGATTTAGACACTTCTAAGCAATGGGATCTTTTATCCTATTGCTTTATTTTTTTATCATTAAAAAGGGTTATGGTACAATGAACTAGAGGAGTGTGGGTACATGGGTGGACCAATAGAATTTCCTAAAAACTATCATATGTATATGAAAGAAGCGATGGCTTGCTTACAGTCTCACGATTATGAGAAGGCCGTCAATTACTTGGAGAAAGCCTATCAATTAAAAAAAGATGACCAGTTAAATATTTTACTTGTCACAGCGATGCTTCAAAGTGGGTATCCAAAACAGGCTTTGGCATTAGCTGAGGAAAAGCTTTCTTATTACGAAGCGTATGAAAAACGGATGCTGATTTTTGTAGAACTATTAATAGAAAATGGTCAATTTTTAAGAGCGAAACGATACATTAATGATTACCTTAAAAGAGGTTTAAAGGGCTATAAAGAGTCGTGGAATAAATTGGATGAAGAGTTAGCCTCTAGAAGCGATGAGGTAAGAAACCAAAAGAAACAACGAGAAGATGAAGTAATGAAAGAGCTATTCTCTCTGGCCTCGTTAACACCAGAAGAGCAATTTGCCATAGTTGATCAAGCTGAAGCTTTACCGACAGATAAATTAAAAGCAGTTGCTCCATCGGTCTTTACTAATCCGTACGTCCATGCGTTAGCACGCTCTAGTTTACTATCCGTTTTAATTGAAAGACAGGACACTGAAGAGTATGTATACGAATGGTTCGGCGAACTGAAAACAATTAAACCCAATCAATTTGTCCCGTTTGAAGAGCACCCTAGGGTCTTATTCATCATCCAATCGGTCTCTAACCAACTTGAACAAAATCCATCGTTGATGGAACATGTCATGAGTGAAGTGAAACTCATTTTATTAATTGCGTACCCGTTCATCGATGAGGTCATCGCTAAAGGCAAGGAACAGATGTGGATCGACAGTATCATATCGTCCATAGATCACTCTCACGAATTGAAAGTAGCGGTATCGGATGAAGATAATCAGATCATTCATGATTGGAAAATGAAAATATACAAAGTAATCCAATGAAATAGACAGGTATAGTTTACTTTAACGTTAAAATATTGTATGATAATTGAGTATGTTTTATAATACGGCGATAAACAATCATCTTTCAAAATCATGGAAGAAGTCATGTCACGACGTAAAAGACAATTTATTTTCGGAGGGTAATTAAATATGAGCACAACATTTGAAAAAACTGGTCCAACATCAGGTCGTTTGGAATTTACAATCGATCAAGAAACAGTGAAACAAGGCTTAGATAAAACCTTTAAAAAGGTACAAAAGAACCTTAATGTACCTGGTTTCCGTAAAGGAAGAGTACCACGTAAAATTTTTGAACAACAATTTGGAGAAGCTGCTTTATATGAAGATACGTTAAACGATCTTTTACCAGCAGCTTATTCAAAAGCTGTTGAAGAAGCTGGAATTGAACCCGTTGCTCAACCAAGCATTGATATTAAATCTGTTGAGAAGAACCAAGACTGGGAATTAATTGCTGAAGTAACGTTAAAACCTGAAGTTGAACTAGGCGATTACAAAGAACTTGAAGTTACAAAACAAGATCGCGATGTATCGGATGCAGATGTAGAAGATGCTCTTGAAAGACGTCGTGAAAGCCAAGCAGAATTAGTTGTAAAAGAAGATGCAGCTGAAAATGGCGACACGGTTGTTATTGACTTTGAAGGGTTCAAAGGCGACGAAGCATTTGAAGGCGGAAAAGGTGAAAACCATTCTCTAGTATTGGGTTCTAACTCATTCATCCCTGGATTCGAAGAGCAATTAGTTGGCGTTAAAGCTAACGACGAAAAAGAAGTAACGGTTACCTTCCCTGAAGAGTACCATTCAGAAGATTTAGCTGGACAAGAAGCTGTCTTTAAAGTAAAAGTACACGAAGTTAAATCAAAAGAGTTACCTGAACTGGACGACGAATTCGTTAAAGATTTAGATGAAGATGTTGAAACAGTTGACGAATTAAAAGAAAAAATCCGCAAAGAGCTAGTTGAAAGAAAAGAAACAGCAGCTAACGATGCTCGCGATGATGAAGCAATCAGAAAAGCAGTTGAGAATGCTAAGATTGATGAAATCCCTCACGACATGGCTCATGATGAAGTTCACCGTCAAATGGACATGTTCTTAAACAACATGAAACAACAAGGCATTTCACCTGAAATGTATTACCAAATGACTAACTCTACTGAAGCTGACTTGCACAAACAGTTCGAAGTAGATGCTGAATTCAACGTTCGTACAAACTTAGTCCTAGAAGCAATTGTTGAAGCTGAGAAGCTTGAAGCAACTGAAGAAGACAGAGAAAAAGAAGTTGAAGAATTAGCTAAACAATACAACATGGATATCGAGCAAGTTCGTACTGTTCTTTCTCCAGAATTGTTAAACAGAGATATCTCTTTGAAGAAAGCAATTGACTTAATTACAACAACTGCTAAAGAAACACTCGAAGCTGAAGCAGATTCTGAATAAGAGTGAAGATTAAAACAGAAGGGAATGCTTACTAAGCATTCCCTTTTTAATAAAGTGATGAGTATGAGAAAATAAATAAACACTAGGTATAGAAAAGAGGTGGCCTGCATATGTTTAATGATGGGGATCAAAAAGGTAGTATTTCCTGTTCATTTTGTGGTAAATCGCAGGAACAAGTAAAAAAAATAGTAGCCGGACCGGGTGTGTACATTTGTAATGAGTGTGTCGACTTGTGTCAGGAAATTATGGAAGAAGAATTCAGCAAGCAAAGTTACGACGATGAGTTGAGCGTACCAAAGCCTCACGAAATCAGAGAAATTTTAAATGATTATATTATTGGTCAGGACGCCGCTAAAAAAGCATTAGCAGTTGCGGTATATAACCACTATAAACGGGTGAACAACCTGTCAGATAACGCAGATGATGTCGAATTGCAAAAAAGTAATATTTGCTTAGTCGGGCCGACAGGATCAGGTAAAACCTACTTGGCTCAAACATTGGCTAGAATTTTGAATGTGCCATTTGCTATTGCAGATGCAACAAACCTAACAGAAGCAGGTTATGTAGGAGAAGATGTTGAAAATATTCTCTTGAAACTTCTTCAGTCAGCTAATTACGATGTCGAAGCTGCTCAACGAGGGATCATATACGTGGATGAGATTGACAAGATTGCTCGTAAATCAGAGAACGTATCGATTACGCGTGATGTGAGTGGTGAAGGGGTTCAACAAGCCTTGCTAAAAATTCTTGAAGGAACAACAGCAAGTGTGCCTCCTCAAGGTGGTAGAAAACACCCACACCAAGAATTGATTCAAATTGATACAACAAATATCTTGTTTATCGTTGGTGGAGCTTTCGATGGGATAGAATCAATCGTTAAGAACCGTCTAGGAGCAAAAGTTATCGGTTTTGGAGCTTCTAACAAATTAAAAGAAGCCGAAGAAGAAAGCAGCATTATGCAACAGATTGTTCCAGAAGACTTATTGAAATATGGCTTGATTCCAGAGTTTATCGGTCGTTTGCCCATTACAGCAGTATTGGAAAAACTGTCTGAAGATGATTTAGTTGAAATACTGACTAAACCAAAAAACTCTTTAGTGAAACAATACAAGCGCCTCTTAGAAATTGATGACGTTGAACTTGAATTCGAGGAAGATGCTCTTCGAAGTATTGGTAAAAAGGCAATCGAGCGCGATACAGGTGCTCGTGGCCTACGATCCATTATCGAAAGCATCATGCTTGATATCATGTTTGAAGTCCCAAGTAGAGACGATATTGGAAAAGTTATCATCACAGAAGAAACAGTTGAACACAAAATCAACCCAGTATTCTTTGGACATGATGGTCAAAAAGTAAGCTAAACAGTTGAATAGACAAACTAAAGCACACCCTCACTTATTGAAGAGAGTAAGGGGGTGCTTTTACGTGCAACTATTGGTATATATACGACATTTTTTTGTAACAATAGGCCTTCTTTGTCACAGTGCTTTAATAAAAC
The DNA here is from genome assembly GCF_009935905.1 of Alkalibacterium sp. MB6. Lineage (GTDB taxonomy): Bacteria > Bacillota > Bacilli > Lactobacillales > Carnobacteriaceae_A > Alkalibacterium. The sequence goes on along the minus strand of NZ_PREX01000002.1, from coordinate 98,418 downwards.
CCTTTAATTTTTTTCATATTATGTTATACTACTTATTGATTCACCACGCTTCTAGAGGAGAGATAGAATGGATATCGAAAAAATACATCATGCTGATATAACGATTAGTGCTGTATCTCCAACACAATACCCGGATGATGGCTTTCCTGAGATCGTCTTAGCGGGCCGGTCTAATGTAGGGAAATCAAGCTTTATCAATACGATGGTCAAACGCAAGAAATTGGCGAGAACATCAGGTCAACCCGGTAAAACTAGAACACTTAACTTTTTTAATATTGAAAATGAATTGTTTTTTGTAGACGTTCCTGGCTATGGCTATGCAAAAGTATCGAACGCCGAGCAGGAAAAATGGGGCCATATGATGGATGACTACTTTGCCACCAGAGAAGAACTGGTTCTTGGTGTATTGTTAGTCGATTTCAGACATGAACCTACACCGCTGGATGTTCAAATGTATGACTTTTTTAAACATTACGGTGTACCAGTAATGGTCGTTGGAACAAAAGCAGATAAGATTAAACGATCTCAGTATAACAAGCATGAAAGTATTATTAAGAAAACACTAGAGCTTGAACCTGGGGATACCTTCTTTGCTTTCTCTTCAGAGACGAAAGAAGGAAGAACAGAAATCTGGGAAGAAATTTTAGCTCATACAAGGACTGGTAATGAATGAAACTATTAATGTATGGAGTGAATCGAGACAGCGTATCAGCTGATGACATTCATAAATACAGATTGGATGAACGAACACAAACCCAACACTTAAAAGATATTTCTGATTTTATCGGTGTGGAAGAGGTTGTGCTTCTTATTACTGAAAATAGAAATGAATACTACTTATATGTAGATGAGAAACAGTTCAAACATGGCGATTTATTAAGATACTTATCGCACTTTACAGGAAAAACTCTTGAAGAGACGATATTAGAAACGTACAGTAAGTTTAATGAAGATGTTGTCAAGCATTTGATGTCTATTTCAAGTAATGTGGCTACGTCCTCTAATCAGGTATTTGAACCCGTTGAAGTCATTGATCATGCGTTGGTTCATGCCAATACTCATCGAACAGTCAGAACTGTCCTTCACTCACTCTTTAAAACAGTAGTGGAGTTTTCTTTGGCTTTATGTGAAAAAGAATCGATTGAACCGCTCTTACAATCAGATATACATCGCTCAATTAAACGAATTAAAGCTAGTGTCTCTCATAAAAAATCAGTGGATTACTTGGTACTTGGTCACCATCCCATCACGGAACAAGTGATGAAGAACATTATAGGTAAATCTAATGCGTCTGTTACGTTTATTGATAGAATGGATTATATTACTGAAATAGATGACCACTTCAAGCAGTGGTTAACTATGATGGAGCAAGCTAATTTAATGAGTGATATTCAATGTGTTGGTATGAACCAACTCCTCTATCGATTATCTAAAGCGGATGTTGTTATAATAGGACCATCTATTCAGCATTCTTGGATTTCTGAAGATGTTTTAAAAGAAGTTCAGGTGATGAGACCGTACGCAAAAGTTCAACAATTCTTTGATTTTAGCCAGACTCAAGATGAAACAGTTTTCCATCCATTCAAGCATGTCGAGTACACACATATTAGCGATGAGCCAATAAAAGTATTCTCTGACGATAAAGTTGAAGAATCCATAACTGTATTTGATGATATTTTATCTGATTGGGCTAAGCGTTACATGGATAGATATGAACAGCTTCAAGTGGAAGAGACACCTTCTTTTGTAGGTGGGCAGCAAGCAACATTTTATGGTGACTACTCAAAAAAAGTATGCAGTAGAGCCTAAATAAAATAGAATAATGAATGATAGAAGCACGAGCTTGAGTTGTGATGCGTTTAGAAATAAAACGCCGCGTCGACAACTTAAGACTTGTGTTTTTTCTCTTTTTTAACTGAATAAAGTGGAATAAAGAGAAACGGATAAGCTTAAACAATAATTGTAAATAGATATGCGCGTCATTTTAGTGTAGAATAAAAGAGATATATAGGCACAAGGCTTCATGAAAGTATATGAAACTAAACGTCGCTTAGAAAGAAGGGGATTTATATGTCGATGTTTTTAGATCAAGTTAAAGTAAATATTAAAGCCGGTAGCGGTGGAGATGGAATGGTGGCATTTCGTCGAGAGAAGTATGTTCCAGATGGTGGACCTGCAGGAGGAGATGGAGGCTTAGGCGGAGACGTTATATTTGTAGTGGATGAAGGATTAAGAACCTTAATGGACTTTAGATATAATCGTCACTTCAGAGCTGAAAATGGCGAACATGGTATGTCTAAAGGCATGCATGGTCGAGGTGCGAAAGATTTATTTGTTAAAGTACCGCCTGGAACAGTCGTTAAAGATGCACAGACAGGTCAAGTTTATGCAGATTTAGTTGAACACGGGCAAGAAGCGGTTGTAGCTAAAGGTGGACGTGGCGGACGAGGAAACATTCGCTTTGCATCTCCTCGAAATCCTGCGCCTGAATTGGCTGAAAATGGCGAGCCAGGAGAAGAGTTAGAAGTTGAATTAGAACTAAAAGTATTAGCAGATGTCGGTTTAGTCGGTTTTCCATCTGTTGGTAAATCAACTCTACTCTCTGTTGTTTCTTCAGCGAGACCTAAGATAGGTGCGTATCACTTTACAACGTTGGTTCCAAACTTAGGCATGGTCAGTACCGAAGACGGGCGAAGCTTTGTTTTAGCGGATATGCCTGGATTGATAGAAGGTGCTTCTCAAGGTGTTGGACTCGGTATTGAATTTTTAAGACATATCGAACGGACTCGAGTTTTGCTTCATGTGATTGATATGAGTGGCATTGAAGGCAGAGATCCAGTAGATGACTATTATACAATTAACCAAGAATTGGAACAGTATGACTTGAAATTATTGGAGCGCCCTCAATTGGTTGTCGCCAATAAGATGGATATGCCATTAGCAGAAGAGAATTTAAAGAACTTTAAAGAAGCAATGAAAGAAAATGGAGAAGACATTGAAATATATGAAATTTCAGCATTAACTCAAAAAGGGTTAAATACCGTGATGTCCAGAACAGCTGATTTAGTCGAAACCACTCCAGAATTCCCATTATACCAAGATGAAACGGGTGAAGAAGAACGTGTCATGTACACCTTCACACCAGAAGATAAACAATTCCACATCACTAGAGAGTCTGACGGAACATGGGTTCTAACTGGAGAGAAGCTCGAGAAGCTTTATCAAATGACGAACTTCCAATTTGATGCGTCGGTTATGCGATTCTCAAGACAATTACGAGGCATGGGTGTGGACGAAGCGTTAAGAAAACGTGGTGCTAAAAATGGTGACACGGTTCGCATTGATACCTTTGAATTTGACTTTGTTGACTAGACGATTGAAAAGAAGATTACGGATTAAGTAAAACAGTATAAGTAGAGGATTTTGATATGGAATTGTTATTTTTAGGCACTGGATCGGGTGTGCCAGCAAAACATCGAAATGTATCAAGTATGGTATTGAAACTTTTAGACGAACGCAACAGCTTATGGCTGTTTGATTGTGGAGAAGCTACCCAACATCAAATACTGAATACGACTGTGAAACCACGAAAAATCGAAAAAATATTTATCACCCATATGCACGGAGACCATATATTTGGCTTGCCGGGTCTTTTAAGTAGCCGTGCCTTTCAGGGTGGCGATAGTCCGGTGACTATTTATGGGCCAGTAGGGATAAAGCAATATGTCTTAACGTCGTTAAAACTGTCTCACTCTCATATAAAATACCCTATCCACTTTAAGGAATTTTCAGATGATATGGTTTTATTTGAGGATCAGCAATTTATCGTCACGACTAAAAAATTACGTCACGGCATAGCCTCCTATGGTTTTAGACTAGTCGAAAAAGACCGCGAAGGTGAACTTCAAGCAGATCAATTAAAGGAAATGGGTGTGCCTTTTGGACCTTTATTTGGCAAGCTTAAAAAAGGCGAAACCATTACCCTTGAAGACGGCAGAGAGATCAACGGTGAAGATTTTATAGGACCTCGCCAAAGAGGCCGAATACTGACAATCCTTGGAGATACATTGACGACACCAAACAGTGTCGCGTTGGCAAAAGATGCAGACGTTTTGGTACATGAAAGTACCTTTACTGATTCAGACAAGGAATTAGCGAAGAGCTACAATCATTCCACTAATTTAGATGCAGCCAGAACGGCGAAAGCCGCAAATGCAAAAAAACTTTTGCTCACTCATATTAGTGCGCGCTACTTGTATGCAGAATGCAAGGAGTTAGAAAAAGAAGCAAGAACCATTTTCTCTGAATCGTATATTATGAATGACTTTACGGAAGTAGACATTCCTTTAAAAAAATAAAAATTTCATCACCATCACTAGCTGAAAAGGGGAGTATAAATGACATCTGTAAAAGATAAAATCATTTGGATTACTGGGGCATCATCCGGGATAGGAGAGGAATTAGCCTATCGATTGGCGGAAAAAGGCGCCACCCTCATCATTAGTGCGAGAAGAAAAGATAAATTAACTGAAATAAAAGAGACCTGTGTTAATCAATATCAAGCTAATGTGATTGCTTATCCTTTAGATGTTTCACGTCCAGATGATATCAAACGTGCTGTTGACCACCTCTTTAGTAAACTAGGCAGAATAGATGTATTAATCAATAATGCCGGTTACGGTCACACAGGATACTTCTTGGATTACGATCTGTCACAAGTCGAGCAGATGTTTAAAGTGAATGTCTTTGGCATGATGCACTTGTCGCAGCTCGTAGGGTCAAAAATGGCTAAAAGACGAACCGGACACATTATCAATGTCGGATCCATTGCTGGAAAGATTGCTACTCCCAATTCATCTGTCTACGCTTCAAGTAAACACGCTGTTCTTGGATTTAGTAATGCCTTGCGCTTGGAGTTACATGACTTTAATGTAGGGGTGACGACGATTAATCCTGGTCCAGTTGAAACACCTTTCTTTGACTCTTTTGATCCTGATGGTAATTACGTTAAGCGGATTAAACCACTTGTCTTACCAGTAGAAAAAGTGGCAAAAAAAACCATTCAAATAATCGGAACAAATAAAAGGGAAGTTAATATGCCCTTAATGCTCAGCATGGCTCATCGTCTCCATACACTTTTCCCCAATACAAGTGATGTTCTAACCCGAACGGTCTTTAATTTAAAGTAAGTCAGTAAATGATATCGAAATTAAATGGACTGAATCGATACAGTATAAATGAAATATTCGCATTCATATGGTAAGCTTTACCTACAAAGAGTTCGGAAGGGTGTGCAACTAATGAAAAAACAGTGGAGCATGATAGGTGCAATTGTATTAATAATATTCGTCGCCTGGCTTTCAGTTTTAAATGTCGACTCAGTACCATTGAACTTCGGATTCGCCGTAGTGGAGTGGCCATTGATTTTAATTATTTTTGTATCAGTCTTAGTGGGAGCTTTAATCGCCACCTTATTCTCAACAGTCAGAGAATACAGAAATAAGCGAAATCATAAAGAGACATCATCTAAAAAGTACCGTTCAGAAAAAGCTAATAATGATGTGACCAATGATGAGACAGACCTTTATTCTGTAGACAGTACGGATAATGATAGCGACTTAACTAACTAAGCTATCCTTAACATTAACTATCAGGGGGAAAAAAGATGAACAAACAAAAAATCGCTATACTAACGGACTCGGGTTCCGATGTACCGCAATATGTAAAGGATAAATTTAACGTCAAAGTAATCCCTTTAAAGATAATTTTTGAAGACGGGGAATATATCGATAAAGAAACGATTACAGCTGATGAAGTTTATCGCAGAATGGAAAAAGAGATACCTAAAACGTCTCTACCCGATGGCGAGATGATTAAAGGCATGTTAGATGAAATCAAAGCAGAAGGTTATGAAAAAGTATTGGCCATTACCATTTCCAGTGGACTAAGTGGCACAAACAATATGGTGCGCGTGGTTGCAGATGAATACGAAGGTCTTGACATATTCGTACTGGATACAAAAAATATCGGTATAGGCTCTGGATTTTCTGTAGTTGAAGCAGCTTATCAAGCAGCGAATGATATTGATTGGGAAACATTAAAAGCTAAGTTATCCGCAGGAATTGAAAAAGCGAAAGTGTTTTTCCATGTACCTACGCTAGAATACTTACAAAAAGGTGGACGTATTGGTTTAGTATCCTCTGTTTTAGGCAGCATGATGAACTTAAAACCCATTATCACTTGTAACGAGGACGGTATTTACCATACGGTTGCTAAAGTAAGAGGCCAGTCAAAATCAATTAGCAAAACAATTGATCTAGTTCAACAATTTGCTGGTTCATCGAAAAAATATAATTTGGCTATTGCATATGGTGGAGAGACAGCTCTAAAAGAAGCAGAATCCATCCGTACGATTATGAAGGAACGTTTATCTAATTATGAACAATTTTTCTTTGATCAAGTCAGTCCTGCTTTAGGTGTGCATACTGGACCAGGGTTAATTGGTCTAGGTGTACAAATACTGGATTAACTTCACAAATAAAAAGAATAGAGGAGATACTTTAAAGGAACACCTTTATTGTGTCTTCTTTTTTTATTATAATGGAAGATGCGAGTATAAAAGGAGTGTCCACTGTGCAAGTAAAAACAATTTGGGAACAAGATGAAACAGTTGAAGAATCTATTATTGAACAACTAGCTTTAGAAATGAAACGCTCTAAAACATTTATTCGTCTCTGTATGAATAGAGGCTTACATACAACAGAAGAGATTAATCAATTTATTAAACCAAGTGTTGAACAGTTTCAAGACCCATTTTCGTTATTTGAAATGGAAAAAGTTGTCGAACGTATTCAAGAAGCCGTTGAAAAGCAACAGCACATTACGATATATGGGGATTATGACGCAGATGGAGTGACGAGTACAGTTATTATGTACGAAGCGATTGAAGCCATCGGTGGTTCAGTCGATTATTATGTCCCGAATCGTTTCGTCGATGGTTACGGTCCAAATAGTGATGCCTTTGAAGCCATCATTTCTAATGGAACGGAACTCATTATTACAGTAGATAATGGTGTTGCGGGTCACGACGCCATCAGCCATGCGAAATCACTTGGAGTGGACGTCATTGTCACTGACCACCATGAATGCCCAGACATTTTGCCTGAAGCTTACGCTATTATTCATCCAAGACATCCATCGGGCAAGTACACTTTCCCGGACTTGTCTGGAGCAGGTGTCGCATTAAAAGTGGCGACTGCTTTACTTGGAGATATGCCGGAAGAATTAGTAGAGTTAGCGGCTATTGGGACTATAGCGGATGTGGTTTCACTCACAGGTGAAAACAGAGCGATCGCTTATTATGGTTTAAAGCTAATGAAACAAACCCAAAGACTCGGTTTGATCGCTTTATTATCAGCGTCTTCTCTAACGGCTGATTCGATTGACGAAGAAGTTATAGGGTTCAAATTAGCGCCGCCAATCAACGCGGTCGGTAGATTAGGGGATGCGGGATTAGTTGTTGACTTACTCATGACCTTTGATGATAGCGAAGCAAAAGAATTAAGTCGAGTTGTCTTATCGAAAAATGAAGAAAGAAAATCGTTGGTAAAAGAGATTACCGATGAAGCCTTTAAAAAAATAGAAGAACAAAAGAGTCAAGCCATCTTAGTGTTATACGACCCAAGTTGGCATGAAGGTGTCCTTGGGATAGTGGCAAGTAAAGTGGTCGAAAAAACACACAAGCCGACCATCATTTTAACAGCTAATGGAAAACAAGATTCGATTAAAGGATCAGGTCGAAGCATCGAAGGCTTTAATTTATATGAGTGTGTCTCAGAAGTAAAAGACCACTTGGTTCATTTTGGCGGTCATGACATGGCTTGCGGTTTAAGTATGAAAAAAGACGCCTTAGAAGACTTCACAGAAGCATTAAACAAAGTAGCAAGTGAATCGTTAGAAGCAGTTAGTCTAAGTAAAAGAGTCATGATTGACACCCGAGTAGACTGGGAAGAAGTAACCACTGACTTAATTGATGAATTAAGCTTATTAAAGCCTTTTGGGCAACACAATGCCAAACCATTGTTTAAAATAGAGTCTGTTTATCCAGAGAATGTGAAAAAAATCGGTGCAGATCAGACGCATTTAAAATCCACGCTGACTAAAGATAATAAACAATTAAATATGATTGCTTTCCAATCAGCTCACTGGGAACAGGTCATGAGTTCATCACCTAAGATAGATATCATAGGTTATCTATCTATTAATGAATGGAACGGTAACCGGAAAGTCCAGATGATGGCTGTCGATTACAAAGCGAAGGAACCTCTTTTATTTGATTACAGAAATAAAACAGTTGATAAAGCTGTCTTTGACATGCCAGACACTCACTTTGTTTTCTTTCAAAAAGATAATGTAAGCAAATGGGCAGAAGGCATTCATCCGACGTCGTCTTACCAATTGATTGAACCCGACCAACATATAGATTCGATAGGAGAAGAAAACTCAGTCGTTATTGTAGACATACCTGACCGTTTAGATGTGTTTGAAAAAACCTATGAAGTCTACAGAGATCGTTCCATTTACCTTTACAGCTTTGCTCCTCACGAGTATTACTTCAAAGGCATGCCAAAAAGAGAACAGTTTGGCCAGTTGTATAAATATATCAATCAAAAAGGAAGCGTTCATTTATCTAAGGATGCCCAAGAGCTAAAACGATTGCTAAAAGCGGATAATGAAACAGTTAAATTCATGATTATGGTGTTTTTAGAGAATGAATTTGTTACAATAGAGAGTGGAGAGTTGAGTATCGTATCTAATCCAGACAAGAAGCCTTTGGAAGATACCGTCACATATAAAAAGCGGCTGGAACAAATACGAGTAGAAGAGACGCTTGTATACAGTTCCTTTGTTGAATTACTCGACTATCTCAAAACGATTTAAGTAGGATTAGCAGCGTTAAGAAGACGGAGGAAAAGAAATGGATTTTAAGAAGTATATTGCTGATGTACCAAACTTTCCTGAAGAAGGCATCACTTTCAGAGATATATCACCTTTGATGGCTGACGGAGAAGCTTATAGAGAAGCAACAAATAAAATTGTTGAATACGCTAAAGGAAAAGGCGTCGAAATGATCGTCGGCCCTGAAGCTCGTGGCTTTATTGTTGGATGTCCAGTAGCGAATGAATTGGGAGTAGGCTTTGCGCCTTGTCGTAAAAAAGGTAAATTGCCTAGAGAAACCATCGAGGTAAGTTATGGTCTTGAATACGGCAGTGACATTCTTCAATTACACAAAGATGCCATTAAACCAGGTCAGAAAGTTTTAATTACGGATGATTTGTTGGCAACAGGTGGAACGATTGCTGCAACAATCGAACTCGTCGAAAAATTAGGCGGGGAAGTCGTTGGAGCTGCATTCTTTATCGAATTGACTGACTTAAAAGGCAGAGACAAAATTAAAGGTTACGATATCTTTACATTAATGAATTACTAGAAAAAATAAAGAACATAATCAATGCAGTGTGAGGCAGTAGATGCCTCCTTGCAAGGATTATGTTCTTTTTGATTTATCGCTGTTTACGATTGTTTAAAAAATGTGGCTACGATACAAAGAAACAACTTTACCTAAGATGGTTACATCATTTAAGAGAATAGGATCCATAGCTGAGTTTTCAGGCTGTAACCGAATATGGTCTTTTTCTTTGTAGAATCGTTTACAGGTTGCTTCATCTTCATCTGTCATAGCAATCACAATGTCTCCATTGTTTGCAGCATCCTGTTTTCTAACAATGACATGGTCGCCATCTAGTATACCTGCCTCAATCATACTGTTACCACGAATGGATAGCATGAATAAGTTTCCTTTTTCAACTTCTAAGTCATTAGGAACCGGGAAGTAGTCTGTCGCTTCTTCAATAGCCAATATAGGCTCACCAGCAGTTACGACACCAAGTAATGGGATTTTACCTTCGTCACGGCTAATTCCTAATTTGTTCAAACCTAATTCTGTAAATTCAATTGCTCTAGGTTTAGAAGGGTCTCTAAGAATATACCCACTTTTTTCAAGTCTTGACAAATGTCCATGTACTGTTGATGTAGAAGACAAGTCAGTTGACAGCCCAATTTCACGAACGGTAGGTGGGTAACCTTTCTTTTTTACTTGTTCATAAATATATTTTAAAATTTCTTGTTGTTTTTCACCTTTACGGCCTCTTGTGCTCATTTGCATTCCCTCGCTTTTAGTGGAGTCAGTTTTATAGTAAATAATGAATAAATAAAAACGGAACGATTGTTCTATTGTTACCAAAAGTATATCACAGGTTAATGGCTAAATCAAACGGATGTTCGAAAAATAAACGCGTCTAAATCAGTCTTTTTTCCGTTATCTCTACCACTTTTAGCGCAGTAATGGTATCATAAATAAGGAATGCAATAGACTTTTTTGTTTAGAGTGACTATCAAGGAGGATAACATGTTAGAAAAAGATAAGCTTGACCGTATTAATGAATTAGTGAGAAAAGAACGAAGCGAAGGTTTAACGACAGAGGAAAAAGCTGAGCAACAAGCTCTTCGAGATGAATACATCAAAGCATTTCGTTCGGGTATGAGAAATCAAATTGAAGGGTTAAAAATTGTTGATGAAGAGGGTTCTGACGTCACACCTGATAAATTGAAAGAAATCCAGCGTCAAAAAGGGTTACACAATAGATCAAGTGAGTAGTTTGCAAAGGAATTGATTCCGTTCTCACAAGTTATTGAAAATGCTTTAAATTAATAGTACAATAGACAAGTAAGTTTAAAATTTAAACAAACGAAAGGTTGAGATTTAGTGTTTGATAAAATAGATCAAATGGCAGTAGATACAATCCGTACACTAAGTATAGATGCAATAGAACAAGCTAATTCAGGACACCCTGGATTACCAATGGGAGCAGCTCCTATGGCGTATACATTGTGGACACGTCACTTGAATATTAACCCAAAGAATTCAAAATGGTTCAACCGTGACCGTTTTGTTCTGTCGGCAGGACACGGTTCCATGCTGTTATACAGCTTACTGCACTTGTCAGGACACGATGTAACCATCGACGACTTGAAGGGGTTCCGTCAATTTGAAAGCCGTACTCCAGGTCACCCGGAAGTTCACTATACAGATGGTGTAGAAGCAACAACAGGTCCTTTAGGGCAAGGGATTGCAAACGCTGTAGGGATGGCTATGGCTGAAGCTCATTTAGGAGCTGTTTATAACACTGATGACCAATCAGTAGTCGATCACTATACTTACGCTCTTTGTGGTGACGGAGATTTGCAAGAAGGTGTCTCTCAGGAAGCTGCTTCATTAGCTGGACACTTAAAGCTTGGTAAACTGGTTCTTTTATATGATTCAAACGATATCCAGCTGGATGGACCAACATCTAAAGCCTTTACTGAAAATGTTGGTAAGCGTTTTGAAGCGTATGGTTGGGAACATATTTTTGTCGAAGACGGTAATGACCTAGAAGCAATCGACAAAGCGATTACTCAAGCAAAAGAAAACACAGAGCAACCTACAATCATTGAAATTAAAACAGTTATCGGTTTTGGTGCAACGAACGCAGGAACAGCAGATGTTCACGGTAAGCCTCTTGGAGTAGATGGTGCAAAAGCTGCTAAAGAAGCGTACGGATGGGAAGGCGAAGATTTCTTCGTACCTGAAGACGTATCAAAACGTTTCAAAGAATACATGATTGACCGTGGTGAAAAAGCTGAAGCAGAGTGGAATGAATTGGTTGAGCAATATAAGAGCAACAACTCTGAATTAGGTGCTCAATTTGAATCAGCTCTTAACGGCGACTTACCTGAAAACTGGGATGCTGATTTACCAAGCTATTCAGTAGAAGACAGCAGTGCAGCGACTCGTGCAACCAGTGGGGAAGTCATTAATGCAATTGCTAAAAACGTTCCGAACTTCTGGGGAGGTTCAGCGGACCTTTCAGGATCAAATAATACAATGATTAAAGGCGAACAAGATTTCCAAGCTGATTCATATGCAGGACGTAACATTTGGTACGGTGTTCGTGAATTTGCTATGTCTGCCGCTTTGAATGGTATTTTACTTCACGGAGGAACACGTTCTTACGTTGGGACATTCTTCGTCTTTACTGACTACTTGCGTCCAGCTGTTCGTTTAGCTGCTCTATCTCGTATCCCTGCTATTTACGTCATGACTCATGACTCTATTGCGGTAGGAGAAGATGGACCGACTCACGAGCCAGTTGAGCAACTATCTAGCTTCCGTGGCATGCACAACTTAACTGTTTTACGTCCAGCAGACGGAAACGAAGTAGCAGCGGCATGGGAAGTAGCGTTAACGTCAACAGACCGTCCGACTATGCTTGTCTTGACTCGTCAAAACTTGCCAGTTTTACCTGGAACACAAGAAAATGCTCGTCAAACAGTTCAAAAAGGTGCTTATGTCTTGTCTCCATCTGAAGGAGAGACACCAGAAGGTATTTTAATCGCGACTGGTTCAGAAGTATCGCTTGCTGTTGAAGCACAAAAAGCATTAAAAGAGCAAGGACACGACGTTTCTGTTGTATCTATGCCAAGTATGGATCTTTTTGAACTTCAATCTGATGAGTACAAAGAATCTGTCTTACCTAAATCTGTTAAGAAACGTGTAGCAATTGAAATGGGATCAACATTTGGATGGCACAAATACACGGGTACAGAAGGTGCAGTCATTGGTATTGATCAATTCGGTGCCAGCGGTAAAGGCGAAGTCGTTGTTGATAAGTATGGTTTCAATACTGACAACGTCGTTAACACATTCCGTTCACTATAAGACGCATTCCTTTTACCATTAACGAAAAACCTCTCTTTCTGGCTTTTTACGTCAGGAAGAGAGCTTTTTTTAACCGTTATATTAAAAGAAAGAGAATAATAAAGAGAAAAACTCTTTATAGGTTTATTTTTAGAGTATTATTGTGTAGAATAATTCAGTGAGCAGTTTTATTTCAGAATAGGTTAAAAACTGACCAAATAGGTATGATAAAATAGTGAAAGGAGTGAATTTAATGAGCACAGTAGTTGCGGTATTACTCATAATCGTTGCGTTAATCGTAGGTTTAGTTGGAGGATTTTTCATCTCAAGAAAGTATATGATGGATTATTTTGAAAAAAATCCACCCATTGATGAAAACATGTTGCGCATGATGATGTTACAAATGGGTCAAAAACCATCTGAGAGAAAAATTAATCAGATGATGGCACAAATGAAAACACAACAAAAATCGGCAAAAACAAAGAAAAAGAAATAACAAACAATAGGTAACGGACAGCACAACCTGTCCGTTAAATCTTATTTTCAATATGACAAGTTGTCACATCGATTTACAGTATAAAAACAATAGGGGATAAAAATAATGGGAATATTTAAACGGTTGAGCTGGTTTTTTAAACAAGAGAAAAAATCTTATTTATTAGGGATTCTTTCTTTAGTTATAGTAGCCATACTTCAGCTAATTCCACCAAGAATTATCGGGATAGTTGTAGATGAAATTGGTATGAACGAAATCACACAAAGCTCCTTAGTCTATTGGCTAACTATTTTAGCGTCTACGGCTTTGGGTCAGTACTTGCTACGCTATTTATGGCGCGTAAAAATTTGGGGAAACGCGGCTAAATTAGAAGCTATTGTAAGAGAGCAATTATATAATCACTTTACAAACATGGACAGCAATTTCTTCCAAAAATACCGTACGGGGGATTTAATGGCTCACGCGACGAATGACTTGCGTGGGTTAAGAATGGTAGCTGGTGGAGGAATATTAACGTTGGCTGATGCAATCAGCGTAGGGTTAACCACTTTAGTCGCCATGATTTTCGTTGTTGACTGGAGATTGACACTCATTGCTGTCATTCCATTACCGCTATTAGCAATTGCCTCAAGAGTATTAGGGAAAAAGTTACATTTAAGATTTAGAGACGCTCAGGCAGCATTCTCTCAATTGAATGATAAAGTTCAAGAAAGTATTCAAGGGATTAAAGTCATCAAAACCTTTGGACAAGAAAAAGAAGATATAGAAGACTTCGATGTTCAAACGGATCGAGTGGTCGAAAAGAACAAAGATGTCTATAAAATTGATTCTTTATTCGATCCGGCTATCACGTTCATTATGGGCATGTCTTACTTTTTAACAATTTTTATTGGTGGACTACTCATTATGGGTAACGAAATAACCATTGGTGATTTTGTTACCTTTATAAACTATATTGGCATGTTGGTGTGGCCAATGTTCGCTATTGGACGACTATTCAATATTATTGAAAGAGGGTCTGCCAGTTACGACCGTATCGAAAATCTTTTGAGAGAAGAAACCAGCATCATTGAAAGACAAGGGGCAGTAGAAAAACCCATTTCAGGCAACCTTACTTTTGCTATTGATTCATTCAACTACCCCGATGCAGATGCAGATGCCGAAACGCTGAAAGATATCCACTTTACCTTACCAGCAGGTGGAACGCTCGGGATTGTAGGAAGAACGGGGGCAGGAAAGACAAGTATTCTTAAACTGCTCCTTCGAGAACATGATCATTACAAAGGACAGATTACTTATGGTGGCTATGACATTAGAGATTACACACTGGATGCTTTATTAAAGCATATTGGTTATGTCCCTCAAGATAACTATCTGTTTTCAAATACGATTCGAGAAAACATACGCTTTGCTGATCCAACCTTATCGCAATCTGCGGTAGAAGCCGCAGCAAAATTAGCTAATATCCATGATGATATAGTTGATTTACCAAATGGCTACGATACGGAAGTCGGTGAGCGAGGGGTATCCTTATCCGGTGGACAAAAACAACGGATCTCGATTGCTCGAGCGGTTTTAATTAATCCGGAACTCATGATACTAGATGATTCACTATCTGCGGTTGATGCGAAAACGGAAGAGATTATTCTTTCTGGCTTGAAGAGAGTTAGACAAGGACAAACTACAATTATCGCCGCCCACCGAATCAGTTCAGTTATGCATGCTGAAGAAATTATCGTCGTTGATGATGGAACCATCGTTGAACGTGGGACACATGATCAATTACTTGAGGTTGATGGATGGTATAAAGACATGTATCAACAGCAGCAACTGGAACGTAAAATTGAAGGGGAGGATCAGTAATGGAACAGCAAGAATTAAAAGATAGACGATCGATTCCTTTCAAGGAACAAATGACGATCCTCAAACGCATTCTTAGTTACGCTTCTCCTTTCAAAAAGCAATTTATGGTTGCTATTGGCTTCAGTTTGGCTCTTGCTGTGACAAATGCGATTTTACCGAGAATCATTCAAGTCTTTATTGATGACCACTTAGCGACAGGTACGGCTACTTTACGAATCGTTCTCCTCTTTGCCTTTATACACTTTGGAGTAACTCTTGTACGGATGGTCGTCTGGTACTGTGAACTGTATTTGTTTAATATGGCCTCAGAAAAGACAGTTCAACATATTAGGAACGCACTTTATACTAAATTGCACAGTTTAGGCATGCGCTTTTTTGATAAAACAGCAACAGGGTGGATTATTACCCGTGCAACCAATGACACAGAGGCAATGAAAGACTTTTGGCACGTCTTCTTAACGTTGATTCAAGGGGTTCTAGGTGTGGCGATTTCTCTTGGAGCCATGTTCTTACTAGATGTGAGAGTGACGTTGTGGATTTTACTGTTCGCGCCCATCCTTTTAGTCATTGTTCGTTTCTATCAAGTTTACAGTTCAAAAAATTACAACGAAATGAAATCCAAATTAAGTATGCTAAATAGTAAATTAGCAGAAACGATTAACGGTATGGCCGTCATTCAACAGTTCAGGCAAGAAAAGCGTCTGCAAAAAGAGTTCAAAGAGACAAACCAGTCTTATTATGACTCACGCTTTTCAGTGGTCAAAATTAATGCCTTACTATTAAGTCCGGTTATTAACTTTTTATATACTTTAGCTGTTGTTTTAATTCTTGCCTTATTCGGTTATGATGCATTAAGTAGCCCAGTAGAAGTTGGTGTCATTTTCGCCTTTACTTCTTATGCGAACGACTTTTTCAGACCCTTAACACGTCTAATGGATAGTTTGAGTTTATTCCAAGATGGTGTCGTATCATCCAGCCGTATTTTAACGGTTATGGATAACGAAGAATACGTGCCGGCACAAGAGGACAATCCTGATTCGGTCATTACCGAAGGAAAAGTGGAGTTTAAAGATGTATCCTTCTCTTATGACGGTGAGAATGAAGTACTGAAAAACATTTCCTTTAAAGTTAACCCTGGAGAAACGGTCGCTTTAGTCGGTCACACAGGAAGTGGTAAATCGTCCATCATTAACGTGTTGATGCGCTTTTATGACTTCGACAAAGGGGAAGTTCTGATTGATGGGAAGTCAATCAAGTCATTCCCTATTAGAGAATTGCGCCAGCGTACCGGGTTAGTCTTGCAAGATTCCTTCCTCTTTTATGGAACGATTAAAGACAACATCCGCTTGATGAATCCATCGATAACGGATAGAGAAATTGTTGAAGCCGCACGTTTCGTTCAGGCTGATTCCTTCATCGAACAATTGGATGGCCAGTATGATGCGAAAGTTGTGGAAAGAGGAGCAAGCTTCTCAAGTGGTCAAAAGCAATTAATCTCTTTTGCCAGTACAATAGTCAGAGATCCGAAAATCTTAATATTGGATGAAGCGACTGCCAATATTGATACAGAAACAGAATCACTCATCCAAGAAGGCCTACAGCGCATGAGAAAAGGGCGAACAACCGTCGCTATTGCGCACAGGCTCTCAACGATTAGAGATGCTGACCAAATATTGGTTCTGGATAAAGGACGCATTGTCGAAAGAGGAACCCACGACGAATTAATCGAACGTGGCGGACTCTACAAAGACATGTATGAACTTCAAAACTTAGGATTGCAACAAGCATAAGAAAAAACTCCTTCGTGACCTAAAAAGTCATGAAGGGGTTTTTTTGATATAAATTATTAAATTCAAACAGTTTAATAGTTCTAATTTGACAAACAATTTCTAGAGTAACTAGAATAATAAAGCTGTATTTTTCCAGTTAGTCTTTAAAACGCTGAAGTAATGTGAATAATAGTGGAGTATTACTCCGATTACTCATGAAAAAGTGAACGTAAATGGAATAATACGCGAGTATTCTTCCATTTAGTCAGTCAAAAAGCTAACTAACCGGAAAAATGGACAAAATCAATAAAAAATCACAGAAGAAAAATCAATCATTTTCTACCATGCCTTTTCAGTTTAGGTTTGTTGACTCAATTCTTTATCGAGAGTTTCAAATGATTCCTGAATGCGGTTAGAGTAGTAAGCATTGACGTCTTTGACGCCTTCAACTTTTCGTTCCACCATAAATGGTTTGCCAATTCTAACAATCGCTTTTTTACGCTTGATTAAATCACCAAAAGTTAACGGACCATAGTAAACTGCAGGAACGACTGGCTTTTGACTTAATTTGGCAATCGTCACTACGCCACCTTTTAATTCAGACGAGTGGCGTGTACCAGTTGGAAATATTCCGACACCACGATCGGTCTCCTTAAGAATTTTGACAGGTGTTTTAATGGCACTAGGACCAGGTTTTTGTCTATCGACAGGAAAGGCATTCAAGTGAGTAATCAGCCATCTCAGGAGTGGATTCTTAAATAACTCTTTCTTAGCCATGAAACTAAACTGCTTAGGTGAAGTGGCAAGGACTAAATACACCGGATCAAGCCAAGAACGGTGAGGAGCAACTAATACATAGTTGTCGTCTTTCGGTAAGTTTTCTAAGCCTTGGTATTCTGGTTTACCATTAAGTATATATATGAGTATTCGAATGAGTCCTCGAATAAATGAAAAAAACATAGATGCATCATCCTTATCTTAATTACTTTATCTCTCTCAAATAGTATGAGTGACGAAGCGATTTTAATCAAGTAGATTTGTACTTATTCCTCGTAAAAAATTACTTTATCTTTATGAGGAACGTTCAACATTTTTAAAATTAATGAGTATAATACCTGAGGGGCCTTGTCATTGCAAAGCCATATGTGGTATAATTATCAACGGTGCAAAAAGCACTTATTTCACACCTTAGTTGATGTACAGGATGGTGCTCCGATGCCATGGAGTGTCCTTGCAGTTGAAGCTAGGGGAGGGAAAATAAAAAAACCATATTGGAGGAATAGACAATGGCAGTAGTATCAATGAAGCAATTACTAGAGTCAGGGGTACATTTTGGTCACCAGACAAGACGCTGGAACCCTAAAATGAAACCTTATATCTTTACAGAAAGAAACGGTATCTACATCATTGACTTACAGAAAACTGTTAAGTTAATCGATCAAGCATACAACTATGTACGTGACATCGCTGAAGATGGCGGCGTTGTTCTTTTTGTAGGAACTAAAAAACAAGCACAAGATGCAATTAAAGAAGAAGCTATAAGAGCTGGCGCTTACTACATCAACCACCGTTGGTTGGGTGGAACGTTAACTAACTGGGACACGATCCAAAAACGTATCTCTCGTTTGAAACAATTAGAGAGAATGGAAGAAGACGGAACATTTGATGTCTTACCGAAGAAAGAAGTCGGTATCTTAATCAAAGAACGCGATCGCCTAGAAAAATTCCTTGGTGGAATCAAAGATATGCCTCGTAAACCAGATGCACTATTCGTTGTTGACCCAAGAAAAGAGCACATTGCAATCCAAGAAGCTCGTAAATTAAACATTCCTATCGTAGCTATGGTAGATACGAACTGTGATCCAGATGAAGTGGACGTTATTATCCCTTCAAACGACGATGCGATTCGTGCTGTTAAACTATTAACTAAAACAATGGCAGATGCTATTATCGAAGGTAACCAAGGAGAAGAAGGCTTTGAAGAAGAAGCTAAATCTGATTCTCTAGAAGAAATCGTTGAAGTTGTAGAAGGCAACAACGAGTAATTCACTCAGCCTGAACGAATAGTAAAACATTCTACTAAGACTTAGGAGGAACAAACTAGTGGCAAATATTAAAGCAGCTCAAGTTAAAGAATTACGTGATAAAACAGGCGTAGGCATGATGGATGCGAAAAAAGCACTTGTTGAAACAAACGGTGACATGGACGCAGCTATTGACTACCTAAGAGAAAAAGGCGTTTCTAAAGCAGCTAAGAAAGCAGATCGTATTGCAGCTGAAGGTTTAGCAAACGTTTATACTGAAGGTAATATTGCAGCTATCGCTGAAATTAACTCTGAAACAGACTTCGTTTCTAAAAACGAAAAATTCCAAAATCTAGTTAAAGACATTACTAAAACTGTTGCTGACAACAAACCAGCATCTGTTGAAGACGCTCTTGAATTAGATATGGGTGGAGACTCTATGTCTTCAGTTATTACAGAAGCAACGACAACGATTGGTGAAAAAATTACTCTTCGTCGTTTTGCAGTTCTAGAAAAAACTGAAGGTGAAGTATTCGGAGATTACGAACACATGGGTGGCCGTATCGCTGTATTAACTCACGTTGAAGGTTCCGACGTTTCTGTTGCTCGTGACGTTGCGATGCACATCGCAGCAATCAATCCAAAATACATTACTCGTGACGATGTTCCTCAAGAAACAAGAGACCATGAGTTAAACATTTTGAAAGAGCAAGCTAAAAACGAAGGCAAACCTGAAAACATTGTTGAAAAAATGGTTCAAGGTCGTCTAAACAAATGGTTAGCTGAAGTTAGCCTTGTAGACCAACCATTCGTTAAAGATTCTGACAAGACTGTTGGACAGTACTTGAAAGAAAACAACGCATCAATTAAATCATTCATCCGCTATGAAGTTGGCGAAGGAATTGAAAAACGTTCAGAAGACTTTGCAGCAGAAGTTCAAAGCCAATTAAAAAACAAATAATGTTTAAAACAATGGAGCTATCCTTTATGGATAGTCTTCATTGTTTTTTTGTGTTGTTGTCTTTATATAAGAGAGAATAGAGAGCATATTCGCTTACCATGTGACACAAGTGATTGGGAAAAGTGTCTAGTTATAGTGAGAATATGAGAATACACTAATAGGACTGTATTTTTTAATGACCTGTATGCTCAATTATGTTAGAATAATGAGTGATGAATGATGGAGGGAAAGATTTTATGGATGAACCGAAGTACAAACGTATCGTACTGAAATTAAGTGGCGAAGCACTTGCAGGAGAAAAAGGGTTTGGTATTGAACCCCCAACAATCGCTGAGATTTGTCAGGAAATTAAAGAAGTACACGAATTGGGCGTTGAAATAGCGATTGTCGTAGGCGGAGGAAATATTTGGAGAGGTCATGTAGGTGCTGAAATGGGTATGGAACGATCCCAGGCAGACTATATGGGCATGATCGCAACCATCATGAATGCGTTGGCTCTTCAGGACTCACTAGAAAACATTGGTGTACCCACACGTGTTCAAACGTCTATTGAAATGCGTCAAGTTGCTGAACCTTACATTAGAAGAAGAGCCATTCGACACCTTGAAAAAGGAAGAGTCGTTATATTCGCGGGTGGAACAGGGAGCCCATATTTTTCAACAGATACAACCTCAGCATTGCGTGCGGCTGAAATGCAAGCAGATGTCATCATGATGGCAAAAAATAACGTCGATGGTGTGTATTCATCAGATCCAAACATTGACAAAGATGCTGTGAAATACGAAGAATTAACGTATTTAGATATCATTAATAAATCACTGCAAGTGATGGATACAACGGCTTCATCTTTAAGCATGGACAATGATATTCCACTAGTCGTATTTAACTTGAATCAAAAAGGAAACATCAAACGAGTTGCAATGGGTGAAACCATTGGAACAACTGTTAGGAGGAAAAAAGATGACTAAAGAGATTTTAAAAGATACTCAAGGACGCATGAAAAAAGCAGAACAAGCTTATGTAAGAGAATTAGGTGGGATTCGTGCCGGTCGTGCTAACCCGACTTTACTTAATCGTATCTCTATTGACTACTACGGTGCACCAACACCGTTAAATCAATTAGCTCAAATTTCTGTACCAGAAGCACGAGTCTTATTAATCACACCTTATGATAAAAATACATTGGCTGATATCGAAAAAGCGATCAACCAATCTGATATTGGCATCCCACCGGCAAACGATGGGAACGTCATCCGTCTAATTGTCCCAGCATTGACTGAAGAAACAAGAAAAAATATTGCTAAACAAGTTGGTAAAGAAGCAGAAAATACAAAAATCGCTGTTCGCAATATTCGTCGTGATGCGATGGATTCATTGAAAAAGGCAGAAAAAGATGGCGAGTTGACTCAAGATGAGCAACGTCATTATGAAGAAGAAGTTCAAAAGTTGACAGATGCTAGCGTTAAAGCAATTGATGTTCTGTCAGATGAAAAGGAAAAAGAAATCTTAGACGTGTAACGAGCATGCATCAATCCGCCTTACATTAACAGTTAACACATGAAAATAAGGAGAGAAGCATCGGAACCTTTAAAGAGTACGATAACTGTACTGCATTAAAGGGCCTGAGCGACTCTCCTTTTATTTTTTACTATAGTTTATTAATAATATACTTGTTCACTAACTTTGTCACTACCGTTGTAATGATAATGCTCATGACATACTTTCTTAATCGTCTCATGCTGTTTCCTCCTTAAAAAATTTTAATCTTTTTTCTTTATAGTACATATAGTATAGCAAAAAAAATACTTGCCAAGAAACAGAACGATTGTAAAAGACAATCGGGCATCTTCATTTTTAAGTGGTAATTTATCTTTATTTTTACTACAATGAGAGAGATGTATCTTGACACTAGGAGGGCATGGTGTAGAAAGTACACCGAATAATATGTTAGAACAAGATAATATAAACAAACCCAGCCATGTAGCTATTATAATGGATGGGAACGGTCGATGGGCCGAACAGCAAGGCCAACCAAGAAAAGTAGGACATGAAGAGGGAATGGAAGCTGTCAGACGAGTCACGCGACGTGCAAGCGAGCGTGGGATTGATGTGTTAACCCTTTATGCATTTTCTACAGAAAATTGGAAGAGGCCACCGCAAGAAGTCCATTTTCTCATGCAACTGCCTATTCGTTTCTTTGATACCTTTGTTCCAGAACTTCAAGAAAAGAATGTGAAAGTGAACATGATAGGTTTTGAAGATAAAGTACCGACTTCTACAAAAAAAGCCATCTCCAAAGCGATGGAACAAACGAAGGATAATACTGGCATGATCTTAAACTTCGCATTTAACTACGGTGGTCGTGCAGAAATTCTTGAGGCGACGAAAGAGTTGTGCAAAAAAGTGGCGTCCAATGAATTGTCTGTAGACGACATAGATGAGCGCTTATTTGAAGAACATTTAATGACCCATTCGATTGGTGATTATCAAGATGTTGACTTACTCATTAGAAGCAGTGGCGAACAGCGCTTAAGCAACTTCTTGCTTTGGCAAAATGCCTACAGTGAGTTTTATTTTTCAGAACTATTGTGGCCAGAATTTAATGGAGACGTGTTAGATGAAGCGTTGCTGAGTTACAAGAACAGACAGCGGCGATATGGGGCATTATAATTTATGACAAGAAAGCCGAGGAAGATCGATGGCAATTAGAATTGTAACATCAGTTATTGCATTACTTTTATTTATTCCTTTAATTTGGTTTGGCTCTTGGCCGCTTGAAGTTGCGATGGCACTCTTGGCAGTTTTGGCTGTAGTTGAATTTATACAAATGAAAAAATCCAAACTAAAATCATTTCCATCCATAGCCGCCTTGATCGGTGTCGCTTTAATGGTGTTATCTTTTAGCATCCTGCCACTTGATTTAATGAGAGTCCTAATGGCGGTAACAGTCTTACTTTTGTTTTATACTGTCACCAACATAACCTACACGACTCCTGATGCAGGGTCGACACTACTCATGCTTGGCTATAGTGGTATTGGCTTTTATTCTTTTGTAGCGCTTAGAGAGTACAGCCCGTCGTTTCTCATTTTAATTTTATTGGTTATCTGGTCAACAGATACGGGAGCTTATATGATAGGAAAACGAATGGGGAAAACGAAACTGGCACCGTCTATCTCACCAAATAAAACCATTGAAGGTTCTGTCGGTGGGACATTACTTTCAGCTATTATTAGTGCAGTCTATCTATTTTACTTTCAGCTATTTGACTCCTATATCTTATCACTCTTATTCATGGTAGGTTTATCAGTCATTGGACAAACAGGAGACTTAATTGAGTCTAAAATTAAAAGAGAGTATGGTACAAAAGACACTGGTCATTTACTGCCTGGACACGGCGGTATACTTGACCGGTTCGACAGTATGCTGCTCGTGTTGAACGTCCTTTTCATTATGGGCATAATTTAACCTGAAGGAGAACACTTATGATACAAAATATATTAGCATTTATACTTGTTTTTGGCATTATCGTTATTATCCACGAGTTTGGTCATTTTTACTTTGCTAAACGCGCGGGAATACTTGTCAGAGAGTTTTCGGTTGGTTTTGGGCCCAAGTTGTTCCACCACCGAAAAGGGGAGACAACCTATACCGTTCGATTATTGCCACTTGGTGGTTACGTTCGTATGGCTGGCTTTGAAGAAGAACCAGAAATCAGACCCGGCATGTTCGTTCAGCTGACGCTTGACGAACAAGATCATGTTAGCCAAATAAACTTGGATCCAGAGCAGAACACCATGGATGCTGTACCAATGGAAGTGACATCATTTGACTTCGATACGGAACTCTTTATTGCCGGTCGCGTCGGGTTGGAAACGGAAGAAAAAGTCTATTCTGTCAACCGTGATGCATTATTGGTTGAAAAGGACGGCACACTCCTTCAAATTGCACCTTTAGACCGTCAGTTTCAAAGTGCCTCTTTAGGTAACCGCATGCTGACAAACGTAGCCGGTCCGTTAATGAACTTTGTTCTGGCTATTGTTGCTTTTACGATACTTGCCTTTATGCAAGGTGGAGTGATATCTAACGAACCGATTATCGGAACCATTGAAGCGGAGTCACCCGCTGCAGAGGCTGGACTATCTGAAGGGGACAGAATCGTATCAATAGATGATGAACCAATTGAAACATGGACAGATATGGTCTTGACGATTCAAGAGAGCCCGAATGAACCCATGGCTTTTGAGATTGAAACAGAAGAAGGAGAAAGACGAGAAGAGACCCTCACCCCTACAAGCGTTGAAGAGCAAGGGACAGAGATTGGTCGAATCGGTATTGGTGTCTTTATTGATGACAGTTTATCAGCTAAACTGACAGCTGGCTTTTCTGAGACGTTCTCAATTATCAGTCAAATCATAATATTATTAGGTTCGTTTTTCACTGGAGGCTTTAGCGTCGATCAATTAGGTGGACCAGTTGCTATTTATGCAACAACTGAAGCAGTTGTCCAAACAGGCGTTGTCGGTCTGATCAGTTGGATAGGTTTATTGAGCGTCAACTTAGGTATTATGAACTTACTTCCTATACCAGCCCTTGACGGCGGCAAATTATTATTAAATGTCATTGAAGGCATACGTAAAAAACCATTAAGTCAGGAAAAAGAAGGCTACATTACACTGATCGGTGTCTTGTTCTTATTCATCTTGATGATACTGGTCACATGGAATGATATTAGAACATTCTTTTTTTAAATTAACGATAAAAGGAGACTGGATTTTATAATGAAACAGTCAAGATTATTTGCTCCAACTTTAAGAGATGTACCAAGTGATGCTGAGGTAATCAGTCATCAATTGCTTTTAAGAGCGGGATATATACGCCAGATTTCAGCTGGTATTTATTCTTATTTACCATTAGCTAATAGAGTGCTTGAGAAAGTTAAACAAGTGATTCGTGAAGAAATGGATGCCATCGATGGATCAGAAATGCTACTTCCGGCTCTACTTCCAGCCGACTTATGGAAAGAGTCTGGACGTTATGAAACCTATGGCGAAGACTTAGTTAAACTTCAAGATAGACACGAGCGTGACTTTATTCTTGGTCCAACTCACGAAGAAACCTTTGCGAAATTAATAAGTGAAGACATTAAGTCTTACAAAAAATTACCATTAATGCTGTATCAGTTTCAAACAAAATACCGTGATGAAAAACGCCCTCGCTTTGGTTTAATGCGCGGAAGAGAATTCATCATGAAAGATGCCTATACCTTCCACGACAGTTATGAGAGTTTAGATGAATCTTATGATCAAATTGCTCAAGCCTATGACAAGGCATTTAAACGTCTTGGTTTGAACTTCCGATCCATTATTGGGGACGCAGGAGCGATGGGTGGTAAAGACTCGGTAGAATTTATGGCCTTAGCTGATTCAGGTGAAGATATTGTCGTTTATTCTGACGAAAGTGATTACGCTGCTAACTTGGAAATGGCTTCAAGTCTGTATAAAAAATCACCTCGTACCGGCGTTCAACTAGACCGTAAAGAAGTGGATACACCAGACACAACAACGATTGAAGCAGTCGCAAGCTTTTTAGAGGTCGATAAAAAACAAGTGCTGAAAAGCGTCTTGTATATGGCTGATAAAGAAACACCTGTACTGGCTATTGTTAGAGGTGACCAGGAAGTCAATGACGTTAAACTTAGAATGGCACTATCTGCTGAAGGTGTTGAACCAGCAACAGAAGAGGAGATTAACACCTTATTTAAAACAGCACCTGGCTATGTTGGACCGATTGGCCTTTCAGAAGAGGTGAAAGTCGTAGCCGATTTACAAGTCCACGATGTTGTCAACGCAGTAACAGGAGCGAATAAAGAAGGCAAGCACTTCATCAATGTTAACCCAGGCAAGGACTTTACTGTTGAAGACTATTCAGATATTCGTATGGTTCAAGAAGGAGACCCTTCTCCTGACGGGAAAGGTAACCTCCGTTTCACTAAAGGGATTGAAATAGGTCACATTTTCAAGCTAGGAACACGTTACAGTGATTCGATGAATGCCACTGTTCTTGATAACAATGGTAGACAAATTCCAGTCATTATGGGAAGTTATGGTATTGGTGTCAGCCGTTTACTGTCTGCTATTACAGAACAATATGCAGATGACAAAGGCTTAGTCTGGCCGCGTTCAGTTGCGCCATTCGATATTCACATTGTTCCTGTTCAAGTTAAAAATGAAGAGCAAATGGAGTTGGCCAACCGTTTATATGAAGACTTCAAACAAAAAGGGTTTGACGTTCTTATTGATGACAGAAACGAGCGCCCTGGTGTTAAATTTAAGGATGCTGAATTAATAGGTATACCTGTACGCATTACGGTAGGTAAAAAGGCCGCTGATGGTATTGTAGAAGTGTCCATTCGTAAGACAGGAGAATTAGTCGAAACGAAAGCAGATGATATTCTTCAAACTATTGAAATTTTTACAGGCTCTCATAGCTAAACGTCTATTAAAAAAACAGCTTTGTAGATTTGTAGTGAACACCTATATTAAAATAGGGTAGATTATAACACGACCAATCGTCATTATAGTGTGAAAGGACAACTTTATAAGTGATTTTTCTAACGCCATTGACGTTAAGAAAATGATGATTAAAGTAAGAGCCGGTATAAGGCTGAAAGTCAGTCCACCACCATAATGATGGTTGCTCGTGTTTTGTATTAACAAGACAAGTGGATGACGTTCACATTTGTGAACGAATCAGTTAAACAGATCACACCTGTTAAAGCCTAACTAGAAAGAAGGATTAACCCGTGAGTCTAAATAAAGCAGAATTATTTCAAACCTTACTCAAACAAAGTGATTTTCACCCATCGGATGAAGATAAAGAGTGGTTACATAAGGGTGAAGTTGAGTCAGTAACAGTTTATAAAAACGAAAAATTATGGAAGATAGAATTATCTCTTCCTAATATATTGCCCTTTTCTTTGTATTTGGATTTAAAACGATCCATTCAAAAGGCCTTTCACTCTATTTGCACAGTGGATTTAACCATCGTGACGACAGACCCCGTCGTCACAGAAGAAAAAGTCAGACAGTACTGGAACTATGCTTGTAAAACAAGTGGAGTCGATTCCCCCATTTGCAACAAGGCCTTTGAAGATGGTTACCCTGTCCTTCAGGGAAATCATTATGTCTTTATGATTGATCAGGAATTAACCCTGGGTAAATACGAAAATGATTTCCTTCCGAAGATAACTGAACAGTATGTTAAAGCTGGGTTCCCAGAACGTTTTGTGATTAAACCCTTGGTTGATGCACAAGCCAGCATAGAAAAAGTTAAAGAATTTCAACTTCAAAAAGAAGAAGACGATCAATTACTTGCAGAAGAGTACACCAAGCTAGTTGAGTCGGCCGAAAAGAAAAAAGAACAGCCAGGCTTTAAAAAAGCGAGTGGTCCTATAAAAATTGGCCGACCAATCTCTTCAAGTGAAGAGATGATGCAAATGATTGATATCATAGAAGAAGAACGTCGAGTGACCATAGAAGGATACGTTTTTGATACTGAAATTAGAGATTTACGTTCAGGAAGAAAATTACTCATCTTTAAAATCACAGACTACACCTCTTCATTTACCTGTAAACGATTCTCAAATAATGAACAAGATGAGGAGATCTTTAGTCAACTCAAGACAGGTATGTGGTTAAAAGTGAGAGGTAGCGTTCAAGAAGATAACTTCATGAGAGACTTGGTTATGAACGTTCAAGACATTACTCAAACCTTTCACGAGACTCGAAAAGATTCTTACCCGGCTGATGAAAAACGTGTTGAACTTCATGCCCACAGTAACATGAGTCAAATGGATGCCATTCCTAGTGCAACGTCTTTAGTTGAATTAGCTGCTTCATGGGGACATAAAGCGGTAGCTATAACGGATCACGCTGTCGGCCAATCCTTCCCAGATGCACATGCTGCTGGAGAGAAGCATGGCATTAAGATTATCTACGGTATCGAAGCGAACTTAGTGGATGATGGCGTACCCGTTGCATACAATGAAACGTCTGACCATTTAGGTGACGCCACTTATGTCGTCTTTGACGTGGAGACGACCGGATTGTCTGCCATATACGACAACATTATCGAGTTAGCCGGAGTGAAAATGCACAAAGGAAATGTGATTGAGGAATTCCAAGAGTTTATTGACCCTGGACACCCTTTGTCTGAAACCACGGTACAACTGACAGGAATCACAGATGAGATGGTTAAAGGTTCAAAGACTGAGGAAGAGGTTTTAAAAGCCTTTAAAGAATTTGCAGAAGGAACGATATTAGTCGCTCACAATGCGTCCTTTGACATGGGCTTCTTGAATACAGCCTATAAAAAGCACGACTTGGGTCAATCCAATTTACCTGTTATTGATACATTGGAGTTCTCACGATTTGTTAACCCAACGTTTAAAAGTCACCGTTTAAATACCTTGGCTAAACGGTTTAAGGTTAATCTTGAGCAGCACCACAGAGCTATCTATGACGCTCAAACCACTGGTAATCTCCTTTGGATCTTTGTTAAAAAAGCAAAAGAGGAACACAATATCGAGTATCATAATCAACTGAATAATTTTATGGGACAAGGGGATTCTTATAAACGCTCTAGACCGAGTCATGTGACAATTTGGGCACAGACGCAGGATGGCTTGAAAAACTTATTCAAGTTAATCTCTGGCTCACTCGTTGATTA
The DNA here is from genome assembly GCF_009935905.1 of Alkalibacterium sp. MB6. Classification (GTDB taxonomy): domain Bacteria; phylum Bacillota; class Bacilli; order Lactobacillales; family Carnobacteriaceae_A; genus Alkalibacterium. The sequence goes on along the minus strand of NZ_PREX01000002.1, from coordinate 69,778 downwards.
CTTTTACCGTGTGCCTCGTATTCCTCGTTCTTACCTGGAAAAACACAGGGAGGGTCTGTTAGTCGGTTCTGGTTGTGCTAAAGGGGAAGTTTTTGAAGCCATGATGCAAAAAGGCTATGAAGAAGCGAAGAAAGTGGCTGGCTATTATGACTATTTGGAAGTTCAGCCAAAAGAAGCTTACCAGAATTTAATTGATCGTGAACTAGTAAGAAATGAAACTGACTTAGAAGACATCATCACCAACATGATTCAACTTGGAAAAGAGTTGGATAAAAAAGTGATTGCTACAGGGAATGTACACTATTTGAATCCGGAAGATGCTATCTATAGAGACATCTTATTGGAAACTCAAAATTCTCACGATTCCAGATTCAAAAACCCTCCACTTCATTTCAGAACGACTGATGAGATGATGGCTTCCTTTGCTTTCTTAGGTGAAGAGAAGGCTAAAGAATTGGTTATAACGAACCCTAATGACTTGGTTGACCGTATCGAAGACGGCATCTCACCAGTTAAAAAGGATTTATACACACCAAATATGGATGGGGCAGAAGAAGAAATCCGTAAGATGAGTTATGACGAAGCGCATCGTTTATATGGGAACCCATTACCAGAGATTATAGAAGCTCGTTTAGAAAAAGAATTGACGAGTATTATAGGGAACGGCTTTGCTGTTATTTATTTAATCTCCCAAAAACTGGTTCACAAAAGTATAGAAGATGGCTACTTGGTAGGGTCGAGGGGATCGGTAGGTTCAAGCTTCGTCGCTACGATGACTGGTATTACCGAAGTGAATCCTATGCCTCCACATTACCGCTGTAAAGAGTGTCAATTCTCTGAATTCTTTACAGAAGGGGAAGTCGGATCTGGTTTTGATTTACCCGAAAAAGACTGTCCTAAGTGTTCAAGTTCTTTATACCGAGATGGGCATGATATTCCATTTGAAACATTCTTAGGCTTTAAAGGAGATAAAGTTCCCGATATTGATTTAAACTTCTCAGGAGAATACCAAGCAAAAGCGCACCACTATACAAAAGAATTGTTCGGTGAGGACTACGTTTTCCGTGCAGGCACCATTGGTACCATTGCAGACCGAACGGCATTTGGATACGTCAAAGGGTATGAAAGAGATAAACAACTCAATTACCGTGCCGCTGAAGTCGATCGCTTGTCTAAGGGCTTGACTGGGGTCAAACGAACGACAGGGCAGCACCCTGGAGGAATTATTGTTATCCCTGAATACATGGATGTGTATGACTTTACACCCATTCAGTACCCGGCGGATGACCAAGACTCTCAGTGGAAGACTACTCACTTTGATTTCCATTCCATACATGACAATGTGTTGAAACTCGATATACTGGGACATGATGATCCGACAATGATCCGTATGCTTCAAGATTTATCAGGGATTGATCCACTGGACATACCTGCAAATGATCCTGGCGTCATGAAATTATTCAGCGGGACAGATATTCTTGGCGTCACAGAAGAGCAAATCTTTTCAAAAACGGGGACACTTGGAGTACCCGAATTTGGAACGCGTTTTGTAAGGCAGATGCTTGAACAAACGAAACCGACAACTTTTGCAGAATTACTCCAGATTTCTGGATTGTCTCACGGGACGGATGTTTGGTTGGGGAACGCGGAAGAGTTAATTCGTAAATACGATATCCCACTAGCAGAAGTCATTGGGTGTCGTGATGACATCATGGTTTATTTGCAACACAAGGGCTTAGATGATGATATAGCATTTAAGATTATGGAGCACGTTAGAAAAGGCCGAGGCATACCAGATGAATGGCAAGCCATTATGAGAGAGCAGGATGTACCGGAATGGTATATCGATTCGTGTCTAAAAATTAAGTATATGTTCCCTAAAGCTCACGCAACAGCATATGTATTGATGGCTTTACGGGTTGCTTACTTTAAGGTTCACTATCCTCTTTACTATTATGCAGCTTACTTCTCTGTCAGAGCGAGTGACTTTGATTTAGAAGCCATGTGCCAAGGGAAAGACGCCTTGAAAGCGAAGATGAAAGAAATCACTGATAAAGGCATGGATGCATCGACAAAAGAGAAAAATGTCTTGACGGTACTTGAGTTGGCTAACGAGATGGTTGAACGAGGTTTTGAATTTAAGATGGTTGACCTCTATGAATCTGATGCGACAAATTTTACGATCAAGGACAATGCGCTAATCGCTCCTTTTAGAGCTGTACCTTCACTTGGTGGCAACGCTGCTCGCTCAATCGTTGAAGCGAGAAAAGAGAGTCCATTCCTTTCAAAAGAAGATTTAGCACGAAGAGGAAAAGTATCTAAAACTGTCATGGAGTATTTGGATACAAACAATGCGTTACAAGGTTTGCCAGATGAAAACCAACTATCCTTGTTTGATATTTGAGTCATGGCGCTCAAAGTTGCCACAACAGTAGATATATGTTAAACTTGTAGACGAATCAAGTGGATAGACCGTGTAAAGAGTGAGCGAATCCGCTCACTCTTTTTCACAGCCTAAAGCCCCCTGCGACTTGTTACTAGAGAGGAGAGTGTACTGATTGAGTACCGTTGATAAAGTAAGAGCAATATCAGAACCTATTGCTGACGAACTAGGCTACGAATTGGTCGAAGTAGAATATGTAAAAGAGGGAAGAAACTGGTTTTTACGTTTGTATATAGATAAAGAGGATGGCGTGGATTTAGACGATTGTGCTCTATTCAGTGAGCGTTTAGAAGAAGTGCTGGATGCCATACAACCGGATCCAATTCCTCATGCGTATTATTTGGAAGTCTCTTCTCCAGGTGCCGAACGTCCTTTAGTCACAGAAAAGGATTTCGAAAAAGCTGTGGGCAGTTTCATTCATGTTAGACTTCAAGGTGCAATCGAAGGTGAGAGTATCTATGAAGGAACGTTGAAAGAACTGACCGAGGACGAATTGGTTTTGGATATTAAAATCAAAACCCGCAGAAAAGATATACGAATTAAACGCGACATGATCGCTAAAGCCAGATTAGCAGTTGAATTTTAGTTCGAATAAACAATAAGGGAGTAAATAAATGAGTAATGAATTAGCAGCCGCTCTTGATACATTGGAAAAAGAAAAAGGAATCTCTAAAGAGATTGTTATCGATGCACTGGAAGCTGCTCTTGTTTCTGCTTATAAGCGTAATTACGGAACATCACAAAACGTGGAAGTTGTTTTTGATGATAATAAAGGGACCATCACCGTCTTTCAAGTGAAAGAAGTTGTAGAAGATGTTTATGATTCTCAACTTGAAGTGAGTTTAGCTGAAGCGAGAGAAAAGAATAGAGCATACGAAGTGGGTGACCGAATTAAATATGAGGTTACACCTAAAAACTTCGGGCGCATCGCTGCTCAAACGGCTAAACAAGTCATTATGCAGAGAATGAGAGAAGCAGAACGATCAAATATATACAATGAGTATATTGCTTATGAAGATGATTTGATGACGGGTACAGTAGAAAGACAAGACAATAAATTTATCTATGTTAATCTAGGGAAAGTAGAAGCTGTATTATCTAAACGTGATCAAATTGAAAATGAAACATACCAAACTCATGACAGAATTAAAGTTTACGTCAGTAAAGTTGAGAATTCGACTAAAGGCCCACAAGTCTTTGTGAGTCGGACTCATCCTAACTTAATTAAACGTCTATTCGAACAAGAAGTACCAGAGATTTATGATGGAACAGTTGAAATCGTCTCTATCGCCAGAGAAGCAGGAGACCGTTCTAAACTGGCAGTCTCGTCACACGATGAGAACGTGGACCCAGTAGGGACGTGTGTTGGACCAAAAGGGGCTCGTGTGCAGGCGATCGTTAATGAACTTAATGGTGAGAATATGGACATTGTTGAGTGGGATAAAGATCCAGCAACCTACATTAAAAATGCGCTTAATCCAGCCCAAGTAATTGATGTTCAGTTTGATTCCAACCAACATTCTTGTGTCATTGTGGTTCCGGATTATCAATTATCTCTAGCCATAGGTAAACGTGGACAAAACGTTCGATTAGCCGCTAAATTAACCGGCTTTAAAATCGATATCAAATCTGAATCTGATATGAAGGCTCTGGAAGATGAAGCAGAAGAACTGCAAGACGATGATTTTTTCACTGCCTTGAACGAAGGTAACGAAGAAGCAGAACTTGAAGTGGATTCATTAGCAAATGAGTCATCAAGCCTGTTTGAAGATGACGATTCTGTAGAAGTAGAATCTCTCGATGATATTGAAGTCACTGACGCAGAAGATGCGACGGTTTATGCTGAAAGCGAAAGCCAGCTGGATGATCAGCCAGGAGAGCCAGTCATTGAGACTGATTTTGAAGAAGGCCAATTTAATTCAGATGACGTTGAAGACTTAATCGAATTTGCCGAAGAAAGAGACGGCATTGATGAAGAACGAGGCTATAACGCTTCGATGGAAGAAATCGAAGAAGCCACGTTTAATGAAACGGTTGAAGAGGAAACACTAACAGATGGTGGCGAAGGCAATGTGCCATTTTCAGAAACAGAACGATCAACATACCCAGAAAACCAAGAAACAACATTCGACAACGCTGAAGATCTTGGTAAGTAATAAAGAAAAGAGTATTAAGGTGGGAAAATGATGCAGAAGCGTAAAGTGCCAATGAGAAAATGTATAGCTTCTGGCGAAATGAAGCCTAAAAATGATATGGTTCGGATCGTTAGGAACAAAGAAGGAGAAGTTTCCATCGACCCAAGCGGCAAGAAAAATGGAAGAGGGGCGTATATCACTTTAGATGCAGCTCTTGTTCTACAGGCTAAAAACAAGAATCTTATCAACCAAGCCTTGAATGCCAATGTGGAAGATAGCTTCTATGATGAACTGATTGAGTACATCGACTACAGACAAGCGAGATTGGAAATTGAAAATGAACAATAAAGACCGTATACTGAATCTTATAGGATTAGCCCAACGCGCAGGCCGTTTAATTTCGGGAGAAGATTTAGTTCTCCAATCGGTTAGATCAGGTAAAGCGAAATTAGTGTTTATAGCTTCCAATGCAAGCGAAAATGCAACAAAGCAATTTTTGAATAAGTGTGTTTATTATGAGGTTCCTGTAGTCAATCAGTTATCAAGAGAAGAGCTCTCACACGCTTTAGGGAAGGACCGAACAGTATGTGCCGTTACAGATAATGGCTTCGTACAATCCCTTCAAAAATTGCTCTAATATGAACGGGAAGGTGATTATATGAGCAAAAAGAGAGTCTATGAATTCGCTAAAGAAAATAATCTATCGAGTAAGAGAGTGTTGGAGACTGCAAAAGATCTTGGAATAGCGTACAACAGCCATATGTCTTCAATGGAGGCAAATGATGTCACTCGTTTGAAACAAGCAATGACTGCAAAAGCAGATTCCACTTCAAATAAGGTGTCTCAGACCAAGGATGCTAAACCAGCACAATCAGCTCAAGCGGAGACAAAAACGAATACGAAAGCCCAGAATAATAATCAAGATAGCAGTAAGGGGAATAGTCAGTCTAATACAAGTAGACCGACTCAATCAAAACCTGCTACTAACAGACCGAATCAAAACAGAACGAATACGAATAAACCCAAGCAAACTGGTGGAGCTGACACCCAAAATAGACCGAACAAACCAACTCAGTCTAGACAAAGCAATCAGCAAAATTCAAGTGAGAAACCTTCTCATAACAGTAAAGGACAATCGAAAATAAAAAACAATCAAACAAAACCAACTAGTCAGGCTAATAGAAAACCAAAAGCGAGCAAAACTCAAGCACCTCAAGAAACAGCTATCCCTAAACGTACAACAGATGAGCAGCAAATGCAGACGGCAGAAAACAACCGTAGACGTAACTCAAGACAACACAGAGGTATTCACGGAGGACCAGCAGGAGCAAGAAGACGTAAAGGGAAGAGAAATAATCACCAACCCTCTCAAGTTCCAGCAACGCCACGTAAAGAAAGAGAATTACCGAAAGTATTGGAATATACAGATGGCATGACAGTTGCGGAATTGGCTAAAAAGTTGCATAGAGAACCCGCTGAAATCGTGAAGAAATTATTCATGATGGGAGTAGCAGCAACACAAAACCAGTCACTGGATAAAGATACAATTGAACTGTTAGCAGCTGATTATGGTATTGAGACAGAAGAAAAAGTACAAGTAGATTTAACTGACTTTGATACGTTCTTCGAAGCTGAAGTAGTAGAAGAAAACTTGACAACTCGTCCGCCTACTGTAACGATTATGGGACACGTAGACCACGGGAAAACAACGCTTCTAGACTCTTTACGTCAGACTAAAGTGACTGAAGGCGAAGCAGGCGGTATCACTCAGCATATTGGTGCTTATCAAGTAGAAGAAGCGGGCAAGATGATTACTTTCCTTGATACACCTGGACACGCGGCATTTACAACGATGCGTGCTCGTGGAGCGGATATCACAGATATCGCGATTATTGTTGTTGCAGCTGATGATGGTGTGATGCCACAAACAGTTGAAGCCATTAATCACGCTAAAGCAGCTGGCGTGCCTATTATTGTTGCAGTGAACAAAGTAGATAAACCAGATGCTAACCCTGATAGAGTCATGCAAGAATTAACTGAATATGGTCTCATTCCAGAAGATTGGGGTGGAGACACAATCTTTGTTCCTATCTCTGCCTTATTTAAAGAAGGTTTGGATGAGTTACTTGAAATGATCCTATTGGTATCTGAAGTAGAAGAATTTAAAGCTGATCCAAAACGCCTAGCGCTTGGGACAGTTATTGAAGCAAGATTAGATAAAGCTAAAGGACCAATTGCAACATTATTAGTTCAACAAGGTACCCTTCGTCAAGGGGATCCGATTGTAGTGGGTAACACTTACGGTCGTGTGAGAACCATGACGAATGATAAAGGAAGAAGAACGAAAGAAGCCGGACCATCTACTCCAGTAGAAATTACCGGATTAAATGAAACACCGCATGCTGGAGATCGTTTCGTTGTCTTTGAAGATGAGAAGACATCTAGACAAGTTGGAGAATCAAGATCAGCTGTCGCAACAGATGCACAACGTAAAGTAACGAATAAAGTAACCCTTGAAAACTTATTTGAAAGTCTTGAAGAGGGCGAATTAAAAGAAGTGAACGTTATTATTAAAGCTGATGTTCAAGGTTCGGTAGAAGCTTTAGCGTCCAGCTTGCAACAAATCGAAGTAGAAGGCGTTAGAGTAAACATCATCCACACGGGCGTTGGAGCGATTAACGAGAGTGACGTTACCCTTGCCTCCGCAAGTTCTGCCATCATTATTGGCTTTAACGTTAGACCGACTATTCAAGCTAAAGAAAGTGCGGACCGTGAACAAGTAGACATCCGTATGCACCGAGTCATTTATAATGCGATTGATGAAATCGAATCAGCGATGACAGGTATGCTGGACCCTGAATACGAAGAACAAGTAACAGGTCAAGCTTTAGTTAGAGAAACCTTTGTTGTTTCTAAAGTAGGAACCATTGCGGGTTGTTTTGTGACAGATGGAGTTATTAGACGAAGCAGTTCTATCCGTGTTATTAGAAACGGTGTGGTTCGTTATGAAGGCAAATTATCCAGCTTGAAACGATTTAAAGATGACGCAAAAGAAGTTAGAAATGGCTATGAGTGTGGATTGACTATTGAAGGTTATAATGACCTTGAAGAAGATGACGTCATTGAAGCGTATGAAATGGTTGAAATCAAGAGATAATGTGTCAGGCTTTAAGCTTGACCCCCTTTTCTGATAAACTATTAGCTAGACATAAACGATGTAGAAAAGGCAGGTGAATACGATGCCTAAGTACAGAGTAGGTAGAGTATCTCAAGAAATTCAAAAAGAAGTATCAGACATTATTATGAAGCGAGTCCGTGATCCCCGTGTAGACGGTGTGACCATTACAGGAGTGGAAGTAACCGGCGACTTACAACAAGCTCAAGTGTATTACAGTACGCTTGACGAAGATAAAGACGCTATAAAAGACACTCAACTGGGTCTTGAAAAAGCTACTGGCCTTATTCGTAAAGAATTGGGTAGCCGCCTAAGTCTTCATAAAACACCAGAGTTAACGTTTGCAAGAGACGAATCGATTGCTTACGGTAACCGAATTGATACGTTATTGAATCAAATCAGAGATGAAGATCAAAACCTAGACAGTTAAAGTCATTTTAGAACGAGTGTGTCGATTGTCTTAAATTAGAAAGAGGGAATCTTTGTTTTAATAGACATGGATTCTCTCTTCTTTTATTTACATAACAAATCCAATAACCATTAAAGGAGTGAGTGATATGGAAGGTTTGCTTCCAGTTTGGAAAGAAGTAGGAATGACTAGTCATGATGTGGTCTTTAAGCTTAGAAAAATTTTGAAAACCAAAAAAATTGGGCATTCAGGAACCCTCGATCCAGAGGTGGATGGCGTGCTGCCAGTAGCCATTGGTCGGGCGACTAAAGTAGTTGAATACATGATGGAGTCCGAAAAAATATATATAGGCGAAGTGACTCTGGGTTTTGCCACAACGACCGAGGATGCTTCTGGTGAGCGAGTGGAAGAACGTCCCGTACCAAGCAACTTAACTGAAGAAGATATTGATCAGGTGTTACAAAGCTTTCAAGGAGAGATTACCCAAGTCCCGCCTATGTATTCTGCCGTCAAGGTGAACGGAAGACGACTGTATGACTATGCAAGAGCAGGAGAAACTGTCGAACGACCTTCTCGTAAAGTCACCATCGATTCATTTACCCGTACAGGCCCTTTAATATGGAATAAAGAAAAAGAAACAGCTAGCTTTCCATTCCGAGTCGTTTGTAGCAAAGGGACCTATGTGAGAACACTAGCTGTTGATGCAGGAAAGCTGCTCGGTTTCCCTTCTCATATGTCACAATTGACAAGGGAAGCAAGCAGTGGGTTTGACCGAACAGAAGCTTTAACACTAAGTCAAATTGAAGAATTGGCAGAATCTGGTAAAATAGGTGAGAGATTACAGCCATTAGAAAGAGCTTTGGGAGATTTTCCACATATTGAGTTAACAAAAGATTTGTATGATAAAGTTAAAAATGGCTCCCTTCTTGAACGAGCGCTCTATCTATCAGACGAACAAGATAAAGTCGTTTTTTATTATCAAAACCAAGCCGTCGCTATTTATGGCGTTCATCCAAGAAAAGATGGTTTAATCAAACCAGTGAAAGTACTTCGAAATGAATTGAAGGTGTAGACTGTGCAAATAATAAACATTCATCATCCTTATCAAACGGATGACATCTATCCGGATGATATTGTACTCGTCCTAGGCTTCTTTGATGGTATACACAGAGGGCATCAAGAAGTCATTAACAAAGGAATAAAGATTGCAAAAGAAAGAGGCATTAAATGTGCAGTGATGACTTTTAATAGGCATCCCGCTTTTGTTTACCGCCGATTTGACCCTGACACCCACACATATTTGACGCCTCTAGATAGAAAAGAAGATATCATGCGTCGATTAGGGGTAGATATTTTATATGAAGTGGATTTCACAGCACGTTTTGGTAATTTGCCTCCTCAACAGTTCGTAGACGACTACATCGTTGGGTGGCATGCTAAGGTTGTTGTTGCTGGCTTTGATTACACTTATGGTAAAGCAGATAAAGCAAACATGAAGACTCTTCCAGACTATGCCAAAAACCGATTTGAGATAGTGACTGTAGAGAAGAAAGAATTCCAAAATGATAAAATTAGTTCCACTCGTATCAGACGGTATATTAGTGAGGGGAAAGTAGCTGAAGCAAATGAGCTGTTAGGTTATTTGTATGAAATTAGTGGTTTTGTCATTCATGGGGATGCGAGAGGACGGGAGTTAGGTTACCCGACAGCAAACATCTACCCTCATCCTTACATTATGGTTCCTAAGCGCGGCATTTATGCTGTTAAGTTGAAAGTGAATAATGAATGGATTGATGGTATGGCTTCTATTGGTTACAATCCAACATTTGGTCACCGACCAAGCTATTCTATCGAAGTTCATTTGTTTAATTTCAAAGAGGACATTTATGGCGAAGACGTCAGGGTTAAATGGGTGGACTATTTAAGAGATGAGATAAAGTTCAATTCAGCAGACGAACTCATTCAGCGATTAGAACAAGACGAATTGGAGTCAAAAGAAATCTTATCAAATGTAACCTTGAACAAGTTGGATTATTAATAGTCCTACTCTTTTCACCTTCTTTATTGCTAAACCAGCTTAATATAGAAGAAATGATGATAAATCAAAGAAAAATTGACTTTAGTCAAAATTAATCAGACAAAAATATTGACACTCATATCAGTATTTGTTACATTATTAATGGTGTTAGCACTCGTAACTATCGAGTGCTAATTTAATGTAGTATTAGATTGAAGAAATGACCCTGTCTCGTAAGTGCCAAGGAGTGATGCACATGTTGACAAAGAGACAAATGATTATTTTAGACCGATTGATTCGTTTATACACCTCTACGAGCCTTCCAATTGGATCGAAGACACTGCTTGAGGAATCGGAAATCGATGCCAGTTCAGCTACAATTAGAAATGAGCTGAATTATCTGGAACGACTTGGATTTATTCAAAAAACGCATTCGTCGTCTGGAAGGATACCATCTATAAAAGGGTATCGATTTTATATCGACCATTTGGTTAGACCGCAGGAAGTGACGCCAGATAAATTGGATGTCATTAGTCAAATGCTTGGAAACCATGTTGAGGAAATGGATGACATCATGCATCAGTCAGCCAAGTTGTTATCAGAATTGACGAACTATACAGCTATTGTTTTGGGCCCAAAAGCTGACGATACACGGTTAACGGGTTTCAGGTTAGTAGCGTTAAATGATCATCATGTCATGGCAATCATTCAGACAGACTATGGAACAATTGAAAACAAGGTCTTTAAGTTGCCTAAGTCGATTCGAGAATCTGATTTGATAAAAGTAGCGAATATTTTTAACCATCACCTTGTAGGGCTACCTTTAATGGAAGTCACCAGGAAATTGCAAAGAGATATTCCGCTGCTCTTAAGGAAATATGCTTCCAATGCGATTGACATGTTTATCAATTTAGAAACAATTTTTGACGAATCCACTGAGGAAAGGTATCATATATCTGGTAAGTTGAACTTGCTTGATTTCACCGAAAACATGGATCGCCAAAAATTAAAATCTCTATACTCCCTATTGGATAATTCAGTCGGATTAACTCATCTCATTGAGAAGATGAATCAAGATTTCGACGTTAGAATAGGCGATGAAATAAATAATGACTTATTTACAGAATTTAGTTTAGTCACAACCACATATAATGTAAGTAAGTATGGGAAAGGCGTTATCGCTATATTAGGACCAACTAGTATGGCATATGACGAGACTTTTGGAGTGTTGGATGTATTTAGAAAACAACTCACTCATACCCTTTTAAATTACTATTTAGATTAATACAGAAATGAGGAAGTATAGTGAAAGAAAAAGAAGAGCACAACACAAATGAAGAAGTTGAGCCGACGATTCAAGAAGAAGAAGTGTTAGAGGAAATGGATTCAACTAATGAAGAACAGTCTGAAGAGACATCAGAAGTCAATTCAGACGTAGCGACACTCCAAACTGAATTGGATGAACTGTCGGATCGTTATTTACGTTTACAAGCAGAAATGGCTAATATGCGCAGACGCAATCAACGTGAAAAAGAAGATGTCGTGAAGTATAGATCACAATCATTGGCTAAAGAACTATTGCCAGCATTGGATAATTTAGAACGTGCTTTAAGTATTGAAGTTGATACAGAAGCTGGGAAGAATTTGAAAAAAGGAATTGAAATGGTTTATGACAGTTTCTTACAAGCCTTCGCGTCTGAAGGTATTGAGGTCATTAATCCAGTAGGTGAGCCATTTGATCCAAACATCCACGAGGCGTATACACAAGTACCAGCCGAAGGGGATGCAAAGAGCAATACCGTAGCACAAGTCTTTGAAAAAGGATATAAATTAAAAGACCGTGTCTTGCGTGCTGCTAAAGTATCAGTAACACTATAAAAAAAATTCTATAGATAAAGGTGAGATTATTAATGGGAAAAGTAATTGGTATTGACTTAGGAACAACAAACTCAGCAGTAGCCGTTTTAGAAGGCGGAGAAGCAAAGATTATTCCTAACAAAGAAGGTAACAGAACAACACCATCTGTTGTGTCATTTAAAAATGGTGAAATACAAGTTGGAGAAGTAGCTAAACGTCAAGCTATCACAAACCCTAACACAGTGATTTCAATTAAACGTCACATGGGTGAAGATTTCAAAGTTGAAGCTGAAGGCAAAACGTATTCTCCACAAGAGTTATCTGCTTATATTTTGCAACACTTAAAAGCATACGCTGAAGATTATTTAGGAGAAGAAGTAACGAACGCCGTTATTACTGTTCCTGCTTACTTTAACGACTCTCAACGTCAAGCAACTAAAGACGCTGGTAAAATCGCTGGTTTAGAAGTTGACCGTATTGTTAACGAGCCAACTGCAGCATCACTTGCTTATGGTTTAGATAAAACAGAAACAGAAGAAAAAATCCTTGTCTTTGACTTAGGTGGAGGAACCTTTGACGTGTCTATCCTTGAATTAGGAGACGGTGTCTTTGATGTTCTGTCTACTTCAGGAGATAACAGCCTAGGTGGAGATGACTTTGATAAAAAAGTCATCGATTATTTAGTAGATGAATTCAAAAAAGAAAACGGCATTGACTTGTCTAAAGACAAAATGGCTATGCAACGTTTGAAAGATGCAGCAGAAAAAGCTAAAAAAGATTTATCAGGTGTATCGTCAACACAAATCAGCTTGCCATTTATTAGTGCAGGCGATGCTGGTCCATTGCACTTAGAAATCACATTGACTCGTGCGAAATTTGATGAGTTAACTGATGATCTAGTTGAAAGAACAAAAGGACCTGTTCGTCAAGCCTTACAAGATGCTGGTTTATCACAATCTGAAATCGACCAAGTTATTTTAGTTGGTGGATCAACTCGTATACCAGCAGTCGTCGATGCAGTTAAAAAAGAAACAGGTAAAGAGCCTAACCGTTCAGTTAACCCTGACGAAGTAGTTGCGATGGGAGCTGCCATTCAAGGTGGGGTAATCTCTGGAGAAGTGAAAGATATCGTTCTACTAGACGTTACACCTCTATCACTAGGTATTGAAACAATGGGTAGCGTGTTTACAAAATTAATTGACCGTAACACAACGATCCCTACAAGTAAATCGCAAGTATTCTCAACAGCAGCAGACAACCAGCCAGCCGTTGACGTACACGTTCTTCAAGGTGAACGCCCAATGGCTCCAGACAACAAAACACTTGGACGTTTCCAATTAACTGATATTCCACCAGCACCACGTGGTGTGCCTCAAATCGAAGTGACATTTGATATCGATAAAAACGGTATTGTCAATGTATCGGCTAAAGATTTAGGAACAGGTAAAGAACAAAAAATTACAATTAAATCGTCATCTGGTTTATCTGATGATGAAATCGACCGCATGGTAAGAGAAGCGGAAGAAAACGCTGAAGCAGATAAAAAACGTAAAGAAGAAGTAGAAGTTCGCAACGAAGCAGATCAATTAGTCTTCCAAATCGACAAAACGTTGAAAGAATTAGAAGGTAAAGTTGATGAAGCAGATATCAAGAAAGCAGAAGACGCTCGTGATGAACTGAAAACAGCTTTAGAAGGCGACGATATTGAAGACATTAAAACTAAACTTGACAGCTTGAATGAGATCGTTCAAGAAATGTCAGTTAAGTTATACGAGCAAGCTGCTCAAGCACAACAAGCAGCTGAAGGTGCTGAGGGTGCTGAAGATACAACAAGTACTGACTCATCAGACGGTGTGGTTGACGCAGAATTCGAAGAAGTCGAAGACGACGAATAATTAAAGTAAAAAAGGTTGAAGGATAGAAGAAAAGAAAGCACTTATTTCAATGACTCAAGTGCTTTCTTTCTTTTTGAAGTGACTCTTTTTATAGCTGTTATGAAAGAATAAAAAGAGATGTAGTGATGGAGGAATACTATGGCAGAAAAACAAGACTTTTATGATCTCCTTGGCGTTTCTCGAGATGCTAACAAAGACGAAATCAAAAAAGCTTACCGTAAATTATCAAAAAAATATCACCCAGACATCAATAAAGAAGCAGGCTCTGATGAAAAGTTTAAAAAGATCACTGAAGCTTATGAAGTACTGAGTGATGACCAAAAACGAGCAGCTTATGACCAATACGGACATGCGTCAACTGATCCTAACTTTGGAGCCGGTGGTGGCTTCGGAGGCGGATTTGGCGGAGGCGGTGCCGGTGGTTTTGGCGGATTCGAAGACATTTTCGATCAGTTCTTTGGTGGAGGCGGCGGACGTCGTCGTAATCCTAATGCACCTAGACAAGGTGAAGATCTGCAATACGTTATGGATTTGGAATTCGAAGAAGCAATCTTTGGTAAAGAAGAAACCATTCGTTATAACCGTGAAGAAACGTGTGACACGTGTGCGGGTAGTGGTGCGAAACCTGGCACGAGCCCACAAACGTGTTCGCAATGTCATGGTGCCGGTGCAGTAAATGTCGAGCGTAACACACCATTTGGTCGTGTGATGACTCAGCAAACGTGTCCAACATGTAGCGGTTCAGGTAAAGAGATTAAAGAGAAATGTGGCACGTGTCATGGAGACGGCCACACGAAGAAACAACATTCTGTAAAAGTAACCGTCCCAGCTGGTGTTGAAGATGGGAACCAAATGAGACTTCAAAACCAAGGGGATGCCGGAACCAACGGCGGACCATATGGCGATTTATACGTCATTTTCCGAGTCAAACCATCTAAGATGTTTGAACGCAGAGGACCTGAAATTTATTATGATATGCCGATTAACTTTGTACAGGCGACACTTGGCGACGAATTAGAAGTGCCAACCGTTCATGGCAAAGTCAAGTTCAAGATTCCAGCGGGAACTCAACCAGGAACCACTTTCCGCCTAAGAGGAAAAGGGGCTCCCCGCTTAAGAGGAACAGGTAATGGTGATCAACACATCAAAGTAACCGTTGTTGTACCAAAAGAAGTATCTGAGGACCAAGCGGATTACTTGAGACAATTTGCGAAAGCAAGTAATTACGGCGAAGTGAATGAACAAGGAGATGGATCTATTTTCTCTAAATTCAGGGATGCTTTTAAAGATAAAAGCAAATAGTTTAGTTAAAGTAAATCGACCTTCATTTAAATAGCACAGAGTAAAATACGAACAATCATCAATGACTTTTTGTCATAAACAGATGATTGTTCGTATTTTCATTCAAGCCGAGAATTGGATAGTTTTAATTATTAAGTGTAACTATGAATACGCCCACTAATCATTCCTATAGTTCTCGTTGGGGTAATTTAATCTGCTTAACTATCCACTCAAAAAAATATATGGCTTGAGTAGTCAGTTAACTCTGTTTAACTGCTCACTCGAGAAAGTATAAGAGTTGAGTAGTAAGTTAACTCTGATTAACTGCTCACTCAAGAAAAAGAAAAGACTCGAGCGGGTAATTAAGTAGTCTAACTGTCTGTCCACGTTGGACTTATAAGGTGAGTAGATTTTAAAGGTAAGAAGTTGTCTCAGGAATGAAACGTTGAAAGAAAACATGGGGCCATAGCATTCTTCTGTCCCTTAATACATTGTACTATGCGTAAACTGTTGGTATAATAGGTAAGAATGTTTTTTAAAGGGAATGAGGATATAAATTCAATGGATAAAAATTTTGCTAGAAAGCGTCAAAAACAAATTAGAAACTTTTCTATTATTGCACACATTGACCACGGGAAATCGACTCTTGCCGACCGTATACTTCAGCTAACTGATACAGTTGCTGACAGAGAAATGCATGAACAAATGCTTGATTCAATGGACTTGGAAAGAGAACGCGGCATTACCATTAAATTAAATACAGTAGAAGTGAACTATAAAGCCAGAAACGGTGAAGATTACGTTCTTCATTTAATCGATACACCAGGACACGTCGACTTCACTTATGAAGTATCAAGAAGTTTGGCTGCCTGTGAAGGAGCTATTTTAGTCGTTGACTCTGCACAAGGTGTCGAAGCACAAACGCTTGCTAACGTCTATTTAGCACTGGATAACGACCTGGAAATCATACCGGTTATCAATAAAATTGACTTGCCAGCAGCTGATCCAGAACGAGTGAAAAAAGAAATCGAAGACATTATTGGATTGGACACAAGCGATGCGGTATTGGCGAGTGCCAAAACAGGTATTGGAATTGAAGATATCTTAGAACAGATTGTCGAAAAAGTACCTGCGCCACAAGGGGACATTGATAATCCGTTGAAAGCCCTAATCTTCGACTCAGCTTACGATATCTATAGAGGTGTTGTACTAAGTATTCGCGTGATGGATGGTACCCTTAAAAAAGGCGATACCATTCAAATGATGAGTAACGGGAAAAAATTCGAGGTAAATGAAGTGGGCATCTTTTCTCCTAAGCCGATTGAAAGAGATTATCTAATGGTTGGGGATGTTGGATACGTTACAGCAAACATCAAAACAGTTAGAGATACTCAAGTAGGGGACACAGTCACTTTAGCAAATAACCCAACGGATAAAGCACTTCCTGGTTACCGTCAGATGAATCCGATGGTATTCTGTGGAATGTATCCAACCGATTCATCTAAGTATGAAGATTTAAGAGAAGCACTGGAACGCCTTCAGTTAAATGATGCGGCTTTACAATACGAAGCAGAAACGTCACAAGCATTGGGCTTTGGTTTCAGATGTGGATTCTTAGGGATGCTTCACATGGACGTTATTCAGGAAAGACTAGAAAGAGAATTCGATCTTGATTTAATTACAACGGCACCATCCGTTATTTATCACATCAATAAAACAGATGGCACGATGGTTGAAGTATCTAACCCAGCTGACATGCCGGATCCGGTTTATATTGAATCAGTAGAAGAGCCATACGTACAAGCAACCATTACAGTTCCCAACGATTACGTTGGAGCGGTTATGGAAATTGCTCAACGTAAACGTGGCGAATTCATTACGATGGAATACCTGGATGATATTCGTGTAAACGTGAAGTATTATTTACCATTATCTGAAATCGTTTATGACTTCTTTGACCGATTAAAATCGAGCACTAAAGGCTATGCCTCATTAGACTATGAAGAGGCCGGATACAGACAAAGTGAATTGGTTAAAATGGATATTTTGATTCACGGTGATCGAGTCGATGCGTTAAGCTTTATCGTTCACAAAGACTTCTCATACAACCGTGGACGATCAGTCGTTGAACAACTGAAAACAACGATACCAAGACAAATGTTTGAGATTCCAATCCAAGCAGCTGTCGGACACCACATCATTGCCAGATCAACAGTTAAAGCCTACCGTAAAGACGTAACAGCCAAGCTATACGGTGGTGACGTCACCCGTAGACAAAAACTATTGAAGAAACAAAAAGCTGGTAAGAAACGTATGAAGAACGTTGGTAATGTGGAAATTCCTCAAGAAGCCTTTATGTCAGTTATGAAGTTGGACGAGGATTAAAGCTTGTTGTTGAGCTATTTCTAGAACGACTATAAGCGAATAATATTGAATCTTCCTACATTTTTCCTACGGTTGCAAAACTTTTTGGAAAAATGTAGGAAGATTTTTTTATTCTCTCATAGCAGCGTCAAAAATATCGGCTGCTTTCCTCTTTTCTTTTTTAGTTAAATGCATATAGGTATCCATAGTGGTCGAGATACGTGAATGTCCTAATCGTAGCTGAATCGCTTTGATATTAACTCCTAACTCTAGAAGCTGGGTCGCGTGAGTATGTCTAAAAGAGTGGAAATCAAAATCAATGCCAGCATCTTGATTCGCTTTATCCATATTCCATTTAATAACGTTAGGTGTTACGGGCTCGCCATTTTCTTTTGTACAAACAAAATTAGTATTAGTATAATGCATGCCGTATAATAATTTGTTTTCTAATTGTTTTTTCTTGTGAGTTTTCAATAAACTGATCAATGTATCACCTATATCTATTTCTCGATAAGAGGATGGTGTTTTGGGTGTGGTTATCTTATAAGTGGTTCCGTCTGGATTCTTTTTTGTTGGGATCATGTTCTTTTTGACTGTGATGGTTTTATCCTCAAAGCTAATCGCATCCCACTCAAGTCCACAAACTTCTCCTCGTCTCATTCCGGTATGGTAGGCAATCATCATGGGCATATACATATGATTAGAGGGAGTGATATATTCCCTTAACTTTTTAAATTCTTTTTTACTCAGTATCTTTAAGTCTTCTTTAGACCTTAAGTTTGGTGTATCGAATTTAGGCATTTCAACATGAGTCATAGGGTTTTCCTTGATCAGTTGGTAAGGATAGACAGCTCGGCGAAGAGAGCTGACTAAGACACTTTTAGTTATGGCAACAGTTTTTTTCGCAAAACCTTTCTCAACTTCTTTATAAAGTAAATCCTGTAATATCTCTGGACCGACTTGTTTAAGTTTGTAATCCGACAGGTAGGGCAAAAGATGGTTATCGATTGTGCTCCTGTAATTTTCTTGAGTATTTTCCTTTAAATTAGTTTCTACATAGTTTTTAAACCAATATTCAAAAAAATCACTACATGATATTTCAGATACTTTAAATAAACTACCGCTATTAACGTATTCATCAATTGCTCTATTTAAGGTTAATCTAGCTTCACCTTTGGTTTTTCCTCCATAGCGTTCCACACGTCTTCTTTTACCGTCTACAGATGGCATTTCAAGAGAGTAATACCAGTTGTTTCCTCGTTTTCTTAATGAACCTTTCATTATGTTATCTACTCCTTTTTATAAATACTTCGAGGCACCTTAACATGCAGTTGGTCCTCTTCTAAATCCAACATTACTTCTAAAGGGGCATGGAGGTTAATGTCAGGGTAGAGGAGACCAACATTCTTAAGCTGCTTCCAATCATCAACAGACGTCTCAATTTCCCCGTATCGTCTTAATTTCAAGTGGATATAGTCCTCGTAATAGTAAGCGAAGAGGGACATAGAGTGATCCACATCAAATGTTCTGATTTGATAAGCTCCGGATAATTCCGTATTTTTGTCGATAAAGTCCGATTCATAGGCAGTCATTTCGATAATAAACATGGTTTTCACTCCGTTTCTCGTACTTTTTATACTTAAATACGAATGTATGTTCTTTTACGGTTAAAAAGAAAAGCCGGTTAGGCTAGTCTTTTCCAAATAATTAACGTTTTAGTCTATCGTAGATTGAGCCAAGTGTTTCAAAGATAGATTTCTTACTTTTTGCCGTTTTTTTATGAGGGGTTTTTTTGCCACCTGACCGACTAAATACTTCTTTATACGTATTTATTAAATTGTTTTCATCCATATCCATACTAAAGTTAATGGAATCCTTAATCTCGGAAGCCGTAAATACGGTTTTTAGGTCGAGAGATTTAATTGATTCTTCTATGACGGAATACAATTGGTCGGTGTATTCAGGGTTGACAGATAACAGAATTTTTAAGTCGTTAGTTACCATTTCAGGTATTTTATATGTGTCCATAAAATAATCGAAATCTTGTAATAAATATTCCATACTCAATGTTTCCTGAGAACTAAAGTTCGAAACGCAACTTCTTACCAAAAATAAAAATTGGCCGTAATAATCGTCATAATTCCTACAAATTTTAGAAGCTTCCCATAGCGGGAAGACTAAATTTCTTTTAAACCTTGATGTTTCTTGGGAATAGTTATACGAGCTTTCTAAGCTATGTATCAAAACTTCTTTGTCATTAAGTTGAGGATTGTTTCTCTTTGTATTAAAGGCATCAACTACAGTCATAAAGCTCGACAAATTTCTGTGAGTATACATCAGATAATCAGTATTGTTTATTACTTCTTTCCCTCGTTCTGTTGGCAACCACACTTTATTTAGTTTTGATATATAAGTTTCAACATCAGCCGCATCCTTGATTCTGTTTATCAAGTCTTTCTTCTTTCCAGATACAGGGAGTTCATTGGCTTTTAAAATTGATTTCAACTGATCAACTTTTAATGTGTTTAGAGACTTTTCAACATCTACTTCAAGTTTGATATAACCTTTTCGTACAAGTTGGTTTACAATTTTATTGATATTAGCGCTGTATCTATCTTTCCAAAAAGATTGGTTAAGCTCATAAGTTTCATCTTTATCACTCAAGTAATGTAATACCAATATATCTACAGCATTCATTTTTATCCTCCTTTATTTATCAAACACATTCCCGCATTCTTTACAATGCCATTTGTCTGTTTTGCCCTTCTTACCAGCAAAACCTGCTAAAGTACCAATTCCTCCGGTTAATAACCCTCCGCCGATTGCTTTGCCTACAGAGAATGCTTTTTTGTTATTGCTTATATGTTCAACGACTGTGCTAGAGCAGTTAGGGCACGCCAGTACATTTTTTTGTACAGGTTTACTTTTAAAGGTTTTGCCAGAGTTGCTTTCTACTATGTCTACATTCAATAAGCGTAATAATTCGTCCATTTTCGGAGCTTGTTTGTTTGTGTATTGAATAAAATTTTTATTAAAGAGGTCTGGTTTTTCAATATCTTCGCCATCCGTGCTAACGTAAATAGATGCCCACTCATTTGCTGATAAGTTATAAGGGCGTCTATATATCACTTTAATGTCGTTAACAGCAATATCTTTATCTTTTATAGATAAAACAGAACCATTAAATGAGACTTTCTTTTTTGGCAACATTCCAAATTTTTCTATAAACATACCTTTCATCTCCTTTTACAATAGTATTTCTGACAATTCCAACGGCACTCCATATTCATTTAACAAATCGACTGTGGTTTCAGGTAATTTTGCTTGCTCTTCTATATAAAGGTTAAAGCACATTGCAGCTGAGAATTTATTCGCTTCCATTTCTACTTTGGCACGAGTCTTACTACTGAAGGAATAGTAACTTAATATATCTTCGTGAACAAGTGCGTGATGTAATTCATGGGCAGCAACAAAATACTTTAAATTATTATCTTCAATGCTTTGTGACAACAAAATATATGGAGACCCTAATATCTTTCGATATTGACCAAGTGGGTCTGTTAAAAAGTCGACGTACTTAATATTTATATCGAATTCTTCAGCCAAGACAAAAGGGTCAAAAGTGCTGTAACGTTCATTGATCTCATAAAGCAAATCTTCTATTTGCTCATTCATCTGCACCACCCTTTTTCTGCTTTTGAAGTTCTTCCCAGAAAAGAGTAGTTAATATATCTTGGACACGTTGTTTTTGTTCAGGAGTTAGACTTTCCCCACCGAAAGACATATTAGCGTTCTCATCTAACATTTTTTCAAGCTCTATAACATCATCTTCAGATGCCCATTCCGGAGTGTCTTCTGCATATCCAGCTAAGGACATCAAGCGCGAATACGATACGCCGTACACTTCAGAAAAAGCTTTTAATTTTTCTGGCGAAGGGATATAAGAGTTTCCGTGCGTCCCAACTCCTTTTTCAGCAGTGCTGATAACATTATGACTCAACTTTCCGTTAGAACGTTCTGCAATCTCTCTCAAAGAATTTTTCCCTCTCAATTGACGAAGGTATTCTCCTAATTCATTAGACATATCGTCACCTCGAATTCATTGTATTCTTTTGATTACAAAAAAACTATAAAAAAAGTGTATTTATTGGTTGACATACTGTACTCAATGGGTTACTATTAGTTTGTAATCAATGAAGTACAAAGAAATGAGGTGATAGTTATGTCAAGCAACCTTAAAGAAAAGCGGATTGATAAGCGTATGACTCAAAGAGAATTAAGTGAAAAAGCGTCTATCTCCAGACCGTACTTGAACAAAATTGAAAATGGTAAGGCTGTGCCAAGTACAACGGTAGCGTTAGAACTCGCTAGAGCGTTAGAGTGTTCTGTGGAGGAGCTTTTTTCGGTCAAATTGTAATCAAAAAAGTACAAACGCATATTAACCTTGTAATCAGTTTAATTAAAAACTACCCGTACTTTCTACAGGAGAAGTACCTAATACAAGGAGGATGAGGAAAATGAGTACGAAAGTTATCAGTCAACAGTTAAGAGCTGCTGCAGAGAGAAAAGAATTGAAGCAGGTCACCATTGCTAACGGAACAAACAGAGCAAAGACAACTATCAACGGCTACTTTAGGGGAGATTCAACACCGTTGGAAGCTATGGAAGAAATAGCCATATATATTGACGATTCAGTATTAAATCAACATTTCACACACGAAGTATTTAACTGGATCCCGCCGATGGAATCTGAAACATACAAAATGGATACTTTCACACTAGAGATAATCAAGAACATTGAACAAGAGGAAAGAGAGTCACTAAGAGCAAGAGCAAAATTAGCGATGACCAAAAGAGAAGAATTGTATTCCGAAGAAGACAAAGAAGCGATACTCCAATACGCATTGAATTATTTGGATGAAGTCTTTATCGAGATTAGATACATCGTTTCAATTTTCGACAAACTTGATATGTCAATGATGAGTGCGATTCAAAAGAGAATACCGGATTGGAGAAGGAAGAAATATATAGGAGGTGAATGAAAATGGAACTAATCGTTACACATCAAGGTGATAATGGAGATGTTTTAGTTAACGGTAGAGAATTACATGAATTTTTAGAAGTAAAAACCAGATACAATGACTGGTTTGAAAGAATGATAGGTTACGGTTTTGAGGAAAATCAAGACTATGTAGCTATTACTCAAAAAAGAGTAACAGCTCAGGGTAACACCACAGTCTATGTTGACCATCATTTAAAGCTAGACATGGCTAAAGAAATATCAATGATTCAAAGAACCGACAAAGGTAAACAAGCAAGGCAGTATTTCCTTGAAATAGAACGTCGCTGGAATAGTCCAGAAATGATTATGAAGCGAGCATTGGAATTTGCGGATATGAGAGTGAAGCAATTGGAGACTGAAGTTCAATCCTTGCAGCCAAAAGCTCTATTTGCTGATGCTGTTGCCACTAGTCACACATCTATATTGGTAGGAGACCTAGCTAAGTTATTAAGACAAAACGGTATCGACATCGGACAAAATCGACTGTTTGATTGGTTAAGAGATAACGGATTTTTAATCAGTCGAAAAGGCGAAAGCAGAAACATGCCAACTCAACGATCCATGGAATTGGGGATATTCGAAATAAAGGAACGCACTCACAATAATCCGGATGGAAGTATCAGAATTACCAAAACGCCTAAAGTGACTGGAAAAGGCCAGGTTTATTTTATAAACAAGTTCATGAATGAGTCTGTGTCAATAAATTAAGGAGTGATCACATGGCATTGCAAACAGCACCACTAAAAAAGCAGTTATATACAGTAAAAGAAGCTGCAGCAATCTTAAATAGCAGCGTTAACGTCATCTATGCTCTTTTGGATAAAGGAGATCTCAGAAGTCTAAAGTTACCAGGACACAAAATACCTGATTTTGAGATTGAGCGATTTAAGCATTGGGCATTTGAGAACAATATCGACTATAGCGAAATATTAAAGGAGAAAAAGAGATGATTAGTAAATATAAATGGGAAATAGCGCTGGTAATAATCGGCCTTGCACTCACAGTCATAGCTAGAGACTACGCAGTTACGAGACGATTATCAATGGGTTATGAGCCAGGAATTGGCGGAGAGTTCTTGATATTACCACTCATTGCAGTTTGGTACGCAGCAGTTAAAGCAGATTGGAGTGTAGAGTGATGCGAATCGAAACACGTACTAGACCGGCCTTAATGGATTATGCCTATGATGATTGGTTAAGGATCATGAGAAATGGATTGAGCGCTAGAGAGGCACGAGAAGATGTCGAAAGAGATTACGAATTGACCGAAGAAGAAAAAGCAGAATTAAGCAAGAAGATGCTAATTGAACTGGAGAAAAGAATGGAGGGGCGAAGATGACGGAAGAAGAAAAAGCAAAAATAATCCTCGAGCATTTAGATGAGTACCTCCAAGTGAATTGGGCATTCGAAAAATATTACATCAAAGCTATCAAAAATGGTTTAAGAGAGATTAAAGAAAAGGAGGAGAAGAAATGAAAGATGAAGAAGCCTTAGACTTCCTAGAACGTCAAATGATTGGATGCAGGGCAGACAATAAGAACAAATTCGCTGATGCAATCCAATGGGCGTTAGAGAATTATCACGAGCTGGAAGAAGTAAGGGAAAAGCTAAGCACGATAGAGAAAGAAATTGAAGATTTGATAGAAACAATAAAAGACCTTGAACAAGAAGTGTTCGAAGGCCGTGGGGATTATTAAAAAAGACACCTCTGGAAAGGTGTCCTAGAAAAAATATACTAACTAAATTATATCACAAAACAGGAGGATTGACATGCAAAAAATAACAGACACACGAGAATTGACTCGTTATGACTGGCTTCGAGAAAGACGCAAAGGAATCGGCGGATCAGATGTAGCTACCATTTTAGGTTTGAATAAATACCAGTCGCCTTATCAATTGTGGCTCGACAAAACGGCTCAAATTGAGATTGATGATTCCGAAGCGAGCGAAGCAGCTTATTGGGGCAATCAATTAGAAGACTTGGTTGCAACAGAATTTTCAGACCGCACAGGCAAAAAAGTAAGACGAGCGAATAAGATGTTTCATCATCCCAAGTACCCATTTCTAGTAGCAAATATTGATAGAGACGTAGTAGGGGAAGACGCCATACTGGAATGTAAAACAGCTTCTGTCTACCTGGCAGACCGTTGGGAAGGCGAAGACATACCAGAGCAGTATATCTGTCAGGTGCAGCATTATTTGAACGTATTAGATAGAGAGTATGCCTATATCGCTGTCTTAATCGGTGGTCAACGATTTGTCTGGAAGAAAGTCGAAAGAGATCAAGAGTTAATCAATATCATTCAAGAGAGATTGATAGATTTTTGGGAAGTTAATGTAAATCAAAAGATTCCTCCGGCTATCGATGGCAGCGATTCTACAGAAGAGTATATCAAAGAGCGCTACGCTAAATCAGAAACCGGGAAAGAAATTACTCTAAAGAAAGATATTGATGACCTGCTGGATCAGAGAGAAGAGTTGCAGGAAACAAAGAAAGTCGTTGAGACGTCAATCAAGGAAATAGACAACATGATTAAGTTCGAATTGGGCGAAAAGGAAGCGGAAATCGGTATTGCTCCAAGACATATAGTGACATGGAAGCCGATTGAAAGCACCCGCATTGATTCGAAGCGAATCAAAGAGGAATCACCTGAACTCTTTGAGAAATACAGCAAAACGACCATTTATAAAAAACTAACTATAAAGGAGATCAAATAACAATGGCTACTAATTCAAGTTTAAAAAACCAAATCGCACAATCAAAAGGGGATAACCAAGTCAGCAATGCAAAACAAATGACTCTTAAATCTTTGCTAAGCTCTCCTGCTGTCCAAAAGAGATTCGAAGCTGTCTTAGAAGAGAAATCGAGCGGCTTTACAACATCTTTACTCAACCTAGTTAACGGTGACCCTAATTTAGCAGATGCTCAACCTATGAGCATTATAACGAGTGCAATGGTAGCTGCTACACTCGATCTTCCGATTGACAAGAACCTTGGCTATGCCTACATCGTACCCTTTAGAGATTGGAAAAAAGGAAATGAAAAAGTTGCTCAATTCCAGCTTGGTTATAAAGGTTACATTCAACTAGCGCAGCGTAGTGGGCAATACATGGCACTGAATGTAACAGAAGTTTATGAGGGAGAACTAAAATCATGGAACAGACTGACGGAAGAATTTGAATTTGATCCTGAAGGTAAAAGTTCAGACGAGGTTATTGGTTATGTTGCTTACTTCCGATTAGTAAATGGATTTGAAAAGACGGTTTACTGGACCAAGCAGCAAGTAGAAGCGCATAGAGTTAAACACAACAAAGCTAAAAATAAAGAGCAACTCACAGGTGTGTGGAAATCAGACTATGATGCAATGGCTCAAAAAACTGTTTTGAAGATGATGCTATCTAAGTGGGGTATTCTATCAATCGAAATGCAAAAAGCCGTTACAACTGACGAAACTGTGCAAGAGATGGATGCCAAAGGCGAATTGAAGCAGGCTGAAATGATAGAAGACGATGAACCCGAACATGAAATAATTGAGGGTCCAATTGAAATAAGCGAAGAAGAAGCAACTGAATTATTTAAAAAAGGAACGATTACGCCAAATGAATAAGAGGGGGATTCTCCCTCTCTTTAGGAGGTGCAGATGTGGCAAGACCAGCTAAAAGAACTGTGGATTATTTTCCTCATATCGCTACAAGCGGAAAAACAATATTTATACTCGAAACTAATTTCGGGAATGACGGTTACGCCTTTTGGTTTAAATTGTTAGAACTACTAGCAACGACGGATGGGCATGTTTATGACTGTAGAAACTCAGCTCACTGGCAGTTTCTGCTAGCTAAAACCAGAGTAGACGAGGTTACTGCTAATAAAATACTGAATCTATTATCAGATCTAGAGGCTATTGATGATGATTTATGGAAAGAAAAGGTTATTTGGTCCGATAACTTTGTAGAGAACATAGCTGATGTTTATAAGAACAGACGCAACAAGGCACCTGCAAAACCAGACTTAAAAAGTTTCTACAAGGATAAACCGAGTGATGAAACAGTTTCTACAGATGATAACTCATTTCAAAAGAGTTTACCTGATGTTTCTACAGAAGAAAACACACAAACTAAACTAAACAAAACTAAACTAGACAATACTAAAGTAGAAAGTAATAAAGAGACCAACAACGACGTCAACGCTCATCGCTTTTATCAGCAGAACTTTGGAGTAGCAAGTGCGCACATCATCCAAGATTTGCAGATGTGGATTGAAGACCTATCTGAAGAAGTCGTTATCTTGGCTTTGACAAAAGCGATTGAGAAGAACGCACCATACTCCTATGCAAAAGCGATCATGAAGAATTGGGCTGTTAAAGATATTAAGACAGTTGAATCTGCTGAAGCTGAATCATTATCAAATGCTAAACAGAAGAACACGTTTAATAAACCAGCCAACAGAAAAGAGACTCTGCCTGACTGGGCAACGCAGGAACCAGCTGAAAAAGATGAATTGGTGGACGAGGATAAACAGAAGGAATTTGAAGAGAGGCTGGCTCGGATTAGAGCTAAGCGGAAAGGGGTAGCGAATGAAAATACTTGATGCTTGTTGTGGATCTAGAATGTTTCACTTTGACAAACAGAATGAAAATGTTCTGTATATGGATAAACGTCAGCATTTCGAAAAATTAGACAGTGGCCATGTCATCAATGTCAATCCAGATGTCGTTGCTGACTTCCGCAATATGCCTTTTGAAGACGAGTCCTTTTACATGGTCATCTTTGATCCGCCTCATTTGATAAAAGCTGGAGAGACTTCATGGCTGGCAAAGAAGTATGGCGTGCTTGAAGAAACATGGCAAGAGGATATTAAGCAAGGATTCGATGAATGTATGAGGGTATTAAAGCCGAACGGTACTCTCATATTCAAATGGAATGAAGAACAAGTCAAACTGAATGAGATTCTAAGGTCGATTGATTACCAACCAATCATAGGAAACAAGAGATCTAAAACGCACTGGTTGGTATTCATGAAAGGAGTAGCGAATGAGTGACAAAGAGATTCAAGAAAGAAGTAAACAAGAAAGCTGCATGTTATGCGGAAAGCCAGTTGATAGTGAAGACGTGGGGTACGTTTGGTCAAGTGTCGATTTCGAACATCACCCATGTCATCAAAGGTGTTGGGATAACCTCTTAGAGACTGCAGATGACGATGACTTAGAGGATTTGTAGGGAGGAGCAAGGTTATGAAATTGGAATTCAATACTAGCTTACTGAATAACGATTTAACAACCAAAACTCATACTGTTAATGGTCATAAGAACATAATCGTCCGTGATGATAATGAGTACTACAGTTACGAGGAAATAAAAAGCATAGCTGAAAAAGCAATAGAAACTGACCGTATGACTTACGGTTGGGAAGTGAAGTTTAAAGATACAGATAATCAGCTAAAAGAAGTTTTCATCCGAGCAATTTCGGGGGAAAAATGCAACGAAACGACTAGTAGCAAGCAATCGTTGGAAGAATGGATTGATAGCATGTTTGACAAAGATGATAAACAGACAAGCTTGTTTTGAAAGGAGCAGATGAATGAAACCTAAATTTAGAGCGTGGGATAACGAAGAAAAATGGATGGTAGACGGTTTATATATATCATTCGACGGCGACGTATTCACAGATGACGTTAAATCTCACGATACACCTCATAGAGAAATAGAAATTACTAATGCCGAGAGATACGAACTCATGCAATCAACTGGACTTAAAGACAAAAACGGCGTGGAGATTTATGAGGGAGATGTAATTGAACGCACTTTTATATTCAGAGGCGCAATTAGTGAAACTTTCATTGGGATTGTGGGGTACAGCGAGCGAACAGCCCAATATATCATAAAATCAAATGTGCGTGATGAAGAATTAGTAAATGCATTGAGCAAAATGAGTTTATATGAAGTCATCGGGAACATCTACGAGAACTCGGAATTACTGGAAGGAGCAGACGAATGAAATGCTATAAAATCAAAAATGATGTCAATTTATTCAAAGTCTTACCTCAATACGGATACTTGTATACCGGAAATTATTATCGAGGAGATAATTGGCAGAAAGTAATTAAAGGCATATTCGACAAAAATCCAGATAACGGCATTATTATCCACGGAGAATGGAATAATCGAAGAATCAAATTTAAATTCCCTTATAGAGGTACAACTGAAAGTTTGGACATTAAGGATTTTATACCGGAATTATTTGAATCAGGCTTGGTTGAAGTGGAAGGAGCAGAAGTTTGAAGAAATCAGAAGCAATCAAACAGCTAAAAGATAAGTTAAAAGAAAACTCATTAAACTTCATGGGAGTCGATTATAACGACGGTTTAAGAGATGCTTACACTTTCTCCCTGAGTTTGCTGGAGTCGATTGACAGCATAGAGGATGAACCGAATGCAAGCAAATAAGTACAGCGGACTAAAAGCAAAAAGAAACGGATCCAATTTCGAACGACTAATCGAAATGAGCTGCGCCTATTACCAACAAATGGGCGTGGCGCATATCCAAAAGACGCCGGAGCCATTTAGATTATTGCGTAAGCAAGGCAGTCAAGCCATTGGCATATACGAGAAGAAAGCTCAACCCGATTTCACAGGTACGCTAAAAGCCGGTAAATCTATCGTATTTGAGGCTAAGCATACCAATGGTACAAATATGCCATTCGACCGCATAAACGACACACAGGAGCGAGATTTGGCGTATCACAGTCATTTAGGAGCAATAGCAAGCATTATCATCAGCTTTAGCATGAAACACTTTTATATGGTCCCTTATGCAGATTGGAAAAAGCTAAAAGAAGATATCGGAAAGAAATCAGTCAATCAGTCAGATTTGGTTGATTATCAATTATCAACCGAAAAAGGGATACTCAATTTCTTGGAAGGAGTTAATAACTAATGTTATCAAAAGCATTTTATAAGAAGTTATATGAATTGGATAGGAGCAACCCGATTGGTTTAAGAGCATACGACATGGATCATCCGGAAGTCCTTGAATTAAGAGCGCTGGCCAATGGAAGTGTGAAAGAAGAAGTGGTAAAAGTCATAAAGGACAACGAGCTGATTCCGTGGAGTCATATCGATAACGATAAGATTTTCACAGTCCGCCAACTCATGGGCATAAAACTCTATGAAATGGCTCACTGGACGGGCATAGACCGTTTTAGATACAACCAGATAGAAAAGGCTCTAGTTCAAGTAAAAGTGTCTGAACTCAACAGAATAGCCGAAATGCTAGGAAGGGAACCGGAGGACTTCTTGCTTAAAGCATTTGAGAGAGTAGGTGAATGATGTGGACGTTGATTTAGAGCAGTCATTGGATCAAGTCGCTAATGATAATGAAATGTGGTAAGGAGCATGGAGATGACTAAAGAAAGGATTTACGAACTTCGTAAGTACGGAGTGCTTGTCGGAACAGGAACGTTGGAGGAATTGTCGAAGGTGTCTAAATTATCTCTATCGACTATTACCACACTTGCCTCTCGACCTACTCATAAGTGGCGATTGTATAAATCTAAGCAGACTAAAGAAGAATCACAAGCGATTTTGAAAGAAGTGAATCTCAAAGTAGCCCAAAATCGGATGATTGAATTAGAAATATCAATATCTGATATGGCCGATGAAATGAATCTAACCGCAACGCAACTGGGTAGAAAACTCATTGGATTAAACCACTTTAGCGAACCACAAATACTTACCCTTTGTGATTTGCTATTTTTAGAAGAAGACGATTTAGTATTGGAGGAAGAATGATGAAGATTGACCCGAAGCAATTATTCGAGGCAAAAAAAGATATACGAAAATTTATGAGTGTAGGGATGAGCGATGAGAACACAACCTACTTTGAAGAGGAATATGGAATCACCGACATAGAACTGCTTTTAAGTCACGCAAGTATTTATGTAAATCTGGGAGAGTTACCAGAAGCAATTGAAGTAAAGGAGTTGGAAGAATGATAAATAATGTCGTTATTGCAGGACGTCTGACAAGAGACGCAGACCAACAATTTACAGGAAGTGGCATAGAGGTGGCTAACTTGTCACTAGCGGTTGAAAGACCATTTAAAAGTGCTAACGGAGAAAGAGAAGTCGATTTTATTAACGTGGTAGCGTGGAGGAAGACGGCTGAGATTATCAGGAAGTACACTCGAAAGGGATCAATGATTGGAATCACAGGAAGGATTCAAACCAGAAATTATACGAACAACGAAGGACGCAAGGTTTACATCACTGAAGTAGTAGCGGAGCAAGTGCAATTATTAGGCAATAAAAACGAGCGTGAGGACGTTCAGAGTAATAGTCAAGGTAATCAGTCAGAGTCTCGTGGAACGACGCCAGAGGACGCATTTGATGGTGATAGCAGCATAGATATATCAGATGAAGATTTGCCGTTCTAAAACGTAAAAAAAGACACGTCACTCGAACGTGTCCACCCACTTAAATTATAACACAAGGAGTGACGTGATGTTTCCTGAAATAGACAAGGAAAAGACAAAAGAGAATGTCCACCGATTATTATCACATTATCGCAGTATGGCTCGACTAGCGGATGAGAAGTACACTCCTAAAATCACCGCTACGTACTCATTTGAGCCTAAAGCACCTGGCGGGATTAGTGATACGGTAGGTCAGTCAGTTTCTAGAAAAGTGACGGCAGAGAGGGAAATTTGGAAGATAGGCAGAGCAATGAACAAGTTGAATGCTTATCAAAGGCAGCTTCTCCACGATAGGTACATAGATCGTCGTGAGATGACAGATACCATGATATATTATGATTTGAACATGAGTGAGCGGACGTTTTATAGAGAATTAGGAAAAGCGCAGTTTGAATTCGCAGAAGCTTATGATGATGGCAGACTTTTGGCAGAGAAGTGGCAGTAAATCGGCAGACGGATGTCAGAGATATGTGAGAAAATGGTACTGTGGTAAGGTGTAGAGCGGGAAGAACTCAACTGACTCATCCTCCTGTAGATAACCCTTCTTAACCGACTCTCACATTTACGACTAAAGAGCTATCCTATGGGGTGGCTCTTTTTACATATAACCTTTGTTATCCTCAATGTGTTTGGTATGATAACGATATAAAATATCAGGAGGCTCAGATTATGAATTATTTGAAAAACACTCACCATGCTTGGAAGGGTGATCAGTATATGAAACAACATGACTATACGTGTGGGTATTGTAATCGTCATACCTCGTCGAATAAAGGACTATCGTTATATGAAAATCAAGCCTCTTCATCACAAGTCGCTAACTATGGAGTTTATGTATGTACATATTGTAAAATGCCAACATTCTTATGGGATGGGATACAAATTCCA
This sequence comes from Alkalibacterium sp. MB6, assembly GCF_009935905.1. GTDB lineage: Bacteria > Bacillota > Bacilli > Lactobacillales > Carnobacteriaceae_A > Alkalibacterium. Next base: position 37,785 of record NZ_PREX01000002.1, on the reverse strand, counting down.
GGTAGTAAATACGGAAATTCTGTCATGGGGCTATCGGATAGACTCTCTGGGCTTTATGAAGAAGCAAGAGACTCTTTCTCTGTTAATGCATATACAGCTGTAATTTTAATTTGTAGAAAATTACTTATGCATATAGCTGTTGACTTAGGAGCGGAACCGGGTAAAAGATTTATCGAGTATGTTAATTATCTAAAAGATAACAATTTTGTTACAACAAGAAGCGACAAGTGGGTAGATTCAATACGGAAGTCAGGAAATGAATCAAATCATGAAGTTAATATAGGCACGAGAGAAGAGGCTGAGCTTATGATTAAGTTTTCAGAAATGATTATAAAAACTAATTTCGAATATCCAGCTCTTATGGAGAAGACAGAAGAATAATAAATAAGGCCTCTAAGCGGGGTCTTTTTTCATACTTAGAATTACAAAACAAACACGATGAGCGAGGTGGTGGAAGTGATTTGACAGATTGGAATGCGATTCGTAAGGAATTTGAAGAAACAACAATAACGATGAAGGCTTTAGCTGAAAAACATGATGTTAAACCTTCCACTTTACGCAGTCGGAAAAATCGAGAATATTGGCAACGTGGTGTTGCAACGCAACGCAACAAATCAAGTAACGTTGCAACGGATAAACCAGGTGCCCAAAAAGGAAATAGAAATGCAAAAGGGAACTCCGGAGGTAAAGCTCCTCCAGGAAATAAAAATGCAGTGACTCATGGGTTGTTTGCCAAATGGTTGCCTGAAGAAACGCAAGAGATAATGGAGTCAATTAAAAATAAGACGCAAGCCGATATGCTTTGGGATTCTATCATGTTCCAGTATACGGCTATTTTGCGTGCTCAAAAGATAATGTATGTCTATGACCATCATGACTTGTCAAAAGAAGCAAAAAAAGAATCATTTGGAGAAGGCGGCAGCATGGAAGAGTGGGAAATACAATTCGCCTGGGACAAGCAAGAACGCTTTTTAAATGCTCAATCTAGAGCCATGGGTACGTTATCGAATCTCATTAAACAGTTCGTATCAATGACTGACGAAGAAGACGAGAGACGCCTTAAATTGCGACAAATGCAATCGACGCTTGAGAAGACCGAGAAAGAAAAAGAGTTTATTGATGAACGTACAAAACTTATTAAGGGCGAGAAGAAAGACACAAGCTTACTTGATGTCCTCCTAGAAACGGTGAAGAATGATGACTAAAATAACGGAATTATCTCCTAAACAGAAACAAGCTGTCAGAACTCCTTTTGATGTAGGTCTTGAAGTACATGAGGGAACACCAAGAAGTGGGAAGACAACCGCTGTTCACTTTAAATTAGCTTATTTGTACTCCGTATCAAGAGATACCAATCATTTAGTTGCTGCTTATAATCAAGAACAAGCGTTCAGGTTGTTCATTGATGGCGACGGCACAGGATTAATGCATATATTCGGTGATTTAGCTAGGATTCGACATGATAATCACGGGGATCACTTAGAAATTCACACACCTAAAGGAATAAAGAAGATTTACTACAAAGGTGGAGCAAAAGCCAATAGTGTTGGACCAATTACAGGGATGTCATTGGGTAGCGTCGCTTTTGGAGAGATTAACTTATTAAACATGGGTTTTATCCAAGAGTGTTTCAGGCGAACGTTTGCTGCTCGTGACAGATTTCATATCGCTGATTTAAACCCGCCGGCTCCGAATCATCCGGTCATTGATGAAGTCTTTAATGTGCAAAAGACACGTTGGACGCATTGGACCATTCAAGACAACCCGATTATTTCGGAGAAACGAAAACAAGAGATATTCGAAACGTTGAGCAAGAATCCGTATTTATTAGATCGTGACTGGTACGGAAAAAGAGTTATGCCTGAAGGCGTTATTTACTCCATGTTTGATATGAAAAAGAATTCTCGTCCAGCATTGCTTGGAAAACCTTACGAAATGTTCTTTGTCGCTGATGGAGGTCAATCCGATGCAACATCATGCAGCTGCAACATAGTAACGCTTCATGAAGGAAAATACAGACTTAACCGAGTGGCTAACTATTATCATAGCGGAGCTGAAACTGGACAAGTAAAAGCAATGAGTACCTACGCAAAAGAAATAAAAGATTTTATGAAATGGTGTTATGACAAGTACGAAATGACTTATTCAGACATTTATGTAGACCCTGCGTGTAAATCATTAAGGGAAGAGTTCCATAAATTAGGAGTCGACACCAGAAGGGCTGACAATAATGCATCTGATGCCAGAGGAAAAGGTGGCGGGATTGAAACAGGGATTGAGAGATTCCAAAACTCCATCACTGACGAGCGCTTTTTCATTATAGAAACTGAGAAGTATGATCATTATGATTTCGTAAAAGAAATAGGAATGTATGTTCGTGACAGCCATGGAGAACCTATCGATGATTGGAACCATGCGATGGACGAAGCCAGGTACGCTAACAATCACTTTTACAGACGATATATCCTTTAGGAGGTGATGCTGTGAATATAGTAGATAGAATAAAAAACTTTTTTAAGAGAGGAGGATATGTATTGGCCGGAGAAAAGCTTAAAACCATTAATGACCATCCCAAAGTGAACATAGATCCTAATGAATTGAGAAGAATAGACCGGAATTTGAAACAATACGAGGGGAATTACCCTCATGTTGAATATGTAAATACTGAAGGACACGTCAAGCAAAGAGACTACATGACTCTTAACTTACGTAAGTTAAGTGCTGATGTATTAGCTGGTCTGGTCTTTAATGAACAATGCGAGATTCAGGTCTCAAATGGTAGTGAAGAAAAAGAAGATAATACCTTAAAAGAAGCACATGAATTTATCCAGCATGTGTTTGAACATAATAAATTCAAGAAAAACTTATCTGATTATCTAGAACCTATGTTAGCTATAGGCGGACTTACAGCCCGACCTTACTTTAACGATGACAACAAAGAAATAGAATTCTCTTGGGCATTGGCTGATGCATTCTTTCCTCTGAGGTCTAATAGCAATGGCATACCTGAAGGAGTCATGAAAGATACTACTGTTAAAGTTGATAAAGATAAAACCTATTATTATACATTGTTAGAATTTCATGAATGGGAAAAAGATGAATTTGGGGATGATACTTATGTAATTACTAATGAGTTATATAAGTCAGATAATTCATCTGAAATAGGTAAAAGAATACCGTTAAGCGATTTGTATGAAGATTTAGAAGAAACGACATATATAAAGAACCTTACAAGGCCTCAATTCAACTATCTGAAGCCGGCCGGTTTTAACAACGTCAATCCTCACAGCCCATTGGGTCTGGGTATTACAGATAATGCGTCGTCCACGCTGAAAAAAATCAACGACACTCACGACCAGTTTTGGTGGGAAATTGAGATGGGACAACGAACAGTGTTGGTAAGTGATAAGTTATTGCGCACTGTACCTGATGAACGAGGAAATAAACCGAAACAGGTATTTGATCCAAATACAAATGTATTCAAAGCTGTACGTATGGAAATGGACCAAGAGTTTGTAAAAGATGTTACTCATGACATACGCACAGATCAGTATATAGCTGCTATTAACCACTCACTACGAACGCTAGAAATGGAATTAAAACTATCTGTCGGAACGTTCTCATTTGATGGACGCAGCATGAAGACAGCTACTGAAATAGTTAGTGAGAATGATATGACTTATCGTACACGAAACAAGCATGTGTATGAAGTGGAGCAATTCATTAAAGGGTTAATTGTATCAACCCTGGAATTGGCTAAGTTCCATAATGTCTACCAAGGCGAAGTGCCGTCCTTTGAACATATCGGGGTAGATTTTGACGACGGTGTATTTCAAGACAGAAACGCCTTGCTAACATTCTATGGCAAAGCTAAGGCATTCAACTTTATACCCACTGAAGAAGCGATCCAGCGCATATTTAAAGTGCCTAAGAAGACCGCTCAAGAGTGGATGGAATTGATTGTTCAAGAACAAGTTGATATTGATCCTCAAGAATTGGGCCAATGGAGACAAGACAGAACGTTTGGTATTGAGGAGTGAAGATAAATGGCTCCAATCACACCACGTCAATTGGACATATGGTCCAGTGAAATCGCTCATTTATATCAGAGTTTAGAAGGCGAAATCATCAAATTAATCATTCAACGTATTAAGAAGTCAGGTATTGATTCAGTAGCTCAGTGGCAATTAGAGTATTTAAGAGACTTACGGCTTTTAAATACCGAAGTGGCCGAGATGCTGGCAGAAGTTACTTCTGTTGCGGAAGAAGAAGTCTTAAAACGATTCGAACAAGCTGAATTAGGTGCTATTGAGTCGGTTGATAGCGCTTTGAGCTTAGAGAGTGCATCTATCCCTACTCGATTAGACAACGTCATGCGAGGCTACTACAATCAAGCGTGGAGTGGCATTGATAACTTAGTCAATCAAACGCTGGTATCAACTAACTATGAAGCCGGAAGCGTGGTTACACGTGAATATACCGATATTTTAAATCGAACAAGCTCTTTATTTAACACTGGCATTTACACACAAGAAGAAGCAGTCAAAAAGGCTGTTCAAGAAATGGCTCAAAGAGGTATCCGGAGTACATTCGTTGATAAAGGTGGCCATACTTGGAGCCTGGAACGCTACACTAGAACGATTATGAAGTCTACTTTAGGAAATACCTATAACGAAGTTAAAAAAGAGCGTATGGAAGAATTTGGTATCCACACAGTCGTTGTTACTAGTCACATGGGAGCACGTGCAGAATGTGCCAGAATTCAAGGAAACGTAGTCGATTTAAGGTATCCATCTGAACTACCTATTGATTCCGCTTATAAAAGCATCTATGACCCTGATTGGGGTGCTGATTACGGAGAGCCAGGAGGACACAGAGGTGTAAATTGCAGACATGATCATATACCGTTTATCCCTGGAGTAAACACAAACAATCAGCCTAGTTTTGACCAAGCAAAAAACAAGGAAGTTGCTAAAGCGCAAACAAAGCAAAGAGAATTAGAGCGAAGAATCGTTAAGTATAAGAAAAACCTCATGATTTCTGAAGAATTTGGAAGTGATGACGTTCAGCATTGGAAATCGTTGGTCTCAAAGTCTCAGAAAGCTATGAGAGTGCACCTAAAAGAAAATGGAGAATATTTAAGCCGAAACTATGAACGAGAGAAAGTTTACACACCTTTGGATACATTGATTAAAGACTTTTAAAGGCGGTGAGATAGTTGGTTCCTAGATTGAAAACATGCACCGAATTTTAGGAAGGAAGTGATCGTCGTGAAAACGACCTATCTCGTCTTGTATTAACGAAATAATACTTAAGAAGTAGCTGCTCGCTGAGTAACGGCTATTTTTTATGTCTTTATCCGCAGACGTTATAAAGAACGGAAGACAAATTACCCTTATGGGAGGAAAAGAAAATGAGTTTATTCGAAAAGGTACTAATGAATCTCCAATTCTTTGCAGCAGATGATGGAAGTAATGGAGGAACCGGAGACCCAGCTTCTGAAACTGGGAGTGAACCAACAGGTACTGGAGAACCTGAAAACAACCCAGAGGACAAAGTGTTTAAGCAAGAAGATGTAAATAATATCGTAGCGAAGGAGTCGAAAAAGGCAACTGAGAAGCTTTTGAAAGAGCTTGGAGTTGAAGATTTCGACAATGCGAAGGACGGTCTTGTTAAATTTAAAGAATGGCAGGACAGCCAAAAAACAGAACAAGAGAAGAAGGATGAAGAGTTAGGGAAATTACAAAAGACTAATCAAGAAAAAGAGCAGGCTCTTAGTAATTTACAGGCACAGCTTAGCGCTATGAAGCAAGGTGTAAATCCCGATTCGCTTGAAGATGTTATTGCATTGGCAGAACGACTTGTTGGAGATGACACAGATATTGACGCAGCTATTAAACAAGTGATTGAGAAGTATCCACATTTCTCTTCGCAGGATGCAAAGGAAGACGAGGCTTCACCCTATATTGTAAAAAAAGGCAATCCAAATGGGCGTAACAATAAAAATGAAACAGATCCATTCGCAGCAAAAATAGCAAAATACCAATAAAAGAAAGAGGTAAAACAATATGACAAAAAACACTCAACCAATGAAGATGCAACTTCAATTCTTTGCAGCGGGGGATAATAACGACCAAGCAGCACGCAGTTATCAACCACAATTCAAAGAATTGATTCGAGCAGTTTTCCAAAAACAAGCTTACTTCCGTGATTTCTTTAGCGGAGAAATCGAAGCTTTAGACGGAGTTCAACATAATGAAACAGCATTCCATGTAAAAACTTCAGATATTCCAGTTGTAGTTGGAACTTACAATAAAGATGCAAACGTTGCTTTTGGAACAGGGACAGCCAATTCCTCCCGATTTGGTGACCGTACTGAAATCATCTATCAAGATACACCAGTACCGTACACATGGGAATGGAGCTTCCATGAAGGAATTGATAGACATACTGTAAATAACAACTTTGATGCAGCCGTGGCTGATAGATTAGATTTACAAGCACAAGCTAAGATTCACCAATTCAATAACGCTCATAGCACATTCATATCAAATTCTGCAGGTCATTCTGAAGCATTAGAAGAGTATAGCGCAGATGCGGTATTAGCATTGTTTAACAAGTTGTCTAAATACTATATCAATATCCAAGCAGTAGGTACTAAAGTGGCGAACGTTAATGCTGATTTATATAACGCCATCGTAGACCACCCGTTAACAACATCGGCTAAAAATTCTAACACGAATATTGATACAAATACTGTGTTGATGTTTAAGGATTTTGTCATTCGTGAAGTTCCTGATAGCTTGCTACAAGATGGCGAAGTGGCGTATGCATACATCGCAGGTGTTGCCAAAGCATTTACTGGCATCAACACTGCGCGTGCGATCGAGTCAGAGGACTTTGATGGTAGAGCTCTACAAGGTGCTGGTAAAGCAGGAGAATTTATCCTGAATGACAATAAAAAGGCAGTTGCTAAAGTTACTAAAGTAGAGATTGTGGCGGGATAAAAATGGCGAAATTTAAAACACCAATCAAATTTAGAGGGGTTAAAGAAAAGAAAGTATTCAATAAAGATGAAGAGTTTGAAATGACAATCAAACGTGCTGAAGAAGTTCAGAGTAACATCAAGAAAAATTATGGTGTTGAAGTAGAGTTTGAGCGTTTGGATGCTCCAGAAGATGACAAAGATAAAAAAGACAACAAAAAAGAAGAGGAAGCCAAATAGCGCTTCCTCTTTTATGAGGAGGTTTGGAATATGGCTTATCTCACGTATCAAGAATTTGAAGAAACAAGTGGACCGACTATAGACGCCGCTAAGTTCGATAAATTATTACCTAAAGCTTCTGCAATATTAGATAACGTCACTGACCATTTTTATACTGTTCATAACATAGAAACAGATAATAAATGGAGAGTGAAGAAGTTTAAAGAGGCTTTATGTGTTCAAATTAACTACTTTGATGAAGTAGGCGCTAACACTTTTGAAGGAATTAATAAAGCGCCACAGTCTTTTAGTGCAGGTCGTACAAGCGTATCAAATACGAGTCGCTTTAATGCTGCTGGAGCAAATGAAAGTAAATCATTGGTTGCCGAAGACGTGTATGTCTTTCTTGAAGGTACAGGACTTCTTTATGCCGGAGTTGGTATCTTATGATGCCTAAACCGCCTCCAGAATTCTGCCTTGATGATTTTGAGTACAAAGAATATACCGGTTTGAATAATTGGAGTGATCCGCAATACGAGGAACCAATCCTGATCAAGAATGTACGCATTGATAGAGGTGCTGAATATAGTACCTCTACTAATGGCAAACAGTTGCTATATAACGGGGTTATTTTTTGTTACGCAGACATCACAAGTCCATTGCCTGAATTTAAAACAGAATCAGTCGTCGTCATTGATGGACAAGACCATGTTGTAACTAAAGTTATACCAAACTATGAAGCTTACTCTAAGAAGTTGTACTCATATGAATTAGAGGTGGTCTGATGGTAAAGATTGAAATAAATCTGACCGCTGCATATAAAAAGCTCAGTCCGGCCGCAGTAATAAAGGGGCAAAGAGCATTTGCTAACCAGGCAATGGCAGACATGAACCAGTTTGTGCCATTTAGAGAAGGGCCGTTGAGACAAGCCACATCAATTGATATGGACGGCTCTGGAGTTAATTACCATATGAAGTATGCACGTAGACATTTCTATGCGCCTGGAAATTGGAATTACACGACACCAGGTACTGGACCAAGATGGGATTTAAAAGCTGAAGGGCTGTTTATGAACGACTGGATAAATGCATTTCGGAAAGGAGCTAGGTGGTAATGGATTTTATGGAACGTCTGAACGAAGAGATTAATAAAATTCCGTTGCTACCACTCCAATGCCGACTTGGATATTTAGGAGCGGATGAATCATTGGTAATGTATCCTTTGGCCGGTAGTCGCACTGTTGCAGAATATATGGACGGCGAAAAAGAAAAGCTTATGAACTATGAAATAGCGATGAAGTCAAAGTCCGTGCAAAAAACAAACGACACATTATGGTTTGTTCAAAAAGGCATTTCAGACATTGAAGACATCAAAAGTAGTAACGGCAGTTTTAAGTTTGATGAAATTGTTATTACCAACATGCCTTTTATTAATCAAGCCGACGAACAAGGTAATTATGTATTTTTATTAGATGTACAAGCACACTTAACCGTATTTGAAAAAGAGGAGGAAATTATTAATGACTAGAAATAAAAACGCATTACGTCAGCATTATGTGCAAGCTTATGAACCAGGTCAAGACGAGCCAGGAGTAGAGTGGTTACGATTATCTAAACATATTAGCACTATTGGTGTTGATCCGAATGAGACGACAGAAGAAGAAGCTTTTTATGATGGCGATGGAACACCAGAACAAACGGTTACGTCTGTTGCAAGAGGTTATACTCCTGAAGGGCACTTCAACCCTGAAGACCCAGCACAGGCACTAATTGAAAGTCTGCAAGACACTATCGGTGAAGACCGCAAAATCTGGCATCGTGTTGTTCGTTCTGATGGAAAAAAAGAATGGGTAGGACGTGCGACTGTTACTGCTATTGTTGCCGGCGCAGGTGATGCATCAGCATACGAAACATTTAGTTGTAACATTCGTTATGACCAAATTCCGGAAGCGACAGATTTGACAACACCAGCAGGATAAAAGGGGAGCTTTACGCTCCTCTTTTTTTACTTAAAGGAGGAATTAATATGACTGAAATAGTAAATATTCCCATAAAACGAACGGGCTTTCCTGTAAAGATAGGAGAAGTTGAGCTTTGGTTCGATAGTTCGTTTGAAAACTTAAAGAGATTCTTCAACGTTGAGGAATTAGCCGTACAAAGGTTAGAAGAGATCAGAAAAAAAGCAGAACACGTACATTTCCCTGAAGAAATTACTGAAGAGAATATTGATGAAATAAAAGATGAAGATATTAACACCGCTTTTGATGTTAATAAGGAATTTATAGCTATCCAATACGATTTATTGTTTGGGAATGACTCATTTAAGAAAATTTACAAAGAATACCCAGACGTTATTGCTTTAGAAGTCGCTCTTGATACAGTTGGCGGAGCTATAGCGAGCAAGATAAATGAAGAAGAAGCAGAGCGAACCAAGAAATACGCATCTAAGCGATCAGAATTACTTAATAAAAAAAATCAGAAAAAGAAATAGGTGCCACTTATGCGCCTAAACGATTTGTTGCCAAAAACGTATGACTATAAAGGAATACAAGTCAGTCTAGACCTATCATTTGATAATGTTTTAGATGTTTTTGATGTACTAAAACTGAAAGATGAGCTATACCCAATAGAAATAGCTGAAATGGTTATTACGTTGTTATTTGATGAAAACGTCATCGATGAAGAAGATTACGTCGAGGTATGGAATGACGTTCATGACGAGTATTTTAACCCTAAAACAGAAGAGTTCATCGAGCGTGACTTAGAAGGTAATCCAATGCCGACACAAGATAAGGGCCAGATGATTGATTTAGCAAAGGATGCTGAATATATATATTCATCTTTTATGCAAGCTTACAGAATTAATTTGTTCGAAGAACAGAATAAACTTCACTGGTTTGAATTCAAAGCCTTATTGAACGGACTGCCGGAAGAAACAATCATGAAACAAATCATAAAAATAAGAAGTTACGAACCTAAAGAAGGCGATCCAAAAGAATATAGAGCCGATATGGAACGGCTTCAGAATATTTACAGTTTAGAAGACGACGCTGAGTTTGAGGAGGTGGATTAATGTCAGACGGAAGAATTCGTATAGATATAAATGTTGACGGAAAAGAAGTTGATGTTGCAGCAGATTCCCTTAGGGGGTTAGAAAGTAGTGCTGAATCAGCCGGTAAAGGCGCTAAGAAGACGGAAAGAGGCATTAAAGATATTGTTGTCTCTTTAGGATTAGTTAAGCTAGGTTCCGCTGCTTTTAGCGCACTGTCTGCTTCCATGGATACCGCTATTAAACGTTTCGATACTATGAATCAGTTCCCTAGAGTTATGGAACAGATTGGCTTTAGTACTGAAGATTCCAATCAAGCTATAAATAACTTGCGAGATGGCATTATGGGTCTACCTACTCCACTCCAAGATGTCGTTTCAACTGCACGAGGAATAGCCGTCATGACCAAGGATTTAGATGGTGCAGTAGATACCACGTTAGCTTTGAATAACGCATTCCTTGCTTCAGGTTCAAGCTCAGCGGACGCCTCTAGAGGACTAGACCAATACCTTCAAATGTTAGGAAAAGGCGAAGTTGACTTACAATCCTGGAGAACATTGCAAGAAACAATGGGCCTAGCTTTGAATGATGTCGCTGAAGCGTTTGGCTTTGCCGGAGCAGCTGCTCAGAATGATTTGTACGAGGCCTTGAAAGCAGGAGATGTTACTTTCGACCAATTCAACGACAAAATCATTGAATTAAGCAATGAAGTCGGTGGATTTGCTGACATGGCTATGACTGGTTCGGAAGGTATCAATACTTCAATGGCCAACATTCGTACTGCTATGGCGAATGGTGTGGCTGGCGCAATCACTGCTATTGATGAACTGTCGAAAGAAGTAACAGGTAACAACATAGCACAGAACTTCGACTTAATAAAAGATGTCATTAACGCTGCTTTTAAGGTCATCAATAATGCTATTACAGCATCAACCCCGTTTGTGAAAGCTTTTGCTGACGTTGTAAGAGATGCCATACCAATCATTGAAAGATTGACACCTGTCATCGGTGGTTTGGCGGCTGCATATTTGGCATTAAGAGCAATTGAAAAAGTGAATTCAATTATTGATGCTAACGCTGGCTTAGTATTCAAAGCAGCAATGTCCGGAAAAGAACTCACTATAGTAACTAAAGGTCAAATTGCAGCGCAAGCAGCTAAAACAAAAGCAACTTTAGCGGATACTACTGCTCAAGTAGCCAATACAGGCGCACTCACACTTGGTCAAACAGCGTTAGCAGTGCTAACCGGACATATGAAAATTTCAACCGCGGCTATAGCAATTAAAACGAAAGCTTTGGGTGGATTGAAAGCAGCTATTACATTTTTAACCGGGCCTATAGGTTTAGTCGTTGGAGGAATTGCTTTACTTACTGCAGGAGCTATTACATTAGTCAAATGGTTGAACCGATCAACTGCAGAAGGTGAACGTTTAGCTTCAGAAACAGAGGAAATGGCGGAAGCAACAAATTCAATGAATGATGCTCTGGACGATTCATCTAAACAATATGAAAAGAATGTCTCAAGAATTGAATCAACCGCCGATGCAAATAGAGATTTAGCTGACAGAATAACTGAACTATCTGATAAAGAACATAAATCGGCTGCTGATAAAAAACTACTAAGTGAATACGTAGAGCAACTAAACGGTCAAATAACAGATTTGAACCTGTCATATGACGAAGAAGCAGACATGATGAGCTTGTCGTCTGAACAAATTGCTAAACGATTAGAATTAATGAAAGAACAAGAAGCCGGAACGGCTGCTCAAGAAAGATTGCTGGAAATAGCAAAAGAACAATCAGAGGTTGAACAACAATTAGCTGAAACGAATCAATTGCGTGAAGAGTGGAACCAAAAGCTAGATGAAGGTACGGTCAAAGGAAAAGAGCACAGCGAAGCAGTTGATCAGCTAAACGAATCTCAAGCGGGACTTGAAGAAAGACAACAGACTCTCAGAAGTGAATATGAATCGACTGAAGAACAATTGACTGTGGCCATGGAAAACATCGCTGCTGCAACAGAAGACAGCGTAGGACGTCAAACATTACTATTCTCTGATTTGTCTGAAGCTCAACAAGCAGCAGTGGAGTCGATGAAATCTTCTTGGGAATCCTATAAAACTGCAGCTACTGATATGTTTGATACTATCAATGAGGAATCTGAAATTACTGCTAGTGAAATGGCTAAAAACTTGGAAGAAAACCAACGCATCATAGGCGCTTGGGCAGAGAATATTGCGAAATTAGCCGAACGTGGAATAAATGAAGGGTTGCTCGAGCAACTGAGAGAAGCAGGACCCACATCCGCTGGCCATGTTAATGCGTTGGTTAATGCATCTGACGAAGAGCTAGAACGATTAAGCACAGCTTTTGCTGAAGGTGGACAAGTAGCTACTGATGCTTTAAGTACATCTTTGGGTATTGAGAACACTGATGTTTTAAACAAAGTAGGACACCTTGTATTCAGTACTGAACAAGCTTTGTCAAAAGAAATAAAGAACGCCGACTTTGAAAGTATTGGCGGAAACGTAGCTGAAGGTTTAGCTGATGGTATTGATCAAAGCGCAATAGAAGCAGAAAAAGCATCTGAAGGAATGGGCGAAGATGTAAAAAATGCTGCTAAAAAATCGTTAGGAATCAATAGCCCTTCTACGGTATTTAAAGAGTTTGGGTTGAATGTAACAGAGGGAATGAGAATCGGTATCGAAGACGGCGCCCCTACTATTATTCAGCTATTCGAAAAGAATATGGAAAGAATGATATTACTTGCAGGTCGTTCAGTCGATGAGATGCATAAGCGCTTCGATGCAGGTTCTAAAAAGGCGGTTAGTCTAATGCGAACTACATCTACAGAGATAGTCGCTCCTTTTAGTGTTACTCCCGCTCGTTTTAGATCAATTGGTTTGAATTCAATGATAGGTTTGAATGATGGGATGAACGCTGGTAGAGCCAGAGTAATGGCAACAGCTAATAATATAGCTGCAAACGTGGCTACAACGATGCAAAGAGCTCTGCGTATACAATCGCCTTCAAGAGTTATGAAAGACGACGTAGGACGTTGGATTCCAGAAGGTCTAGCTGCCGGTATCGATGACAAAGCTCAAGTTGTCTACGATGCAGTTAACAACATGACTGGAAACATGATGAAGATGACTACTCCCGAACTTGCTTTAGGATCCGGAAGAATGGGTATAAATAGCCAAACTTCCAGCGTAGTCAATAACAGTACTCACTATAATCAATCAAATGCTGACAACTCCGGGATCGTTGAAGCTTTAAGTAATGTGCAAATGGTTATGGATGATGGAACCGTCGTAGGAGTTTTAGCACCAAAGATGAGCAAAGAACTCGAACGCTTAAACAAATCCGCTAAGTTGAGAAAAGGGGTTGCTTATCCATGATTACTATAGATGATAATTACCGTTTAGAAGATTTTGGATTAAGAGCAGTCATGGACTACACAGACCCTTCCACTATTGGCTTTTCAGAAGTAGTACAAAAGATTCCGGGGCGTCCTGGAGTCAGGTTTATTAAAGAAGAAATTGACGTAAGACAGTTATCAGTTCCGTTTAAACTGACCAACAGAAACCACGTTGACATCAATGAGAAGTTGGATCGTTTAGCTGACTTGTTATATGACGAAGACGGTCATCGGAAAGAAGTGAAAATCAAACTAGACCACTGGCAAGGCAAATACGTCATGGGTTATGTGGCTTCTCCTATCATATCTGACAGGCGTTTGTTTCTATCGAATTTAACGCTGGATTTCGTCTGTTATGACCCGAATAAGTATGCTGAAATCGAAGCGGAAGAGATTCTGTGGGGGAGTGAGATTATTGATTTTACTTCAAGTTATTTACTTGGACACGAAGGTTCTACAGGTCAAATTCAAGTAACCAGCAATCAAACACTTGATATATTCTTGGATGGATTATCGATATATCCAGTTATAGAGATAACCGGAACAGCGAATAACCTAAAATTAACTACTAATGGTCAATCAGTTGAATTGCCTAACTTTAGCAATACGACTTGGCAAATTGAACGCTTTAACGCTTGGAGAAACGGTCAAGAGGTATTTGTGGATGCACATAAATTCAAGCTAAGTAAAGGAGCTAATAAAGTTACGGTTACCGGCTCAAATATGAATTTTAATTTAAACATTAGAGTAAGAGATAGGTACAAATAAAGGGGGTGCTTGCTTGATAATAACAATGGACTTGCAACGGAACAAGACGGCAGTATTAGAAAATGCTTTTGGTGTAGGGTACGAAAAAAGAGAAAACGAAATATGGTCAGCTCAATTTTCGTTACCTTTAAATGATCCTAAAAATGATAAAGTGAAACTACTTCAATATGTTGAAATAGAAGATGACGAAACAGACGAATATATTGGATTATTCAGAGTTTTACCCAAACGGACAAGAAAGAATGAAAATCAAAATACTGTAACTTATGAATGTCAACACGTTCTGGGCGGTCTTATCGGTAGCACGCTCTTTAAATATCATCAGATGAGCAATTATACGACGAGAGCCGTTATTGAATGGTTACTTGAACAACAACATACTAAGCATTGGAAACTGGGCACAGTAGAATTTACTCGTTATTTCCATTATTCATGGGAAAACGAGAATCTGCTTAGTGCTCTTTTTAGTGTGCCGAGACCTTTTGATGAGCATTACCGATGGACCTGGGACACAAAGACTTATCCATGGACATTGAATTTGGTAAAAACAGAAACAGAACCTACTGCTCGAATTGCAGAAGGTCATAACCTGAAAGGATTGGAAATTGAAGAGAATCCGATGTCTTTATGGAATCGAGTATATCCATTAGGAGCAGGTGAAGGTGTGAATCAATTAGACATAAGAGATGTGAATAACGGTGTGCCTTACGTTGAGAATTTGTCCAGTATCCAAAAACACGGACTCTACGAATTGACTTGGCCTGACCAACGCTTTACAGATGCATTTTCTCTTAAAGCAACAGCCGAACGGATGTTAGAACTATGGTCCGAGCCCATAATTAATTTGGAGATTAGTGCTGCAGATTTATCAGTTAAAACTGGTGTAGAAATGGATAGATTGAAAGAGGGCAAAGTCGTTAGGTTGCTCTTGGATGACTATCCCACTGTTGATTTGACTATCTTATCTGAAAAAAGACCGGACATTAAAGCTGACCCGAGTGAAGCCATGCTTGAACTAGGTAATCTTAAACGAGATTTAGGAGATTCAGCTGCTGATGTCGAGAGGAAACAGCAAATTAATGAGCTTTATTCTAACGGAGCTACTAACATTATGACTTATAGTTACCAGGATAACGCTGATTCTGATGTCCCGGCCGTTATTCCTTTTTACTTGGATAGCGATGTAGTCAACATCAATACTTGCGAATTGACCTTTAGAACAAAGTCTTTTAGAGCGTATTCTCAGTCTACCAAAGGTGGCGGGGCAATCGTCGAATCCACATCATCTGGCGGAGAAACAACACGCTCAACGACAAGCGGAGGCAGTGTCTCACGTTCTACTTCAGCTGGTGGAGGAAGTACTCAAACCAGCTCAAGCGGAGGTGGTACAAGCACTTCTACAGCTAGTGGTGGTGGAACTAGTAGGTCAACAGCAGGTGGCGGAAGCATTTCAACATCCTCATCTACTAATACTGCTTATGGACATGATGTAATTACAAGTATGGCCGAAGGTGGAGCAGACCGTGCTCACTATCATACTATTTATGGTGATCATACGGCTCACGCACACAGTGTATCCGTATCTAGTCATACACACGGTTTTGAAACACCAAACCATACACACGGCTTCAGTACACCAAACCATACGCACAGTGTTGATGTACCATCACACGCACATGATTTTACAGTGCCTGCTCATAGTCACGATGTTACGATTCCGGCGCATACCCACAGTATAACGTTGCCTGATCATACGCATGATGTTGAACATAAAATAACAGAGCTAACAACCCTGCCAAGAAACATAGAAATAAAAGTAGACGGAAATATCGTTCCTCATAGCGCTTTGAGTGCCAATCGTCTAGATATAGTCCAGTATATGCAAAAGGATAACAATGGAAAGATTACTCGTGGAAATCACACGGTCGAAATTAAGCCAGATGGGCTTGCACGAATCGAAGCAGACTTAATATTGAGGGTCTTTATCAGAAGTCAATTAGGAGGTAATTATTAATGATTACATTGAATATCATCACTCATAGCGGTGACCAAGACAGAGTAGAGATTGAAGACTATGATGCTCAAGTTGTTGCCTCGGATTTAAACGACAATACTAATGAGCATGTCATCGTTTTAGGAAATAACATCTACTCAAAAATAGATATCAAAAGTATAAAACCAGTAAGCGCAGAAGAGGTGGATAGCTAATGGCAGATTTAATTCAAGGATCCGACTCGCTCAACACAGGTAGAGTTAAACTTAATAAAAGTATTGAACAATCAGAACGAGCAGAGAATAAGTCAGAAAATGCAATAAAAACATCTGATGAAGCTAAATCAATCGCGCAAACGGCAGAAAACAAATCAGATAGCGTTCAGGAACAGTTTAATCAGGTTGTTATCGATGGAGACTCATCGGTTGAAGCCGCACAAGCTAGAGTCGATTCAAAAGGCCAATCGCACCCTACTTTAAAAGTTAGGATTGATGATTTTGAAAACAACACTAACCGACAGTTGGACAAGAAGGCGACGAAAGGGCAAATTGTTAGTTCGGATTTGCGGAATACAACCGATGCAGATCGTTTAGGTTTAAGTAATTTAAAAGAAGAAGTAATTCAAGCGATGGCTGGAACAACCTCAGTAAACAGTCTTCCTGCTAATGAGAGTGTAACCATCGAAAAATTAGCACCACAACTACAAGCTATGTTCGTTGTTGAAGGGAGTGTTTGGTAATGAGTGATGTTGGATTAAGAATGTTAGGGAAAGACGATGGAGGAAAAGCCAAAGGAGTATCTGTCAACAATTCGGGGGCAGTAAAAGTCGACAAGCAAACTATTGTGCATAAAGTGCGTAATGCAACAGTCGGTGCGGGTGTCCGAGTAGGTTTATATGGGTTAGAAGAAAACAGTGTATATAATACAGTGCAAGTCAGTGTTAGTCAATCTGTTCCTAACAAGTGCCGATTATTAGCACAACATAGCGATGAATTAGGTACTGATTACGGTACGACTGATAATTACGAACGACAACAAAGAGCTGTAACCATGAGAGCTTCTAAACGTTCCTCTAGGATGAGCATTTTCTTTACGAATGACGGTACTGAGCCAATTACAATTAATGCGGACATTGTAATAACGACGGAGTTAGCAAAAGATAACAATATTATGCATGCTCAAAATGGCGAGTTCAGACAACGTGGAGATGCACTTAGTGGGGCAAGTTACACACGTTTATTTGCTAACGATACACATCCAGTGAGTACAACTCACCCAATGCCAGTGCAAGTAACCAATCAAGTGCAAAACACCTTACAAGTAGATGAGTACGGGAAGGTAGGCACAAAGATTACGCTAGGTGCAGAAAAAGACAGTAACGGACAAGGTGTGTTGCGTGTAATTGATGCAAGTCCTCATGCTTATGACAGTCAAAAGGATTCCCTCAACGTGGTACAAAGACACGACAACTGGACACTAAAATTACAAGGTGCAAACACAGTAGAGACAACAAGAGTAGCAGAAATAGCACGTTATCATGTAATTAAAAAAATAATTGTTAGTGCGAGTGTATCTAGCTCTGTTATTCAATGGGATTTATTGGACGGAACTACTTCAATTGCTCATGGTTATGCGCATGGGTCACAAGTGATTGATATAAACGCTAAAATTACCGAGGGTAAGTCAGTTAAGTTGGTTCTTTCGACATCAGACAGTTCAACAATTCGCGGTGTAGTAATTGGCGAAACATTGGAGGTGTAATAATGATTTATCCTCATATAACGGTTTCTAGTAATAGTACGCTAACCATAATAAATGAAATTTCAAACCAAACATTGCGAATTTACGTTTCCACTGATAAAAATAGTTTAGGAACTGTTGCTATTGAAAGTAGTAATCAACAATTTGATGTAACTGGGTTGACAATAAACACTCTTTATTATGTAACAGCAGCACTTGTTGTTAATGGAGTTGAGGTAGATTACAGCACAACGAAAGAAAGAGTATTAATGGAAGCAATCAACTGGTCGCCTACTGCTAATATACCTAACTGGTTGTTTTTTGATGGAAATCGAATTTATGGTACTCGTGCTGGAGGTGTTGCCAGTAGGTTGGTATATAGTGACGATTTCGGAACTACTTGGAATTTAATTAAAGATTTCGGGGTGCAAATTCAAGCCTTTTTCAAAACGAGAAAAGGAACAATGGTTGTATCTTCCACAGCAGATAGTAAATTGTATAGGTCAACAGATGAAGGTGTAACATGGACGGATTCTTTGACTTTCACACATCAAGGCGTGGAACTATACAATTGGAGTTTTGCAGAAGATTATGGTGGGAATTTTTATGCAGGACAATACGGAAACGTAAAAGATGCGCAGGGAAACTGGATATCGGTAACATATTTATGGAAAACAACAGACGACGGTGAAACATGGGAGCGTATTGATTACTTTGTAGACAAGACTAACAAGCATTTTCATGTTGTTTTTGTTGACAAATACACTAATCGTTTATATGTCACCACAGGCGATAGTATAAAAGAAATGTATTACAGTGACGATCAAGCAGAAACATGGACTCTAGTCGGGGAACAAGGCGTACAAACAGGGTTCACAGGTTTAACTAGCCACAAACACGCTGTTTTCTGCTGTGATGATTTAGCACCAGGTCTAAACCACCTTTATAAAACAACAGATGACGTAACACTTGAAAAGTTATATAAAGTCCCAACTAAATTTAATATGCAAATGTATTCGATGGTGTCTTTTGAAGATGGTGAATTATGGGGAACATGTCACAATGAATGGCAAGAAGATACAAAAAGAAGTGCAATTGTTCGCTCTCAAGATGGCGGTCAAACGTGGGAAGTTTATGCGAGCGTACTAGGGATACCGTCATTTCACTCATTCAGTTATTTCGGTTACGATCGTTGGGGTAAAGCAGATATGCCTTATGTTTTCGTTAATGGTGGCGGTTATGGTTTAGTGCGTATTCCTCGCCTATACAGTAAAAAAACAGCAAGAGCTAGAAAGTATTAACGTCGCGTTGAAGCATAAGTAGCGTTAGCTGAAAATGAAATGAAAAGAATACAAAAGCAAGAGCTGCTCATGGAGTGGCTCTTTTAATTTACAGAAAGGAGAGTGAGTATGACAAACATATCATCCAACATTGGCGAATTAGCATCATTAATCGGCTCTCTCACAGTCGTAGGAAGTGCATTGATATGGATATATAACAAATTTATTGGTGCACCACGAGAAAAGAAAAGAGGGCGTGAAGCAGAAGAACGACAGCGGAACATAATGGAACTCATCACAGAAAAGAACGAACCTTTAAATCAGTCGATTCAAAATCTGAATGGGTTACTAGCGGAAAGCCAAGCAGACAGAAAGCAGTTGAACAGAGTGGCGGAAGAAAACACAAAAACAATAAAGGAGCACGATGCACGACTACATGATCATGACGATCGTTTGATTGTTTTGGAAACAAAAAACGGGATTCGAAAAGTGACGTACAAGGAAAGGGATGAATATTAATGGAAACACTATTAAATGAAGCAGCTGCTTTAGCAGTCGTGATGGCGCCAATTATCGCTATCGTGGTGCAGTTGGTTAAAACATCGGATGTAAATACGCGTTGGTTACCATTTATCAGTATTGCTTTAGGCGTTGGCGTAGGTATCGTATTTGCATTAGCAAGCGGTGCGGATATGTTCTTGTATGGCTTGGCTGGGTTTTTGTCTGGTGCGGGAGCAAGTGGGTTGTTTGACGCTGTTAAATCAGTGAGAGGGGAATAGATATGCAAATCATAGACAGACGCCAATCGGCATTGGGCGGTCAAAAAGACACACGTAAGCGTTCGGACATTACTCATATCGCTTGGCATTATTCAGGTGTAGCAAGAGTCTTAAAGCGTTTTATCACGGCTCACGAGTCGTGGTGGAGAAGTGGACGAGGGTGGACTCGTGGAGGCTATCACTTTTATATAGATGCAGACGGCAAGATTTATCAAAACTATAACTATGAGACGGTATCGAATGGCGTAGGTAATAACAATTCGTATATCGTTAATATCTGTGTTGAGGCAGGCAGTGGTAGTGATTATTCAGACGAACAAGTAAGAGCAAGGGAATGGCTCACACGTAAAATAATGGCTGATTTATCCATTCCAGCAAGCAACGTTTTAGGGCACAAAGAGTTCCCTAAACAGACAACCGCTTGCCCAGGTTATTCAAAAGCACAAATGGACGAGTTTAGAAGACGACTAGCAACACCAGTGAAAGGGAGTGAACCAACCGTGTCAAAAGAAGGCAATTTATATCGAGTACAAGTTGGAGCGTTTAGCGACAAAGCGAACGCCGAAAGACTAGCTAAAGAATTAAAAGACAAAGGTTATCCAGTCTATATCCCAGACAGCACAGAAGTGACGGTCAAGGAAGCGCCGAAACCGGCACCTAAACCTAAACCACAGAAATCAATCGACCAACTAGCTAGAGAAGTTACAGATGGGAAACATGGTGCAGGCGATGAACGTAGACGATCACTGGGCAGTCAGTTTGATGCCGTACAAGCAAGAGTGAACGAGCTGTTACGTCCAACGCCTCGAAGAACGGTTAAAGACATGGCGGACGAAATCGAACGCTTAGGCATTCAAGGTAACGCTGCAAGAGCAAAGCATCTAGGCTTGTCGCTTAAAGAGTATGAGCCAGTCAGACAAGAACTGAATAGACGATATAAATAACCTAATATGATATACTGTAACTCATCCCGATTAATGGGAATAAATCGAGGATGTATGTTTGGCCCTCACCTTAATTGGTGGGGGTCTTTTTAATTATTAATTGCTATGCATTCCCTTTCATTGCTATAATAATATTATTATACCGTAAAGGACTGAGCAGAATGAATACATTAAATTTAAATAATAGGATTTTGTTGTTCGCAATTTGTACATCGATTGAGTTTGATTTAAGGAAATTTTTAGAAACTCATAGTGAAAGCGAAGAGATATCTCGTGAATTATTTGAAAAAGCAAAAAACAGAAATCCAAAAAAATCTTTATTTAATTCAACGAATAACATTGAGATTTTGATTGAATTAGATATGGGAGATTTGATATCAATCATCAACTCTAAAGCTCCGTTATTCAATTTATCTAAAGTTCAAAAAAGAAAATTAGCTACGATATTCGATAAAATAATCCCAATAAGAAATAAAGTTATGCATACCAAACCGATAGAGTTTTCAGATACAGGCATCATGGAAGAAGCTCTTTATACTATTGATAAAGAGATAACATTTATAGAATGGAATTCTTTACTTGATACAAGACATAAAATTGAAAAAGAACCACAGAAGTTAATAATTGAAACAAAGTTTGTACCGAAGATTGAAAATAAATCTAACATTTACCACAACCTACCAGTACCAGAGTATGAAGATACCGGGTACATAGGTAGAAATAGAGAGATAAATGACATATTAGAATTATTACAATCACCAAGACATCAAATTATTACCATTGTAGGTAATGGCGGTATAGGCAAGACTGCAATTACAGTTAAAAGTTTGCAAGAGCTTCTAGAAAAAAATAATGTTCCATTCGAAGCAATACTTTGGATAAGCTTAAAAACTAGGACTATATCCAAAGGGGAGTTTGTCAATATAAAAGATGCTGTGGTTAATATTTCTAAACTATATAGCAAACTTCACAAAGTTACTATAAATGAGACTGGGAATCCTCAACGAGATATCCTTAACTTTATGGATGAATTCCCTACTTTGTTAGTTTTGGATAATTTAGAAACTATTCCTACTGAAACAATTATTAACTTTCTAAAATCTATACCAATGAAATCTAAAGTTTTAATAACATCAAGAAGTGGAATAGGCGAACTAGAATATAGATATGTATTAAAAGAAATGAATTTAAAAGATGCCAAGCAATATTTTGTCTCGCTTTCCAAATACTATAATCTTGATTTACACAAAAAAAATAATGATGAATTGATTAAGCAAGACTTATATTCAAGTCCTTTATCAATTAAATGGTATATAACTAGTATTTACTATGGAGCAAATGAGAGTTTAATTTTGTCTAATAAAGATAAACTTGTAGAATTTTCAATGTCAAATATAATCGAAAATTTGACTCAAAACCAGATTGAAATGCTTTGGCTATTAATCATTGAAGGGAAAACTCTAAGTTATGGAGAGATTGAATTTTATATTAATGATATTGATGAACAAGAATTAATTTTAAATTTAAATACTCTTACTGCTACTAGTATGGTCGTGAAGAAAAGTGATGGTAATTATGAAATTAATGATATGGCTAAGGAGTACTTAAAAATTTATAGAACACCTCATCCAGATTTTATTAAAGAAATTGCTACAAAAAGAAGAGATTTAAACAGACTCTTACAGATGATAAAGACAAAAAATGAGGCTGATCCATTTAATCCTAAATCTTTATTAAGCAACTTACAAAATGAAAATACTAAAATTGCTTCAATTTATTTAACACAAGCCTTAAAACTAAGTCAAGAAAAACAATGGGAAGAAGCAGATAAGTTGATTCAGAAAGCTGAAAATGTTGCACCTGAATATTTTGAAGTGTATAAAATCAAAGCTTTTATTAACGCAGAGAATAATAATATAATGGATGCAATCGAATCATATAGAACTGCTATTGAAAACACTACAAGTGATAATGAAAAAGCATCAGTCTACTTTTTATTTAGCGGATTCTATACTTTGAAAGTGGAAGACTATATAAAATCCTTGGAATATATAGATCTTGCAAATACCATAATTCCGAATAATGCAGTTATAGTATCGGAAAAAGCAAGAATTCACATGTATCTAGGAGAATTCGAAGAATCTGAAATGCTATTTAAGTCTATTGATTTATCTTCAAATGATACAAATAAGTTTAAAAACCAATATGCAAGTAGATTGGGTGAACTTTATAGAAGAATGTCTAATAATTATTACGAACGTGATGTTAATCTCAAGTTTGAATACTTAAAAAAAGCAATTTCAGTTTTTGAAGAACTAGAGTATATTGATCCAAGAACTTATTCTACATTAGCCAACGTTTTAAATAGTCTAGTAAATATAATTTGGCATGAACCTTCAAAAGAAATGTTTATTAGTTTGTACAATAAATATTATAGTGATTTATCAAATAACAATTCAGGATATATAAAAAAACTTAGAAATATGATTCTAGAAAATAAATATGATTTACCAGAAGATGTAGTGAAATCCGCCTCGAAATTAGGCGTTAACTTTCTTAAGGAAGCGTCTGAGATAGATGATAAAAATAAAGGTATTATAACTAAAGTTACTAATCGTTTTGGTTTTATTAGAAATAAATATAGTGATCATTACTTCAATCTTTCTCAAGTAAATTATGACAACCCTTCAGTAGGAGAAGTAGTTAGTTTTGATATTGGAAAAAACAATAAAGGGTTGATTGCATTAAATATTGATAAAGTAGTTGATACTTTAAAATAGTTATAGTATAATTAATTCAAACAAGAAATAATTTTAAAAAGGCGGCTATTAGTCGGCCTTTTTTTGTTCAGGAATCTAATATATTTGCAACTGGATCAAATCTTGAAGTGTTAGGCACATTATATAAATTTATAGTGGGCGAAATTGAAAGTAAAAAAGAGCAGACTAATCATCTGCTCTTTTTTTAATGATATTTTCATATGTATAACCTAGCATCGTAGCAAATGCCATCGCTTCGAATGCGTCTTGATAAACTCTCATCTCTAATCGAGATCCATGCTGAAAGATGACTTTCTTATGATTAATATGTATCGATATGTACTTCTTGTTTTGAGTTGATTCATATGTTTTAATCCATTTGTCCACTGGGCACCTCCTTACAGAATCGAGTATACGCTTACTAGTAATTAAATGCTATGATTTCTGAGTAAGATTTTTATCATTTGCCAACATTCTTCCTACATTGCAGTAATTCTAATATGATATAGTATCAAATAGTATCAAATCATATTAAATGTTACTGCTCATAAATCCCTGTCAGATAAGGATTGTATAAGGTTATATCAATCGAAATAAAAGAGTTTCGGATTAAGGTAGCACAAGAAGCCTTCATGTCAGTTATGAAGTTGGATGAGGATTAGCAACATAGGTTGTAATATACAGTAACAATCGACCGGATAAATCATGAATTTAAAATGATTCATCCGGTCTTTTTCTGATTAAAATAATTGGAAAGGTAGGCTCCCTCCATAAAAGTCACAGTTCTCCTAAACACGATAGAAGAATTATGCTATAATAAAAAAGATAAAATATGAAAGTAGGGATACTATCCAAAATGGATAATGACAATATATTTAGTATAATCGCAATCATTTTACTCATAGCTGCTTCAGCTTACTTCTCTTCATCTGAGACGGCTTTCACTTCAGCTAACCGCATTCGTTTAAAGAACGAAGCTGAAAATGGAGATAAACAGTCCGAGAGGGCACTAAACTTAGCAAATCGATACGATGACGTCTTATCAACCATATTGATCGGAAATAACATTGCAAACATTGGGATGTCTTCTATAGCTACCTTACTGTTTGTAAGCTGGTTTCCTAAATATGGCGCATCGCTTGCTACGATTATAATGACCATTCTCATTTTGATATTCGGTGAAATTACGCCGAAATCTTTAGGAAAAGCAAACAGTGAATCAATGGCCAAAAAGTCAGCACCTTTTATTCAAGTACTGATTACGTTATTCACTCCGTTTTTATGGCTCCTTGGAAAGTGGAGTAAACTGATCAATCGATTTTTCAATCTTGAGAGTGACGAAGTGATCAGTGAGGATGAATTATTAACCATTGTTGATGAGGCTGAAAGTGGCGGAAGTATTGAAGACCACGAGCACCGTTTAGTCCGCTCTGCACTTGATTTTGATGACTTAGAAGTGGCTTCTATCTTAATGCCACGAGTGGATGTTATTGGTTGTGAAGTCGACGCCACAGATGATGAGATTGAGGAACTATTTATTACCCATAATTACTCAAGGTTAATAGTCTATGATGATACGATTGACCATGTGGTAGGGGTTCTCCATGAGAAAGATTTTAACCGCTACTTACGTGCTAAAAATGAAACAGGCAAGCAGTTGTCATTTCTAACAGTTGTAAAAGAAGTTATTTTTGTCCCACCAGTCATGAATCTCTCTAAACTACTCCGTACGATGCAACTGAAAAAAATCCATATGGCTGTCGTTACAGACGAGCATGGCGGTACGATAGGGATTGCCACTATGGAAGATGTACTAGAAGAATTAGTTGGAGAAATTTGGGACGAATATGACGAAATAGAAGAAGAAATAGAAGAAATTAAAGAAGGTACTCAGTATAAAGTAAAAGGGACAGCTAATTTAGAAAAAATGTTCGAACTATTTGGAATAGAAGTTGAAGAAAGATATGTGTCTAATACAGTAAGTGGTTTTGTTATTGAAGAAATGGGACATTTCCCTGAAGAGAATGACATGTTTTACTTCCATAATATGAAAGTAACGGTTACTGTGGTTAGAAACAGACGGGTACTGGAAATTCAAATTGATTACGTTCCTTTAGACGATAACTCAGAAAATGAATAAGCTATTGGAGTGAACAGGTTATTTCTAAGAACTTTTTAAAAAATAACACATTATCTACAGAAGAGGTAGCCAAGCGTATGCTGGGCTGTCTCTTAGTTATGGAAAAAGAAGGCCAGAGAACATCTGGATGGATTGTTGAAACAGAGGCTTATGTAGGAGTAGAGGACCAAGCCAGTCACAGTTTCAATGGAAAAAATACCCCTAGGATGCAAATGATGTTTGAAGAACCAGGCCATATTTATATTTATCAAATGCATACTCACTATATGCTGAATGTCGTCACGAAAGAAAAAGGGGATCCCCAAGCGGTGTTAATTCGTGCCATTGAACCATTTGAAGGGGTGGACTTACTCGAAGAGCGGCGCCAGAGAACAGGTGTGGAAGCGACTAATGGACCAGGGAAACTGACTAAAGCGATGGGAATCACTATGGCTGTTCATGGAGGACAAATTGACACTCCGCCTCTTTACATTGATACTGACAATAAAAAATCCCCTGCCATAATTGAGTCCTCCAGTCGCATTGGAATACCTAATAAAGGACAATGGACGGAAGCTTTGTTAAGATATACTGTGAAGGGCAACCCCTATGTGTCGAGAAAAAGAGGACAGATAGATCAGCATAATGGCTGGAAAGCCACTTCATAGAAATGAGGAGGATGTCAAATGTCAGAGAGTCTAGCAGATTATTTAGATTCAGAATTAAAAAAAATGTTAGCAAACTTCAAATGGAAAGTGGTTAAAGACAGTAAGAAAAACATGGTAGAAATATATTTCACATTCCGAGCTGAGACAGAAGATGAGATCCAAGTACAAGATGAACTCGGACAAAATAACGATCCCGGTTCTGTTTTGTTTGAAGATGTCTTGTGTTTTTATGATCCAGCATATGCCCACGTGAAACCGCAAAACTACCTTGCTGCTTTTTCTTTCGACAGCCATGTTGGTATTGAAAAGGGCTATATTGATGCGATTTTAAGACAGTTAAATATAACGACGAAGCAAGGTGAAGTGGCTTTGAAGGAGTTTTTACTGGATGATTTCGCAGGAGAATTTGAATTGAAATGGAATCATAATAATTTGGAAACACTAATCAAAACGACAAAAGATACCGGTCGATATGATGATGAACGAATCCACATGGTATTAGAAGATGAGGATTCGTTTTTTGAAAAACTGACAAAGGATGATGGCGATGACGGAGTGGAAAGAGTTTAGTGTCTCAATAAATAGCGAAGCATCAGATGCCGTTGCTGCCATATTTGATGATTTAGGAACCTCAGGTGTATCAATAGTCGATAGAAATGATTTTCTAACCTTACCTGAATACGGTATCGATACCCTTTGGGAACTTGACGAGAATAAGTTTCCCTTAGAAGGCGTGATTATTAAAGGTTACTTTAATGATCACGTCGACTTAAAAGAAGTTGAAGAAAACCTCATCTCTCGCATCAATAACCTTCCAGAATATGGCATAAGCTTGTCTCATTTTCATTTGGATGTGCTTGATGTCAAAGAAGATGATTGGGCTAACGCATGGAAGAAATATTACTACCCTGTAGGGGTAACCCGTTTCTTAACTATAGTACCTCAGTGGGAAACCTATGAAAAACGTTTCGATGATGAACGATTACTGTATTTAGATCCAGGACTAGCCTTTGGAACGGGGACTCATCCAACGACACAATTGTGTTTACAAGCATTAGAAATGACCATTAGAAAAGGGCACACTGTGTTTGATGTTGGAACAGGATCGGGCGTTTTGTCTATTGCGAGTGTCCTTTTAGGGGCGGAAACCGTTCAAGCCTATGACTTAGATGAAGTCGCTGTCAGGTCAGCTAGAGACAATATCAAACTCAATGGCTTAGAAGAAGCGATTGATGTAAGGGCAAATAATTTGCTTAAAGGGATAGAGGAACAAGCGGATATAGTGGTCGCCAATATACTAGCTGAAATTATTCTGCCATTTATTGCTGATGCTTACGCGAATGTCAAAGACGGTGGCTTATTCATCACGTCAGGTATTATCTCTGAGAAGAGGGATGCGGTCATATCGGAACTTAAGAGCAATCATTTTGAAATCATCCAAGTCAATCAAATGAATGACTGGGTTGTTATCATTGCTAAAAAACTATCAAAAGAAGAAGAGGGATAAAGATGGAACAGTTAGAAAAGTACATTGATCACACATTATTAAAAGCGGAAGCTAAAGATTCGGATATTCAAGAGCTTTGCTTAGAAGCTAAAGAATATAACTTCAAAGCTGTTTGTATCAACCCAAGTTGGGTAAAATACGCTGCTGATTTACTTAAAGGCACAGATGTTGACGTGTGTACAGTTATTGGTTTCCCTTTAGGCGCTAACTCGTCTAAAGTTAAAGTCTTTGAAGCTGAGCAAGCTGTGAAAGATGGAGCAGACGAAGTTGATATGGTTATTAACATCGGCTTACTTAAAAGCGAAGATTATTCTTCCGTTTACCAAGACATTAAAGCAGTCGTTGATGCTGTGAATGGTAAAGCAATTGTTAAAGTCATTATCGAAACAAGTTTGTTGACTGACGCTGAAAAAGCAAGAGCATGCGAAGCAGCTAAACGAGCTGGCGCAGACTTTGTGAAAACGTCTACTGG
Source organism: Alkalibacterium sp. MB6 (assembly GCF_009935905.1). Taxonomy (GTDB): domain Bacteria; phylum Bacillota; class Bacilli; order Lactobacillales; family Carnobacteriaceae_A; genus Alkalibacterium. Next base: position 9,083 of record NZ_PREX01000002.1, on the reverse strand, counting down.
TTTCTCAACAGGTGGCGCAACGATTGAGGACGTTAAATTGATGCGTAAAACTGTTGGACCAAATATGGGAGTAAAAGCTTCAGGTGGTGTTCGTTCATTTGACGATGCTAAGGCAATGATTGATGCTGGCGCAACCCGTATCGGCACATCTAACGGTGCCGCCATTTTAGATGGAAAAGAAGCAACAGAATCCTACTAATTTAAGCCTATCACAGTTAAGCGAAACCTTGAAGTACGGCCTTAAACACTATATAATAATAAAGAGGAGTAGCCAGCACTGATTCAGTGCTGGTTTTCTTATCATTTAAGATAAACCATTGATGAATGATTTACAGATTTTATAGAATGAAGGTGAATTGCTTGCCACAAAATAAAGACTATACACCCCAAGAAGTCATAGCCCTCTGTCTGGCTTACATGAACAGTGAGCATGTCACTTTTGTAAAAAAAGCGTATGATTTTGCTAACGAGGCTCACAGTGGCCAGATGAGAAAGTCAGGCGAAGAATACATTATGCACCCCGTTCAAGTCGCGGGTATTTTGGCTGAGTTAAAAATGGATCCCGTCACTGTCGCAACAGGTTTCTTACATGATGTGATTGAGGATACGGATTACACCTATAGTCAAGTAGCTGAATTATTTACACCAGAAGTAGCCGATCTTGTAGAAGGGGTAACAAAATTAGGGAAAATAAAATTTAAATCCAAACAAGAACACCAAGCAGAAAATCACCGTAAAATGTTGATTGCCATGGCTCAAGATGTTCGAGTTATATTAGTCAAGCTTGCAGACCGCGTGCATAATATGAGGACTCTTAAACACCATCGTCCTGAAAAACAGCGCGACATTGCCCGAGAAACTCTCGATATTTACGCTCCGTTGGCTGACCGACTCGGTATTAATCGAATAAAATGGGAACTTGAAGACACGTCGCTTCGTTATTTAAACCCTCAACAGTATTATCGTATTGTTCATTTGATGAACTCTCGTCGCGAAGACCGTGAAAGATATATAGATGATGCGAAAACAGCCATTGAGGCATCAGTTAAAGAGTTGGGTGTTGAGGCTCAAATAACTGGGCGTCCTAAGCATATTTATTCCATTCATAAGAAAATGAAAGGTCAGAAGAAACAATTTAATGAAATTTATGACCTGTTAGCCATTCGAGTCATTGTTGAATCGATTAAAGATTGTTATGCTGTACTCGGAGCTATTCATACACGTTGGAAACCTATGCCTGGCCGATTTAAAGACTATATCGCTATGCCTAAATCCAACATGTATCAATCTCTTCACACAACGGTTCTTGGCCCCAATGCGACACCTTTAGAAGTTCAGATTCGTACAGGCAAAATGCATGAAATTGCTGAATACGGGGTCGCTGCACACTGGGCCTATAAAGAAGGCATCACTAAAAAGATAGATAATGATGAATTAAGCGAGCACATTTCATGGTTTAGAGATATCCTTGAATTGCAGGATGAATCAAATAACGCCAGAGACTTTATGGATTCTATCAAACAAGACATTTTCAAAGACAAAGTGTATGTGTTTACGCCTAATGGAGACGTTGTTGAATTACCTTCAGGTTCAAGTACCTTAGACTTTGCTTATCATGTGCATACGGAAGTCGGAAATAAATCGATGGGGGCAAAGGTAAACGGTAAAATAGTCCCGCTTAACTATAAGTTAAAAACCGGTGACATCGTAGAAATGCTGACTTCGTCAAGTTCGTTTGGACCAAGTCGCGACTGGTTAAATTATGTCTACACATCTAAAGCTAAAAATAAAATCAAGCGATTCTTTAAAACACAGGAAAAGGAAAAGAATGTCGAGCGAGGAAAAGACATACTCGAAAAAATCTTACTCGAAATGGAATTCAATCCTAAAGATATTTTGAAAAAAGATAATTTGATTAAAGTGGCCGAACGATTCAATTTTTATAATGATGAAGATTTGTATGCTGCTATTGGTTACGGGGAAGTCAAGAGTATCACCGTTGCGAATCGACTAACTGAAAAAGAACGTCGAGACCGTGAAAAAGATCAAATTCAATTGGATGAAACCACTGGAACGATTGAATTGAAAAACAAACGTGAACCTGAAAAGATGAGAATCCGTCATGAAGGTGGCGTTGTCATTCAAGGTGCTGATAATTTACTCGTTCGTTTGAGTAAATGCTGTAATCCAGTTCCTGGTGACGAAATCATTGGTTACGTCACTCGCGGTCGTGGGGTGTCGATTCACCGCACGGACTGTCCTAATATAAAAGATACAGATGATGGAGAAAGACTCATCGAAGTTGAGTGGGAAGACACAGGCTCTGCTAAAAAAGAATACAATGCTGAATTGCAAATCGAAGGGTATGATCGTGCAGGGTTCTTAAATGAAATCTTGCAAGTGATTAATTCTCAAACAAGTAAATTGTCTAACGTTAACGGGCGAGTGGATAAAAGTGGAACGGCGGTTATTCGTATGACCATCAGCATTCAAAATCTAAAAGAGCTTGAATTAATTGTTGATAAAGTGAAAACTATCCCAGATGTCTATTCCGTCAAGCGCATCACGTCTTAACTAAGCAGTTTACTAGGAGGAATAGAGTGAGAGTAGTTATTCAACGTGTCACAAAAGCTAAAGTGATTGTAGAAAACGAAACAGTGGGGGAGATAAAAAAAGGCTTTCTCCTATTAGTTGGCGTTGAAGAAGCAGATACAGAAGAAGATGTTGATTATATCGTTCGTAAAGTGGTCAATATGCGAATCTTTGAAGACGATCAAGAAAAAATGAATCGTTCACTTAAAGATGTCGGTGGAGATATTCTATCCATATCACAGTTTACCTTGCATGCTGACACGAAAAAAGGGAATCGCCCAAGCTTTATTGCTGCTGCTAAACCCGATGTTGCACAAGAGCTTTACGAGCAGTTCAATGAAAAGCTAAGAGCTAATGAGTTGAAGGTTGAAACAGGCGTGTTTGGTGCTCATATGGACGTCGCTTTAACAAACGACGGTCCGGTCACCATCCTTGTTGATTCAAAAAATAAATAATGTAAAGAACCGGCCACCTCACTGAGATGGCCGGTTTTATTTATAGCAATTATGTTTAAGGAGAAAAATAAGCTGATAACGCTTGGTAGATAGCATCGGCAATTGTTTGTTGATAATGTGTTGTATTAATCATCGTCAAATCATGATCATTATTCATGTAGCCTAACTCTAATAGGATAGAGGGTTGACCGTTAATTCTTAATACCGCGTAGTCACCGAATCTTACCCCGTTATTATTAAGAGGTCCGAATTGAGTAAGGTAATGGTTAACCGCTTCGGCCAAATCTTTTTCTGATTCAGAATAATAATACGTCGTTGTTCCGCTCATTGTATTAGCCACTTCGACTGAATCATAGTGAATACTAATAAATGCATCAGCCTGAGCTTGATGGGCATGATACACTCGGTCATTTAACGAAATGTAGGTGTCATCATTGCGTGTCATAATGACATTGGAACCTGCGTTTCGTAACTTGTTTGCTAAGATCATTGCCGTATTTAAAGCCACTTCTTTTTCGACCACACCAGTTGAAGAGACCGCTCCAGGGTCATGCCCACCATGGCCAGCATCAATGACTATAGTTGCCTCAGCCAAATTCACAGCGTAGTGTTGCTGGTTACCGGTGTCAACAGGTGGTAAATTAGCCTCTACTTCATTTGATACGGATTCAGTCACCCAACTAGCTACGAAGCCAAATTGGCCGTCAGGAAGCTCTATTTGATACCAATCATCTAACTCATCTACTACAGCAAATTCAGTCACTTCACTTATAGTTGTCACAATATCAGAATCAGTAGAAGGGGCACGTCTAATATTCGTTGGATTAATCCCCACGCGAATACTGTCAACTGTATCACTATTGGGCGTAACAACTGCCTGAGTTGTAGGTGTTGTAGTGACTTCTAATAAATTGGAATGTATCCATGCTACACGGTTCTGATAGAGAATTTGCGTCCAATCATTCTCTCGATACAGCAACTGATACTCTTCTCCAGCAAACACCGTTCCAATAACCTCGGAGTCTGTTGACGCAAACTGTCTGACATTGGCTTCAGGACTGGTCACTCGTACCCGAACCTGAGTATCTGTTGATACTTCATCATTTTCAATGAGCCAACTGGCTACCCAACCGACTTGATCATTATGAAGCCTCACTTTGTACCATTCATTTTCCTCACCTAGTACATTCAATTGGGCGTCTTCTTGAACTTGAGTCAGGATTTCATGTGACAGACCAGGGCCATAACGGACATTCAATGTACTGGCCAGTACGGTTACTTTATTTTCATTTGCGAGAGCAACGATTGATGTCAATAAAAGGGTTAGCATCGCTAAGATGAAAACGATAAATAATTGACGACCACGTTTATTATGTAATGCCACTTTTCCCATTTGTAGTCCTCCTGTCTCTTTACCTAATAGTATACCAATAGAGTGAGCCATCTAGCAATATAATAATCGTATACTTAAACAGATAATAGCAATTGCAATGGATAATTAAGCGTATGTAAAGAAAGTTTGTCAATCTTCTAAAGGATTGACATTTCTAAATCATTCTAGTAAGGTAAGAAGTATATTATTTACTGAGTAATTGAACCATAAGAACGAGTAGACAGATTGAACTAGAAAGAGAAAACCTCCAAGGCTGAAAGAGGTTATAGACTTAACTGTTGAATGACACCTTGTGTTATTGGCATAAACTGCCACGTGTGAGCGTTATATCTAATAAGAGACCGTTCCAAATAGGACTGTCTGAATAAAGGTGGCACCACGTGTACCGACACACGTCCTTTTTCTATTCGCTAGGAATGGAAAAGGGCTTTTTTTATTGGAAAAAAATAACTAAAGACTAAACATCCGGGAGGAAAAGCAATGACTTATCAAAAATTAAAAGGAACAGCAGATATATTACCAGGGGAAAGTGAAAAATGGCAATATATTGAATCAAGTGCAAGAGACATATTGAAACAATATCAATTTAAAGAAATCCGTACCCCTTTATTTGAACAGTTCGACTTGTTTGCTAGAGGTGTAGGAGAAACGAGTGACATTGTTTCCAAAGAGATGTATGACTTTTATGATAAAGGTGACCGACGAGTTGCTCTGAGGCCAGAAGGAACAGCTGGAGTGGTTCGTTCATACGTTGAAAACAAATTATTTGCTCCCGAGTATCACCGTCCGATGAAATTGTATTACATTGGACCGATGTTTCGTTATGAAAGACCTCAAAGTGGTCGTCAAAGACAGTTCCACCAATTAGGGGTTGAAGTGTTTGGCAGTAAAAATGCGTCTGTTGATGTGGAGACCATGTTATTGGCACTCGATCTATTTAAACATTTCCAATTAACAGACTTGAAATTAGTTATTAATTCTCTAGGAAGCAATGAATCCAGACAGCTTTATAGAAAAGAACTGATTGAGTTCCTTGAACCTCATTTTGAGGAATTGAGTAAGGATTCTAAAGACCGTTTATACAAAAACCCCCTAAGAGTGTTAGACAGTAAAGATAAAAAAGATAAAGAGATTGTTAAAGGTGCTCCTTCGATTTTGGATTATTTAGACGAGGACTCCAAAGAACACTTTGAATCGGTCAAACGCATGTTAACAGCAATGACTATTCCGTTTGAAATAGATACCAACATGGTGCGTGGTCTGGATTACTATAACGACACTATTTTTGAAATTATTACAACGAATCCAAAATTTGGTGCCAATGCGACTATTTGTGCAGGAGGCAGATACGATTCACTTGTTGAAGAAGTAGGCGGTCCTTCGACACCTGCTTTCGGATTTGGTTTTGGTTTAGAGCGCTTGATCTTGATGTTAGAACATATGGGGTTTGACTACCCAGTTAGTTCGTTACTAGACGCGTATGTCGTCACAATAGGAGAAGCTGTTAACGAAGAAGCGGCTAAACTGACTCACGAATTGAGACAAAACGGTCTATCCGTTGAGCGTGAATTTATGAGTAGAAAACCCGCTAAGCAATTTAAAACGGCTGATAAATTAAACGCTCGATTGGTTTTCACCATAGGCGAAACAGAATTAAAGGAACGAAAAGTTAGAGTAAAAGACTTAACGAGTGGCTTGGAGAATGAGGTTGACTTAGAAGAGTTGTATACGCGCTTTTCAGAGGTGTATCCGACACTTTTAAAATCATTAGAAAAAGAGGGCGAATAATATGAAACGAACAGTGTATGCAGGTGAAGTGAATAAGGAACAAGTCGGTCAAACGGTAACATTAATGGGCTGGGTTCAAAAACGTAGAGACTTAGGTGGCATGATTTTCGTCGACTTAAGAGACAGAGAAGGTATTGTTCAAGTCATGTTTGATGGGGAAGAAAGTAAAGAAGCCCTAGCAACTGCTGAACGTATTCGATCTGAATTTGTCATTGCCGTAGAAGGTAAGGTAGTCTTGCGTGAAGAAGGCCAAATAAATAAACTTATGGCGACAGGTGAAGTGGAAGTCGTCGCACAAGGCGTGACAATTTTAAGTGAGGCAAAAACGCCTGTATTTGACATTAATGACTCTACTGAAGTATCAGAAGATTTACGCTTGAAATACCGCTACTTGTACTTACGTAGACCAAAATTGCAAGAAAACATGAGATTACGTCATGAAGTGAAACGCTCGATAAGAAACTTTTTAGACGATAATGGCTTTTTAGATATTGAGACACCTTATTTAACTAAATCGACCCCTGAAGGTGCGCGTGACTATTTAGTACCCGCACGTACAAATCAAGGGAAGTTTTTTGCTTTGCCTCAGTCGCCTCAATTGTTTAAGCAATTGTTGATGAGCTCTGGTTACGATAAATATTATCAAATTGTCCGTTGTTTCCGTGATGAGGACTTAAGAGGTGACAGACAGCCCGAATTTACACAGGTGGACATTGAAACAAGTTTTACCAGTAAAGAAGATATCCAGTCACTTATGGAAGATATGCTAGTGAAATTAGTGAAGGATGTAAAAGGCATCGACGTACCGAAGCCTTTCCAAAGAATGACCTATACGGATGCTATGGAGCGCTTTGGTAGCGATAAGCCTGACTTACGTTTTGGCATGGAGTTAATTGATTTAAATGATGTGGCGAAAGAGTCAGCATTTAAAGTATTCTCGTCAGCTGTTGAAAATGGTGGAAAAGTAAAAGGGTTGACCGTTAAAGGCGCAGCAGATACATTCTCACGCAAAAATATTGATGCCCTAGAAGCTATTGCAAAAATATATGGCGCAAAAGGTTTAGCTTGGATGAAAGTAACGGAAGAAGGATTAACTGGTCCGATTTCAAAATTCTTTACTGACCAATCGGAAGCATTACTGACTGCTATGGATGCTGAGGCGGGAGACTTATTGTTATTCGTCGCTGACAAAGCATCAGTCGTTTACGATGCTCTTGGTGCCTTAAGAACTCATTTAGGGAATGAATTGGAACTGATTGACGAATCCGAATTAGCATTTGTTTGGATTGTTGAGTGGCCACTACTTGAATACGACGAAGAAGAAGGTCGCTATAATGCTGCTCACCATCCATTCACTATGCCAGTAGAAGAAGACATTGCCTTACTTGCAACTGAACCTGAAAAAGCAATGGCCAATGCATATGACGTTGTGTTAAACGGGTATGAAATTGGTGGGGGATCCATGCGTATTCACACAAGAGAGTTACAAGAGCAGATGTTGACTGCATTAGGCTTTAGTAAAGAAGATGCTTATAGTCAATTCGGTTTCTTGCTTGACGCATTAGAATACGGCTTCCCACCACATGGCGGTATCGCCCTTGGTCTTGACCGCCTAGTCATGATTTTGGCTAACGAAAATAACATTAAAGAAGTCATAGCCTTTCCTAAGAACGGTAAAGCCGTTGACCCCTTAACAAACGCTCCATCTGTTGTTTCTACAGAACAATTGGATGAGTTAAAGTTAGAAATAAAAGCAGATAAACAGACGGAGGAATAACATGGTTTTAATAGGATCACATGTGTCAATGAAAGGAAAGCAGATGCTTTTAGGAGCTGCAGAGGAAGCCATTAGTTATGGGTCCAACACTTTCATGATTTACACAGGCGCTCCTCAAAATACGAGGCGTAAACCGATTGAAGAGATGAACATTGATGCTGGTCAAGCCTTAATGACAGAAAACAATTTAGCTGTATCTGATATGGTAGTTCATGCGCCTTATATTATTAATTTAGGCAACACGATAAAAAAAGAGAATTATGCTTTTGCCGTCGAGTTTATGAAAGAAGAAATCAGGCGAGCTGAAGCCTTGGGTGCGACACAAATGACGATGCATCCTGGTGCTCACGTGGGAGCTGGACCTGACTTAGCCATTGAACAAATTGCTCAAGGTTTGAATAACATCTTTCACGAAGAACAGACATTACAGATAGCGCTGGAAACAATGGCAGGTAAGGGGACAGAAATTGGTCGTTCGTTTGAAGAATTGGCTCAAATCATTGACAAGATTAAGCTTCAAGATAAGGTTTCTGTGACTTTAGATACGTGTCATGCTCACGATGCCGGTTATCAAATACGTGATGACTTTGACAAGGTATTGGATGAATTTGATCGACTGATAGGCTTGGATAAATTGAAGGTTATTCACGTGAATGACTCTAAAAACGTTCAGGGTGCTGGAAAAGACCGCCATGCCAATGTTGGTTTTGGTGAAATAGGTTTTGAGTCCTTGAATTACATTGTCCATCATCCTAAGTTAGTGTCTATTCCTAAGATACTCGAAACGCCTTTTGTCGGGGAAGACAAGAAAAACAAAAAAGCACCTTATAAACACGAAATAAGAATGTTCAAAGAACAAACATTTAACCCACAATTACTTGAAGACATCATGAATGATGCATAGAACCTAACACGGACAGGTATTCTGTTCGTGTTTTTTCTATACAAAAATAAAGGACCACACAACTGATTTATCTAGCACTGTGTTACAATAATAAAAAGCCAGCTATAAAGATGTCAAGGAATAAATTGAAAGTTTAAGACCTGATTCTGAAGTGTGATTTTAAAGGAATTTATG
>NZ_PREX01000029.1 GCF_009935905.1 Alkalibacterium sp. MB6 | reverse complement strand
TTTTTGTGGTTAAAAACATTGTACCGTAAAAGGACCTTACATGGCCTTTTTGCTTTTACACAATTATATGGACTTTATCTAAATCCCTTGATTCTAAATTTTCTTCAGCAGAAATACTTTTATTACTGTGAAGACTAAAATAGCTAAACACTGCTATTAGAATTATTAATTTTTTCATAATATCCTCCTCAATAAATTCGTCTGACAATATATTTCTTCCACTAACATAGCTTACGCATTTTCTTTATATAAAAAACCACACCCTAAACTTTAGAATTTAGACCCAACCAACATTAAAACTTTTTTAATAAGCTGAAATTTAATGTTGACTTATTTCAACCTGAATAATTCATTCCTTTAATGAAAACTTTCAAAAACCGCTTTACGATAGGCTAAAATTAAAGCTATATTATCGCCTGTTAAGTAATAAAGAAAGAACCTCTTTCTGCTATGGTTATGGTGTCGAAACCAACCAAAAGAAAAGAGTTCTTCTAAGTATTAGCTTTCACAAAAATCAAGTAAAATTCAATTCAAATATTACTGTCTCTCATACAGGTGTTAATTATCGAGTGAGTCGGGTCTTTTTTAATTAAAGATCTGATGAATACCTTCGGTTTTTCTGAGTCAGCGAAGCAGTACATTCACATTAAGGACAGTCGAGCATATTATACTCATGATAACTTAGCAATACTCGATCAATTCACTAAGCAATTAATTTCAGGTTACTCAGCTGATACTGCAGATAATCTACTCAGACGAGATCCAGTATTTATAGCTGTTTTAGATAAAAAGAATTAGCCTCACAGTATCACTATCCCGCTTTTTAGAAAATCATGTCATAATGATAATCAGCTTGATAGCTTATAATTTAGGCAACTTCTTAAGAACTACTGGCTTTTAAAAACTACAAAAGGGAATGGCCATTCATTCTATTCTTCTAAAGTTTCTGAAAGTTGCTAGGAAATTAGTTCAAACTGGTAGACGAGTCTATTTAATATTATCTAGTTATCATATTTATCAGGATGAATTCTATAGGGTCTTTGCTAACCTGAGGCGAGCCAGTCAAAGGATCTAATTCAACAATTTAACTAATTTTTACTGGAAAGTTACCCAGGGAGAAGTATGCTCAAAATTTCTTACTCCCAGATTTTTTACACAATATTTAAAAAATAAATATCTGAAGTAACCTTCAATGAAAGTTAAGCAATATGGGCACTATCGATATACATCTCAATAAATTGCACCAAAATATTAGAGCTATGAACTATTCAGGATATTTTATATTTTTTAATATACTGAATTAACCTTAATTAGGGTTGAAACAAATGCTATATTATGGGAGATCTTCGTCCTCAAGATCACCTGGGAATAGCACTCCCATTTGAGAGAACATTTCATCTTCTCTTTTTTCTTCGTTTTCTATGGTTAACGTTAACTGATCCTTCGATGAAATATCTTCTTCCCCTAAAGCAGATATGTTGAACAAATGAATAAAAGCTGATACCAGTATTATTTTTTTCACCTAATCCCCCCCTCTCTTGAATATATTGTATCATTCAACATATGATTTGCATTATAATAGTTATATATGAATATACGGTGGTGAAAATATTGAACTCTGTAGGAAAAGTACTTAAAGACATACGTTTAAGTCTCGGTTATACTCAGACTGAAGTCTGTAAAAATATAATGTCACAATCCAATTACTCAAAAGTAGAAAAAGGGGAAATTGATATTTCTTTTTCCAACATGATTGAGATACTCAATCGACTCGATATGTCAGTCGATGAGTTTATGTATATAAAAAATGAATTAAAAAAGCATATTAATTCTCACATGAGCAAAATAAACACTTTACGATACAATGATACTGAAAAGCTATTAGAATTTAAACAGGATTTAGAAAAAAAACAGACGCTTACTAGCCGTGAACTAGAACTTTTAGCTATTTATGATTCCTTGATATTAATTGCAGTAAAGAATGATTTTGAAGCTGCTAAAGAAAAAATAAAAATAATATGGGAGCGTTTGGAGAAATATGATAATTGGTATCTTTATGATATTCAGCTGATTAGCAATATAATCTATTTGTTTCCTACTGATACTGCCGTTTCCATTGCGAATCTAGCTATTAAACAGTTAGAAAAATATAAGGGCTTAAGAGGTATTAATAATTTAACTGTTAATATTCATATGAACCTGCTACTGCATTTAATAGAACATGAACAATATGAGCTAGCACTGGATAAGATAAACAAATTAATACCTTATTGTATTTCAAAAAGTTTGATCGTGCATTTGGCCGTTTGCTATATTCGCAAAGGTTTATTATTGGATTTACTCCATAAGAATGATTCTGATAAATGGTATGTACGTGGATACAGTCTTCTAGAAAGTATTCATAGTGACAAGCTAAAGAAAGAATTGCAAAAAGAAGTTTCTCAATATATAAAAAGGAAATACTAACAATCGTAATTCTTTTCCCATTTCCTTACTGATTCTATTGCTAGTTCAGTTAGTACTAGTGCAATAAAAGGTGTTAATAAGGAAGAGAACCATGCCAAGTTCTATGGTTTCACTTAATTGAACTAAGTTTAATATCTAGTTTGTAACCCGTTTTAAACGTTAGTTTGAAACTACTAATTATTACTCTAATTGATTATTATGCCCTTTCAGTCCTACTTATTGTATCTATTGAATTTTACGATGTTCAATTGAAGTCCATTTGTATGCAGTTCGAGTCCAATAAAATAGCCATGCCAATATGAGCATGACTATTTTTTAGTTTTCAATTAATTTCTCGGTAGTCTTACCATGGAAAAAAAGCAGTCCAAACGAGTAAACTAAACCCCATAAATAATATTAAAATAATATAAGAGGTCATAATCAAGCTATCTTTTATGCCTACATTTTTTGTACTGATGCAATGTCTAACATGACGGATTAACGTAACCACTGAGCCTATCACAAGAATAAATTGAACAACGCCTATTGGGTAATAACCTATAAAATACTCCACAGGAATAAAATATAAAGAATATATAGCAATGAGCATTATAGTAATCAGGCATAATATATGAAAGCTTTTTTTAGTTGACATGTCGCCCATCCCTTTCTATACACCTAACATATTTAATCGAAACGACTACCCTCAACAACTAGGTTCCCGAATTCATGCAAAAAAACTTTCACTAAACCGATTACCAGTATAATAGACAATAATTTAATTGATAATTTAAACGTTAATGATTGAACTTCAAATCCATGGGAGAGAATAACCCGGTCACTCTCCATTTCCACATCATTGAATGATCACCACTTATTTTGTTCTGTATGACTATATACACAAACCAGAACAAATAGATAATTAAAACCGATACCAGTACAAGTATCAGATAATGATAAAAATCAGATAAAGATAGGCTTACTACTTCTAATATAACTGTAACCAGAGCGGGTGTTAAAATAAAAGTCGATACCATAGTGGTAAGTAAGAGAAATATGCTATATAAGAAAAAGGTTTTATATTTAGTTCTATTGTTTAATATACCCTCGACAAACAAATTGATTATCATAAGTATTGTAATGGCTAATACATAGATGGCATAATTAATTCTAAACGACAAAAATAGAATAAGTATGAATAGAGCGGGATACTTAACAAGTATGCGGTATCTTTTCTGTTTGTCAGTAGGTGATAATTGATTAAATCTTAGCATAGTAAACCATCCCTTTAATTATATTTCGACAATCAACTTATTTGAAAAAAGAGCTGAGAACATCTCAGCTCTTTAAAATTGTCGTATACTAATTTATAAAGAAATAATTAGCGCGCACTGTATTACTTACTTTATAATTCCATCATAGCTTAACTTTAATTATCTATTATCTCGCGAATCATATAGTAGTCACTTAGTTGCATTGACTAGTTCATTAACATACTGCTTATGAGCTACTGCTTCTTTTTCAAGTCCTAGGACTTTCATCAGATTAACAGCTTGTTGAGCTTGTTTAAACCCCTCATCATGATTCCCAGCTAGGTAATGATAACATCCAAGCAAAAAATCGCATTTAATTTTTTCGTATAAGTATCTTGAGCCTTGGAGATGATCGTACATTATATCAATGTATTTTTTGCCGGATTCCAACTGATTGCTTTCTAAAAATACTTGAATAACATTTGATAGCAATAAAGCAACCTCATGTCTCGTTTTACTCGTGCTCTTAAACTGGTCCAGTATATTTATTGCCTTTTTGACCAGTAATTTAAGAACATCATCGTCGAAAATGAAAAGCGCGTTGGCAAAAAGGGCTACTTCTTGAGACTCCCACGGCTAAAGCCGCAAGCCCTAACCTTTCGGTTTGACGGGTGGGATTCTTGAGTGCTTGTGCGAACGCAGTCCATTTCTGCTTTGTTCAAGCCTCAAGGTGAGGGCATCTCATTGCCCCTCCTAAGACAGTGCTTATAGCATCTTAGGCTGGTTGACTGTGACCATCAACCACAGGTGCGTAGCGAATATTCATTGCACCGACTATATCCCTGTGTTTTTCAAATCCACATTTGCACCGATATTTTCGGTCCTTTGCTTTATTCCTTTCGGAACATGTCGGGCAGGTCTGGCTGGTATGTGCAGGGTTCACATACTCCACTTGTATGCCTTCCAGTGTTGCTTTGTATTCAATGAATGTTGCCAATCGGTAGAAGGACCATGTGTGCAAATTCTTCTCGTTTTTACGGCTTGTTCTTGCCGTCTGCCGGATACTTGCCAGTTTCTCCAAGCGAATGACAGAAATGTGGTTGTCTTTTGCAAAATCAATGATTGCACGGCTGACCTTGTGGTCTTGGTCTTTCATCCATCGTTGTTCTTTATCTTTTGAATTGCGGATGGCATTCAGCTTCTTTCGTTTCCCAAGTGCTTTTCTTTCCGAACGAAATTTTCGTTTCATGTATTTGTTTCGTCTTCCGTTTCCGAAAAAGCGTACACAGTCATCATCAGTAGCTACAACAGCAGGGACTTTGAGTCCCAAATCCACGCCCATGACTTTCGTACCTGTTTTCTCGGTGATGGAGATTGTCACAGCAATTTGCGCTATCCATTTATTCGACTTTTTGGTGACACGTAGTGTACCTAATTTGTGTTTCAGTAAATCAACATTTCTGTTCTTCTTATCCACCATTAAAGCCTGGATAGGTATCTTTTTGGCTTTCCCATCTATCATGATTGGCATTGAAATGTAGCGGAAGTCGAAAGAGTAGTTTTGGTTGTTCCAAACGCAATGAGGCTTTTTCAGCAGAGGAACTGTTTCAAACTTCTTTTTCTTCGCTTTCTTAAACACACTCTTTGCGTCTAAGGCAGCTTGTGCTTTTACAGCGCTGGGCAAAAAGGCATCCATATCTTTACTTGTTTTACGGGTAGGTTTTCTTTCTTTCACCATTTCCACTACAAGGGAGTTGATGGTCGAAATATACTCTTCGCTCATTTCAGTCAAAATCGCTGCTTGTTCTTTCGTTGGCAGTAACTTTATTTTAACCGTAATCGTTTGAGGCATGGGAATCAGCTCCTTGTCTTTTGGGATTCAACATATTGTTTGATGGTTTGGCTCGACACTTTCCTGCGGTGGATACGAAATAGGAACGAGTCCACAAGCTCGGCATTGCTTTCAGCTCGGAGAACTCGTCACGAATGATTTCCGATGTCCCTCCTTTAATTTTCGCCATGATATCCGCAGGACTGAACGACGGAAGCGCATTCAAGAACAGATGAACATGGTCTTCATCCGTTTCTAAAGCAAGGATATGGAATCCTTGTTCATCACAAATTTCTTAAACCAACTTCTTGAACCGTTCTTCGAGACAAGGGTTCAAGAAAATCTTTCGTCTGTATCGAGGACAAAAATACAAAATGATAGTTGATGAGGCTGACGGTTGTTTTGGTTCTACGGTAGTTTTCCATGTATCAATTATACTATATAGGTGTATGAAAAAATACTGAACATACTAAATAATATAGTTGAATGTATCACAGGGCTTTCGAGTTCACCTAAGCGAACCATCATCCCTGCCGAGCTATCATCCCACGATTAAAACCGTGGGTTTTCTCGCTAGGAAAAACTATAATAATGCCAGTTTTCTATACTAAGTAAATAATATTGAATAATCTTTATATCTTCAAAGATAACTTTATGATTATTAATTGATTGAATTAAACAGTCGCATAAAATTGACAAGTGCTCATACCTTATTAGTACACCACTGTTCTTTTTATAATAATCTTTCAAGTAGTTTAATCTTTTCGTATCTTCTAAAAAGTAAGCTTCTTTTATCCCTCTAAAATCATCTGATACACTGTCCTGTAATTCTTCTACCTCTAGAACGTACTCAGATACAGGTATATTTAAGACATTTAATAAGTTAACGATTGTAGGAAATCCAATGTTCGTTTCCTCTCTTTCAAATTTGGATATGTTTGAAGCACTTATAGGCCTATTTGGATAAGCCTTTTTATAAATCTTCTCTAAGTGACGGATACTTATTTTTTTATCTTCTCTAATTATTCTAAATGCCTGACCATAATTTTCAATCATTTGTATTTCCTCCTCGTTAAATGAATTTATTTAACTGACTACTATGTGACACACTTGCATTAGGCCATGGAAGTTGCTATTAAAATAATTGTTTATTTAAACTATTGTGCTCGTTGTCGGCTACATCATTCTATACTGCTTTATAGTTTAAATCTATTTTGCGTTTTTGAAATACAGCAGACTGTGTAGTCTACTCATTAAAACAACCGTATAGCTTTACATACAATTAGAGTTTTACTTGCAATCATCGAAACTATTCTTCATTAGGTAAGATTAGTTTAGCATAGACACGAAAGAATACTACAGTTTATTTCTACTTTTAGAATCTGGATCACGACAACTTCTTAATAATAAGTGACGGAAATGATATAAAACGTTGAAATGCGTTGAGAGTGCCTCTCTAAGCAGTTCGTGACAGTAAATTTACATGAGTTGCTTAGAGAAGGAGTCTCTAAGCAATTCACTACCTTCATCATTCTTGAGTTGCGTAGAGAACGGCTCTCTAAGCAACTCAGCCTTCTTTTCACAACTCAATAGACGCAAAAAAGCCAGAAATAGCTGTTACACTATTTCTGGCTTATATTCATCTATCTAACCGACCGATCCTTCCATCTCATAACTGATGAGGCGGTTCAATTCTACGGCGTATTCCATTGGGAGTTCTTTCGTGAATGGTTCAACGAATCCCATAATAATCATTTCTGTTGCGGTTTCTTCGTCCAACCCTCTACTCATCAAGTAGTAAAGCTGTTCTTCAGAAACTTTTGAGACTTTCGCTTCGTGCTCTAAGGCAACGTTTGAGTTGTGGATTTCGTTATATGGAATAGTATCTGATTTAGATAGTTCGTCCATGATAATCGTGTCACACTCAATGTGCGAAATAGATCCGGCTGAGTTTTTAGAGAACGTGACTTGTCCACGGTAGTTAACGGCTCCGCCATCTTTAGCGATGGATTTGGAGACGATTGAGCTGGACGTGTTTGGTGCGTTGTGAATCATTTTAGCACCTGTATCTTGAACTTGTCCTGCTCCTGCCATCGCGATTGACATGGTTGTTCCACGAGCGCCACGGCCGTTTAGGTGAATACTTGGGTATTTCATGGTTGTTTTAGCACCCAAGTTTCCGTCGATCCATTCAACGGTTGCATTTTCTGCGGCATGAGCACGTTTCGTTACCAAGTTATACACGTTGTCAGACCAGTTTTGAATGGTCGTGTAACGGCAGTAAGCATCTTTTTTAACGATGATTTCAACAACTGCCGCATGCAATGAACTGGATGAGAATGTTGGAGCGGTACAGCCTTCAACGTAATGAACACTTGCGCCTTCGTCTACGACAATTAGTGTACGCTCAAATTGACCCATCATTTCATTGTTGATACGGAAGTACATTTGTAAAGGCACGTCACATCTGACGCCTTTTGGTACGTAAATGAATGTTCCACCAGACCAAACTGCAGAGTTTAATGCAGCTAATTTGTTGTCTGTTGGAGGGACAACCGTTCCAAAGTGTTCTTTGAAAATTTCAGGGTACTCTTTTAATGCAGAGTCAGTGTCCATGAAGACAATGCCTAATTTTTCAAATTCTTCTTTCATGTTGTGGTAAACCACTTCTGATTCGTACTGAGCTCCTGAACCGGCTAAGAATTGACGCTCAGCTTCTGGTACGCCTAAGCGGTCAAAGGTTTCTTTAATTTTTTCAGGCACGTCATCCCAGCTTCGAGCTGGTTTGTCTGATGCTTTACGGTAATAAGTGTAGTTGTCAAAATCCACATCTGACAAATCTGCACCCCATTCTGGCATCGGACGTGTTTTGTAGTGTTCATAAGATTTCAAACGGTAATCAAGCATCCACTCAGGTTCGCCTTTACGAGCAGAGATATCACGGATAATCTCTTCGCTTAAGCCTTTACCCGAATCATAGATTGCTTCAACATCTTCATCGTGGAAACCATATTTGTATTCGTTTAGTTCTGGTACATTTACCATATTCTTTCCCCTTCCTAGAGTGTTGCTTATCGGACTTTCTGGGTCAATGTCTTTAGTCGCGTGTCAATCAATGATGTCGCCACTTTATTCATGGGTCAGTTGATTGTCTACACCTGTTCCGCCATCTGCTAATGCTTTTTCCAGTGCTTTCCAGGATAATGTAGCACATTTGATGCGAGCCGGGAATTTAGATACCCCAGATAACATCATCGCGTCCCCTAACTCTCTCTTCTTCTCTGTCTCATTACCTAAAACGACTTGAGAAAATTGTTCTGAAAGAGCGAGTGCTTCTTCAACTGTTTTATTTAAAATGGCATCAGTCATCATACTGGCGCTGGCCATCGAAATGGTGCAGCCACTGCCATCGAAACGGACATCTGTAATTGTATTGTTTTCAAGTGCGAGTTGAACTTGGATGACATCGCCACAGGTCGGGTTTTTCAACTCAATTTGTGTCGTTGCTTTATCCAATTCCCCTCGTCTTCTAGGGCTTTGTGAGTGATCGAGAATAACGGCTCGGTACAGTTGGTCTAGTTTAGTTAAGGCCATTTAAGAAAAACTCCTTTGTCGCTTTAAGCGCATCAACAAATGTGTCAGCATCAGCAATGGTATTGTAGATGTAAAAACTAGCTCGGGCTGTGGCGGGCTGATTTAAATACGTCATCAGCGGTTGCGCACAGTGATGGCCAGCCCTAACAGCTACGCCTTCCATGTCCATTGCGGTGGCGACATCATGTGGGTGTACCCCGTCAATGTTAAAGGCAATGACACCTGTTCGGTCAGCTACATCCTCTGGCCCAAAAATAGTCAGTCCTTCGATTTCAGCTAACTTTGGCATCACATACTTTACCAATTCCTGTTCGTGTTCCATTACCTTACTCATGCCTATATTTTCCAAGTAATCGATCGCTGCTGCTAAACCGATTGCTCCAGCCATGTTTGGCGTTCCGCCTTCAAATTTCCAAGGCAATTCTTTCCACGTGCTGTCTTGTAGTTCAACAAAGTCGATCATTTCCCCTCCAAATTCTTGGGGGTCCATTTTCTCCAACCATTCGCGTTTACCATACAAGACGCCAATGCCGGTAGGGGCTAGCATTTTATGGCCACTGAAGGCATAAAAGTCAGCGTCCAAAGCTTGAACATCCACTGGCATATGAGGAACAGCTTGTGCGCCATCAACTACCATCACACCGCCTTTTGCATGAACCATATCAGCCAATTCCTTAATGGGGTTAACGACACCGAGCACATTGGAAACATGAGTCAACGAAAGAATTTTCGTTTTATCCGTAATCTTTTCACGGGCATCTGCCATATCGAGCTGTCCATCTTCTGTCAGTTCAATATACTTCAGCGTTGCTTGCTTCTTCTTAGCCATTTGCTGCCACGGAATGATGTTTGAGTGGTGTTCCATATAAGAAATCACTATTTCATCACCCGGTTCAAGGATGACTTCTCCCAACCCTTTAGCAACCCAGTTTAAACTGGTCGTCGTACCACGAGTAAAGAGTGTTTCCGCTGTTTCTTTTGCATTGATAAAGCGACGAACCGTTTCACGGGCTGCTTCATACTGTGTGGTCGCACGCTCAGCTAGGGTATGAACCCCTCGGTGAACGTTGGCGTTTGACGTATGGTAGTATGTTTCCATCGCTTTAAGCACTGCTTGTGGCTTTTGAGTCGTTGCGGCATTATCCAAATAGACTAATGGTTCATCGTTGACAATTTGGTTGAGAATAACAAAGTCTTCCCTCAATTTGTCGTAAGGCAATGTCATTTAGTGGTCAGCTTCCTTTCGATCGTTTCAACTAGTTCATCGCGAACGCCTTTCAGTGGTATCGCTTGGATAACAGCCCCAAGGAAGCCTCTAATAACGAGACGTTCTGCTTCTTCCTGTTCAATTCCTCTACTCATTAAATAATACATTTCTTCTGGATCAACACGTCCAACAGATGCGGCGTGTCCAGCTGTTACTTCAAATTCATCAATTAATAAAATCGGGTTCGCATCACCGCGGGCTTTATCAGACAGCATCAATACACGAGATTCTTGCTGAGCGTCTGCTTGCTTGGCTCCTTTGATGATATGACCAATACCGTTAAAGGTCAATGTTGCGCTGTCTAAAATAACACCATGCTGGAAAATATTTCCTTGAGTGCTATTACCGAAGTTAACCACGTTAGAGTCAATCACTTGAGTTTGTCTGCCATTACTAATACCAACAGCTTTCAAGTCTGATGACGAGCCATTTCCTACTAAATCTGTATCAAAGTCGGCAATAACGTTTCCGCTATTCATCACTCCAATAGCCCAGTCTATAGTCGCATCTCTATGCGTATAGCCTTTTCTGTGGAAGTAGACTGTCGAGTTTACACCCAACTGGTCAACGGCACTGTACTTCACTTGCGCGCCAGCTTTTGCAATGACTTCTACCATGATATTTGCAGCGTTCTTTTTATCGCCTTTAGTTAAGAACTTCTCAACGTAGTTAAAGTTTGAATTGGTATCTGCATAAATCAACACATGTTTAACAAAAGAATCTTCTACTAAACTGTTTTGAATAAAGACAGCTTCCAATGGATCCGTCAGTTCCAGATTCTTAGGCACATAAAGGAATAAGCCAGAATTCATAAAAGCTGCATGGAAAGCAGTAATCTTGTTTTCGCCAGGTTTAACCACTTTTGTCATGTAAGCTTCTTTTACTAATTCAGGGTGTTCTCTCAATGCCGTGTGCAAATCTGTAAAAATAACGCCTTTTTCTTTCAGTGATTCTGGAAGTGTTTCAATAACCGTGTCATTTCCAGTTTGTACAACTCGAGCAGTATCTGCTTTGTCTTCGATATACTCGTAAGGGTCAATTGAAAGTGGAGCCGGCGCGCCTGTCAAATTAGGGACTTGCCAAAGTGGCCAGCGGGTATAACGTAGTCTTTCAATAACCGGTGGTTCCAGTGAATCGATTTGTTTTAACGCTTCTAAACGCAGTTGAAGCATCCATTCAGGCTCTTGTAATCCTCTAGAGAAGGCTTGCAATGCGTCCATGTGTTCAACGTATTGTTTATCTTTCGTAACCATATTTATGGGCCTCCTCAGTTATTAGTCTTCGTCCAATTCAATGTCTAGTCCTAATTCTTCTACTAGACCTTTGTAACCTTCAGCTTCAAGCTGTTGTGCTAATTCTGCTCCACCTGTTTTGACTACGCGTCCATCCATCATGATGTGAACAACGTCTGGAGTAATGTAGTTGAGTAAACGTTGGTAGTGAGTAATGATGAGTGAGCCGAAGCCTTCCCCACGCATTTGGTTAACCCCTTTAGATACCACTTGCAACGCATCGATATCTAGACCAGAGTCGATTTCATCTAAAATAGCAAAGGTTGGTTCAATCATTAATAATTGTAGAATTTCGTTACGTTTCTTTTCTCCGCCTGAGAAACCTTCATTTAGGTAACGCTCAGCCATTTCTTCGTCCATATCAAGTAGGGCCATTTTTTCATCCAATTTTTCGATGAATTCCATGACACTAATTTTGTCGTCCTCTTCTCTTCTGGAGTTGATGGCAGCACGCATGAATTCAGCGTTCGTAATTCCAGCAATTTCACTTGGGTACTGTACAGCCAGGAAGACACCTGCACGGGCACGTTCATCAACGTCAAGTTCTAAAAGGTTTTCTCCGTCAAGTAGGACTTCTCCTTCAGTGACTTCGTAGCTTGGATGTCCCATGATTGCAGCTGCAAGGGTCGATTTCCCCGTTCCATTTGGTCCCATGATTGCGTGAATTTCCCCTGTTTTCATTGTCAGGTTAACGCCTTTTAGGATCTCTTTGTCCTCAATGGATGCATGTAAATTCTTAATCTCTAATACTGCCATTATGTACCTTCCTTTTCTCTTGTAGTTTTTTGAGCAATGGTGTAAATCGTGTTAGACTCTTCACCTTGCTTACATTATCTTATTCTATTCTAATTGAGAATGGTAATCAAGGATTGATTTTCAATTTTCGTTACGAATGTGGGCTTTTTATTGATTTAAGGCCATTTCCTAATTATAAGAATTATTATCTGGAAGACTGTTCTGACTCATTCATTTACTGATGATTTAAATAAGTCGCTCCGCCAACCAAGCGAATGGTCTCAAAATATAAATCCCGATTCTTCTCCATACAGATGGTTCAACGTAGTCGGTATCTTCTCCTGTTATAACGTCTCCATCTTCTTCGTATAACGCACTCTTCCTAAGGTAAGTCGTTTCTATTTCTTCTATTATCTGACTGGCTAATGCGTCACTGTCAATAAACAGCATGGATTCTGTGCTGAAATACGTGCTTCTGGCATCAAAGTTAAATGTACCTACAGCACTTATTTGCTCGTCTACTACTAAAAGTTTCGTATGAAGAGATGAATGAGACGGTTGAAATTCATAGTAGTCCAGTTGAGAATCGATAAAGTCCTGTTTTCTGTTTTCCGTTCCACTTTGGCCAATGATATTAGTAGTGGTTGAGGCTGCATTCGTTAGGATATAACCTTCTTTAGCATGAAAGGTTTCCTTCTCTAACTCCTTGCGCATCTGCCTATCTGGCACAACCCACGGGCTTTGGATAATGATGGACTCTTCTGCTTGGCTTGCTAGGGTGAGCAAATCACTCCATACGTAAGGGTCTTTAAACTGTCTCTCTAAACTATTTGAAGTGAAGTAAGCCTGGTCAATTTCAACTGATTGCTCATTCCAATGGGTCATGTCAGTTGTAGATTCAGCGGTTTCCTTCTCTTCTCTGTGAGTCTGATAAATCTCGTTCAGTTCTTCCTCTTGAGTATCTCCTCTGCTTTTTTGCCAAGGAAACAGCGTGGCATTGGTTTGAGAGATGGCAAAATCCGTTTCCCACAGTTCAGTGTAATAAGACTTCATCTGGCCTACGAAGCTATTCTCCTGCTCATTAGTGTTGATAAGCAAGACATCTCGATCAAAGGAATATGGATCGGTTGGCTCCGGC
Source organism: Alkalibacterium sp. MB6 (assembly GCF_009935905.1). GTDB lineage: Bacteria > Bacillota > Bacilli > Lactobacillales > Carnobacteriaceae_A > Alkalibacterium. The sequence continues at coordinate 10,831 of NZ_PREX01000029.1, read as the reverse complement.
CGCTGAAAATAAATATCCCCAATATTTCGGCCACCTATTATGCTGTATGCCTCATCCACAATGAGGAGCTTGTCATGCAATCTATTATTTGTTCGCCAAGGAAACAGGATGGTGGAAGGAAAGGGTTCATACAATTTCAGTTCAATATTAGGGTGCTCGTTGAACAAATGAAAGACACCTCGGTATTCTCCCCTTAATCCGTGCTTGATTCCATCGAGTAAGTAGCGGACTTTTACTCCTCGATCAGCGGCCGCTAGTATATAGGAGTTAAAGGTCTTAACACTTATCCCCTCGTCCATATAGTAATAGGCAACATCAATCGATTCCTGGGCTTCTTCTATAATATCCAGCCGGGCAGCGAAAGCGTCTGGTCCGTATTCCAGCAAGGCGACTTGTTCGGTTGTTTCAGTGAAAGCCAGTTCTCGTTCCACTCTTTCTGGCGGGGTGTGGACAACCGGTAAAATAATACCTGTGAATAAGACATATAAAATATACATCCCTTCAGTCCATAATAAACCATTAATGATACGCCTGATTCGGTTCTTTGTTTTCTGTTAAATCAAAACAGTCTCCTTAGTATGCCTAAATTTTCAGTTAGTTTTAGTTATTACTTTCCACTGCTCCTTGTTTTACCTTTTTGGAGTCGAGTAGGTTATCCTGTATACTACATTTATTGTAGATTTATTTGAAAGGATGGTTATCAATGAAACCCGTTATCGGAATTCCCGGAAATATACTAACTAACTTTTCTCCTCATTATAACAGTCTACCCTTAACTTATACACCTCAAGGTTTTGTCGATGCGCTTCACCGGTCTGGTGCTTTGCCTGTGGTCTTTCCGTTATCAACGAAAGAAAATGCCCGACAATATGTTAATAGTGTGGATGCGATTCTATTAGCAGGTGGGGCAAGATGTGTCACCCTTGTTATACGGCGAAGAACCTCATTTAAAATTGGAGAGCACCAATCCTTTACGAGACGCCTTTGAAATGGCCGTTATCGAAGAAGCATGGAAGGAACGCAAACCCATTTTAGCTGTTTGCCGTGGCATGCAGATTATGGCAGTGGCTTTTGGTGGCGATCTTTACCAAGATGTCAGCTTATATCCTGACTTAGCCGTTCAGCATGTACAAGTGTCGTCACCAGAAACAACGGCTCATTCTGTTTCTATAGAGGAAAGATCGTGGATGGGTAACCTTTACGGCACGGAACGTCAGGTGAACTCTTACCACCACCAAGCGATTAAAACCCTGCCTAAAGAGTTGAAAGCAACAGCTTGGGCAAAAGATGGGTTAATCGAAGCCTTTGAAACAACTGATTCCAATCGACTGGCTATCGGGGTACAATGGCATCCGGAATTAATGATTAATCATGATAGTGGCGCACAAGCCTTATTTGATGCTTATGTCCAAACGGTTAAACAGTGGAAGGCCCAACATTAATAAATGATCCATTTTTTCATCAAAAAAAGACTGGGAGGCTATCCCAGTCTTTTTTTTAGCGGTTATTTACCCGCATCTTTTAATTTATCCGCTATAATACTTGCTGCTTTCTTTGGAGCCAATCGGTATAGACGGTCCATCATTTTTGCATCGTTACCCACCATCACTCGGTAAGCATTTTCTTCAATCGCATCAATCATCATCTTAGCCGCATCTGCAGCGGTTGTTAGCTTATATTCTTTCCCACTCGTGTCAGAACTTGAGGCTCTTTCAACTTGAGAATTCTTCATAATATCTGTCTTAATCGCACCAGGGAAAGCAATCGTGACACCAACATTTGTATCCATTAACTCTGAATGCAGACCCTCAGTCATTAATTTAACGGCTGCTTTTGAAGCTCCGTAAATCGACTGACCAGGCACAGGTAAAAATCCACCCATACTGGCTATGTTAAGTATATGTGCTTCAGGACGTTTTAATAATTCTGGCAAGAAACTTTTTACCATATAAAGAGTGCCGTAAAAGTTGATATTCATCACTTGCTCTATTTTTTCGTAAGGTAATTCGTTAACGTCTACGAAAGGTTGAATCACGCCTGCATTGTTGATAATGCCATCAACGGCACCATGTTTTTCTTTTACTAAATCGACCAATGACTCGATTGCTTCTCTACTGGTAATATCCACCACATAGGTTGACAACTTTTCTTTGTAATCCGCCGCCAAACGAGCTGTTTCAAGCAAGTTTTCTTCATTGATATCAAGAGTAGCTACTTGAGCCCCACGTCTCAACAAGCCAAGTACCAACTCTCGACCCATTCCCGATCCCCCACCAGTGACTACTATCGTTTTACCATTTACTTTCATTCTTTTTCCTCCTTCATTACTCTTCTTATTCATTATACAGTATTGAAAGAGGGATATATATCGGTTGATCGTCGTTTCACATAATCTTCAATAAGTTTCCTCTCATTTAATAGGGTTTTATTAACACGGAAAGCCTTTTCTTATGTTTTTATCTTCCGGATTCTGTTTATCGTTTCTTTAAAGCAGCTACCGTTTCTTTGATCTGTACAGAACGGGTAATGGTTGAAATAACTGCTAAACCATCGACGCCTGTTTGCCATACTGCTTGAGCATTGCTTTCAGTGATGCCTCCAATAGCCACCGCAGGCACTGCTTTACTAAAGTCCATTGCTTGTTTCATTTTTTCCAGACCCATCACTTGCTCATGATCTGCTTTGGATTGCGGTACAAAAGCTGGGCCAATTCCCACATAATCGATGCCTGTCATGGTCATCGCTTCTTTATATTGGTCGAGTGTATTTGTGGATAAACCAACGATTGCATCAGGTCCCACATGCCCCCTCACTGATTCGATACTCTGATCACCTTGACCAACATGCACGCCATCAGCTTGGACTTTCCCAGCCAAAGCAACATTGTCGTTGATGATAAAAGGAATAGCGTGCTTTTTGCAAATAGACTGGCAACGAATGGCCATTTCTTCCATTTTCAAAGGGTGATTTTCTAAACTACCCGGTCCTTTTTCCCGGTACTGAAAACAGGTAATGCCTGCTTCTATGGCTTGTTCAAGAATAATCGGCAGGTCATCTGTATCTTGAGTCCCGGCTATAAAATAAACTTCTAGCCTATCTTTAACGTCTCGTTTCATTTCGGATGCGTTCATGTTGACTCCTTTCTGAATGCCCAATGGTTAGTCGGCCCATGACCCTGACCAATAGCTAACCCATGCTTGATGGCCGCTTGAATAAACTCTTTAGCGACTCTCACAGCTTGTTCCACGTCCTGATCTTTTGCCAATTCTGCAGCAATACACGCCGCAAAGGTACACCCGGTTCCATGAGTATCTTTTGTCTCAATGCGTTCAGCCGACAGCCATACTTCTTTGCCACTTTCTAATAGAAGAAAGTCTTCAGATACGTTTTGGTCATCCGAATGCCCGCCTTTAATCACGACATTTTTGACACCCATCTCTTTTAATTGGTAAGCCGCCTGCTTCATATCGTCTTTATTTCTAATCTCTAACCCTGTTAACGCCTCTGCTTCAGGAATGTTTGGTGTGATGACCGTTGCTAAAGGAGCTAACGTTTCTTTCATTACTCTAACCGCTTCTTCAGCCATCAGTGAATGCCCACCTTTTGCAATCATAACTGGATCAATCACTAAGGGAATATGCGGGTAGTCTCGGTAAAGCTTGGCAACTAATGTCATGTAGTCGCCATTTACTAGCATGCCTGTTTTAATAGCCGATACATCAAAATCGGATATCACTGACTGCCACTGGTTTTCCACCATGTCTAAAGGAATAGGATGAACCCCTTGTACACCTAATGTGTTTTGAGCAGTTACCGCCGTAATCACGGACATCCCAAAAACATCTCTCTCCTGGAAAGTCTTCAAATCGGCTTGTATGCCCGCTCCTCCCCCACTATCACTTCCAGCTATCGTTAATACTTGTTTCACTTTACTCATTCGCTTGTCCTCTCTAACCGTTTATCGGTGTTAATTTAGCTAGTCTATCTATGTCTTCAGTATTTATAGTGTATAATTTGTCATGAAACACTGGCTTAAAGGTCCCTGGACCAGTTACGCTTGGTGATGATGCAGCCTGTTCACCAGCTATTCCGAATGCCACATGGGCACAGACCACACTTTCAAAAGGCTCGGTCGGATTAGCTCCAATAAATGCACCAGTTAAACTGCTTAACATGCAGCCACTGCCTGTTATGTTGCCCATCAAAGAGTCCCCATTTTGCACGGTGACTGTGCGTGTGCCATCTGAAATCACATCTTCTTTTCCGGAAATAGCCACGATACAATTTTTCTCATTGGCTAGCTTTTCTGCTATATCTGTTCGTGAGGCTTCGCCTTCTTGAGCATCAACGCCTTTTGATGCCCACTCGACTCCTGCAAGTGTAGCGATTTCAGCACTATTTCCACGAATCAACGTAAACTGGATAGCGTTGAATAAGTCTTCCACAACCTCTTTTCTAAAAGACGTGGCTCCCACTCCAACCGGATCGAGTATAACCGGAATACCTTGTTCGTTAGCTGTTTGTCCTGCAATCACCATACTTTCTGCTACTTCTTTTGTGATTGTTCCAATATTTAAGACAACTGCTTGAGAGATCGCAGCTATCTGTTCCACTTCTTCTTTAGCGTAAGCCATGATGGGAGACGCGCCTATAGCTAAAAGCGTGTTGGCGACATCCGTTGCGACCACTTGGTTCGTCATGTTATGAACGAGAGGGTTTTGTTCTTTCACCGCTTTTACATACCGTTTGAATTCCATCTTCTTCCTCCTTTTGAGTGCATACAAAAAAACTTCCCTGCGTAATGAAACAGAAGAGAAGACAGTCAACTATGGAGACTCGGAAAAGAGACTTCCGCCTTTTTTCCATATCTTCCCTTCGCTGGCATTACCCAGATCAGGTTAAGGGTCAGGTCTTACCTTTCTCAGCAGTGAGTGCTCCCCTAGAATAATCAATTTAAGTGTAAATCCAGTGTATCATATCAGTTTGCCGAATACTAGAAGGAGGCCATGGCTAGTTTGCCACTTTGATTACAACTCAGTGGGGTTACCGCGAGCGAGTTGGCATCATTTACCACTTTGATTACAACTCAGCGGATTTGTCGCGAGCGAGTTGGCATCATTTTCCACTTTGGTTACAACTCAGTGGGGTTGTCGCGAGCGAGTTGGCATCATTTGCCACTTTGGTTACAACTCAGTGGGGTTACCGCGAGCGAGTTGACATATAAGGTCACCCTGAATGCGCATATGAAAAAAGAAGAGAAGCGCATGTGCTCTTCTCTTCTTTTACTTCAATCATTAACCTAGGTATTCACCTTTTGTCGCAATGTTTTCTTTTTTTATATCGTTAATAATCACAGTCACGGCTTCTTTTTTTGCATTTGTGTGCGTTTCAACTGCTTTCACGATATCCTTTACCAAGGCTTCTTTTTGTTCCTTTGTACGTCCTTCAATCATTTCCACGTGAACGATTGGCATAGTCATCCCTCTTTTCTTTTATATTAATGTTGTTCATTTTCCTTGAATGCTGTATCGTCTAGTGTGTCAACTAGTGAGGAGTCAACATCTGTTACTTCAACAATCCAATTTAACGCTTTGTCCGATTGATTCAGCATACTCGGCTCATCTTCCAACGCTTCATTGACTGCTGTTACAGTCGCATCAAAGGGAATCGTGATTTCCGTGACCGCTTTTGCACCTTCAACGTTTAAAAGCGCATCGCCTTTTTTGATCGGGGCAACAGGCACGGATAATTCCGCAAACATGACTTCTCCCACATCGTCTTGACCTTTTTCTGACAAACCGAGACGGTATGTTGAGTCATTCAGTCGTTCTACCCAAATGCCACTTTCATGATACTTTATAGTCATTGATTATTCTCCATTCTTCCAGATGGTTTCATATTCTGTTTCTTTAAATCCAGAGGTGTGTTGATTCCCTTCAATGGCAAATGGTCGCTTGACTACCATACCATTGGAGGATAACCACTCAGCCGCTTCCTCTAAAGTCATGTCAGGAAGCTTGTCTTTCAAATTATTCTCTCGGCATACCCCGCCGCTGGTGTTAAAATAAGACTTTAATGATCGATCCGTTTTCTCTAGGATACTGACCCATGTTTCTTTAGACGGTGTCGTTTCCAGAAGGTTAATAAACTCATAAGACACCTCATGGTCATCTAACCACGTCTGCGCTTTTTTACACGTGCTACACCGTGGGTGACAATAAAACTTCATTTCATACTCCCCTCCCTATTCTTTTATTATAGCCGAACTGATGGCAAAGAAAAAGGGCGGGTCCTATTTATGACCCACCCCACCTATTCTCTAGACTTTTTCATTCATCTTAGGTTTCTCTTCGTCCCATTCTTCTTTTTCTTCTTCTTTTAACTTATTCACTTTGTACAGTTTGCGTTTTAGGATTTTATTCGTTTTTTCACTCGGGTAGCCTGTCCAATCGGAATCGTGCAATTGTTTCTCGTTTCTCTTAATTGCCTCGTATTCTGGAACGGAAATATTATTATTCCATTCAAATATCATGGCATTTAAGAGAGCGCCTAACAGGATAATCATGCTTGATAAATACAAGAATAACATTAGAACGATAAAGGCTCCAAATGTGGCGTTAGCAACCGCATCTCCACCAGCAAAGTTCACGTAAATAGAGAATCCTTGTGTTAATAATATCCACCCAATGGTTGAAAAAATCGCTCCTTGGTATGAATACCTTAATGACAAACTATGGTTTGGCACGAATCGGTAAACAATCAGCATAACTAAGAATAAAATAACGATGAGTACGACCCATCTGAGTAGCAAGAACTGCTGAACAAACGGTATATTAATACCTATAGCATTTTCCACAAAGAGAATAATCTGTTCCCCGAATACAAATAGGAATATGGCTGCTCCTATAACGATTAAGATGGCTAGCATAACGACTAGTGACAACAATCGCCCAACAATAAAGTTTGTTTTTTGTACTGATCCATAAACGTCATCTAACACACGTCTTAAGGTTGTGATCACCTTACTAGCTGACCATATCGCTGCAAGTAAACCGAAGGAAATTGCTCCTCCGCTCCCCCCTTCAAGGTAACTTTCAATCACCGGTCCTAAGACATTAAAGATATCTTCCGGAACAAACTCAGCAACCAAGCCTAAAACCTCATTAGGATCTATTGGAAACAAAGGAATAATGTTAGCTATAACCAATAATATAGGAAACAATGACAGTAATAAAAAATAAGCCATTTCCGCAGCACTTTGGTTCACTGTGGCTCTTTCCCAGTTTGACTGACCGATCTGTATTAAACGCAGTAACTTGTCTTTATGTGGGATTTTTTCTTCCAATTTTTCCAGTTTTTCCAAAACCTCACACCCTTTTGTGTTGTTTTCTACTGAATTCATCATATCATATTCCCTTGGCTAATCCCTATTCTTAAGCACTTAAAAACAGACCTTAACGACTATGAGTCGGTCAGGTCTGTTCCTTTGTTCCTTATTCGTCGTGCAAATTGTACTCAGCAATAATGCTCTGAATACCTTCTTCTATAGTCTGTACAGTGCGCTTATCTCCTGATTTGAACTCAACTGAAACGGGTCCGTCTGCTTGTTGCTGCAGTTTACCAATCACTTTTTTTCTAACAATTAGTTCCAGTTCGGTAAAATCATTTTTGCTGTTTGGTGTTTCATTTATTTCTACTTCAATATTTTTATTTCGTTTTGACACAGCTATTCCTCCATCGGTCATCCTGTAAGTTCAATGTTTCAATTAACTAAACTCTCTTTAAGGATACTAAAAACTCTATAGAGTCGCAAGGTTTAATTAACTATCATCAAGCAACATGATTGGTTGGCGTTCCTATGTTTTTTAAATTATAATTAGTTAAAGACAATTAAAGGAGTTTAGAAAATGAAACTGTTACGCTATCTAAAAAAAGGTTTTACTACTGAAAAGTTAGGTATCCAGCTTGAGAATAGCGTGCTAGATACTAGTAAATTAGGCGAACACTTAAATTTAAATGTTCTTCAAACGATGAATGATTTTTTAAACGATTCACAAACAGCTACAGAACAGTTGCATACCGTACAATTAAAAGCAAAACAATTAAATTTGGATAGTAGTCAATACACCATTTCTCTAAGTGATATTCACTACCTTCCTCCTGTTAAACATCCTGAAAAAATTATATCTGTAGGGCTCAATTACGTTGAACACATTAAATCAATAGGCGGCGAAGTCCCAACAAGTCCTGTCTTTTTCGGCATGTTTTCTAATGCTTTAGCGGCCCATAACCAAGTTATCCCTCTCCCAGCCGTAGCGAGAGAAGTGGACTATGAAGCTGAATTAGTCATTATTATTGGAAAAGAAATAAACAGTGTGTGTGAAAAGTTAGCCGCAGATGCTATTTTAGGATACAGCATCGGGAATGACCTCACCGAACGTACCCTACAATACCAAACATCTCAATGGATGATTGGAAAGTCAATGGATTATTTCGCCCCCATCGGTCCTGTTTTAGTTACTAAAGATGAGATAGAAGATGTTCAGAATTTAAAAATTACGACTAGACGAAATGGGTCGGTTGTTCAACTTGGCAGCACGAAAGACATGCTGTTTTCAGTCGTTCAAATCGTCACCGAGATTGCACAGTATATGACCTTGAAACCCGGAGATGTTATATTCACAGGTACACCTAAAGGGGTTATCAGCGAGACTGATTCTGATCGGGATTGGCTTCGCCCTAAAGATAGAATCGACATTACCATTGAAGGCATCGGAACATTATCCAATACCATAGCATGATCACTAGTCCATGAAAAAAAGAGGAAGAGCCCATATTTGGGTTCTTCATCTTTTTAGATTAATTTGTTTCGGATTTGCTTCCGGCTGCTTCTGTTGCTTCTTCAAGTGAGCGTGAGTGTCTTGGTCGTTTGCCTTCCGATTGGAACGGGTAACGAATGCCCAAAGAGTGTTTTGCAATTTTAACTGCGTGGTCAGACATTCTCTCAAGGTTTGATACAATATCAATGAAAAGAATACCATCTGATGGCAAGCCTTCTCCACTGTTCAACCGTTTGATGTACTTATGTCTGATGTCTTCTTCCAAGCGGTTCACTTCTTTTTCACGTTTCAACACTTCTCCAGCTAGTGAATAGCTGTCTTGAGTATAAGAGTTAATCGCATCGGTTATATTCTCTTCTACTAAATTAAATAAGGCAATTAAGTCTTCATCTTGGAACACTTTATCAATGTTTATGCCGTTTTTAGATTTAGCCAATTTCTTATTGGCACGTACGGCTTCATTAATATTATTTAAAATATTTTCACTGTGGTCACCGATACGTTCCAAGTATTTAACGATATCCATCATCTGAGTATGCTCAACGGCACTTTTAACCGGTAGATCTTCTGTAGATATGGTCATTAAATATTCTGTCAGGCGCATATCAATCTTATTAACAATCTCTTCTAAGTGAAGCGTGTTAGCCAAGTGTTCTTCTTGTTGCTCATTATAGTATTTAAACATTTCTTTGTATTCTTGTGTAACAAATTTACCCATTTGTTCTAACTCTATTTTTGCCTGGTTCATCGCTACTGAAGGGACGGTATTGATAATAGAGAAATCAAGGTTCGCTGCGTCGTATTCAATAACGGAGTCATCACCCGGTACAATTTTCGTCACTATTTTAGCTATGTGATTGATGAACCACATTTGGATTAATACGTTCGTCACGTTAAAAAGCCCGTGAGCAAAAGCAATACGCATAGCAGGATTTAGATTTAATATGGGAGTAATAGCATAGATTAATTGTGTAAATGGTCCAAGAATCATTAACACTAAAATCGTTCCAGCTAAGTTGAACAAGACATGCGACGCAGCGGTTCGCTTAGCCGCCACACTTGCTCCCAAAGCAGCTAGTACAGCTGTAATCGTTGTTCCGATGTTACTTCCGAATAAAATAGGTAGGGCACCTTCCAGTGCAATTTGTCCCTGAGAGTAAAGCTCTTGTAAAATACCAATACTGGCACTCGAACTTTGTACTAGGAAAGTAAAGAGTGTCCCAATCCCTACACCCAGTGGTGCACTTTCAGATAAGTCGATCATTAAGTCTTGGAAAGCTTGCAAACTTCTTAACGGGTACATGGCGTCACCCATCAGTTCTAGACCGAAGAACAAAGCCCCAAAGCCAAAAATGATTTGGCCGATACTATTAAGTGATGGTTTCTTTAAGAAAAAGAGCATGAAGGCTCCTATAGCCATGATCGGTAAGGCATACGCCCCTATATCTAAACCGATAATGAATGCGGTAATGGTCGTTCCAATATTGGCACCCATGATGACACCAATAGCCTGCTTTAACTTCATAAATCCAGCACTAACCAAACCGACTGCCAGTACTGTTGTTCCAGACGAACTTTGAATCGCTACGGTTACGACAATACCCGCCATAATCGCTCGAAAAGGTGTTGATGTAAATCTGTTTAAGACTTCTCTTAAACTGTCTCCGGCAGATTTTTGTAAGCCATCTCCCATATACTTTAACCCGAATAGGAAAATACCCAGTCCACCGAAAAAGGTAAACAATAGTTGTTGAATGTCCACTCGTAACCCTCCGTTTATAATCTGTTGTAAATAAAAGCTCTGACGTTTTTTTCAGGGAATTAGGTGTTTCAAATAATGCTTTCAGACGCTCTGCTTCTATCATAAATCGAATGGACAGCAAAATGAAACATTATTTTTAACATTAGAGAACCTGAATAATTCATAGCTTTAATTCTTTGGCACATTTTATTGAAATATGTATCACTAATATCCCTATCAACTGATTTTG
>NZ_PREX01000028.1 GCF_009935905.1 Alkalibacterium sp. MB6 | reverse complement strand
GATCAATAAACTGAAAGTGATCAAGCGCATCATGTATGGTCGTTGTTCCTTCGCTCTTTTAAGAAATAAAGTCTTATTGATGGAGAGATTCCATTCAGTCAACTAACATTGGAAAGAACCATTTTATAACTGTTCTTTACAGTGAGGGGGGTTATTTTCTAAAATTACTTCTTAATATCCTGAACATCACTTTGTATAGTAAAGAAAAAACGCTTCTGTTAACCATAATTAGTATCAGTAAAAAGACTAATCCTAAAATTGTTTGTGTCCACATGCTCTCATACAAATATAGGGAAGCAATCTGTAAGCTCAGCACTAATATAGTTTTGTAGAATTTTTTCCACTTAATAGTTAACGTTCCAATTTCTTTAGTATCATAGTACCTTAGTAAGAACATGAGATAGAAACTTATCATCGAAGAAATTCCTGCACCGATTAATCCAAATAAATATATGAGTGAGATATTCAGTACTAAACTTGCCAATCCCCCATACAATGAAGTTTTAAAAACGCCTGAAGTCTTCTTAGTCACTATGTAATTAGTACCCAAAAAACTTGAAAAGGAAGAAAACACTGCTCCCATCAATAGAAAAGGAACCACCTGCCACGCTTCAAAAAATTGAGGTGCCAGAAGAAATCGAAAAATAGGAATTATAACGAGCAATATCAAAGATACTCCAAAGAATAAGAAAGTATGCAAAAATGTAAACACATCTTTTTGGAAGGAATTCCCTGATGTATCTGCAGTTTCCTTCTCAAATTCCTCAATTGCTGAAAGCTGCCAAGCTTGCGTAAACACCTGGTTAATTATATTAATCAGTGATGGTATTCTACTGGCAACTGCAAATAACCCGTTGGCACTAACATCTATAAAATAAATGATGAAATAACGGCTGGATGCATTAATAAGCCACCACATCAAGGAATTTGGAATCATTGGTATAGAGTAAAGTATTAATTTTCTAGAATGCTCTTTACTAAGATATTCCAGTTTAATACTCTTTATAAGATCAGTTTTATTAGTTAAATATAAAACTGAAATGAAGGTCGCAAGTATGTATGCAAAAAAGTACCCTGCTATCCCCCATTCAAAGATAACCAGAAACACAATATTTAAAATACCAATCAGGAAAGAAAGAAGTATACCGTTAATTGCAAAAACTTTAATTCTACCTATAGCTCTAGCATATTGCGCAAGAATTCTTTCAATAATTTGTATAAAAAGAATCAAGTAAAAGTAGATAAAATAATCACCAAAGAGATTCAGCCTTAACACTAAGGGATAAAATAAACCTGATAATAGAAAGCCTAATGTAGCGATAATTAATGCATTAGTGACCACCTGATCTGAATCTTCCTTTTTATCCATTGCAAAACGAAAAACTGCTTCGAACATACTCAAAGAAATAATCGGTATCAGTAAATTAGCTGTTGTTATAGTAATGTCTACCGTACCAAATTCAGATGTACTTAAGTAATAGGTATATAATGGAACAAGCAGGAATGCAATTACCTTGCTGCCTAAAGTTCCAGCGGCAAAAATAAATGAGTTGGCTGCCAATTTTTTGTAAGAGTTCATTTTCTCACCTTAATTTTTTAAAATTTCATCTAAGCGGGTAAAATGCTTGTTTGATTTTATTTTTTGTTCTGCTACATCGGTAACAGGTTCTGAAAATAGCTGGTTCAAAACAGTTTCACTTTTCAATTCTTTCATATTCTTAATTCTTGTATAGTCACCATTAAAATTAATATCATCTAGTAAATTGGTCGTCTTGTTGCTGTATACAAGTGGATAAACAGGAATCCCAAACACTAAGCCCAGTATCAAAGAATGAAAACGAGTCGCTATAATTCCTTTAGACTGACTGATAAGAGCGAGTGCTTCATCCATGTCACCTTCATAATTATATGTGCTAACGGCCTCGTTATTTTTCAATTGTTCTGTTTGCTTGATTCTGTTTATAGCCGTATCATCATTTTCTTTTATACAGAAGCCCATTAGTAGAACTTTATGATTTTTAGTAGTCAGTTCATTGCACAGTTCTATTATTTTGCTTTCATATGCTTGTTTATATTCTTTGAGATTTTCTCTATGATCTAGATCAATGACCGAAATGACTACGGTCTTTTCTTCTTTAGTTTCCTGATACTGACTTTCGTAAGAAAACACTATGTCAGGTGCTACACACACATTATTTAAATCATCGAACAAATCGTATGAATAAGTATCTCGAAATGAAACTTGAGTGGCTTTAGAAAAAACATTTTTATAAGATGATTGGTATTCCTCTTCTGTAAAGGGTCCGAAATTGCTGCCTATAATATAATACTCTTTTGACTTGTTAAGGTCTTTATCCAAAATATTAACTTTTGTTTTCCAATATTCATCCTGTATGAATATTGACCCGCCAATATGTACAACCAAGTCTGCTTTCTTTATATAATAACGCGACAGAGTTGAATTAACTCTGTATTTCGCTCCTAATTTAGCCATCAGACCATCTATTTTGGGTATTGTGTATTTCACTGTCAGATTTGCAATACTATTAAAATATACGGCATCTTTTTTAGGTGATAATAAGGTGAATTGATGCTGAGGATATCTCTCACAAAGAATCTTTATAAATAAATCATCTCCTAAATTCAACGCAGTATAAGCCTTAATAAAAATAGATTTCATAATAATAACTTCCTTTGCTTTAGTATTTTATCTTAACGTACAGTTGCATGATTAATATTGTCACGGATACATAGTCTTTCTTTAATAAAACCCACAGAAACTTCTGAAACGGTTTGTCTATCTCTTTTACAGTTAATGTGTCAAACATGAGTTGGATGTGAGGATAATTTAAAAACAGTTTCCATTTGCCGTTTCTTTTCTCGCAAAGACAAGTTTGCATTTTTATGATTGATGTTTCTCAAAGCATTTAGCACAACATTCCAATATTTGTGCATTATGTTTGTCCTATACATCTTTTTTGCTCCCCGAGCTGCAAACATTTTTTCGTATTGTTGCATCATAAAACAATCCTCTTGAAAGCGGTTGGCTGAATAGCTTTTAACTATAGATGCTTCAGTAGATTTATCATAATAGTAGTAGGTATTTTTGTTCAGGTAAACTGTTTCGACATTTGTAAATGCTTCAAAATTAAATACTGCATCCTCCCCAAATCGTTTAGGGGGGAAAAGTAATAGAAAATCTAGAAAGAAAGTCTCTATTATAAACTTTATTAAAAAGAGAGTTTATATTTACCCTGAATAATTCATACCTCTAAATGTGGATAACTATTTCTATTAAACTCACTGCTTTTTTAGACATTTTTAAGTATTAACTGTCTATCATGCCACTTTATATCCTCTCGATTAGATCGAAAACAAAAAGATGGAAAAAAGAGTATAAAGACCCCGTGGTCTTACAATCGTCAAAAAATTAATATGATCTTCTTCTGGAGTAGCTAATGCAACAGAACCAGCTGTTGAATATTCTCCAATATTGTCCAGAACAGTGAAGAGAAAACGTAACCTGTGGACAAGCGGACTTTTATTTTACGCGCATATCGTGTCAGCCTTCCAGCAATGTGGAAAACTTTAAACCGAATAGTCGCCACCGTTGATTTTTTCTCTTTATCTGGGAATATTAGCTCTTTCATCAAATGAATGACTGTATAGGCAATACAACTCATCATCATGCGAGCCTGATTCGCAAGAAACGTTGAACTATCGGTCTTGTCGAAGGAAAAACCATGTTTGATTTCTTTGATATAAATTTCCATTGTCCCTCTCTTTTGGTAGAGCTTGTACACTGTTTGGGCAGGTATATCAACGAAATTTGATACGATAAACTCAAACGTCGTAAATAAGAGTTCGCCAGCTTCTCGAGTGGCCTTTACAGCTACTTTACGACCCGTTTCCCAAGATTTAGCTTGATAATCAATCTTGAAATACTGTGATTCTTTATGTGTAAAGTCTGTATCTGGTCCGTAAAGGACCTTTTGTTGAGCCATGTTCTTCAGTCGTGCATTGACTTTTAAACGAATAATATACTTCACTTTTTCTTGCTCGCATAACTCATAGATCTCAGGTTTGGCAAAGCCACTGTCCCCTCGGACAGTTAAAAACATATCACATGAGTGCTGTTTGTGTTGAGAGATGATGTCTGCTAAAAAGACTTCTGCATTGTTAGACGTGTACACATTGTCCGGACGAAGTTCGGCACCCAGAAACAGACCAGTCAGTCCATCAAAAGCCACTAAGGGATGATAACCCGTTGTTCCGTAGTGAGTATTGAAATCAGTCTGTTCTTGTTTTCCGAAGGTGTCTGAGTGAGTAGAATCCACGTCAATGATCATATGCTGTGTATTTTGTTGGCCGATATAGATAGTGATCAATGCCTTGGCAATTGATTGAAGTTGAACGATATTCTCCTCCGACAGTTGATGAATAAAACGAGAAACCATCGACTGTGAACCTAAGGTCGTTTTATTTAGCCCATGCTGAAAAACTGGATCGTGACGTAGCCAATTGGCTGAAGAATCCGTTGAGTAACCGGCTATTAACTGCACAAGAACCTGCATAAATAAATCAATATAGTCATGTGTACAATAGTTTCTTGAATCGTCAATATACAATAACTCGTTAACCAGCTCTTTGAACTTGATCTTATGAAAAAATTCAAAGAGTAAAAGGAGACCGGAATCATTGGATAATTGACCGCCATCGTTTGACATAACCAAATGGGGATTGAATTGTAGTTGCTTTTCTTGTAAAGTTGACATTGAGCACACCTCTTGTTTTTGTTGTTTTCGTCGACTTTACAATAACATAGAGCGTGCTCTTTTTGTATATTTTTTTCTTCACCCAACGGGTGAAGAAGGAATAGAGTGATAAACCTTATCAAAGAGGGATAAATGCCTGTTCTGACAAGGTACTATGAATTATTCAGGTTTCAATATATTTTTCAGAAATCCAATCATCACTATCTATAAATGTGATGTATTCACCTTTTGCTACATTAATACCAACATTCCTTGCATCTGATAACCCACCATTCTGTTTATGAATTACCTTAATTCTACTATCCATAATTGCATAATGATCACATATTTCTCCACATCTATCTGGAGATCCCATCATCTACAAGCAAAATTTCTATATTATTGTATGTCTGTCTAAGGATAGAATCTACACAACGTTCTAGTAAATTTTCTACTTTATATATAGGAACTATTATACTAATTAAATCATCCATTAAAATTCTCCTTATCCTATCTATTTTCATTTGTCTTTATTGTTAATCTAGATAATTTAAGCTTGGTCATAATCAACTTTATACTACGTAAGCCATTATTTAAAGAAATTACATCAAAGTTATTTTTGTATTTATTGTATAATATTATTGCATTGTCCATATTCATTTCATCTTCTATTGCTCTATTTAGTCTATATATCAGTAAAGCGGGCAGTCTATATTCTTTCAATGCCTTCTCAATTAAGATTGTTTTATTTATTGTTGTGTTATTAACTATTCGTTGAATAGACTCAAAATCCTTGTCTATTTTGTCCAAACTAAAAGCTGAAAGACGATTTTCTTCGAAATCCACTCTATAATTCGTTAAATAATCTTTCACATAAGTTGTTTTATTGGTTTTAGCTAAAACTTCACAAAAAAACTCAAAGTCTTCTCCCCATGATACCCCCTCTAAAAATTTAATATCAAACTCACTAATAATTTTTTTGCGTATCATCCATCCAGTAGTATGAATTGAGATTTTTCCCAAAATATAGTCAACTAGAACTTCTCCAGATTTAAATCTAGTTCTTTTTTTATTTTTCCCTCTAGGACTTACTATATTATATCCACAATAACATACGTCTGCTAATTCTCTTTCAATCTTATTAAGCATTTTTTCAATAAAAGAATTCTCATAAAAATCATCCGAATCTAGAAAGCATACATATTCTCCTTGTGAAACCTTCAAACCTATATTCCTAGCTGTAGATACTCCACCATTAGTTTTGAAGTTGTATTTGAATCTACTATCCATAGAAACAAATTTTTCTACAACTTCCCTTGTACCATCTTTACTACCATCATCAATTATTACAACTTCAAAATTTGGATAAGTCTGTTTCAATAAGGAATCTAAAGAAATAAATATACTTTCTTCACCGTTATATACCGGTATTATCACCGAAACTTTTGGGATCACATCCTCACCTCTTTTCCTTCAATGGTTCATACGATATACACATTTTTATAAATATTGCTACCAGAAGGACTATTCCTCCCCGCATAACTTCCCCCTTATAATTTGCTACTAGTAATGCAGCCACTAAAAACTTTGAGATTAACATGTGCAAATTATAGTCTATCTTACTGGTAAAATGATTAATTGTAGGTTTTCTTAGTAAAAAACGCAAGATTGTTCCGTATAAAATGCCTATATATATAATGCCTCCCATAAAAACATCATTCACATACCCAATGTCTGACGAATTATAACCCATATGCCTCCCACTACCACCAAACAACCTAAAACCCTTTCCAAATATAATTCCTGATCCTTTTGGTATTGATAAATGAGTACCAAGTAGAGCTTCATAATTTCCTGTTAGCTCATCATATATAATCAAGTTTATAGTATCTTCAATTCCACCTACAATCCAATTATAGGTATAAGGAGATACTATACGTAGAGATAGTGTTCCTAGAATAATAATTACTATTGTTAAAATAGATATCCTCATCATTTTAAACGATATTTTACCTTTAAAAATAAAGTGTAATGCGACTGCAATTGGTGATAACCCAAAAATTAGCAAACCAAATCTTCCATTTAATAATATTACAATCAGAATGAATGGTAAGTAAACTAAGTATTTTCTATCTTTAAATATTGAGAAGAAGAAAGCTATTGAAGCTAATAGTCCATGATATATGGGTGTAAAAAAAGTATAATCTCCACTTATGCCATAAATCCTCATCCTGGATATAAATATATTTTCCTCTCTATTTAAATAATACAACGATAAAGCAATATTCTTCAAAGACGGAAATATAATCATCATAATCGTTATAATACCTTGCAATAAAGCTAAGTTTAGTAAAACTTTTATCATATCATATTTATCAAATCCGATATGCTTCATAAAATCAATAGCTATAATAATATGAAATATTCGAACAATTATAAATAAGTTTTGCATTGCTCTAATGTCATAATCACCTAACGATGCCCTTATAGCAAAATACAACGCTGATAGAGATACCCCCACTATTAGTAAAAAAATGTTCTTATCAACTTTGAGAAAGTTAGATTTAGATTTACATGTAGTTATCCATGGTACTAACATAAATATTAAAAGTAAAACTGAAAACACTTCTATGTTAACTCCAATTAACAAGTCACTCACGCGGGGCATATAAAAAATGAAGAATAAATAAATATACATATATAATTTTATCAACTTGGTATTTCTGGATTTATTTTTTTTAATCAATCTTATGTCCCCCGAGTATAAATGTTGAGATAAAAAACAACATATTAACTTTTCTAAATACTTATTTAAATAAGTTCAAAATACAAATTTACTAGTTGTTTAACTTTTTCATCTAATCTGAAATCTAAGCATCTCTTGTTTGAATAATTTACTTTCCTATAATATATTTCATCAAAAAAAAGTATATTAGTAATCTTACCTGACAAATCCTCATCACTTCTTAATATAAACCTTGACTCTTTATCTTTAACTACATCTCTTAACCCTTCAACATCACTAACCACAACAGGTTTACCGGCAGCCATTCCCTCTACAGCTGCCAATCCAAACCCCTCCCAATGAGAACCTAATACAACAATATCAACTGTCTTAAGTATCCTCGGGATATCTTGACGAAAACCTAAGAAATGAACTCTATCAGATACTCCTAGTTCCTCAGCCAATTTTTTATTATCGGCCATTAAAGGACCTTCTCCTACAAGTATCAAGTGAATATCTCTCGATAGTTTGCTTACAGCTCTTATTAAAGTAGGTTGATCTTTTGCCTCTGAAAACCTACCCACCATACATATTAATTTTGTATTTTCATTAATACCTTCTATTAACTCACTTTTTTTATAAGGCAACGCTACTTTAATTTTTTCAATATCTACGCCATTTTCTATAACAATGTGTTTATCTAAATTTTTACGTTTAGGATCTATCCAATCTATTAAATTGTCTCTGGTTTTTTCAGTTATTGATATAATTGAATCGTATTGCGCGTAGATAAACTTATCTATATACATAAAATAAAATTTCTCACGCCTTCTGTTGTGGGTACTATGCTCTGTGGTTATAAATTTTACTTTTTTATTTCTAAGAATTATCTTCGATAACGCAACCCAATATTGTGTAGGAAAAACATGTGAATGAACTATGTCATAACCGCCATAGACTATATACTTCTTTATTTCAAAGATGTTTCTAACGTCATACATATTTCTGTATTTAACTACATCAACCTTAACACCCTTGTTAATCAAAGAGTCGTAAAATACATTTTTTTCATCTGTTAATAATAGAATGTCAGCTTCCACATTTTCCATTTTATTCATAAGTGGAATCAAATCTTCTAGAAGTTTCTCAGCACCACCAGACCCTAAATTGTTTATTATATGTAGTACTTTCATGCTTGTCCACCTACTTTAGTCAAAATATATTTCTTCCATCTCATTTAAAACATTATCAATAGAATAATCCTCTATCTTTTTGTGATTAAATTTACCAAACTCGCTTCTTAATTCACCATCTGTTATTAATTGATTAATATATTTAGTAAACCCTTCTACATCAGTAGGTTCAACCAAATATCCACCTTTTCTGCTTTCTATCAAATCTGAATTCCCTCTAATATTAGAGCACACTACAGGCAGTCCATTTGCCATTGCTTCCATTAAAGCAACAGATAAACCTTCTCTATATGAAGGGAACGCAAATAGGTCTGTGATCTTGCATATCTCAGGAATATCTTTTCTGAACCCTAGTAAATGTACCTGATTTTCTATACCTAATTCCTTGCTTAAGTTTCTTAAGTGTCCATCAAGCTGCCCTTGCCCACATATTATGTAGTGGATATTGGGATTATCAATTTTCCAAATTGCTCTAATAACAACCTCATGGTTCTTATTTTTATTAAGCTCACCTACTGACAAAACAACAAGTGCATCTTCTGGCAATCCCAATTCACTACGTTTTAAGTCTCTGTCAAGTTCCACCGTATTACACTTTTCTAAATCTATCCCAACACCTGGTATGTACAAAACTCTTTTAGCACTAAATTTACTTTTAGCTCTTTCATAATCTTCTTTATTAATGGCAATTAAAGTATCCGTATATCTAGCAAGCCATTTTTCAACCGGATAATATACTAGCCAATTAATAAGAGGTGCACCTTTATAAAAGTGAAAACCGTGAGCAGTATAAAGTACTTTAACATTGCTTAGTTTTCTACATGCTAACCTTACAATTGCTGACGCAACGGGTGTATGGGTATGAACTAAATCATATCCTTCAATACTAATAATATTTTTTAACATTTTAAAAGCTCTTAAATTGTCTTTTTTCAGTGGAGTTCTTTGAAGTGGTAATTGATGTAATTTACATCCCATCTCATATATTTCAGATTTAACTTCCTGTTCTATGTTAAAAGCAACATCAATTTGATGCCCTTCATCAATGAGCATCTTTATATGGGGAATTAAAAATGTATTTACTGTATTTGAGATTGTTGTTACATATAATATCTTCATTCCTAATTCTCCTATCAAAATTGTATTTAATCTATCTTCCTCACCGGAACCCCAACATATGTCCCAGGTTCAGTAATATCCTTAACCATCACAGCCCCTGCACCTACATTGCAACCACTGCAGATGTTTACGTTATTGCTTATAACACTCCCTATCCCTAACCATGTACTCTTACCAATTTCTACATTCCCTGCAATCCTAACTCCAGGGGAAACATGCACATAATCTTTTATGACATTATCGTGATCCAAACTCGCACTTGTGTTGATGATGCAACCCTTACCGATTCTAGTAGAGCTATTGACAACAACTCCGGCCATAACAGTTGTACCAATACCTATTTCAACGTCAGTACCAATAACAGAACTCGGATGAATCAAACTAACTACATTTAACCTTTTATCTATCAACTTCTCTTGTATCTTCTCCCTTGTAGCATTGCTTCCAATAGCAACAAAAAAATCAACTTCGTCTTTATATGTAAAAGCATCAATAGTCTTACCGATGACTTCTAACCCCATAGATGTCTTAATAGACTCGTCATCATCGAGGAATGCTATGCTTTGCCACTTATTCATTTTTATAGCGATGTCAGCGACAACCTTTCCGTGTCCACTGGCACCAATAATAACTAATTTGTTATTCATGAACAGCATATTCCTCTCTGAAGTAATAATGTATGATTGCAGAGAATCTAAAAATCAAGAATTAATTCTCTATTTTACTTCCTCTAAAAGGTTCCATCGTAACCGATGTATCTGAACTAATGCCTTCCTTCACAAAAACCTTCTTTATAGTAAGTAAGATAATCTTCCAATCACCTAAAAAACTAACATTATCTACATACTCCACATCAAGATTAAATTTATCTTCCCAGCTGATGGCATTACGCCCATTGACTTGGGCATGTCCAGAAAGACCTGGCCTCACTTCATGTCTTCTTTTTTGATGATTATTATAAAGTTCTAGGTATTGAATGAGTAATGGCCTCGGTCCAATAATACTCATATCGCCCTTTAGAATATTAAAAAGCTCAGGAAGTTCATCTAAACTTGTAGATCTTAGCATCCTACCAAACTTTGTTAATCTAACACTGTCTGGAAGCAGCTCACCATTCTCATCTTTCTCATCAGTCATTGTTCTAAACTTATACATAGTAAATATCTTCTCATTAAGTCCAGGTCTTTTCTGCTTAAACAACACTGGACTTCCAAGCTTAAACCTCACTAATACTCCAACGATTATAAGCACTGGACTTAAAACGATAATTGCCATCAAAGACAAAATGAAGTCCATTGGTCGTTTGAGAAATCTTTTGTACATGCCTTTATTCACTTTAGCTTCTTCCTTCACTTCACTTTGCATCTATTAGCACCTACTTCTTATTCAGACCATAGTCCCTTTATAATTGAACAAATTCTCCCAAGATCTTCATCTGTAATCTTTGTATCAGATGGCAAGCACACACCATTCTCAAACAGCTTCTCACTTACATCTCCACCAACATAATCATACTCAGCGAAGACTGGCTGCATATGCATCGGCTTCCACACAGGTCTTGACTCAATGTTCTCTTTCTCAAGTGCTTCCATGACATCAATAGGTCTTACATCACCCTTCAACGTCATTACACTTAACCAGTAGTTAGGCTCATTCCAGTCATTGATTGGCATAAATTCAACGCCCTCAATACTACCTAATTCTCTTTTATAAAACTCAAAGATGTACTTCTTCTTGGCCACTCTCTGATCTAATACTTTTAATTGTCCTCTTCCAATCCCAGCAACGACATTGCTCATACGATAATTGAACCCTAATTCGCTATGCTGGTAGTGCCTTGCTGCATCTCTCGATTGAGTCGACCAGAATCGTACTTTCTTAATTTTTTCTTCATCATTAGAAACAAGCATACCACCACCAGAAGTAGTGATGATTTTGTTTCCATTAAACGAGATTACTCCAAATTCCCCAAAACTTCCCGTATGTTTTCCCTTATAATAGGCACCTAATGACTCGGCTGCATCCTCTATCACCGGTACATTATACTTATTACATATCTCCATGATCTTATCCATATCAGCTGAAAAGCCATATAAATGTACAACTAAAACAGCCTTGATTTTATCTCCGTATTTATCAAAGGCTGCCTCTAATGCTTTAGGACACATATTCCAAGTTTCATAGTCACTATCTATAAACACTGGCGTAGCGTTCTGATATATAATAGGATTAGCAGAAGCAGAGAAAGTAAGACTTTGACAAAGGACGATATCCCCCTCACCAACGCCTACAGCCTTAAGCGCTAAATGAATAGCTGCTGTGCCTGACAATAATGCTGCACCGTGTTTTGAACCAACCTTAGCAGCTACTTCTTTTTCAAACTCATTTACATTCGGACCTAATGGCGCTACCCAGTTTGTATCGAAAGCTTCTTGTACATATTGCATTTCATATCCCTCATCACTCATGTGTGGGGAGCTTAACCATATCTTTTTATTTTCATCCATAGTCTTTGACATCCTTCCTTGCTTAAACCTTCTATATAAGTAACAGGTACTTAGAATTAAGTACCCTCTTGTTTATGTATATTTGAAATGCTTTTAAGCATCTTGTTTTCTAATTTACATATTCTAGATTGATTACCGTTAACTTTTAAAATGTACTTTCCTACTTTTCTGTTAGAACTATTGATTTTACTGGGCTAGACCCTGTTTACCCTTTCACCATACTCACGTCGCGCCCGATTATGCTGAAAGGATGATTTCATGCAACATATGGTAGTCAAATATTTTTGACCCACAACATCTTGTGGTTTCGTTCTTTTAAGATACTCACGTCGATATATACAATCAAACAAAAAATTGCGGTTTCTCAGACTACAATATTTATAAATTCTGAAACCTTTAAATTCATTAACATTAATCTAAAATTCGAATACATTTCGCTTCTTAATAATCCTTGCTTCATACTTTCATCGCAATCAACTTAATCCCTTCATCTTCCAAACCTTCGTTACAATGCACACTGCAATTTCCCGTTTTATATTTATATTTAACAGCACTAGCAGCTGGACATACCTCATCAAAATTATCCATAATAAATTGATTAAGGATAATTACTGCATGAATCATAACCGTTTCAATCAGAAAATCCGAATACATCCTTTCAAGTGTTTTTGCATTAGTAGCACACACCTTCTTCAGCCTTGTTTCTTTATCCAGTTAATCTTGGAACAACTACTGCACTTTTCAAGAACTTAACAGCATCAGATTTAAATTATCATTTCTGAACTTTGTCATTTTTTTCTCAAGTTGTTTATCTACTAAGCTTAAGGTTTTTCCGCGGGAATATCTCCTGCATTTTGTGAAATATGACGAACAGTCGCTCCTAAAAAAAGATTAAGTCGCTTTTCGCACTTATTCATGGGAATAACAATATGTATGAAGTCCACGTATTTTTCAAGGGCTTAATTAGCAAATGCAAGTTTGTGTAGTAAGCTATTGCTAATTAAGCTTTGAAACTATTCCTCAAAGAATCACTTTTATACATATTCTTAATGTTTATTAGCGAAGTTTATTAGCTCAACTTTTAACTTAGCGTCAGTTACTTTTTCTAGTTCTTTAACGAAATGTATAACTTCCTTAATCGGTGTATTGTTCACTTTTCCTATAAATATCTTTTCATAGACTTGTTCACTAACGCTTTCTCCGTTAGCCAATAGCTCTTCAAACAGTTTCTCCCCTGGACGAATACCAGACTCAACTATTTTAATTTCGTTTTCAGTAAAACCGGATAATTTAACCATTTTCTTAGCTAAATCAACAATTTTCACAGGTTCTCCCATATCAAGTACAAATATTTCTCCACCTTTAGCAAGCGAGCCTGCCTGAAGGACTAATCGGCTGGCTTCTGGTATTGTCATGAAGTACCTTGTCATGCGAAAATCTGTTAGTGTAATGGGTCCACCGTTTTGAATTTGTTCTTTAAATAGTGGAATAACAGAACCTCTGGAATTCAATACGTTTCCGAACCTTACAGCTACAAAATTTGTTTTTCCTTTTTCATTAAGCCCAGTCACAATCATTTCCGCTATACGCTTAGTTGCGCCCATGACGTTAGGAGGATTTACTGCTTTATCGGTAGATACCATGACAAAGCTTTTAACATCTGCAGCTTTTGCAGCTTCAGCCATATTCTTTGTACCGTAAACATTGTTTTTAACTGCTTCATGTGGATTAGCTTCCATTAATGGAACATGTTTGTGCGCTGCCGCATGGTAGACGCGGTCAGGCTTGTACTCTTCCATAATGCTAAATATTCGATTTCTGTCTTGAATATCTGCGATAACAGGTATAATTTCTACACCATTTGTCTTCATATTCTTTAATTCTTTTTCTACTAAGTATATAGAGTATTCTCCGTGTCCTAATAAAAGCAAACGTTTTGGAGAAAACCGGATGACTTGGCGAGCAATTTCAGATCCTATAGATCCACCTGCACCTGAAATTAAGATAGTTTGTCCGGATAATTGGGTCGCAATTTTCTCCATGTCTAATTTAACTTCTTCTCTGCCTAGTAAATCAGTGACATCAATTTCTTTAAAGGTATTAATTTCATATTTTCCTGCGACAATATCTTCCACAGAAGGCATTTGGTTGATTTTAATGTCTAATTTATTTGCCTTATCTACGAGTTCTTCTAATTTTTCAGAAGACAATGATGGAATGGCAATGGTGATTTGTTCGATGTTATGTTCCTTAATGACAGTTTCCATATCATTTGTATTTCCTAATACTGGTATGCCGAATAATATAGTTCGTTTCTTATTGTGGTCGTCATCCAATATGCCGACTAATTTAATTTCAGGATTGTGTTTAATGTGTTTGATGAATAGTGACCCACCTGCACCACCACCAATAATCAAAGTGCGTTCTGGATCAGTGTCGTTCTTCTTATTCAGTCTTTCATGGTGTTCAACGTATATACGCCACAATACACGGCTACCCGTTATCAATGTGACACTAACTATGTATCCTAAAAATAGAACGCGGTAGCTGAAGCCACCGTAAATGATTGTGGTGATTATAGTCGATAATGCATAAGTCATCGTAACGACTATTGCATGAGTGATGGTTTCTTTTACACTAGTGTAGCGGTTTATTTTATCAAATAGTCTTGTTGGTAAGGCTAGGCTTATATATACAATAATAAGTAAACCCGTACCTAAAGCGAGTGCTCGTGTCGGGAAGGCTATGTAAGGAATTAAGAACACATATGCGAACAGGCTAGACAGGATGATAAACGCAGTATCTACAGTAGCGAGTATGCAACGTTTCAGTGTGCGGTTCATAGTTATACTCCTTTCATTAAATAAAAATACCGGATTTTTAGGCCCGGTAGATTGCTTACAGTAATCCGAAAAAGCGACTAGACGAGATGGATTGAGGGCTAGGAGGGATAACAACTTCTCCATTTAATATATCTTTGGTAACTTGATAAAATTCTTGTCTCTTGCTTCTTCCATATTCTTTTGCTAATTTATCATAAGCTTCTTTCATATGGAAGGCACGGTTATTTTTGTTATGAGCGTCTGATGCAATAAAATGGACAAGGTTCGCCTCAATCATTTGCCGGCTTAACTTTTGCGTTTTCTTACCTAATGCTCCTGTATAGCTAGCAGCGGTAAGTTGCGCCAAAGCTCCTTTTTCAATGAAGCGTTTAAGCTTGTTCGGTGATTCTTGGAATACTCTGTTTCTTTCAGGGTGTACGATAATCGGTACTTTCCCATTCATCTGTAAGTCATAAAACAACCTCGCCGCATAAGCAGGAACCGTCGCTGTTGGAAACTCGATTAATATGTATTGCTGACCTTCATCTGCAAATAGAATCGTATCTTTTTTGATGTCATCTAGCAGTTCCCCGTATATACGAACTTCCTGTCCGGGGAATAAGGTTAATGGAATATGATGCTTGTCCAGTTCGTCTTGGACTTGATTCATGAGAGTGATTACCGAACGCTTTTCATTGAACCAGTCGCGGTTCATATGATGAGGGGTAACCAATATATGGGTGATGCCTTCTTCAACAGCCAATCTTGCCATGCTAAGTGACTCTTCCATCGTTTGGGCACCATCATCGACGCCCGGTAATATGTGACAATGCAAATCAAACATTGCTCTCTCTCCCTTATACCTTACTATTCTCCGTAATAGTAATAGTATTCTTCATCAGATTTGTTGACGCGGTTTAATACGGCTCCTAATACATTGGCATTTACTTTTTCAAGTAAATCTTTTGATTTTAGGATGAGGTCCTGCTTGGTCGAACCTTTTGGAATAACAAATAGTGTTCCATCTACCTTACTAGCCATAACCTGCGCATCGGTCACTGCAAGAATTGGGGGCATGTCGAATATAATTAGGTCAAAGTAATCTTCCATTTCTTTAATTATTTCTAGCATGCGTTTTGATCCAAGCAATTCTGCTGGGTTAGGCGGGATGGCTCCACTTGTTAAAATGAATAATCCCTCCTTTTGCGTTCCGTAAACCACTTCGTCTAACTGTGTGTCACGGTTTGTTAATAATGTAGTCAACCCATCCTTGTTTCTTACTTTAAAGATTTTATGAATGGTTGGTTTTCTTAAATCTGCATCCACTAATAATACTCTTTTCTCTTGCGAAGAAAATGTTGCTGCTAAGTTAGCTGATACAGTAGACTTTCCTGCGTTTGGTTCTGCTGATGTGACAACAATCGTTTTTAAGGTATCATCAATCATTGAAAATTGGATGTTCGTTCGAAGGGTTCTGAATTGCTCAGAAACAACTGATGTTGGTTTGTTTACTACAACCAGGCCCGGACGATCATCTTGGGGATTTTTTTGTTTTCGTTTAAAAAGCAATGGGTAACGTCCTTTCTACACTCGTGTTCTAGTTTCTGCTGTTCTTGTCGTTCGTTTATTATGAGCGGCTTTCGTATCTGCACTCAGCTCATCTGCGGTCATTTCAGAAATGCGGCCGAGACTTGTCCAGCCCAACTCTTCTGTGATGAATCGGTCGTCTTTCACTGTATTATCTAAGAATTCAAATAGGAATACGAGACCAATTCCAACCATTGCTCCAAGAACTAATCCAATAGCTAGGTTCAATGTATTGTTAGGTGAGACCGGGTTCAAGTTAGGTTCAGCTTGAGAAATAATCGTAATGTTATCAACGTTCATAATATCAGCTAGGTTCTCTTGAAATACGGTAGCTGTCGTATTGGCGATAATTGCTGCATTGTTAGGATTCTCGTCCGTTACTTGAATCGAGAACACTTGCGAGTTATCTTGATTGGACACGCTGATACGATCGGCCAATGAAGCATGTGATTCACTTAAATTTAAAGTTTCTCTCACTTCATCCAGAATCACTGGACCACGAACAATATCTTTATATGTATTAATCAACTGCAGATTGGTGTTAATATCCGATTGTTGAATCACTTCAGTCTGCTGTGTTCGATTCACCAACAATTGAGTGGTTGAGCTGAAGGTGGGTGTTGCAATAAAGAAGGTGAATACAGCCGCTAAGAGAAGTCCTAGCAACGTTGCATTTATAATCCATCCCATTCTTTTCTTTAATATACCAAACAATTCCACTAAACTTATTTCTTCTTCGTTCATCTTATCCTCCTGTCCTTTCAAACATAGAAAGGTTGTAAATAATTTAACAATTTTACATCAAAGGTCTATATCAGTGCTAATCATAGCACAATATATCCTCTTTTTTAATACATTAGTCATATTCTTACCAGAACCTTCACAATTTGATGAATTTCTGTCACACTTTGTTTGAAAAACGTTTCCTCATTCACCTATATTATTAATTATTATGGATAAAGCCCGAATATAACTTTGGATTTATATTGAAAATAATTGGTTAACCATATTGTAACTGTCTACCGTCCCTATATCGTATCGTTTGCCTTCAAAAAGATAGGCATGTACGTTTCTATGAGTAATCAAATAAGGAATGAAGTGACCAGGTGCATCAGGGTTGTTGTCTTCCTTCAAATACTCTTTAAATAAGGGAAGGGATTCTTTCTTATAAAGATAAAAAGCAGGTACACAATAATTTGATTTAGGATGGCTAGGTTTTTCTTCAAAGGATAGCACTTGACCGGTGTCAGAAAGGTCAACCACTCCTGCACGCTTTAGTTGTTCTTCATTCTCTTCTTTATAAGCCGTTATGCAATCTGTTTCTTTTTCAAAGAAATAAGAAACAAAATCACTCAATTCAAAGTCAAAAAGATTATCTCCGGCTAGAACCATTAAATCGTCAGCTACTTGTTGGGTGTCAATGACATATTGGATGTCTCCTATGGCACCTAGTCGATTATCGTTAGTCGTTGTGCCATCATTTACAATAGTCACTTGCTTAGTATAAGAAGCTAATTTTTTCCATTGCACAAAATAATCCGTAAATTTATCGTTAGTGACAATAATGATTTCATCAATCGCTTCTACTCGCTCCATCTTTTCAACAATGTGATCAAGAATACTTTTTCCTGCAATTTTTAGCAGAGGCTTCGGCTGATTTTTAGTCAATGGATAGAGTCGAGTTGCGTAACCTGCTGCCAGTACAATAGCTTTCATCTAATTCCAGTCCTCTATGTTTTTAATTAATCGCGCGCCGTCGTCCGTTTTACAGAAATTAACGGCGTAGGCGTCTTTATACTCAGGGTGTTTGACTGGGTAAACGTCATCAATGCTTTTTTTGATTGACTCTTTATAAGCTGGATTAATTATACCAATCACCGCTCCTCGGTAAACTGCTCCACTCGGTCTCGCTCCATACACTCCCTCTGTCTGTCTCAAGATATCGTAGATTGTTTTCATTTCAGGAATACCCGATTCATATTGATAAAATGAACTTTCTCCTGATTCAAACATTTGTTGACCGAATGTTTCAATATCCCCGTCTGCCCATGCCTGTGCCCCTTTCTCCACTCTAGATTGTTCAGTATAGAAATGAGCTGCTCGCTTACGGAAACGTTCCGGTAATTGGTCTTTGTATTCTTCATAGACTTCACGTGGGATGTTTCTTAAATGGACTTTTTATAAAGCAGGTGTAATGGCCATGACGCTTAAGTCTTGCAATACCCAGCCAGCTACTCTTAATTCATCGGTCCGGTTGTTAAAGTCTGTACTAATGAGTTGCTTTGAGATACCTGAATAAACAACGACAACTTCAAATTCCGGCATGTTGTCCCCTTTTTGAATTAGCTCAGCTTCATTTGTTTTACAGTCCATTACCATTAACTGGTTATTCATACTTAGTACATTAGCTGCTTGATCCAAAATTCCATTTTTTAATCCGATAAATTCTGTTTCGACCCAGTGGCTGTAATTGATTAAGTCCATTTTTGATAACTCAATATTATTGACATCAGCCAATGCCATCAAATAAGCTGTCGTCACTGCTACTGAAGAACTTAAACCGCCTATAGGCAATTTGCCGCTGACCATTCCTGTAAGACCTGTTTTTAAGACGAAATCTTGCTAGAGGGCTTGTTTCGCTCCTCTTAAATAAGTTCCCCAAAATCCTGGAACGTATTCCATTTCATGGTCAATGTGGAACCATTCTTTATCTGGAAAATCTAAACTCTGTACTTTTATGTACCCGTACAAACTAGGTGTATAAACGAAATCGACGCTTGAATCCAATGTCATACCTGTCACTTTTCCAAGTTGATGATCGGAATGAGCTCCAATGGGACATATACGCAAGGGCGATTTAACTGCACGTATGTCTTCTAGCCTGTATTCCTTTTTAAACTGTTCGACAATCTCTTTCAATCTTTCAAACCTCCTCGTATAATAAGTTTGAAGATAAGAATTGAACTTATCTTCCTTGGTTGGTTTTTTTCTTAATGTGTTAGAGGCTTCTCCCCCATGGGGGAGAAAAATTCGAAACTGTCGACCCTCTTGTCCACTTTTGTTCTTTGATATTTTAAAAATATCCATAGGTTCTGCTTGGTTATTCCGTGCTGTTTCTGTGTAAAATAGAATCAGATGGAAGTCGGTTCTTAGTGGGATGAAGCTTTTCCTCCTTGTAGATCAACTACACTTTAAGCATGCTTCCCGTCATAGTGTTGAGACTATATACTCATAAGCTGAATGACTCGACTCTGTTATCTAGCGGTCTTAGGAAACCGTTGGTTTGGCAGCCATAACAGAAAAAGGTTAAATTCGTATGCGCGAGGTTAAGGCACGCACTATGTTACAGGGATAGCCCGGAGTAACCAAGCTTACCTTCCAAAATTAAAACGAAAGGGGGAACCCTTCCATGAAATTATTTGTTGGTTTAGACGTGAGTAAAGCGACACTTGATGCCTGTTTCTTATCGCATGAGGATGATACCCATACCATTCTTTGGCAAACCACCGTCGCGAACAGTGACGCGGGTGCTCGGACGCTTAAAAATAAGATTATTGAGTTCCACGAGAAGCTTGAATATGACAAAATCGTGGTCGGTATGGAAGCCACAGGACAGTACAGTATGCACCCGTCATTATTTTTTTCAAACGATCCTGATCTAAAGCTGTTAAATGTTCAAACAATCGTGGAAAACCCACGAGTCATTCACCGCTTTTCAAAAGTCTGGACGGATGAGAAAAATGATAAACTCGATGCCCAGCTGATTGCCGAGTTTATAAGCACAGGCAAGCATTCAGCTGCTCAACCCCGAGAAGAGAAATTTGTGGCTCTCCTGCGCCTGACAAGGACGCGTTATCAGCTAATCCGCCAACAGTCGGAAGCCCAACAGCACTACGTCGAGAATCTTTATTACAAGTGCAATACACTGACAAGTGATCTGCAGGATGAAAATATTAGTACGTCCATCTTTAGTTCCACGATGATTCAGCTTATGACCGGAAATATGACCATGGCGGACATTCGAACGATGAAAACAGCTGATTTAGCTGAGTTACTCCAGACCTTTGGTCGCCAGCGCTTTAAAGATCCAGAAAAGTTAGCCCAAGTGATTAAGAAATCTGTGTCTGATTCTTATCGCTTAGGAAAAGTTGCTCAAGAAAGTATCGATATCAATCTAGGTATCCAGATGCGAGTCATTCGTAGCTTTGAGCAGGAAATTAAAACGATCGACAAAGCAATCGCTGACATCATGGAAACGGTAGATGAAGCCAAATCCTTACTGAGCATTCCCGGGATCGGTCCTGTGTATGCCGCAGGCATCATCGCTGAGATTGGCCAAATTGACCGTTTCGATCATGAATCGAAGTTGGCGAAATATGCTGGGCTGTACTGGCCAAAACATCAGTCCGGAAAATTCCAAAAAGAACAAACACCAATGTCTAAATCAGGAAATCGTTACCTACGCTATTATTTAGTTCAAGCTGCCAACTCTATAAGGCGTTATATTCCTGAGTATAAAGACTACTACGATAAAAAGTATAACGAAGTACCTAAAGCCCAGCACAAGCGAGCCCTCGTCTTAACAGCACGAAAATTTGTGCGTCTGGTGTTTGCACTCCTAAGCAATCACCAACTCTATATCGCCAGATCGGGGGCGGTAGAGTCTTAAGAAAAACATTCTCTTAAGGACGACTATCCGAAAAGCAAACCGAACGTATTTTCGGATACGTGGCGGTTTAGTTGAGTGCGGCTTATTTACCGAATATTACTGAAATCTTTTAAACTTTATTCTTTACTTACCACCATAATGCTTTAGTTAATCATAAAAATAAGTATAACATGAGAATGTTTAGTTTTTAGTATAAGTTTTAACTTTTTAACAACAAAAAAAAGCGTCCAGTAGCTGAATAAAATTGGACACTTTTCGAATCAATTTATTTTTTGTAATACTCTCTGTACCAATCTACAAATTTCTTTAAGCCATCTTCAATGCTTGTGGATGGTTTAAAATCGATATCGCGTTCTAAATCCGATACATCGGCATAAGTTCTGACTACATCGCCTGGTTGCATCTCCATATAGTTCTTTTCTGCTTCAACACCTAGTGCTGATTCTAAAGCATTGATAAATCGCATGAGTTTGACTGGATTGTTGTTTCCAATATTATATATTTTATATGGAGCAAAGCTTGTACTTAAATCATCTTTACTTTCATCCCACTCAGTATTGGATTGAGGAATCTTATCTATCAACTTGACGATGCCTTCCACAATATCATCAATATAAGTAAAGTCACGTTCCATTTCCCCGTGGTTGAATACATTAATGGATTCATTAGCTAGGATTTTATTTGTAAAGGAGAAGTAAGCCATATCCGGACGGCCATAAGGACCATATACTGTAAAGAAACGTAAACCGGTTGTTGGAATACCATATAAGTGGCTATAGGTGTGTGCCATCAACTCATTAGATTTCTTCGTTGCTGCATATAAAGAGACGGGATGATCCACATTATGATTTGTGGAAAACGGTGCGACTTTATTTCCACCATACACGGAACTTGAAGATGCATAAAGTAAATGTTCTACTGGATAATGTCTACATGCTTCTAAAATATTCATTGTCCCGATTAAGTTGCTGTCAATATAGGCATGAGGGTTTTCAATCGAATACCTTACTCCAGCCTGGGCAGCTAAGTGAATTACATGTGTGGGTCTTTCTGATTCAAATAACTTGTCCACATCGTCTTTATCTTTTAAATCGATTTTGTGGAAGGTGAACCCTTCTCTGTCGTTTAATATATCCAGACGGTCATCCTTTAATTTAGGTTCGTAATAGTCATTTAAATTATCTAAACCAATTACCTGTATTTTTTTGTTTAGTAGGGCATTGCTTAAGTGAAAACCGACGAAGCCGGCTGCACCTGTAACTAGGATTTTCATTTGTTCAGCTCATTTCCTTGATATGTATTTACCTAATTTACTCACAGCTTATTATATCAATCACTTTGTTACGTTACAAGCTAGATTTAGTCGAACTTTCTTTTATATTAATCATCTTAGTCAAAATAGATAATAAATAAGGTTATCAGATTTTAACATTAAAACTGATAACCTTATTATTACCATTTAATTTTCAGGATATCACGGCATTCGTTCTGCTCGGTACATTTGGAAATATTCGTCTGCTCCAAAAGGACCATACCATAATTCGTATACCACTTCAGAATCTTCTTCATGAGTCACTTCAACAGTAACAGAGTACCTTTGATCTTCTTCTTCATTTAATACTCGTCCAGAGTGAACAAGTACCGTTTCTGATTCCTGAATGTAATCAGCGTCACTCACAATATTGGAATAAAAATCTGTTCCTCTTTCTTCTCCATAGGACTACATTTCTTCTACAGTGTTTTCTTCTTCGTTGATACGATATTGAACTGCTCTGCTGTACTCTTCGTGGTGATCGTCATCACCTCTAGAGAATATACGGTTATTGTCAAATAACATAATATCCATTGTCGCATCATTTCCATCCTGATCTGGCATTTCCATAACGGCGTGTTGTCCAGCAGGGTATTTTAAGTCTTCATCAGTGGATTCTAACAGATAACCTTCTAAATCTTCATGCCATCCTTCAGGGTAAGAGAGCATCCACTCGACTTCTGCTTCTGGGTAGGATAATTTCATCACTAAATCTTGTTGCCTTACGGATAAAAGAATTGCATCTTCTTCCTCAACCATCCATACCGCATTGATGTGCATCCAATCTCCTACGTCAGACTGATGTCCATCATAATCTTCATACATTTCAGTTGGGAATATGTCCTTAAAGTTAATTCGGTCAACCACTTCTCCTGTTTCTCTGTCTAATTCAGCTATTTCATCTTCCTGATTATTCCGTGCTTTCAAGTCCCCATTTACGGATGGTCGAGTCTTTAGATATCCAATTCGAGTCCGCCTATTCGTGTAAGGAGTCCGTAAAATAGCCACGCTCATTTAAAAGCGTGGCTGATTTAATATTGTTCAGGTCATATTCGTTTTAGCGAGTTGTTCTCTCATGTTCAGTTGGCCGGTATCGAACCAGACAGCATTATGCACAATTCTGTCCATGATGGCGTCCGCATGGACGCCTCCACCTAATCTTTTATGCCAATCTGCTTTACGAAATTGCGTGCAATAGATAGTGGAACCGGAGTCGTAGCGACGCTCGATAATTTCAAAAAGAAATTTTAAATCTTCTTCCGATACGTCGTCAAGTAACCATTCATCAATAATGAGCAGACCATAATTGGAGAATTTTGTGATGAGATTCGTTACACCTTTCGATTTAAGCGTTGCTTCATCTCGCTCTATTAGTAAATCAGGTAACCGAATGTAACGTGTCCGTATCTCTTTCTTACAGGCTTCCCGACCTAAAGCACAAGCTAAAAAGGTTTTTCCTGAGCCAGTAAAGCCTTGAAAAATAACATTTCTACGGTGATTAATAAAACTACAGGTTGCCAGTTCTTGAAGTGTAGGACGATCAATATCTCGCTTTTCATAATAGACAGAAGAAAAATGAGCATCTTGAATACGGAATTTCGACCGTTTAATCAATCCCTTCACTCGGGTATTGTACTTTTCTTGATAAAGATGATCGATACTAAGCTGAAGTCGTTCATCAAATGATAGGTATCGTGTGTCATTATCTATTTCTTGCATTTCTAAATGATCTACTAGTTCACTTAAGTCCATTTGTCTTAATTTTCGGATTGATTCGTTATTTATCATTCTGATTTCCTCCGTAGTAGTCTGCCCCTCTAACGAATCCTATGGATTCTGTATAAGCATTTTCAGCTTTTTCCAAGGTTTCATTATTAGTAGGGTTAGTTAATATGGCGTTTAGTTGACGATATCTTGGAGAATGTATCTTTTCCAAAGCAATCTGACAAGCCTTCTCTAAAGCAGCAGTCGAATGTTTCTTTGACAAATTAAGTATGGATAAGGAAGATTGATACCCTTGTTCTTTTAGTAGTAAATTTTCAAAGATCCGTTGAATAACTTTATGCGTGAACGGGCCAATCTGAAGCGCCCAATTTAATAGACGTTGGTCATTCCATTCAAGTTGGTTAAACTGTTCTGGAAGATGTTCTGGGGAAGTAGAGAAAGCATATTCTTTGTATTGAGGAAATCGTTTATGAGTCGCAATGCGTTCATTTTGGTAATAAATCTCAAGGAAGTTATTGGTTACTTTTAAATCTACTTTCTTTTTAACGTATTGATAAGGGCAAGAGTAATGATTCTTTTGGTAAGAAATATGGCAATCTAATTTTACTTTTCTCCCATAAATCCATTCTGCAATTTCATATGGGACAGCCGGCAAAGGACGCAATTTATCTTGTTCGGTTTCAGCAAAAATAAGCTGTCTGCTTCCTTCGCGTTTTTGAAAAGGGGTCTCATTAAAGACCATCAATTTTTCACGGACAGCCAGCTTTAATTCACCCATAGAAGTAAAGAGTTCGTTCCTCAATGAAGCAATAACGGCAGTTGCAATTTTACCCACTGCCCCCTCAACAGCTGCTTTTTGTTTCGGTTTTCGTACTTGAGCAGGCATGATAGCCATTACATAATGGTTCGCTAAAGCTTCATATTGCTCGTTTAATACAATGTCTCCTTCTTTTGGGTGACTAATGACACCGGTCTTTAAGTTATCACAAATCAACCTGACGGTTGTCCCACCAAAAAAGGTGAACATATTCATGTGACAGTGAAGCCAGGTATTACTTTTCATATCTAAAGTGGGTTCAACGTAAGTGTATTGACTATAGGGAAGCGTCCCTACAAATAGATAAACAGTCCTTAATTCTCCGGTAGACGGATCTAACAGTTGCATGGTTGACCCGCTCCAATCGACTTGAATAGACACAGCAGGCTTGTGGGTTAAATGATTCGTTAAGCGGTACTGATCGATGTACTTTTGATAATCTTCACAAAATTTTGTGTATCCAACGGCGATACCGCCGGTATCCTTACACTCGTCCACATATTCTTGCCATAAAAGCTTAAGGGTCACACCCACACCCTGAAGCTCTTTATGCACTTTATCGTATTCAGGCAGTGTATAGAGCACTTCTGACTGATAGCGTTCGGGAAAGAACAGACGATACGCTTCATTATCAGATAATGCTTTGATATCTTCATATGAGAGATTGAGTTCATCTGCCCGTTTGAAGACGTCACTGACTGAGCTACGACCTACTTTTTGTGTCTTAGCAATCATATTTCGAGAAAAACCTTGTTCTCGATATTGAATCACTAATTTTACTGGGATTTTTCTAGCTGAATATTGCGGTTGATGAGAGCCATATATGCGGTGATTAGAGCCAGTGAATGCGGAACACAGAACCACCCATTGCAAT
>NZ_PREX01000027.1 GCF_009935905.1 Alkalibacterium sp. MB6 | reverse complement strand
CTATAGTTGTCTTGATTCATAAATGAACCGAAGACCCCTGCACATTTGGTTGTTTTACTTTGTTCAGTTTTCAAAGATCTAGTGTTTCTCATTTGGGTTGTCTGCGTTTCGCAGCAACTTTTATATCATACCACCGCTTCGATTGAGTGTCAACACTTTTTAAAAATTATTTTTTAAATAATTTGAGTTGTGTTAACCTATCTCTCTAAGCAACTATTATATTGTATCTCGTTACCGCAAGTTTGTCAACAAAAACTTTTTTGTTTCTTATATGTTAAGTTGAACTTCTTTTGCAGCAACGAGATTAATATTATCAGATTATTAGATGCTCGTCAATACATTTTTGTAAAAACCTTTCTTTTTATTCTTTTTGGTCTGTTTCTTCTATAGTAGCTTCAGGAAGCATGAAGTCAAAGTCAGCATCTTTTCTCTTTGTAATCATTAATAATCCGTCCCCAACAGGTATGATGGTTGCATCTAGTGCCGGGTGATCCAATACTACAGATAAGAAGTCATTCAGCTTACGATGAATTTTCCGTCGTCTTCTTGGGATGTCTTTATCCTCTTCCAGAATCGTACCACCCTGCAAAACATCATCGACTGCCAAAACACCTCCAACTTTTAGCATGCGGAAACATTCCGGAAAGAAATCATAATACTTAGCCTTAGCACTGTCCATGAACACAAAATCTACAGTATCTGTTTCAATCGTTCGTAATAAGTCTCCCGCTTGTCCTTCCAACAAAGTCACTTTGTCCTCTATGTCTAATTCTTTAAAGTGCTGTTTGGCTTTAATCATCATGTCTGGATTGCGCTCGATTGTTGTGACGTGAGCTTCTGGGTGGCTAGCTTCTAGCATTAATGCTCCTGAAAAACCAATAGCTGTTCCCACTTCTACGATTATCTTCGGTTGCAATATAGGAAGAAACCAGTTAAAAAAAGCCACAGTTTCGTGAGGAATAACCGGAACCCTCTTTTCATTCGCTTCTGTTTGGATATCTTTTAGTCTACCTGTCAGCTGTTTTTGAGATGTTCTTAAAAAATCCCTTACCGCTTCATCTATAACAGGCATGTCCATCATTTCATTTCTTTTAATCATTTTATGGACTCCTTCCGTATCTTTTCTTTATTTTACAAGGAATAGGCTATTTTACCAAGAGTGAATCTGTTATAATTAAAATGTGAAAACACGAAATTTTAAATGAGAAGGAGCAAATAATTCATGCTTATTAAACAACTATCACTTCCTAAAAGTATGGTATCAACTATTTCTGAAGAAGCAACTCTAGCTGAAGCGATCACCTTATTAGAAGAAACAGGATACCGTTGTGTCCCTGTTTTGGATAAAAGCGGAAAAATATTCCGTGGGAACATCTATAAAATGCATATCTATCGTCACAAATCTCAAGGCGGAGATATGGATTTACCTGTCACTCATTTACTTAAAAATGCGACTAAGTATGTTCAGATTAATTCATCTTTCTTTAAAATATTCTTCATGATCAAGGATTTACCTTACATTACAGTATTAGATGAAAACAATCATTTCTATGGCATTCTTACTCACAGTACAATAATCGATTTACTTCAGCAGTCTTGGAGCATTGACCAAGGAAGTTTCGTCTTAACCATTGCCTCTCCTGGTCAAAAAGGAGACTTGGCTGATATTGCTAAAACGATTAACCGCTTCTGCTCTATTATGAGCTGCATTACTCTAGATGTTCAAAGAGAAAACAAAGTTCGTCGAACAATTATGACTCTTGAACCGGGTGTTGACCGTCAAGTTGTTGATGATATTTCTAAAGCTTTAGACCGCAGAGGGTTTAAAGTGGTTCAAGTTGAAGACCTCCACAACGGTTAGGCCTTATTTACAGTGATTTGCGTTAAAAAAGCAATGCCTTCAGCTGAGAAATCTCAGCCTAAGAATGCATTGCTTTTTTTGCGCCATGTTTTAAGTATTACTGTTCTATTCGTTTATTAAAGTTAAGTTTTTTATCGAGAGCCATAACAATTGGTATCCCAACCATCATGGTAACAAATTGACCTAAAAAGACGGTCAGATAGTTAATCCAAAAAACTTCTACTGCTCCTATTAACAAAAGCATAAGGGCTATCATGAAACTCATCACAGAAAAGACAATCGTATTGATGACCATTTTTTTAACAGGTGATTGGACTCTTTTAGTTAATACAAAAAAGATAATAAATGACAAAATAGTGTGTCCAACACCTAGCACCCAATCATACACTCCAAATGGAGATAAAATTAAGTTAGTCAAAATAACTCCTGCTGTTACACCGTAGGCATACTTTTTATTAAACACAGCCAGGTGATTCAACATCTCTGATAATCTAAACTGCACAGCACCAAAAGCGACTGGGGCAACCATTATAGTTATTCCCGTATATAACGCTCCTATTATTGCATTAATAATCCACTGTTTTGTTTTCATTCTATTCCTCCTAGTTTTTATATCGTGGGTTGGCGCTTTCGAACCACGGTTGTTTATGGCAACTGATAAAGTTTATCATGTCTGACGATTGACTTCAACCTTTCATATATAGTCGCTAGGTCCAAAAACGCAAAAGAGCAACTAGAGAAAGGCTATCCTCGAATTGCTCGTTTCATTTAAGTAATGTATTAAATATGTCTGTATTTATTGGACAATCCTACACTTATTGCCAAGGCTTCGTCAACCTGTTTCATTGTCTCGCTATCTAAGCGAGTCACTTGGTCTTTTAAGCGTTGTTTATCAATTGTGCGTATCTGCTCCAATAAAACGACTGAGTTTTTTTCTAAGCCTTCATCTGCCCCTACTTCGACGTGGGTAGGCATCTTGCCTTTTTCGATCTTAGTCGTAATGGCAGCTACAATAACTGTGGGGCTGTATTTATTCCCTACGTTATTTTGAACAATCAAAACAGGTCGCATGCCTCCCTGCTCTGATCCCACAACCGGCGACAAATCGGCATAGAATATATCTCCACGTTTAACCATAGGCTTTCCTCCTCGAAGGAGCCTTTTAGATCAGGTCACTTCGTTCTAGTCAGTTTAAAGACCAAAAATGTCAGCTACCTTCAGACATGAGAATGTGCTTCGCTTTCGCACCCGTCAAACTCAGAGCATATCTCTAAATTGAGGTTTCCCATTTCCTCATACCCTTTCCTCATGGCATCCATTTTATTCATCATATCTTTTATCAAACACTGAACGGCATCGGAAACTATTTCTGTTTTCTCAACGTCTACGTCCAGACAGTACTCTTCAAATTCTTCGTATATCGATTGATCAAGCTCAATAATCATTTTTTTTATGTGCTGCTGTCTCATTAATGCGCCCTCCAAAACAATATTGCTTCTAACTTGCTATTTTTTCAATAGCGTGTTGACTAACACCATTAGAAGCTAATCGATGATGATAAATATACTCCACAAGTTAAGGTAGCCTACCTTTTCCTTGCTGTCAGTTTATCATGAAAGGCGCGTGTTATGTGGCCAACATTGTGACAATTCCTTGACCACAAGAATCAACCAGTTAAATATGTTCGATTTTTTCTAAAATAACTTGAGTGACGGCTAACGATCCTGTATGAGATATAGAGACCCATACTTTGCCATCAAAGGGACTTTTCGTCACAACCGGCTTTCCTCTTTCGTCAGGCAAAACCTCAATATCCTTAAATGTCACTTTTCCTATGCCCGTTCCCAATGCTTTAGAAAAAGCCTCTTTGACAGAAAAACGACCGGCTAAAAATTCGATTTTTCTTTTGTCAGCCATTACATGAAACAAGGCAGCCTCTTTCTCAGTTAATACTCGGTCCACAAATGTCTTGCGTTTTATGTATGCTTTTTCAATCCTCTCTATGTCTACTACATCCAAACCCACCCCAACAATCATACTATGTCCTCTCTTCTTTGTTCATTAACACTTGTTATTATTGAGCTACGATTTAATCTTAACAGATTCTAATATGAATGTCATATAATAACTTCTTATACGCCTATCATCTATATTCGCTATGATTCCAGTGCCTCTAAACCTTATATAGGCTCGCATATAAAGACAAAATAAAAAGCCCGTTAAGGAGCCATATTTGAGAATATGTTTCCTTAACGGGCTTTATCGTCTTACCCAAATTAATTACTACGGTTAGGGCGACGGTTTCTATTTTGCTTGCCTCTATTGTCATTTGAACGACTAGAATTCCCTTTATAGTTACGGTTTCCACCGCCACTGCCTTTACGTTTAGAGAAATTCCCTTTACGTCCTTTATCTTTGTTAGGAAGTGGACGTTGTGGTGAGATGCTGACTGGAATGTCAGACGGATCTTTTACCATCGCTTTAACAAGTGCTGCAGCCAAGTCTTCTGCTGAATAAGAACTCAGCAATTTATCAGCAGCATTTTTGTATCTTTCCAAACCATTTTCATCGATAGATTTTTGAATATCATCCATTGCGCCTTGCAATTGACTTTCCAAAGCTTCATCGTTGGTTGGTGGGCGAAGTGGTGTCATTTTCTGTTTCGTTAAGTTTTCAATTGTATGCAAGTAGCTCATTTCACTTGGAGTAACGAAGGTTACAGAAACCCCTTCTTCTCCTGCACGTCCAGTACGTCCGATACGGTGAACATAGCTTTCTGGATCTTGTGGAATATCATAGTTATATACATGAGTTAAGCCGGTAACGTCTAACCCTCGTGCAGCAACGTCTGTAGCTACAAGTATATCAATTGCACCACGTTTGAAGTCTTTTAATACACTCATACGTTTACCTTGAGTTAAGTCGCCGTGAATACCTTCAGCTGTGTAACCGCGCATTTCCAAACCTTTTGCCAATTCGTCAACACGTTTTTTCGTGCGTCCAAATATAATAGCAGAGGTAGGGTTTTGAACATCGATTAAACGAGTCATGATATCAAACTTCTCGTTATCTCTTGCTTTAGTAAAGTATTGTTCAATAGAAGAAGCTGCTAATGTTGTTGTTTGAATACGAACCGTTTTAGCATCTTTCATAAATCGAACAGCAATGCGTTTGATTGGTTCAGGCATTGTTGCTGAGAACAATAGCGTTTGACGTTCTGACGGCGTTTCACTAATGATTGCTTCAATGTCGTCAATGAAGCCCATGTTTAACATTTCGTCCGCTTCGTCAAGAACCAATGTTTCAACTTCATTTAATTTCAACGTTTTACGTTTGATGTGGTCTAACATACGTCCTGGCGTACCAACAACGATTTGTGCACCACTTTTAATTTGTTTAATCTGTCTGCTAATGTCTGCTCCACCATATACTGAAACAACTTTAACACGTTTATCTTTACTTAAGCGGAACAATTCTTCCTGTGTTTGGATAGCTAGTTCACGAGTTGGTGCGATAACTAAACCTTGTACAGTTCGGTTGTTTACGTCAATCTTTTGCAACATCGGTAGACCAAAGGCTGCAGTTTTACCTGTTCCCGTTTGAGCTTGTCCGATAACGTCGTGCCCTTCTAATGCCAAAGGAATCGTTTGTTCCTGGATTGGTGTGGTTTCTTCAAACCCC
Source organism: Alkalibacterium sp. MB6 (assembly GCF_009935905.1). Classification (GTDB taxonomy): domain Bacteria; phylum Bacillota; class Bacilli; order Lactobacillales; family Carnobacteriaceae_A; genus Alkalibacterium. The sequence goes on along the minus strand of NZ_PREX01000027.1, from coordinate 25,570 downwards.
ATGTTTTTCACTGCTGATAGTAATTCTGGTAATAAATCTAATTCATTAAATTTCAAAAATTGTTTCCTCCTATTATTTTCCTTAGCTTGTATTCGTTTTTGAGCCAAGGATGATGACACTCTTAATAGAGAAACATCGTTTAAAGCAACGTAAGTCCCCGTGTTATTTCAAACAAATGCCCTAGTGCACACCGACCATCAAACAGTTGATGTGGTACACCAGGGCGGGACATATTCTTGACTCAGTATTTAATTTTTATGTGTTTAAATAATCAAACGAATAGCTTTCCTTCGTACAAAAACCATCTTAACACGACAACGATATGTTTTCAACTGTTTTCAATCAAACAAGTGTTTTGAATACGTTTTATTCGTTTTCGCTCTGACTTAACTCTGACACAACTTCCAAGAGGCCTGTACTTCGACTAGACTTCAGCAATACAGTATCGTTCGGTTGAACGCTGTCTTTTAAAAATTGAATGAGCGGCTCTTTGTCTCCTTCGAAATGAAACAGGTGGTCTGTTGACATGTGCTTAGTCATTTCTTCATAAAGATACGTCATATCTTTGCCGTACAAAACAAGCAAATCAATAGCATCAGGGTGAATCGCTTCATGAAGACTAACGTGCATTTCTTTTGCGAACTCTCCTAATTCCAATATATCTCCTAAAACAACGATTTTCTTTCCTACCACATCAATCTGCTGGAAGTAATTCAAAGCTGCCTTCATGGATGATGGGCTGGCATTGTAAGCATCGTTTAACAACACTGAATCATTCCAACCCTTTTTCCACTCAAGTCTATTCTTTGTTAATTCAAAATGAGTTAATGAGTGATACGCTGTCTCATAATCGATGCCAAGTTCTTCTCCAACTAAAATAGCTGCCAGAGCATTTTGAACATTGTATACTCCAGGTATAGGAAGTGTGCAAGACAACTGGTCATCTCTATTTGTAGTGAAACGTGTGCTTCTTATCGATGGTTCGATGATTAGCGGGTAGAGATCGTTGCCCTCTTGCTTACCAAACGTTTTAATCGTTCCGATGTGTTTGGACACTGATGGGCCTATTACTTTTTTTGAAAGCAGGGGTTCTTCACCAGGGTAGATGAGTGTCCCACCTTGCATCCCATCGATAATTTCAAACTTTGCATCAGCAATCCCTTCTCTTGAACCGAGAAATTCAATATGAGACTCCCCGATCATTGTGATAACTGAAATATCAGGTTTAGCGATCTTGGAGAGCAAACTAATTTCATCTCGGCCACTCATCCCCATTTCCAAAACGATGACTTCAGTATCCTCACCCATTTCTAAAATCGTCAACGGCAAACCAATGTGATTATTAAAGTTACCTACCGTCTTATGCGTTTTAAAAGTTGAAGAGGCAACAGCCGCAACCATGTCTTTCGTCGTTGTTTTTCCGTTACTTCCAGTAATAGCGACTACTTTAGGCTTTATCTTTTTTAAATAGGCTTGAGCAAATTGCTGAAACGCTACTAGAGTATCTGTTACTTCTATTATAGCTATCGATTGAGGGGCCGTTTCTATTGGGTCACTCCAAAAAGCAACGCTTGCTCCATTATCTATCGCTGACTGAATAAACTCATGCCCATTTCGATCAGCCACCATAGGAACAAACACGTTATTCTCTTTTATCGTACGAGTATCAAAGGATACACCTGATGCAACTGTTTTAGGATCCCCATAATACAAGCGTCCTCCTGTCGCTTCAACAATCTCTTCTAGCGTCCATTGTGCCATAAATGACATTCACTTCTTTCTTTAACTAGTCAAATTATCTTTATTTCTGTTTGTATTTGCAGTGTGCTTATCTTTGTGTCTTCTAATACCTAATTGAATGACTTCTTGAATAAGGTCTTCATAAGGCAGACCCGTTTTGGCCCATACTCTTGGATACATACTGTTTTGAGTAAAACCTGGGAACGTATTAATTTCGTTAATATAAATTTCATTATCTTCGGTCAAAAAGAAATCCACTCGAGACACCCCACTACCATTAATGGCTCTAAATGCCTCTACTGCCATTTCTCTTAATTCCTTTGCCAATTCATCAGGAATATCTGATGGGACCTGCCTAATGACTTTATCGTTGATATATTTATCTTCATAATCATAAAATGATTTATGCTTAACTAATTCCCCAGGTACGGATGTGTGGATATCTTCATTACCTAATAAAGCCACTTCAATTTCTCTCACTTCCACACCTTTTTCAACTACAATCCGATGATCGTATTCAAAAGCTAAGCCCATAGCTCGAATCAAGCCCATATGATCATCAGCACGAGCAACTCCTACGCTAGAACCCATATTAACTGGTTTAATATACATAGGGTAGCCAATATCGGCTTCCAGTTGGTCACTGACTGTCTCCGGATCGATAGTCCATTCATTTAAATACACTTCTTTATAAGGTAAAATTGGCAGGCCTGCATCACTAAAGATTCGCTTGCTCACTACTTTGTCCATCCCAACAGCGCTGGTCAAAACACCCGCTCCCACATAAGGGATATCGAAGACTTCAAACAATCCTTGAATTGTTCCATCTTCTCCATTAGGTCCATGAAGCACAGGGAAAGCGACACTTTCTCCTTCTAGCATCTCATTAAAGTTAAAATCAATTTTATTATCTGTTCGTTCTAGGTCTTCTTTGGCAGGCACTTGATCTTTTGATTCAATCGTTTCACCTTTCAACCATTTTCCTTCTTTAGTAATATACACTGGAATAACCGTGTAATACTCATAATATAGGATAGTCATTATTGAATAAGCTGATTTTAGAGAAACTTCGTGCTCGGCACTTTTCCCTCCATAAATTAGATAAAGTTTCATTACTTGCCTCCTATGAACCGTTTTTTATTACAAACTATACCATTATTTTACCACACTTTTGACTAGTCTCTATACTGATTTACTATTAAGATGTTTGTTTCGCCTTAGATATGTATGATTAGTAAGTATGTGACCTACACATTCTAAACCAAAAGAAAAAGCCCCGGAATCCGGGACTTTTAATTTTATTAAGCTTCTTCTTCTGCTTCTTCGTCTGCCAAACCGTATTTCTTGTTGAAACGGTCGATACGTCCGTCTGCTTGAGCAAACTTTTGACGTCCAGTATAGAACGGGTGAGAGTCAGATGAGATTTCCACACGAATAAGTGGGTACTCGTTTCCGTCTTCCCATTCTACTGTTTCGTTAGACGATTTAGTAGAACCAGTAATGAATTTATATCCTGTTGTCGTGTCCATGAAGACCACTTGACGATATTCTGGATGGATTCCTTGTTTCATAGTCTATTCACTCCTTAAATGATGCCATGAAATCTCTGCGATTCCATAGTTTTATTTTAATCAATCTGAGGATACATACTGAGTATCTGTCCTCTTTGATGTCGTTTTTTACGTTAGTGTGCAACATTGTATATAATAGCATATTTCATCCCATGATGCAATCTCTTTTGACTATTTTTAAAAATAATTATTGCTCTAAGAGACGACTTTTACCTACTCATCTATTGTTTTAATACTTTTTCTACAAAAGCGGAGTTTTTACCATAACGTTTCAACGTCTTAATAAACTGATCCGTGTATTCCAATGAATCATTACGCATGCCACGTCTCAATTTGTAAACTGCTTCGTATTCTTCTTTAGATAGAAGCATATCTTCTTTACGCGTACTGGACTTTTTGATGTCTATAGCTGGGAAGATACGTCTTTCTGCCAAATCTCTGGATAAATGCACTTCCATATTACCAGTTCCTTTGAACTCTTCGTAAATGACATCATCCATTCGACTTCCCGTATCGACTAAAGCTGTTGCGACAATAGTCATACTGCCGCCTTCTTCCACATTACGTGCCGAACCGAAGAATCGTTTCGGTCTATAAAGAGCAGCTGGATCGATACCCCCACTTAGGGTTCGTCCACTTGGCTGTTCAACCAAGTTATATGCACGGGCCAAACGAGTAATACTGTCCATTAAAATGACGACATCTTGCTTGTCTTCCACTAAACGCCGCGCTCTTTCCAATACCAATTCACTTACTTTGACGTGGTTTTGTGGTTGTTGGTCAAAGGTAGAGTGAACAACTTCTCCGTCAATACTGCGTTCCAAGTCCGTTACTTCTTCCGGACGCTCATCAATCAACAAAACGATTAATACGACATCAGGGTGATTTGTTTTAATCCCATTTGCTATTTCCTTGAGCAAAGTCGTTTTACCTACTTTTGGCGGTGCAACAATTAATCCACGTTGACCAAAACCGATAGGTGCAATCAAATCAATCATGCGAGCAGACAACTCACTGGACGTAGACTCCAAATTAATACGTCTGTCTGGATAAAGAGGCGTTAAAGCCGGGAAATGTGGTCGTTCTCTTGCTTCTTCAGGATCTTTCCCATTGACTAATCGCACACTCATTAATCCGTAATAGCGTTCGCCTTCTTTAGGTGGGCGCGCCGTCCCGGTAATTTTATCGCCATTTCTTAAGCCAAAACGAGTCATTTGAGACGCTGAAATATAAATGTCTTCATTACTGTGGGAATAGTTAATTGGACGTAAAAAGCCAAAGTCTTGATTGCCTACTTTGTCAAGCACGCCACTAACTTGAAAGTATCCCTGCTTTTCTTCCTGAGCACGAATGACAGCTAGTGACAATTCTTTTTTGTTCATTTGGCTGTAATAAGGAATGCCCAAACGTTTGGCATGTTCATAAATTTCTTTTAAAGTTTTGCCTTGCAATTCATCATATCTTAGTAGATTGGCCACTAGTTGTCCCCCTGCTCCTCTTCTCTGTCTTCCATATAAATATCGGCCCCCAGAGAAGTTAATTTGTCGATAATATTATCATACCCGCGCAATATATTATCTACGCCCCCAATAATTGTCTGCCCTTCAGCTATCAGTCCCGCTACGACCAAGCAAGCTCCGGCTCTCAAATCACTCGCTTTTACTTCAGCGCCTTCTAAATGGTGACCACCTTCTATAAGGATTACGTCACTTTCAACTCTTGCTTTAGCACCCATGCGATTTAACTCAGGGATATGGTTAATGCGTTTTGGATAAATGGTATCTACAATCATCGACTCCCCTTGGGCACTCATGAGAAGAGGCGTAAAGGGTTGTTGCAAGTCGGTTGCGAAACCAGGGTACGGTAATGTTTTTATCGACACGCCTTTAAGTGGTCGAGTCGGTTTAGTAATACGTACATAGTCTTCACCGATTTCAAGTGGCACGCCCATTTCTTCCATTTTAGCAATAACGCCTTCTAAATGTTCAACAATCACGTTATTAATGGTCACGTCTTTTCCTTTAGCCGCTGCCATAATAAGGTATGTTCCAGCTTCAATTCGGTCAGGAATGACTGTGTGGTGACATCCATGCATCTCTTCAACGCCATCAATTCGGATAACATCTGTTCCTGCTCCTCGAACTTTCGCGCCCATATTATTTAACAGAGTTGCTACATCAATTATTTCTGGCTCACGAGCAGCGTTTTCTATAATGGTACGCCCTTTAGCTTTAACAGCGGCAAGCATCACATTTATAGTCGCTCCAACTGAAACGACGTCGAAGTAGATACGGGCAGCTTTCATGCCATCTTCTTCAGTCTTCAAATACATCGCTCCCATTTCATTATCAACAGTTGCTCCCAGTGCACGGAAGCCCTTCAAATGTTGATCAATGGGACGTGGCCCTAAGAAACAGCCACCTGGAAGTCCAACAACCCCTTGGCCGAATTTAGTCAATAAGGCACCCATGAAATAATAAGAAGCCCTTAAACTTTTTATTTTACCGCTTGGCATAGGTACAGAAACCATTTCTGTTGGGTCAATCATTAGAGTCGTGCCTTCAAATGATGTTTTAACATTCATGTCATTTAGTATCTCAATAAGTGAATGCACATCAGAGATGTCTGGTACACCTTCCAATGTGACGGGTGAATCTGCTAAAATTGATGCAGGTATAAGGGCAACGGTACTGTTTTTTGCACCAGAGATGGTTACTTCGCCGGATAGGTCATTACCGCCATTGATAATTAATTTCTGTGTCATGTTATAATCCTCACTTTTGTTTTCGGGTAGTTTAGGTTGATTGATTGGTTTATAAAAATAGAGTTTGCCTTTCTAGGTAAACTGCGCCATCATTTTCTTTAATTTTTGGTTATCATGTCTGGTAAAGGTAAGTGATCGAAAGATACTAAAGAAGATGATTAAGACAAGGCGCTTAAGGATATTCCTATTATAACGCAGTAAATAAGAGGCAGGTTGTTTGGGAGAATAGTGACTCCCTACTGATTTTGGATAAAGTCACACTATAAAGTATACTGTGTTTTTACCGTAGGCAATTCTAAATAACAGTATAAACAATCCACCTTCGAAAAACAATGACTAATCGCTATCGACAAAGGATTGTCATCTTTTATACATACTGTAACACTAGTAACTATAACGGTTATTACTTTATTTATGAATAAACTATGCAAATGAATAGAATATAACTAAGCCCTATATAATAAAAATACGAACAGAAATCATTTAACAGTAGTGGATGTGTGAAACCCAGCTAAATGATAACCGTTCGTATTTTTATAAACAATCAAAAGCCATATTCTGCTTCTTTAGCCGAGCGAATGTCTTGATAGGTGCGTGCCAACACAATTGTATCTTCCACAAGGCGTTCGATTCTAAATAGTGCATCGTCGTTCACTATCGTTTTACGATAAAAATCTCGCTCGTCCATAAAGGCGAACGCTTGAACAACTTGTGCTTTCATGTAATTTAGTATTGGTTTTAGTTGCGTCTCTGCAATTAAATAGTGCCTCGTGGAACCTGCAGTGACTAGAATGCTGGCAACTTTATCTCTGAACCCATCTTGGGGCAACAAATCGAACACATTTTTCAAAGAACCTGGAATGGAAGCTTGAAAAATAGGCGTACCAATAATAATGGCATCAGCTTCCATTAGTATCTCCGCAACCTCTTTTGTATCACCGGTGTATTCGCGGTAATCACGTCCGTCACTGAATACTAACTCATAATCAGCTAAATCCACTAATGTGACGTCTTCATCGGGATAGTTTTCTTTTATGACTTGAAACGTGTGATCCATGGCTGTTCTTGTTTTTGAGCCAACTGTCGAACCGGAAAGGACGACTATATTCATTGTTTACCTCCTCTAATCTTTCTTTGCCGTGTATTTTTTAACTGCCGGTAATATGTCATTTCCAATCAACTCAATATTTCTCATAATCTTATCAAAAGGCACCCCACCAAAGTCTAGTTGAGCAATGTACCTTTGATGATTGAATTGTTCATGCTGGTAAAGGATTTTCTCAATAATCTCTTGTGCGCTACCGATATTAATCACACTTTCTTTGTGGGCGGCTTGAGCAAAGAGTTGTTTCGGGAATCCTCGTCCGTTCGTCACCTTCATGCCTTCGTTAATGTGTGGGTAATACTCGCGTTGAGCTTGTTGAGTGGAATCTGCCGCATAAAAGAAGCCAGCCGTTGCAACAGGGAAATCTTTCGGATCATAGCCTTGGTCCTCAAGAGTCATTCGATAAGCGTCAATTGGACGTTTGAAAACACTTGCTGTCCCTCCAAGCATGGCTTGATACATCGGAACCCCTTGGTAGGCTGCTTTCATTGCACTCGCTGTCGTTCCGCCAACTGCTCGCCAAATCGGTAAGGAGCCATTCTTTGGCCGCGGTAAAATATGCGCATCTTTAAGTGGTGCACGGAATTCACCTTCCCAATTGACGATTTCTTCTTCATTTAGTTTGAGTAGAAGTTCGAACTTTTCTTCGAACAGTTCTTCGTAATCTTGCAGATCGTAGCCTAGTAAATCGAACAAGCCAACTCTTGATGCACGCCCTGCTACAATTTCTGCTCGCCCATTTGACAAAAGGTCAAGCGTGGCGAAATCTTCAAATACCCTAACTGGGTCGGACGTACTGATAATTGTCGATGAACTACTTATTTTTATATTCTTTGTCGCCTGACTTATCGCTGCTAGTACAATAGAGTGGGCTTGGCTCGTAAAGTATTCCTGATGACTCTCCCCTACACTAATTAAATCGATCCCGGCATCATCCGCCAGCCTCGCCATCTCAATCATTTCATTCAGGCGTTGCTGTGCAGAAATACGTTCATTCGTGTGCGGATTGCTTAAGTGGTCCCCTAATGTGTATAGTCCAAATTCCAGTCCATTATCGGGATTCATTCGATATTTCTCCATTCCCATCTGCGTTCCCTCTTTCTTCTCAGTGATTGATGTTTCAATAGACTCAGTATTTAAATGACCTCCATTCGTAGTATACACTAACTAAAAGTAAGTGTATAGTGTTATAGTTACAAATAAAAAAAACACTCCTTCAAGCAACCGGTAGTCGCATGAAAGGAGTGCTTGTCAGATCAGAGTAATTCTTCTGACTGATTTATATAGTTAATTAAGCTTTGTTTGAAGAACCGAATTCTTTCATTTTAGCTCTTGTTGTTTCAGTGATGTTTTCTTTACCAGGTCCGATAATTTTACGTGGGTCGTAAACTGTCTCGTTGTTGGCAATGACTTCACGTGTACGTTTTGCCCATACTTGTTGCAACTCAGTGTTGACGTTGATTTTTGCATGACCGTATTCGATTGCTTTCTCGATTTGGTGAGTTGGGATACCTGAACCACCGTGTAGTACTAATGGAGCACCAGTTAATTCAGAAATTTCTTTCATTTCATCGAATCCAAGAACTGGTTCGCCTTCGTAATCACCGTGAACTGATCCAAGAGCAGCTGCTAAAGCGTCAATACCAGCTTCCTCTACCATACGTTTACATTCTTCTTTATCAGCATACATAACGCCACCGATAACGCCATCTTCTTCTCCACCAACTGTACCAATTTCAGCTTCTACTGAAGCGCCATTAGCGTGAGCATATTCAACCACTTTTTTAGTGAATGAAATGTTGTCTTCGATTGGGTCGTGAGAGTGGTCAATCATTACTGATGAGAATCCAGCATCGATTGCTTCTTTACATTTGTCAAAAGAAGAACCGTGGTCTAAGTGTAATGCTACAGGAACAGTGATATCCATTGTTTCAAGTAATGCATTAACCATAGCTGAAACGACTTTAAATCCGCCCATGTATTTAGCTGCTCCTTCAGAAACACCTAAAATAACTGGAGATTTTTCTTCTTGTGCTGCTTGTAGAATAGCTTGTGTCCATTCCAAGTTGTTGATGTTGAACTGGCCAACGGCATATTTACCTTCTAAAGCTTTGTTCAGCATATCTGTCATACTTACTAAACGACTCATGTGTATTGCCTCCTCGTAATTTTACGCACTTTTAACCAGAAAGTTGCCTTTCCGGTATCGTCTTTATTATATACAAAACTTCACAATAAAACTAGTATAAAATACTCATTTGGCGATGGTTCACCCATGAAAACGTTTTAAATAGCAGTAACCCATTATATAACTTTACTATAGCTAGAAAATCATTCCTATTTTTTCAATGGTTTCAATCCATTTAACTGATGAGAGCTTATCCGTATAAGCAATCTCTCGTGATCCGTAGTCTAGGGAACGGATTTGATGAGTTAAGATGGATCCTTCGACTGAATAATGCTGATCATCTAGCTTTACAACTGACGGATACTGTCTATCACTAGTTGTAATGGGACAGATAAGACAAAATCCCGTGACTTTATTAAAATGAGTATGACTAACAACTATTCCCGGTCTTCTTTTCTTTATCTCATGACCGGAGGATGGCGAGAAATTCAACCAAACAATGTCTCTTTGCTTAGGAATGTAGGCGTTCATTCTTCCATTCCTTCGCTTTTCATGTTACTCCACTCTCTATCTTCTTCTGTTATGGCGTAATCTTCCCAGCTTTCAGTACTTTCATATATATTATCTTTTTTTGGCGAGAGAATAATTTTATCATCTATTTTATAGACAGTGAATGTTTCATTGACTTCTATATCGATTCCTTTAGGAAGAATGACTCCTAATGAATTACCTATTTTTCTGACCTTTGTATCCATATAATCCCTGCTCTCTTTAGGTTATAACGTATTATAACACGCCTCGGAATCAGAGCCTATGTATAATGTCTTGATATTTAAAATTATTAAATTTCTTTCCATTTTTTCTAGCATTCTTTTTATCTCTTCGCTGTATCCTCCCCCTCAACAAGTCAGGTTTTCTACTTGAATACAGACCAATTTTTCTTTTAATAAGCCTAAAACCACTGTTGGATTAGCTGTTTATTGTTCACTATGTAGAAAATAATTTAATGTAAAAGGAAGCGTGCAAGATATTCTCTTAACTATCTTGCACGCTTTGTTCATTTACGGTTACTTGCTATACTCACTCAGGACGTCTTCTTTTATATCACTGTATTTATTGGCTTCACTGCTGGACAAGAAATCATAAGCTTTAATGTCTTCGTATGAAGAAAATGATGTAATGGACTGATTGGACACTTCTTTTTCTTCATGGTACTTGCCAAAGCCCATAAAATGAATCATCCATATGTCTTCGCCTGAGTCTGTCAGGAAGAAATAATACTCCTCTTCTGCTTCCAAGGGTACGTAATGGCCGACGGGTTCAATGCCTTCATCTGTTAATCTGTAGGGTTCCGCGACAAGTATGCGTTCAGAATCAGTCTCTCCTTCAAACACTTCTAACACGTCAACTTCAGTAATGGTTGACGTTAAATCACCCTCCTCCGTATACTCTCCAAAAGATTGTATGCCTAATACTTTTCCTTTTACAATTAAGTCTGCTTCCCTTTCAATCTGTTCCAAACTAGATGGGACTGGGTATGAAGCTGAAAGCTGAACGTCAGAGATCTTTTGGTCATCGTCCAGTGTTAAGTACTCATTTACAGAAGCGCTATCATTACATCCCGTTAAAAAGATTATTGCCAGACTTAACAAACTCACTACTTTTAACATATAAGCATTCTCCTATTCCCTATATAGAGTGGTTCGTGTCAATAGAAGCCCGACTGCTTGTAATAATGTCATTATAACTTATCTCCATATAAAACAATATACTTTTTTTGTATAACATGTATTGTTTTATTGGTGGTTAATAACTAATCAAGGCTATTCCCTGACTATAAAAAATGCCCACCCAAGAAGTTAGTTCCCTCTAAGGCAGGCATGGCTTAACTATAAGACTCTATCCAAAAAAAATATTGGTTTAATCTTCATTTTCAACCATGACGATTTATTCATAAATATAAAAAGATAGTTATTGCGTGAAAAATTAGTTTAGAATGGAAAGTTGAAATTCAAAAGAAAATGTTGAGCAATATTTAAAAACTCTTTTTCTTCTAAACGGCCTATAACTTCCACATTTCGATTCCCCTTTTTTGTGTAACGTATTTCCAAAAATTTTGTTTATTTTATAGTTTATTTCTTCGTTTATTGCTTGTAAATCAATCTTTTACACAAAAAAGCACCTCTCCCTCCCCTTTTTTGATAAAATGAAGTCGTCCAAACCCATTTAAAAGGAGAGAAAAGAGATGCCTAATCTACTTCAAATTATCATGTATTTAATTGAAAAAATCAAGTGGCAAGCACAATTAATAAATAAATTAAGTGATTATATTAATTGGCTTGAGGACGACACTGGTCGTCCGAGTAAAGGAACAGATATTACCAAGCTTGATTATAAGAAAATGACACTTGATGATCCACCTAAAATTGTAGAAATTGAGCGCCTTAATTACAAGGAACTCTTAAAAGAAGCTGAAGATGTTAGCAAACCTATAAAAAAAGTACGCCGACATAACTCATCTAGTGCCGTGCCCCAGTCTGTTCGTTGTCCCAAATGTGGCGCCCCACATGACTATCTCTACAAAAACAATGGGAATAAAGGGCAATACTTGTGCAAAGTATGTGATACCCGATTTCATGAAAAGAATCGTTTTTCTAAAGACATTCAGTTGTTCTGTCCACATTGCGAAAAACATCTGGATAAAATTAAAGAGCGGACTGAATTTGATATCTATAAATGTCGAAACAATCTCTGCCCTTACTACCAGCAAGAGCGAACTAACTTAACTGATAAGCAAAAAGAGCTTTTTGAAACATCTCCTTATTATTTTAAGCTACGTTATATTTACCGGTCTTTTCACTTAAATCTCGAAGACATTAAATCCTACGGATTAATCAAAGCGCCTGTTGATTTAGCAAAGATTCATGCGTCTCCTCGATTATTAGGGGAAATCCTTACGCTTCATGTGAACTATGGGTTGCCAGCCCCAAAAGTAGCCGCTTTACTTTATGACCTTCACGGTGTGAAGATCAGTCGCCAAACGGTCTTAAACTATGCTTCAGCAGCAGGTGCGCAACTCTTACCTCTCACTCAAGATTATCCTTACGAGCTATCAAATGAGATTTGTGGAGATGAGACTTATATACGCGTCAAAGGAAAGTGGAACTATATCTGTTATTTCTTTGATGCTAAAAAGAAAATTATCTTATCCCAACGTTTATCAGCTAAGCGCAATACCGAGTTGGCGATAATGGCTGTTCACGATGTGCTGTCTCATTACGCCTTAGAAGGCGTACCAGAAGATTTGAACCTCGTCGTTGATGGTAATCCCATTTACAAATTAGCTCAACATTATCTATCCCAACACGGTTTTCAGTTTGATGTGACACAAGTCATTGGATTAACCAACGAAGACGATGTCTCAAAAGAATACCGTCCCCTTAAACAAATAATCGAACGATTAAACCGTACATACAAAGGGAATTATCGAGGAACACACGGTTTCAAATCACAAAACGGTGCACGAGCCCATATCGCCTGTTTTACGGCTTGTTTCAATTTTTTAAGACCTCATCAAGCATTAGACAATGAAGTTCCTGTTCGGATTCCTTATGTTCATGACGGTGTTGAAAATATGCCTGACAAATGGATTCGGTTATTAAACTTAGGGAATGGTCTCCTTAAAAGCACCTCAGCTGAATAAAGGTTACTTTACTTAACCAACTTGTTTAAAAAAGCTAAAACAGGAGGGGCTTTTTGTGTTATCCATTTTTAAAATTCAGATTCTTTTCTTCGCTTAATTCCGCTTGAAAACTTTCAAAAAACATCTTTGTCATTTAAAAAAGTATCCTATTTGGGAATATCATACCTTCGAACAGGAATAATCTGATTTTTCATAGAACTTTTGGCATTACCTTGTGTAATCTGTAAATTGTAATTTTATTTTGCATTAAATTTAAGGGGTGCTTTGCACTAATAAATCGAGTAGGAGACTAGCCATTAATTGACTAGTCTCCTACTCGATTTAAAATAGTCCTTTTTTCAATATATAAATACTTTAACTGCCATAAGCATACCCTTTTTCCAGTTCGTCTTTACTTGTAGTTATTTCTATTGTGATATGATCCTTTACACCCGATGTATGGGCAAGCTCTGCAATTTCTTCTTTGATTTCCCTAGTCTTGTTTATATCGGAAGAGTCTATAAGAACCGTAACGATAAGGGCATTTTCTTCTCCGTCCAGTGACCAAATGTGAAAATGAGAGAGGTCCTTTACAGCAGGAATATTGTTAATGGAGTTCGCCAGGTTCTCTACGTTTACATTTTCCGGCGAACCGTTCAATAAAATTTTCATTGTACTGAAAAATTCAGGTACAGTTTTATAGAGGATATAGAGTGCTATCAAAATCGATAAGATTGGATCCAATCGATAAGCCTCGGTAAAGTTCATTACGATACTCACAACCAAGACCCCAATCCACCCTAATACATCTTCTAGCATATGCAGGTTCAACATGCCTTCGTTTTTAGATGACCCTTTGCTTAGAATCCAAGCCGCATATCCATTCAATCCAATAGCCACGAGTGAAAGCCAAAACATGCCACTGTAATTAACCGGTTGCGGATCAATCAAACGTGGGATACTTCGGTAAATCATAAAAAATGAGCCGCCGATCAGTACTACTCCAGTTATCAACGCCCCTAATAATGAAAAGCGGTTATAACCAAAAGTGAACTGTTCATCTTGCTGCTTTTCTGAGTACCCCTGGAAAAACCAAGCGAATCCAATAGAAATGGAATCTCCTAAATCATGAACGGCGTCGGACATAATTGACACACTATTGAAAAGAGACCCAAAGAAAAATTCAATCATGGAAAAAATAAAGTTGATGAAAAAAGCAATTTTAATATTCTTATTCGGTTGATTTTGGTGCGAGTGATTTTCTTGTTTCTCTGACTTTGAAATTTTAAAAACCTCCATTTAGTTTTATACCTTATTAGCTTTTATTGTTCTTGTTCATTGATATGAGTTAAGACTTGTTCGAGAATACTGAAAACATGAAGATCATCAAGACTGTAAACCATGCTTTTCCCTTCTCTTCTTGCCTTCACTAAACGTGAATCTTTCAATATTTTTAGTTGGTGTGAAATCGCGGACTGTTCCATATCCAATGCAAGCACAATGTTTCCAACACTGAGCTCTTCTTTCTGTAAAAGAAAGAGAATTGACAAGCGTGTAGGGTCACTAATCACTTTGAATACTTTGCTTATTGATTGGATCTTCTCTTTATTGATTGGCGAAGTTGTTGATGTATCCATATGCTCTTATTCCTCTCACATGATTTTCCATTCATATATATAATACCACATGAGTAAAACGATGCTAGTTTTTTGTTTATAGACAAAATTAAGACTTTTGTATCAGCAATAGTAGTCCATTTGAATAAGAAGCATCTTGTCTTGACAAAACTCATACAGTGAGTTAATATGATTTTGTAAACATATGATTTGTTATTCATATGTAAAGCGTAAAGATTCCGATTTACATATGGGACAACTGAAAGGAGTCAGAGACAATGGAAATTACATGAATACTTCTCTTCTTTTAGTGGGAATTTGTGTGATTTAATAAGTAAATGAATGGAAATCAAAGGAATTATATAGGAAGGTGATAAAAATGGAAACTATCGAAGAAAAACAATCTCAAGAAAAACATAATCACAACCACGACCATGACCATGAACACGGAAAAATGCCAATCGTTTTATACTTTATTGGTTTAGCCTTAGCGGTGATCGCTTTATTTTTGAATGAAGATTATCAGTTAATGCGAAATATTTTATTCTCAATCGCTACAATCAGTGCAGGATATCATGTCATTATTCTTGAAGGCCTTGGAGAAACAATCGAGAACTCCAAAGTTCAAAAAAAGTTCATGCCCAACTCTCACATTTTGATGGGATTAGCGGCCATTGGCGCTTCTTTAATGGGGAATTTTTGGGAAGGTACATTATTGATTCTTATTTTTTCTGGTGCACATTTTTTGGAAGATTATGCAGAAGGAAGAAGTAAACGAGAAATCACGAAATTACTCGAAATGAATCCAACGACTGCCCGGTTAATCCAGCCTGATGGCAGTACAAAAAATGTTGACGTCAGTGAATTAAAAGTGGGAGATCAACTTCAAGTATTGAATGGCGATCAAGTCCCCATTGATGGCGTCATTTTGTCAGGCTCTACGTCCATTGATGAGTCATCTATTAATGGAGAAAGTATCCCAAAAGAGAAGTCCAAAGGAGACGACGTTTTCGGAAGTACAATCAATGGAACAGGTACTTTCACAATGGAAGTCACTAAAGAAAATAAAGATACAGTATTTTCAAAAATTTTACAGTTAGTAAACCAGAACCAAGACAACCAAACAAAAGCTGCGAGTATAATCCAAAAATTTGAACCGAAATACGTTACAGTTGTTTTAATTGCCATTCCGTTATTCATGTTATTGGCTCCTTTTCTCCTAGACTGGACATGGTCACAAAGTATCTATAGAGGATTGGTCCTTTTAGTGGCAGCTTCACCCTGTGCTTTAGCAGCGGCTACTGTATCGGTAACTTTATCGACGACTTCTAACTTGGCCAAAAAAGGCGTCCTTTCAAAAGGTAGTTCTTACCTGTCTCAATTAGCCGATACTCAAGCCATTGCATTTGACAAGACAGGAACCTTGACTAAAGGAAAACCTGAAGTAACCAATTACTATTTTGCTGATTCCGTGAACGAAGAAAACATGATTGATATCGTAGTAGCTCTTGAAAAAGAATCCAATCACCCTTTAGCAGATGCTATTCTAAGAAAGTTTGAGCAAAAAAATAAACTAACTATCGAAGTAGAAAACCAGATCGGCAAAGGATTGACAGGAGATTACAAAGGGAGAAATTATCGTATAGGAAAACCGACTTCGTTTGACGATGTTTCAGATGAATATAGTCGTTTAAATAATGAATGGTCGTCAGAAGGTAAGACGGTCGTATACGTAGCAGTAGATGAGGCTGTTATAGGTCTTATTGCCCTCATGGATGTTCCGAGTGAGCATGCAAAAGAAACCATTGATTATTTCAGAGAACAAGGCATACACACCACATTAATTACTGGTGACTCAGAAATGACGGGTAAAGCAGTCGCTAAACAATTAGGAATAGATGAAGTGATTGCGAATGTCATGCCGGAAGACAAATCCAGAATTATAGACGAACAAAAAGAAAAATACGGTGTAGTTACCATGGTTGGAGACGGAGTGAATGATGCCCCCGCTCTCGTAAACGCAGATGTGGGAATCGCTATGGGAGATGGGACCGATGTGGCAGTAGAGGTATCGGATTTAGTTTTAATGCAAAACGATTTATCCAAATTGGTACAATCTCATAATATATCTACGAAAATGAATCGTGTCATTTGGCAGAATGTTATTTTTTCAATGGCCGTTGTTGCCTTTTTAGTTGTCGTTAGTTTCTTAGGCTTAACGGATATTGCAATCAGTGTCATTATTCATGAAGGAAGTACATTGGTTGTTATTCTGAATGGGCTTCGATTGTTAAGGTCTAATTCTAAGCCTATCAAAAATTAATAACCTGTTTCAAATATTAACTAATTCTCGTTTTCATATGCCTCTGAAGTTTTGGAAACTTTAGAGGCATATTTTTATAAATCAGTTAGTATCAAAAACAATCGATTATGGGAAGATTTTAAATAACAACTTTTATAGACTAGAAGAAGGGTTTTTTAGTGCCAAAACTTTGCTCTTTATCTACGTATCTTTACCCACCCTTTATGATACAATTGAGAAAATCAAAATAGAGAAGGAAGAGGATTATGAGTGGGTATATATATGGGTATGCAAGGGTAAGTACACGATCACAAGAATTGTCTCGTCAGTTGGATTTGCTCAATGAACATAACTGCAACGAAATACTGACCGAAAAAATGACGGGAACCAAAGCTAACCGTCCGCAATTAAATCGGCTGAAAGATAAATTGCGTCCAGATGATACAGTTATCGTGGAAAGCTTCTCTCGTTTGGGGCGCAGCACAAAAGATTTAATTGATCTTGTAAATTACTTTGAAGAACATAATGTAAAGTTGATCAGCTTAAAAGAGAATTTTGATACGGTCACTCCCCAAGGGCGACTTATGATGACTGTGTTTCAAGCATTTAGTCAATTTGAACGAGATTTGATTGTTGAACGCACAAAAGAAGGTTTAAAAAGTGCTCGAGCTAGAGGGCGAAAAGGCGGGCGTCCTCCTGTGAACCAACGAGATATTGAACGAGCAATAAAATTGTACAAAAGTGAGGAATATAGTGTGAAAGAAATTGTTGAGATGACAGGAATCAGCAAGTCAACGCTTTATCGTTACTTGGATAAATAAAAATTGACGATTAATTTTATTTAATCGTGGGAAAGAGGTGTTCTCATGAACCAAGAACTTCCTCCATTAACTTCATATTCAGAAGAACTACGACAAAATGCGATGGATAAATATCAAGTGATTGCCCCTTATCTTAAGCATGAAGAAAGTTTGAGTAATATTGCTGAAGAATCAGGGGTTCCAAAAAGAACTTTATACCATTGGGTAAATCAATATCAACAATCAGGGTTGAAAGGATTGATCCGAAGAAAGCGCTCGGATTCAGGAAGCTTTAAAGTAGAAGAAAATGTACAAGAAGAAATTAAAAAGCTTATATTTGAAAACAAAAAAAACACCTTAACTTCTATTCATCGGAAAGTCTGTAAAATTTGTAAAAAGAAAAATTGGGCCCCGCCTAGTTACAATCAAGTATATGCGATTGCTAAAAATCTGTCGCCACAATTAAAGGAACTTGCTCATAAAGGAAAAAAAGAATATCAAAATAATTATGATTTGGTTTATCGTCGTGAGTCTTATTATCCCAATGAAATATGGCAGGCTGACCACACTCCCTTGGATATCCTTGTTTTAAACGAAAAAGGAAAGCCTGAGAGGCCATGGTTAACAATTATTTTAGATGATTATAGCCGAGCAGTTGCAGGGTATTTCCTTAGTTTTCAAGCTCCTTCTGCTATTCAAACTTCTTTAGTTTTACACCAAGCAATATGGAAAAAAAGCAACTCTGATTGGCAAATATGTGGTATACCTGAAACTTTCTATACCGATCACGGAAGTGATTTCACTTCAAATCATTTGGAGCAAGTCGCAATTGATTTAAAAATCAATCTTATTTTTTCTACGGTAGGTATGCCAAGAGGACGGGGGAAAATAGAACGTTTCTTTTTAACAATTAATCAATTATTTTTGCAAGATTTACCAGGTTACATTGGGAATCAAAATACTTTAAATCTTCTTACGATAAAAGAGCTTGATGAGAAATTAGCGCATTTTATTATATATGACTATCACCATAGAGTGCATGGCACTACAAAACAGGAACCTATAAAGATGTGGAATAATTCAGGATTTCTTCCTCATCAACCAGATAGTCTAGAAAGTTTAGATTTATTGTTATTAAATGTTGGAAAGCCAAGAAAAGTTCATTCTGATGGAATTCACTTCCAAGGTTTAAGATATATTGACACCAATTTAGCAGCTTATGTAGGTGAAACTGTTATCATTCGATATGATCCAAGAGATATTGCTGAGATTCGTGTATTTTACAAAGACCAATATTTATGTACGGCAATTTCTCCTGAAATTTCTGATTACGAAGTCGATTTAAAAGAGATTGTTGCGGCACGTAATAAAGCACGGAAAAACCTTGAAAATCAGCTCCATTCTGGAAATAATATTGCGGAAGAACTTATTTCATCTAAGCAGAAAGAGTTAGATAATCCTGTAAACAAAAAAGATTCTAAGAAGTCAAAAATTAAGAGGTATTACAATGAATAAAACACCCTATTTTATTGAAACAAAAGAATATAAACGCTTTGTAGAATTTTGTCAGGCATGTATCAAATACAAATATATCGGAATTTGTTATGGATTACCCGGAGTTGGGAAAACTTTATCCGCTAAGCAATATTCAAATTGGAATTGGGTCGAAAAACAAATTGATTACAAAAAATCGGAAGAAATCGGAATGAATGCAGATGAAAAAATCCTTGAAGCGAAAACAATATTTTACACCGCTCCAGCCATACGGGCGACTAAAATGACGAATGAAATCGATATGATCGGTGGTAAAATGGGTATGGTTAAAAGTATGTATAGAGTTCTTCAGTTAGGAGCAGAAGAAAAATACTCAACGAATGTGTATGAAGAAATTGATCTCATTATTATTGATGAAATAGATCGATTAAAAGTACAGCATTTAGAACAATTAAGAGATATTTATGACCAAAAAGATGTGGCTATGATCTTTATTGGAATGCCGGGTATAGAAAAGCGATTGGCTCGTTATCCTCAACTCTACTCGAGAATAGGTTTTGCCCATGAATTTGACAGATTGAGTAAAGACGAGATCCACCATATTCTGGAATACAAATGGGAAGAGTTAGGATTATCTGTCCAACTGGAAGATTTTGCTAATTATGAAGCTGTCACTAGTATTATTAAAATTACCAGTGGAAACTTTCGACTTATCCAAAGACTTTTCACCCAAATCGAAAGAATATTAGAAATCAATAACCTTGAAACTATCACGACAGAAGTAGTGGAAGCTGCACGAGATAGTTTAGTCATTGGAGTAAAATAAGTAATAAAAAGGACTATTTCATTTAGCGAAATAGTCTTTTTTTGTTCTATTAGTGCAACATAGCGCTTGAAGTTAGTGCGAAATAAAACCATAATTTACAGTAATCTAACGAATAAACTTGTTTAGTGTTCACTTTGCTTTGTTCATTAAGCACTTCACTAGTAATTGAAATAAAATAGGGCCTTAATTTATTTGTTGATGTAATAGGACAAACAATAATTAAGTTTGAAGAGTGGTTATATTCATCTCGGCTCATGACTATAGCCGGTCTCCTTTTTCGGATTTCACTGCCTTTTGATGGCTCAAAATCTATGGTTACAATATCTCTTTGCTTAATCATTTAACTCTTGCCCTTTAGGTGAGTAGTTTGTAGCAAATTCATCTTCTTTATCAACATATTCTCCTTCTTCAGCATCTAAAAAGAAGTCTTCTACTTTCGGAATCAACGAAATAATCCCTTTACTGTCTTTATAATAGTAATATTCTTGGCCTGCTTCTACACCGAGTTTACTAGATAGAGTGACCATTATAGAATTTCCTTGTTTTCTAGCTTTTACAGTATCCATACTATACCACCTCTTATCAATAAGTTTACATGTTGCACCACGTAATTACAAGTATTGACTATGCCGATTAACTCATCCATTTTACTTTACACTTTCCATAAATAACAAACAGACCTTTTCCAGAACTATCTCAGGAAAAGGTCTCTTATTTATCTGGTTAATTGAGCCGAAGTTTACTCCTCTTCGTCTTCTTCTAACACTTCTTCGTCGTCTACAATTGTTAAGCCTTCGAGTTCTTCATCCTCTTCGTCTTCTCCGAGGTCTTCAAGATCAGCTTTGTATTCGCCCAAGTCTTCTGCATCTTCTTCGTCTACCATGACTCCGTGTTCGTCTACAGGGACGCGCGCACCGTATTCGATTTCGTCATCGTCTTCTTCATCTTCTTCGTCTAACTCTTCAGCGCCCAACTCTTCTTCCAGTTCCTCTTCGAACTCGTCGTCAAATGCAGCTTTACGGCGGCGTTTTCTACGGCGAGGTCTTTCATCTTCTGCATCATTATCATGTGTGATTTCTTCATCAATGGAGTCGATCGGGTACCAGCTACGCATGCCCCAACGGTTATCTCCGAGGGAAATAAAGCGGCCGTCTACATTTAAATCAGTATAAAACTGAGCCATTTCGCTCTCTAAATCTCCGTCTTCCATTTCTAAATACTCAGCTGTTTCAGCCAACAGATCGTTGAAATCCATGACTTCTCCAGTCGTTTCTAAAATGGCATAAGCCACGTCTACCATGGCTAATTCTTGTTTTGCTTGTCCTTCGAATTGATTTAATTCCACGACTTATACGCCCTCTCTTTAATCAGTCTACTTGTTTATATCATAACCTATTTATCCTACACGATTATGTGGTAAAACGCAATCGCATTTGATAGTCTCCAAGCTTTTGCTCGTGGAGATACAGCGCGTAATCAACCCACACTCTTCCGGCAAAGGGACGATCGTAATAACTGACCCTTAAATTTTCCGTGACGACTTGTAACGGGAATATTCCGGCAGGGGTTTTATAATTAGTTTCTGTACTGTTATCACTATCAAATGCCAATCGCATGGTCTGTTCTCCTCTACGGATTAAATTGACCATACCATCCGGATTAATCTTCACTGTCACAGGTACATTTTCTTCAGGATGAGACTCTTCAAATCGTATATAATAACTATTGTTCATGTAAACGACTCTACCTGTTTCCTGAAACGAATGATGATGCGTTTCTCCATTTTGTACATAGGATGTTTCCATCGTCACTTCAGCTGGCAGTCCGTTTGTTAATTTTTTTGAAGGCACAATCGCTACTCCTTCCTTTTCTATAAATCTATTTTCTTTCCTTTATAGTTTATCATAAATGCCATTGAAGGTCTCATATGATATTTTTCAAAAATCCTAATAGTTGCCTTTTTCTCAAATAATGGTACACTTTAACTACCTTAAAGGTAAATATGAACTATTATATAAACATGTTTTAAAGAAGTTTATTCATACTGGCGCAACTATGGAGTTGTAAGGATGCAATAGAGGTAGGGATTGCATTGTTTAAATGAGAAACACAGTTATATCGATACAAATAGGAATTAGGAATCATTCGCTTTAAAAATATTTACTTTTTAAATAAAAAGCCGCTCATATGAGCGGCTTTTGTCAATTCTAGCGACACTATAAAATCTGTCGTTCAATTTAAAGTCTCGCACTCCTTTTTCAGCAACAGTTTGCTATACTAGAGATACTTAAAAGCTAAGACTAGCTATTTACTTATATGAAGGACGGACAACTATGACAGATTCTCTCTCTTTTTTAGATGCTTTGCATTCTCCAATTGAATTATTTGATGACTTACCCGACCCGTACACTCAGCACACGTTTTCCCCTTTCGCCTTAACAGATGCCTTTATTAAAGAAGCTGGCGAAACGAAGAAGACCATCCTACACTTTTGGACCACACCGCCTTTAATTATTCTAGGCATGATGGACACCAAGTTACCTTTTTTAACTGATGCCCTTTCGGTTTTTAAAGACCATGGCTACCCTTATATGGTTCGTAATTCCGGTGGTCTAGGGATTGTGAGTGACGACGGCATCTTAAATCTCTCCCTTATTTTTCCTGAAGAAGATACGCGTCTACCCATTAATGATGCGTATTCCCGTATGCATGACTTAATCCAGGTCGCTTTTGAGTCTTTCGGACAGTCGATTGATGCTTATGAAGTGAGTGATTCTTACTGCCCTGGTGAGTATGACTTGAGTATTAACGGTAGAAAAATTGCTGGGATTGCTCAACGGCGCATCCGCGGCGGTATTGCCGTCATGATTTACCTAAGTGTTTATGCCGATCAGCGCAAACGGGCAGAGATGATTCGAACGTTTTATGATAAAGGCCTGCAGGACCAAGAGACTAAATGGGATTTTCCAACGGTCCGTCCCGAGTCGATGACCACTTTGACAGAAGCTTTGGGCCAGTCGTTTTCAATTGATGATGTCAAAGCACGCATCTTAAACGTTTTTACTGATGCCGGTTTACTTATTGAACCCGCTACTATCAGCGAGACCATTCATACGGCTTACACCGAGGGAATGGAAAAAATGATTACCCGTAATGAAAAAATGCTTCCCTAACCTCCCCATCGTGCTGATGGTCAATGAAAGGAGTTCTTTTTACGAGACACAGCACCTTATAAATGAGCACCTTCATTTGTAAGCATTTGTAAAAAGAGTGATCGATGCATCCATTATCATTTGAAGAAAGTGATCGTCTTCCTATTGAGAAAGTCTTTAGGGACCCTGTTCACGACTATATTCATATTCGCCACAAACTTATTTTGGACTTAATTGATACTAAAGAGTTTCAACGCCTACGCCGCATTAAACAATTAGGAACTGCTCAATATATTTTCCATGGTGCGGAACATTCCCGCTTTTCTCATTCCCTCGGGGTTTATGAAATTACACGCAAAATTGTCGACATGTTTGAACGCAATTACCCGGAGGAATGGGATGCGTCCATGCGCTTAGTTACTTTGTGTGCGGCCTTACTCCATGACGTCGGGCACGGTCCTTTTTCACATACCTTTGAAAAGCTATTCGGAACGGATCACGAAGAGATTACGACAGATATTATCTTGTCTGACGAAACCGAAATCAATGCCGTGTTGAAACGAGTGTCACTCGATTTTCCTAATCAAGTGGCTAGCGTCATTACTAAGCAGCATACTAACCCCCAAGTCGTCCAATTAATATCCAGTCAAATCGATGCTGACCGAATGGACTATCTGCAGCGAGACGCCTTTTTCACTGGTGCGACGTATGGAGCGTTCGATTTATCACGTATTCTCCGCGTGATTCGGCCTTATGAAGGGGGCATCGCCTTTCAGTATCAAGGCATGCACGCTGTTGAAGATTATGTCGTCAGCCGTTTCCAAATGTACATGCAAGTTTATTTTCACCCTGTTTCTAGAGGGATGGAAGTGACACTAGACCGGCTCTTGTATAGAGCGAAACAGTTGTATCAACAGGATAACTTGTATCCGACCTTTCCACTTTTAGATCCTTTTTTCAATGAGACCCCTACGTTGACTGACTACTTGAACTTAGATGACGGGGTTCTATTGACAGCGATTATTCAGTGGTGTGACAGTAAAGATGCGTATTTAAGCGAATTATCCAACATGTTTTTGAACCGTAAACCACTGAAGTCAGTGACTTACCAAAAAGATCAGGACGAAGACCTTGTCGAAACCCTGCGTTCAATCGTTGGCAAATTGACTTACGATAAAGATTTATTTACAATGACTCACAGCAGTTCCGATTTGCCTTATGATTACAAACTAAAAAGCAAGACCCCTATTTTATTGATGCACCCAGACGGGACACTGGTTGAATTGAGTGAAGCCAGTCCAGTTGTTCGGACTCTTGGCGGACGCCTTCAAGGAGATGACCGCTTATTTGTTCCAAAAGAATTTTTAGAAGACAAACAAACACATATTAATATGTTTCAAGATGAGTATGACGATTTTCAGCGCTATATTTTAAATGGTGCGATTATTCGTCCCACTCCGATTGATGAAGGAGCAGATGAATGACGATTAAGTTAATTGCAATTGATATAGATGGTACCTTATTAAATGATGACAAAAAGTGGACGGAAAAAGGGAAAGAAGCTATCCACGCAGCCAAAAAGGCAGGGATTCAAGTTGTTTTATGTACTGGCCGGCCCTTTCCTGGAGTCACTGATTACCTAAAGGAACTTGAATTCACCCACGAAGATGATTATGTCATCACGTATAATGGGGCTCTGGTTCAAAAAGTTGCCTCTGAAGAGATTCTTGCTGAGTATACAATGACCCACGAGGATTATCTTGTCTTGCAAGAAGCCGCATCGACTGCCGGAACTCATTTTCATGCCATTATAAACGAAGGTATCTTTACACCTAATAAGGATATCAGTATGTATTCTGTTAGAGAATCGTTCTTAATCAACATTCCTTTGTTTTACCATGAGCCAAAAGAAATGGACCCGTCAACTCATTACAATAAAATGATGATGATTGACCATCCTTCTGTCTTGGAAGAGGCTATTTCCCGTTTGCCGAAGCATCTTTGGGATGACTATACTGTTTTGCGAAGCGAGCCATTTTTCCTTGAATTTGTCAACAAACAAGCGAGCAAAGGGATGGCAGTGAAAGCATTAGCCGAACGGTTGGGCTATTCATCGAGTGAAGTGATGGCTATTGGGGACGGTGGCAACGACGTGGACATGGTCGGCTATGCTGGTATAGGTATCGCTATGGAAAATGCAACGGATGATGTCAAAGCTGTCTCAGATATTGTGACAAAATCCAATAACGAAGACGGCGTGGCTCATGCTATCTTTACCTATGCTTTAAACCAGAATAGATAAAACAATAGAGGGGCTGGGAAATAACTAGCTGAATTGGAAAACACCGTCAAATCTAGGAAGAATGATCCTTGATTTGACGGTGTTTTTA